>CCNC01000076.1 GCA_000824845.1 Mesorhizobium sp. ORS 3359 | reverse complement strand
CAAACATTTTCATCCCGCTCTAGTCAACAAGCCGCCTGCTTGGACCGGATACGACGACGCGATCACTGCGCGATCGAAACGCGTATCTCGTAGATATCGACCGACTTGCCCTTCTGGTCGATGTCGGAGTTGATGGCGATGGTGCCGGCGGCGCCCGGATGCTTGTCCGGGAACTGCACGTCGAACAGATATTCGTTGCGTTCGTGGCCGACGGCGTAGCGCTTGCGGCCGCAATCGCCGAGATCGCCGAAATTGCAGTCGACCGATATCTGCGTCTCCTTGCCCTCTTCGGAGCGGGCGACGATGTCGAACATGGCGTGCTTGCCGACAAGCTTCTCCAGCACGCCCTGGCCGACATCGAAGGCAATGGCCGAACCGGAAGCGCCGGAGCGGATGCGCAGGAACTGACCGGTGTCGTCCTTCATCACGTCGGCGCCGGCGTCGGACGGCGCGCTGACATGGGTCGGATCGGCGGGCGAGAAGACGTTGATCCAGTTCTTCGACTGGTCCGCCTCGCCCGGCTTCTGCGGCGAACCGGTGTCGCCCGGCTGCGAGGAGTCCTCGCTGTCAAGGGTCGGCGTCGGTTCCGGCGGGCCGGTGTCGAGCTCGGCCGCCGTCTTGAAGACGCCGGTCTGCTTGGCGAAGTAGAGACCGATGCCGGCGGCGGCGAGCAATGTCGCGACGACGAAGATCGCGGTCAGCGGCAGGCGCCGGCCCCTGATCCGCCGCTCATCGCGGTCGGGCGCGACCTGGGCGCCGTTGCCGACGGGAGCGCCCGGCGAATCATCGAGCGACGGCGCATCGGGAAGCGCCGTCTCGTCCGGCATGATGTCGGGCACGCGCGGCAGCACGCGCGAACGCGGCTGGTCCGAAGCATCGGGCTGCACCGGTCCGTCGACGGTGATCGAGGGCGAGGGTGCGGATTGCGACGGCGGCAGCGGCGCGTCGACCGAAGGCGCGGACGATACCGCCGGCGCTTCGACGCGGGGATCCGGCGCGCCGTTGCCGGCACGCGCGACGTTTTCCGGCGGCAGCGTCACATCGGGCACGGCGGGCAGGAACTCCGATTCAATCTCAGTGATCTTGGCCTGCACCGCCTTGCGGCGGCTGATGGCGGCCTCGACCGTGATGTTCGGATTGGCCTGCAGCACGCGGTCCAGCGCGGCAAAGGCCGATCGATAGACCTTCTCGCGGAACGCCCGGTCCTCGGCATTGCCTTTCTCGAAGGCATTGCGGATCGCTTTCTCGATGGGGTCCAAGCGAGCTCCCTCTGCGCGTTCGCTCACAGTTCCCTGATCGTTAGCCGGAGGCGGCCAATCGATCAACGGGCGAGCGGCTGCCTTGCCGGCGTATCCAACGCCATTTCGGCGTTTTTTGCTGGAGAATCAACATTTTTCGTCACGGACACTCCGGGCGATGTGGCCGTGGAGCAGCCGGCTTGGACGCCACCGCGCGCCGCGGCCGCTGCCGTTGCGCGGTAACCGTAGATGGGAATTGCCGGCAAAGAGGCCGGAATTCGCCGCTGCCCATCTTGAATTAGCGAGCGGTTGAGTCTATCACGCAGCCCATTCTGGAAGCCTGACGCTTCCCGGGCCGCTTTAGCTCAGTTGGTAGAGCACATCATTCGTAATGATGGGGTCGCGTGTTCGAGTCACGCAAGCGGCACCAAATTTCTCCGAGTAAAATCAAGCCTTCCGGTGCTCTACTCCGGCGCGGCATTTCTAGGTTTAGCTTACGCTGCCGTACGGCGCTTTACGTGGACTTACCCATTCCGACAGGATTTGTCGGAATGGCGATCATGTAAGGGTGGGGTTCGCAAACGGCTGCCACCACGGCTGTCGCGATCTACACAGTCAAGAGCCGCAGTTCATTGCGTGTCAAAGCCGCTCAGTTCGCCGCGCCTATCCAAGGATGGCAACCAGGGCAGGCCCTTCGGCGAGATTCGATGCAGGCCATTGTGTGACGATCGGGCATTCAATAGTCTTTCCTTTGGGGCGAGGAATGCACGCATGACGCCGAAACTGAACCGCTGGAAGCGCTTCGCCGACTGGGACGAGCGGCCGTTGCGGCTGGACAAGTTCGCGGCGGAAGACCCTGCCAACGGCTTCTCCGCTTTCTCCAGCCCGGCCGATCCCAAACCCGGCATCGGCATCAAGGGCGGGCGCGTCGTGTCCCTCGATGGGGTGCTCGAGCACGACTACGACATGATCGACCGCTTCATCGCCCGCCATCACATCGACCCGGAAGTGGCGCCCGAAGCGATGGCCCTGGAGTCAGCGACCATTGCGCGCTGGCTGGTCGATATGAACGTTCCGCGCGAAAAGCTCGTGCGGCTCGCCCACGGCATGACGCCTGCGAAACTCGCCGAGGTCGTGTCGCAGCTCAACGCGCTGGAGATCGCCTTCGCCTACTCGAAGATGCGAGCACGCAAGACGCCAGGCAACCAGGCGCATGTCACCAACGCCAAGGACGACCCGCTCCAGCTCGCCGCGGACGCCGCAACCGCCGTCGCCTTCGGCTTCGACGAGATCGAGACTACGATGCGCGTGTCGCGCAACGCCTGGTCCAACGCGGTGGCGTGTGCGGTGGGCGGCGCCGTCGGCCGCTGGGGAACGCTGTTCCAATGCTCCAGTGAGGAGGCGGAGGAACTGCGCATCGCCATGGCCGGCTTCACGTCCTATGCCGAAACCGTTTCCGTCTACGGCACCGAAAAATCGTTCACCGATGGCGACGATACGCCGTGGTCCAAGGCATTTCTCGCCGCCGCCTACGCCTCACGCGGCGTCAAGATGCGCTGTACGTCGGGTGCCGGCTCCGAATTGCTGATGGGCTTCCATGAAGCAAAATCGCTGCTTTACCTGGAGGCGCGCTGCCTCTGCCTGCAGCGCGGCATGGGCGTGCAGGGCACACAAAATGGCGGCATTGACGGCGCGCCCTTGACCGCCACCATACCTGGGGGCGTCCGCGAGTTGATGGCTGAGAACCTCATCGCCGTCTGGCTCGATCTCGAATGCGCATCAGGCAATGATGCGCGCTCCACCGAATCGGAAATTCGTGTCGGCGCCAAGATCCTTCCCTACCTGATTGCCGGCTCGGACCTGATCTGCTCCGGGATGGGATCGATCCTGAAATACGACAATTCGTTCAACCCTTCGCTGATCAACGGCGAGGAGCTGGAAGACTATCTGGTGCTGCAGCGCGATTTCGAGGCCGATGGCGGGCTGACGCCGCTGCCCGAGTCGCGCGCGATCGAGCTGCGCGAGCGGGCGGTGGAAGCGATCGCCGCCGTGTTCGAGGAACTCGACCTTTCCTCACCGACCGAGGACATGAAGATCAGCGTGGTCTACGCTTCCGGTTCCGACGATACGCGCAGCCTGATGCCACGCGACGTCAGCTTTATCAGCGAAGCCATCAAGGAGCGCGGCATCACCGTGATCGACGTCATCAAGGCGCTGGCCAAGCGTGGGTTCCGCGAAGAGGCGGAGAACCTCCTCGACGTGGTCAAGCTGCGCCTTTCCGGTGACTATCTCCAGACCTCAGCCATGATCCGCGATGGGCGGATCGTCAGTGCGGTCAACGATCCGAACGACTATCTCGGTCCCGGCTCCGGCTATCGCGTGTCCGAAGAACGGCGCCTGCAGCTCAACGACATCCGAGACGTGCTGGACCAGAAGGAAGTGCTGCGCTCGGAAGCCCTGCACGAGAAGGACGAGGCAAGGCACATCCGCTATCGCAACCTTGGGCCGGCGACGAACGGGCCAGCAAACGACGACGTGGTGATCGGCATCAGCCCGGCCTTCGGGTTGAAGCTTTACCGAACGACGGCCGGACATCGGCTGTCCGAAGTGCTTGGCGCCATGCTGGATGCGATCCGCGCGCGCGGGCTCAAGGCGCGCGTCGTTCGCTTTCGCCATACGGCCGATACGTCCTTCCTTGGCCTGTCCGCCGCCCGGCTTGCCGGCAGCGGCATCGGCATCGGCATCCAGGCCAAGGGCACGGCCGTCATCCATCAGCGTGACCGCCAGCCGCACAACAATCTGGAACTGTTTTCCAATGCCCCGATCACCAAGCTCGAGCACTATCGCGCGCTCGGTGCCAATGCGGCGGCCTATGCGCTGGGCGAAATGCCGGAGCCCATCGTGGTGCCGCAGCGAGGCGAGGCCATGGGATCGCGCTACCATGCGCGCGTCGCCCTCATCTACGCCATCGAAACCGGACTGACCGAGGCCGGCGCGGCTCCCGAAGAGGTCGACGTCGTCCTGACGGGAGCGAAACAGTGACCCATACGCGTGCCGACTATCCGCTTGCCGAAACCCGGCCTGGCGCAGTGACCGGCAAGCACGGCAAGGCGCTTCCGGAGATAACGCTGGATGCGGTGCTTGCCGGCGAGGTGACGATGGAAGACCTTCGCATCACGCCGCAAGCGCTGCAGGCGCAGGCCGACGTGGCGCGCGATGTCGGCCGGCCGACTCTCGCCCTAAACTTCGAGCGCGGGGCAGAGCTGGTCGAGGTGCCGCAGGATTTCATCATGCAGGTCTACGAACTGCTGCGCCCAGGCCGCGCCAAGTCCAAGGAAGAATTGCTCGAGGCCGCCGCCACGATGCGCGGCACCTATCAGGCCGAACGCATCGCCCGTTTCATCGAGGAAGCCGCCGAGACCTATGCGGCGCGAGGCCTCTTCACGTTCCGCTTCTGAAGGATCGCCCGCTTCTGAAAGGACCGCATGAGCTGGAAAACCGGATTCCGTTCGCTCTACTACCTCGGCGCACCCGAGCCGGATGATCCGGTGCTGGTGCCGGCACAGACCGCCATCCTGATCATCGACGTTCAAAACACCTACCTGGAACGGCCGGATCGCGCATCGCTTTCACCGCAGGAACAGCAGCGCTACGATCTGTGGACGCCGTTCCACGAGCGCATGCACGGTGCGGTCATACCGAATACGGCAAGATTGCTGGAGTTGGCACGGGCAAATGGCATCGAATGCCTTTTCGCCCGCATCGCCTGCCATACCAAGGACGGGCGCGACCGCTCGCTGTCCCAAAAAATGCCGGGCTGGAACAATTTGCTGCTGCCAAAGAACGACGCGGCATCGCAGCTCGTTGCCGAGCTTCAGCCGGCAGGCGACGAAATCGTGGTGACCAAGACCACCGATTGCGCGCTGACCGGGACGAATCTGCGCCTCATCCTGCACAACCTCGGCATCAGGAACGTCATCTGTTGCGGCATCTTCACGGACCAGTGTGTGTCTTCGACGGTGCGCAGCCTGGCGGATGAAAGCTTTGCCGTCATCGTGCTCGAGGATTGCTGCGCGGCGGCGACCGACGACCTTCATCACAAGGAGCTCGAAATCATCAACATGATCTATTGCCACGTCATGTCGAGCGCCGAGCTCTGCGAAATCATGGCCTTGGCAAAGTGATGCCGCGTCCGTAGTGTCAATGCAGCACTCGCAGGCCGGGACACATCGGCCGCCATGTGCGGGGAACTGCATACAGCTGTCACGAATGGAGAGGGCTTCATGGCCACGGAAACTGCAAGCGGGACGATCGACGTCTCGAAGAGTAAAAGCATCAACCTTTTGCACTCGAAAGCCGTGGGGCTTGCGGGGGTGCTCTTTCTGGCCGTCACCGGCGCGGCGCCAATGTCGGCGATGCTGGGCAATGTGCCGTTCGCGGCAGGCTACGGCATCGGCAAATACGCGCCGGCCGCCTTCCTGATGGCGACGATCGTGCTGACCATCTTCTCGGTCGGCTATGCGGCGATGGCATCGCGGGTATCATCCGTCGGTGGCTTCTACTCATTCATCAGCCAAGGGCTCGGCCGCGAGGTCGGCATGTCGGCCGGCATTGGATCGCTCGCCTGCTACTCGCTGTTCGAGGCCTCGCTCACTGGTTTGTTTGCATTCTTCGGCAATCTTTGGATTTCCCAGCACTTCGGCATCAACGTGCCGTGGATCGTGCTCGCGCTCGCCATGATCGTGGTCATCGCGGCACTCGCCTATCGCGACGTGAAGGTGTCGGCACGGCTGCTCGGGATCGCCCTCATTCTTGAAGTGATCATGCTGGTGATCTTCTCGCTGGGCGTGCTTTTCGCTCATGGCGGGACGAATTTTTCCGGCGATTCGCTCAATGTGTTCAAGGTGTTCACGCCTGTCGCCGAGCAGAAGGTCGGCGATGTGGCCATACCCGCCGGCGAGGCCGCCGTCGGTATCTTCATGGCGTTCTGGTCGTGGGTCGGCTTCGAGATGGCGCCGAACTACGCCGAGGAATCGCGCGATCCAAAGCGCATCATTCCGCAGTCTCTGCTGATTTCGGTCATTGGCCTCGGCCTGTTTTACACCTTCGTCAGCTGGTGCGCGGTGGCGGCCTATCCCACCGAGGCCGACATGGTGGCCAAAGCCTTCTCCGACGGCGTGAACTTCTTCCTGACACCCATTCAGACTTTTGTCGGCGGCTGGGGCTATCAGCTGATGTCGCTGCTCATTCTCACCAGTTCCTTCGCCTGCGGCATGGCCTTTCACAACACCGCTTCCCGTTATTTGTACTCGCTGGCACGCGAGGGCGTCCTGCCACAGGCGATCGCGGAGACGCATGATCACCACAAGAGCCCCCACAAGGCCTCGGCCCTGCAGTCGGTTCTGGCGGCGATATGGGTCCTGCTCTACGGTCTGGCCTACGGCTTCGACGATCCGTCGGGACAGGCCTGGCTGGGCGTCTACACGCTGTTTGCGGTGCTCGGCACCGGACTGCTGCTGGTGCTGCAGGCCGTCGTCTCGCTGGCGATCTACATGTGGTTCAAGAAGAACGGCGGCGGCAGCCTGCTGGCGACGGTCATCGCGCCGTTGATCTCGCTCGTGGTCCAGCTGGTCCTCGTCTATACGCTGGTGGCCAATCTCGCGACGCTCGGCGGCACCAATGGCTTCGCCAGGAGCATCCCCTATGTCGGGCTTGCGATCCTTATCGTCGGCCTGATCTGGGGCTTCGTGATGAGGTCCACCAACCCCAAGGCGTACGGCAACATCGGTCACATGGTGAACGAAGGCTAGGGCGTCCATCGCCCTGGCATCCTTTCGGCAACGGGGACGGGGTATCACTCTGTCCCCGTCTCATTTTGGAGCTTCAGATCATGACCCAGTCTTTGAAGGGCCGGTCCGTCGTTGTTACCGGCGGATCGAAAGGCATCGGCAAGGGCATAGCGCGGGTGTTCGCGCTGTCTGGCGCCAAGGTCGCCATCATCGCGCGCCATCTCGACCAGGCCGAAGCCGCTGCCGCCGAGATCGGCCACGGCGCCTTTGGCGTGGTTGGCGATGTCACCTCGCTCGCCAGCATCGAGAGCGCTTTTGGGACAGTGGCCGGGAGAAACGGGGGCATCGACGTGTTGTGCGCCAATGCCGGAATTTTCCCGCAGGCCCGGCTCGAGGACATGACTTCAAAACAATGGGACGAGGTTGTCGACACCAACCTCAAGGGTACCTTCCACGCGGTCAAGGCAGTCGTTCCCTACCTCAAGAAATCCGACCAGGGCCGCATCGTGCTGACGTCGTCGATCACCGGCCCGGTCACCGGCTTCCCCGGTTGGTCGCACTACGGCGCCACCAAGGCGGGGCAGCTCGGCTTCATGCGCACGGCCTGCATCGAGCTGGCGAAATACGGCATCACCGTCAACGCCGTCATGCCGGGCAACATCATCACCGAGGGCCTAGTCGGCCTGGGCGAGGACTACCAGAAGACGATGGCCGCCTCGATCCCGCTCAAGCGGCTCGGAACCGTGGAGGACATCGGTTACGCCGCACTCTACTTTGCGTCGAAGGAAGCCGGCTACGTGACCGGGCAGACGATCATCGTCGACGGCGGCCAGATCCTGCCGGAGAGCTTGGAGGCCCTGGCATAAAGCTGTTCGTCGCGAACCGCTCTAGGAAAACTTGCTGAGATAGGCCTCGCACAGCCCGACCGTTCCCTCGGTGTATGGGAAGCCCATGGACTTGGCGAGGTCCGTCTCCGCGTGCGAGCCGATCCAGGCAACCAGCAACAGGCGGCGCAGCATCACGAAGGTCGGGATCTCGTCCTCGTCCGCCCTGGGCAGGTCAAGCACCCGGCGATAGCCGGTCGCCCACGACTGGATGAGATCGGTTGCCTGCGGCTCATGCTCGTAGAAAGAGATGGGTGTAGCGGCGTCGTACATAAACCAGCCGAAGCCGCAGTCGTCGAAGTCGATGACCTTGACCGTCTTGCCGTCGATCAAAAGGTTGGCGAGCCGCAGGTCGCAATGGATGAGGCCAAAGCGGTCATGGCCCTTGCCGAAGGCGGCGAGCCTGCGGCGGATCAGCTCCGCGGTGCGGCCAAAGAGTTTGGCTTTCGCGGCGTCGACGCCCATGCCGTCACGCCAGCGCCCCCAATGGGGGTTTTCCTCGCCGAGACTTGTCTCGAAATCCCACACGTGGCGAGTGAACCAGGATGGGCGCTTCCATTGCCGGGCGTGGATGTGCATGCGAGCCGTCACCTCGCCAAGCACCTCGAAAGGTTCGGCGAGCGCTTCGCCTATGCCCGGCTCGGAACCGGTCTCCCATTGCGACAGCACGACATTGCGGGGTTGCGCCAGCCTGGCATGGCCGGCACGCTGGATCTGCTCGCCATCCTTGCCCGCCACCGGCACGGGGGTGGGCACGATCCCGGTCTGGCGCAAATCGGTCAGCCAGGCCAGTTCGGACTGGATGGCCGTCCTTGAATGGTAGCCGTCGCGATGGATGCGGAGCGCCCAGCGCCGGCCGTCGGGAGCCTCAACCTTATAGGTTGCGTTCTCCGACAGGTTGATCATCGCGACGGAGACGTCCGCCGGCAGATCGTAGTTGGCGATGGCCGCCTCCGCCGTCTCCTGGAGGATGCCGAGCTGCTGGTCATGGGTGAGCGCGTCGAAATCCGTCACTGTCCGTCCTGCCCTATCTTTGCGCCCTTGTCCCCTGCCGGAACCCTGCGCCCAGCAAGTCCAACCGCCAGCCCGCACTGGACGCCTGGCAGTTTCAACCAGGTTTGGACCATGTCAATTCGCCTTGCCTGCCTGATGCAGCAGCTCCCGGGCGCGCGGCATTGCCGCATCGAAACGATCCATGATGTCCCGGCAGGTTTCGCGATCCAGAAGCACGCCGGGCTTCCACTGCAGCACCCGCTTGTCGAGCGACGAGAAGATCGCCCAGACGCCCTGCTCGTAGAGTGCACGCGACACGAAGACGGCGCCCTCCGGGTGATTGCCGAATTCCAGGCCGAGGATCACGCCTTTCTGGCGCACGCCGGTGAAGATGTCGCCGTGCCGAGCCAGCATCTCGCCCATGGCCTGTGCCATGAACTCGGTCACGGTGCCGACATTGGCCACCAGCTCCGGTCGCTGCAGCATCTCGATGACCTTGTAGGCGACGACACAGCCGAGCTCGGCCCCGCCGGTGGTCGAGATGTGGGCCGCCCCGTCCTCGTTGAGCCAGCCGCCGGCCTTGTCGTTCACCAGTGCCGCGCTGATCGGATAGAGCCCGCCGGACAGGCCCTTGGCCGTCACCATTATGTCCGGCTGGACGCCATAGGTTTGCCAGCCCCACATGCTGCCGGTCCGCATCAGGCCGGTCTGGACCTCGTCGGCGATGTACATCGCGCCATGCTTTTCGCACAGCGCCTTGCAGGCGCTGAGATAGCCGTCCTTCGGCATCGGGAAGCCGTAAGTGGCGGGGATCGTCTCCATGATCAGCGCCGCGACGTCTTCGCCCTCGAGCGCCTGCTCCATGGCGTCGATATCGTTGAAGGGAACCTGGATGAACGTCTCCGGCTGGTCGGAAAGAAAGATCTTGGTGAAGCGATCGTCGCCGGTCGCCACCGCGAGCCCCGAATGCCCGTGATACCCCTTGATGATCGACACGATCTTGCGCCGCTTGGTGGCATAGCGGGCACTCTTGATGGCGATGTCCACCGCCTCCGCGCCGCCCGGCGCGAAGACCGCATATTTCATTCCCGGCGAGACATCGACGAGGGATTGGGCCAGCGCCGTGCGCGCCACGGAGGGGAACCAGTGATTGCCGATGTCGAAATAGTCGAGCGCGCTCTTCAGCGTCCCTACCAGCTCCGGATTGCGGTGACCGAGATTGTAGGTGCCGCCATTGAGGTGCAGGTCGATCAGGCGGCGCCCCGACATGTCGTAGAGGAAATAACCTTCCCGCTTACCGATCACCAGATCGATCCCGGCTTTCTGCCAGAACCTGGTCTTGTCGGGATTCCAGAAACGGATTGCCTTGTCGAAAAAATCCTGCTTCGACTCGAACTTGAAGGGGCCGAAGTCGTACATGCCTGTTTTTCCCCAGAGGTTGATCGGCGCGCATCCAAGCTGGCGAGGCTCGTTCGCCGGATGATGCAGGATTACGGGTCAGGGAGAAAGGGGGCTGAAAGATGATCCTGAAGGACAGGACCGCGATCGTCACCGGGGCAGGATCGGGCATCGGCAGGGCGGCAGCTCTGATCATCGCGCGCGAGGGTGCGGTGGTCGGCGTGGCGGACCGCAGCGCTGACGGCGCGAACGCGACCGTCGACCAGATTGTTGCCGCAGGTGGCCGAGCGAAAGCGCTTGTGTTCGACCTGACCGAGGATCAGGCGCTTGAAGCCTGTTTCCGCAATTTCATCGACACAGAAGGCAGGATCGACATCCTGCACAATCATGCCGGCGTACAGGTAGAGGGTGACGTGCTCGGTGTGAGCGTCAAAGGCTTCGACACGTCCTGGACACTCAATGTGCGGGCTCACTTCCTGGGTGCCCGAATCGTGATGCCATTCATGAAGAAGGCAGGCCGCGGCGTCATCCTCAACACATCGTCGAGCTCCGGCGTGCTCTACGACCGCGAGATGATCGCTTATACGACGACCAAGCACGCGGTGATCGCGATGACGAAGCAGATGGCAGGCGACTATGGCCGCTTTGGCATTCGCGTCAACGCGCTTTGCCCCGGTTGGGTCGACACGCCCTTCAATGGCCCTTTCATCGCCCAGATGGGAGGCCGGGAAGCCATCGAAGCCTACATTCGCGAAAAAGTGCCGCTTGGTCGTTGGGCAAGCGTCGAGGAAATCGCGGAGGCGGTGCTGTTTCTCGTGTCCGACCGGTCCTCGTACATGACGGGCCAGATTCTGGTTGTCGATGGAGGAGAGACGGTGATCTAGGCGTAGGCTTCAGGAGTTTATTCGGACCGGACGGAGGAGACTGGAGTTACCAGGCTCCTGTGGATGCGCCAATGTGGGCGGCAGCGCCTACCAACACCGTTCATAGGCGCCGGCGACGTCTGCCTTCAAGAATCGGCAAAGGTCACCTCTACGGCCGAGATCGGGCGCGAAGCCGTCGTTCCTGAGCCCTCGCGAGTATACAGGATGGGTCAGGCCCGCCCTTTCGCAAGCCGTTGCCGCCGATCACCGCACCCACCGTCGGAGAGCCTTTCGAAAATTCATGGCCTTGCGCTACGTCTCACAGGTGACATGAACCGATGGAGAAATTAACCAAGGGGCCCAAAATCATTCGATCTAAAACTCATCAATTTATCTGGCAGCGCTCGTTTAATTCCCGAGGAATAAGCGTAAGGCATTGATATGTAATATTTGGTGGGCCCGGAGGGTCGGCGTTTTCTACGGGAAATCAATACGTTAGCGGCTGGTTCGCCAGCCCATTTCCTTCGTATTCTCTCGTACGGTCTGGCGAACCCAAGTTTCACGGGGACGGCTAATCTCAATCCAATTGGCGTCGGCCCTCACCTCCCAAGAAAGCGGCACTGACTGCTTTGTTAACCTGGTATGAACGCGACTGGTTTGGGGGCGAAATGGACTGACAGGTTCTGGCGCGAGTTGTCCATATTTGGACGTTCAGATTGCAAGGGGCAAAACCGGCCCCAAGTCGAGAACCAACCTACCCGAGAGTTTGGCTCGCTAGAGCATAAGTCTTCGGACCAGCCTCGCCGAGGGCAGCAAAATCGGCGAGGCGTTTGCCCAGCGACATGGTCAGCACCGTGTCGAAGACCGGCATTCCGGCGTGCGATAGAAAGGCGGCGAACTCGCCACTGTGCATGTGGGTGTCGACCCGAAGGAAAGACCCCGAATGGTCGGCCACGTGCGGCCGAAGGATCGCGACCGCGTCGGCATCCCTTTCGGCCACGACCGGCCCTACGACATGGCCCCGCCCGAACGGCCGGCAGAGCGCGAAAGCGGTCAGCTTGTTTCCGTCGAAAAGCCCGTAGCCGACCGAATGCGCGAAGAGCTTTTCAATCAGCGCCGTGCGGCTCACGCCGAACGCCGACGCGTCGAGAGCAATCGCCGCGGGAACATCGCTTGCGTCCAGCGTCCGGATGTCGCGACGCGCCTCCGCCGGGTCGCCCATCGCCGGCGCGCGGACGACGCCTTGGCACTGATAGACGGTCTTCTCAGGCTGGAAGTCCAGCGAAAGATAGAGCCGCCGCGCGGCGCGGGTCGCGTTGAGACGCAGATCGCGCCCGCCGACCTTCTCGAAGACTCGCTTCATCAGCCATTGCCCGGCGCCGAGCGTCTGCAGGCGCGGCGAGGTAATGACCATACCGACGGTCGCGAAACCAGAGCCATGCCCGAACCACATGGCCGAACCCAGAACCCGGCCGATCTCGTCGAGCGCCACGAACCCTTGTCCCGAGCCGCGCAGGAACTGCCAGTCCTCGGCTCGGTGTGGCCATCCCACGGACAGGGACAGCGCATGCAGCCGCTCCAGCTCGACGTCTTCGATGTCGGCGATCCGCATCGAGAAGGCATCGATTTTCAAGCTTTCGGACGGCTTCAATTCCTTGCCTCTGAAAGATTGCCCAACGGGTGACACACAACGCCCCCGCCCTGCCAACGCTAAACAACCAGACCGATACGATTTGCTCGAATGCCGCCCGCCAACGCAAGATTCAACTGAAACACTTTCGCTTTCGGCACGCAATCGCGAAAGAACGCGCCCATGCTCTGCGGCAATTCTGGAGTTATGGCCAGCGGGACCGGACCCGAAAACCCGAAAATGCCTTGAGGGCTGGAATGGACGTCTTCGACATTCTCGACCGTCTCGTCGCCTTTCCGTCGGTCGCCGGCAAGTCCAACGGCGACATTGCGGGCTGGATCGAGGCCCATCTGGGCGAACATGGCGCAAAGGTCACCCTGCTTCCCGGGCCGGAAGGCGACCGTTCCAATCTTTTCGCGACGATCGGCCCCGCCGATGTTCCTGGCTATATCCTGTCCGGCCACATGGACGTCGTCCCCGCCGGAGAGCCGCAATGGAGCTCGCCCGCTTTCGCGCTGCGTCGGGAGGGCGACCGGCTGTATGGACGCGGCACAACGGACATGAAGGGGTTTCTCGCCGCCGCGCTTGCGGCCGTGTCCACGTTGGCGGGCCTGCGCCTCGCCAAGCCGGTCCATCTGGCCTTTTCCTATGACGAGGAGATCGGGTGCCGCGGCGTGCCGCATCTGATCGCCCGGCTTCCCGAACTTTGCGCCAAGCCGCTCGGCGTCATCGTCGGCGAACCGAGCAGCCTGCGCGCCGTGCGCGGTCACAAGGGCAAGGCGGCCGCCCGCGTGATTGTCAAGGGGCGCTCGGGCCATTCCTCGCGGCCCGATCTTGGGCTGAACGCCATCCATGCCATGGCCGAGGTGCTCAGCGCGGCCGTGAGCGAAGCGGGGCGGCTGACACACGGTCCGCTCGACCCGGCCTTCGAGCCCGCCTATTCCTCGCTGCAGGCGGGCGTGGTCGCCGGCGGGCAGTCGGTCAACATCATCCCCGATACCTGCACACTGGACCTTGAGGCGCGCGCCATACCGGGCGTCGACCCGGCCGGTTTGCTCGCGCCCATCAAGGGGCAGGCCCGGGCTCTTGTCGCGCAGGGTTATATTGTCGAGTGGACGCCAGTCAGCGCCTATCCGGCGCTTTCGCTGCCGCAGGACGCGCCATTGGCGGCACTGCTGGGCGAACTGACCGGCGAAACGCCTTTGGCCGCCGTCAGCTACGGCACCGAGGCCGGGCTCTACCAGGCCGCGGGGCTCGATGCGATCATCTGCGGTCCCGGGGACATCGCACGCGCCCACAAACCGGACGAGTACATCCTCGCCAGCGAACTCATCGCCTGCCAGCAGATGATCGAGGCGCTCGGCGCGCGTTGCGCGGCCTGAAGGAGCAACCGGAATGACCTTCCTGTTCAACTCCGACGCGCGGCGCGGCGCGATCTTCGCCGAGGCCTTCGGAAAGGAATTGCCGGACCTCCCCTTCGTCATGGATCCCGCGACGGTCGATCCCGACGCAGTGCGCTATCTCATCACCTGGACGGTGCCGGAAAACCTCGATCGCTACCGCAATCTGGAAATCCTGTTTTCCCTCGGCGCAGGCGTCGACCAGTTCCGCTTCGATGCGGTGCCCGCGACGGTGAAGATCGTGCGCATGATCGAGGAAGGCATCGTGCGCATGATGCAGGAATACGTGACGCTCGGCGTGCTGGCACTCCACCGCAACTTGCCCGCCTATCTGGCGCAGCAGCGCGCGGGGGAATGGCGCGATATCGCCCAGCTCCAGGCCGGGTCGCGCCGGATCGGCGTGCTCGGTCTCGGCCAACTGGGCCAAGCCGTCCTCGACCGGCTGGGACCCTTCGGCTTTCCGCTGTCGGGCTGGAGTCGCTCGCCACGGCAGATCGAGGGCGTGCGCTGCCATCATGGCGAGCTCGGGCTGAAAGAGATGATCGCGGCCAGCGACATACTGGTCGCCCTGCTGCCGCTGACTGAGGAGACACGTGGGTTCCTGAATGCCGATCTGTTCGCGAAATTGCCCGAGGGCGCTGCGCTCGTCCACACTGGGCGCGGGCCGCAGCTTGACCATCAAGCGCTTGTCGCCGCGCTCGACAGGGGCCATCTGTCGGCGGCGATGATCGACGTGACCGACCCCGAACCGCTGCCCGCTGGCCATCCATTCTGGTCGCATCCGAAGATCATCCTGACCCCGCATGTCGCCAGCGTCACCCAGCCGGCGACCGCCGCGCGCGCCGTCATCGACAACATCAGGCGCCATCGCGCCGGTCTCGACCCGATCGGGCTCGTCGACCGGTCGCGAGGTTATTAATGCATGTCGCCCGAAGTGTGCAGCGGTTCTGGGAGAACGACATGCATCGAAGTCAAGCTCCAACCGAAAGGCCATCCTTTGTCCCTGCTCAAATCCGTCGACACCAACCCGAGCTTTTCACCGCGCGAATCCAAGGCGTTGCCCGAGCGGCTGATTGCCGGCGACCCCGCCTTCAAGACCTGGCCGCAGGACGTCGCCAAGGATGACCTCGTGCATACCGGCGTTTGGGAGGCCACGCCGGGCGAGACGCGCTCGATCAAGGGCGAGACCTTTGAGTTCTGCCACATCCTCTCCGGCGTGGTCGAAATCACGCCCGATGCCGGCGAGACGGTGACCTACCGGGCAGGCGACAGCTTCGTGATGAAGCCGGGCTTCACCGGTGTCTGGAAGACGATCGAGACGGTGCGCAAAATCTACGTGACTGTAGGCTAGCGCGCGTCAGCACCGGCGCTGACCCAGACGGAAGATTTTGCCGTCGCTGCCGTCCGGCACGCAACATTCGTCGGCGGCGGATCACCGAACGGCGCATGCTGCGTGCCGGTACGCGCTAAGCTGAAGCCGATACTGCCGAGTGGTTTGCCCATGAGCCTGAGCTTCGATCCCGACACGATCCCCCTGCCCGTTGGTCACTTCATCGGCGGGGAGCTGATTTCCGCCGAGGGCGCGATCGAGATGCGGCGGCCCTCTGACGGCAAAGCCTATGCCGCCTGCCCCGTGGCCGGTATCGACATGGTCGATAGCGCGGTGGAAAGCGCCAAAGCCGCGTTGAAAGCCAGCAACTGGGGCGGAGTCCGGCCGCGCGAGCGCACCAGGGCACTGCAGGCCTGGGCCGACCTGATCGAGGCCGAAGCCGCAACGCTCGCCAAAATCGAGGCGCTGTGCTCGACGCGCCCCGTCGGTCAGCTCGTCGCCGGCGACATCGCCGTGACAGCCGAGCAGATCCGCTTCTTTGCCGAATTCGCCGACAAGGAAGGCAGCGAACTCGTGCCGACCGACGACGCCACCTTAGGCATGATCATCAGCGAGCCCTATGGCGTCGTCGGCGCGATCACGCCCTGGAATTTCCCGATCTCGATGGCAGGGTGGAAACTCGGTCCGGCGCTGGCCGCGGGCAACGCCGTTGTGCTGAAGCCTTCCGAAATGACACCGTTCTCGGCTGTCTATCTGGCGCAGCTCGCTGTCAACGCGGGTCTGCCGGCCGGGCTCATCAACGTGGTGCTGGGCGACGGTCCGACAACCGGCACGGCGCTGACCGGCCATTCCGAGATCGCCAAGGTCAGCTTCACCGGCTCGACCCGCGCCGGTTCGGCGATCATGGAAAACGTCGCTCGCACCGGGGTCAAGCCAATGACACTGGAGCTTGGCGGCAAGAGCCCGCAGCTCGTCTTTGCCGATGCCGATCTCGAAAACGCGGCAGCGGCGATCGCCGGCAGCGTCACCTTCAACGCCGGCCAGGCTTGCGTCGCCGGCACGCGCCTGATCGTCGAGCAACGCATCGCCGACCGGCTTACGGCTGCCATCGTGGACCGAATGAAGGCGGTGCGGCCCGGCCCGACCTGGGACGAGGCGACGCAGTATTCGCCGATCATTTCGGAACGGCAGCGGGCACGCGTCGACAGCATCGTCCGGGCCGCGATCGAGGCCGGCGGCGAACGCCTGACCGGCGGCGGCGTCATGGACAGTCCCGGCTATTTCTACGAGCCGACGCTGATTGCCAATGTCGACCGGGCCAATCCAGCCATCGTCGAGGAGATCTTCGGCCCGGTCCTGACCGTCCAGACCTTCGAGACCGAGGAGGAGGCGCTGGCACTGTCCAGCCATCCGACCTACGGCTTGGCTTCCGGCCTGTTCACGACCGACCTTTCGCGCACCATACGCCTCGCGCGCAAGCTCGAAGCGGGAACTGTCTGGGTCAATCGCTACAGCCGCTCGCGCGACCACATCCTGCCGACCGGCGGCTACAAGCGCTCCGGGATCGGCAAGGATCTTGGTCGCGAGGCCTATCTCGCCAACCGCAGGACCAAGAGCGTCCTGATCAGCCTCTGAAGAGTTGCCGATGAAATCCTATTCGATCGCCCTGATCCCCGGTGACGGCATCGGCCGCGATGTGATCGCCGCCGCCTGGACGGTGCTGGAGACGGCGGCCAAACACGCGGGCTTTGCCTTGGCCGGAACCGAGTTTCCCTGGTCTTGCAAATTCTACAAGGAAACCGGCCGGATGATGCCGGAAGACGCCATCGGGATCTTGCGCGGCTTCGACGCCATCCTGCTCGGCGCCGTCGGCTGGCCGGCGGAAGTGCCCGATTCCGTTTCGCTCCATGGTCTGCTGCTGCCGATCCGCAAGGCGTTCGTGCAATACGCCAACATCCGGCCGCATCGTCTGCTGCCGGGCGTCACCGGACCGCTGCGGGCCGAAAGTTTCGATATCCTGTGCATCCGCGAGAACACTGAAGGTGAATATTCGGGTGCCGGCGGGCGCGTGCATCAAGGCACGCTGGACGAGGTCGCCGTGGAGACCTCGATCTTCACCCGCGCCGGCGTCGAGCGCATCCTGCGCTTCGGCTTCGAGCAAGCGCGGGCACGTCGCGGCAAGCTTGCCTCCGTCACCAAGTCCAACGCGCAGAAGCACTCGATGGTGTTCTGGGACGAGATCACGCGCAAGCTGTCGGCGTGGTATCCCGACGTCACAGTCACCAGCTACCATGTCGACGCGCTCGCCGCGCGCATGATCATGGCGCCGGACAGCCTCGACGTGGTCGTCGCCTCCAATCTGTTCGGCGACATCCTGACCGACATCGGCGCGGCGATCCAGGGCGGGCTCGGCTATGCAGCCTCGGCCAACATCAATCCCGACCGCTCGGCGCCGTCAATGTTCGAGCCTGTGCACGGCTCGGCGCCCGACATCGCCCATCTCGGCATCGCCAATCCGATCGCGACCATCTGGTCGGGTGCGATGATGCTTGAGCATCTCGGCGAAAAGGATGCGGCCGGCCGCATCATGAAAGCGGTCGAAGCGACAACCGCGCGCGGCATCGGAACCATCGCCGGCAAGGACAAAACAGACACCATCACCGCCGCCATCATCGCGGCGCTCAGCTGAATGCAAGGTCGTTTCCGATGAAAAGCCTGAAAGACAAAAGTCTGTTTCGCGAAGCCGGCCTGATTGCCGGCACATGGGTTGCTGCCGGTTCCGGCAAGACGGTCGATGTTCTGGACCCGGCGACCCAGTCGACGATTGGCACCGTGCCCGACATGGCCGGCTCTGAAACACGCGCGGCGATCGAGGCCGCGGCTTCCGCCTATCGGGACTGGCGGAAGAGAACCAATGCCGAACGCGCCGCCCTGCTGGAGGCATGGCATGGCCTGATGCTTGCGCATCTCGACGATCTGGCGCTGATCCTGACCACCGAACAGGGCAAGCCGCTGGACGAGGCCAAAGGCGAAATCCGCTACGGCGCATCCTTCGTCAAATGGTTCGCGGAGGAAGCGCGCCGCATAAACGGCCACACTATCCCCTCGCCTACCTCAGACCGCCGCATCATCGTGCTGAAGGAACCGGTCGGCGTGTGCGGCATCATCACCCCGTGGAACTTTCCCAATGCGATGATCACCCGCAAGGTCGCGCCGGCGTTGGCCGCCGGCTGCACGGTGGTGATCAAGCCGTCCGAGTTCACGCCCTATTCGGCGCTGGCGCTCGGCGTGCTCGCCGAACGGGCGGGCATCCCCTCCGGCGTCATCAACATCGTCACCGGCATGCCCACAGAGATCGGCAACGAGATCATGGCCAACGAGACGGTGCGCAAGATCTCTTTCACCGGCTCGACGCGGGTCGGCTCGCTGCTGATGCGCGGCGCCGCCGACAGCGTTAAGCGGCTCAGTCTCGAGCTCGGCGGCAATGCCCCCTTCATCGTCTTCGACGACGCCGATCTCGATCTCGCCGTCGAGGGCGCGCTCGTCTCGAAATTCCGCAACGGCGGCCAGACCTGCGTATGCGCCAACCGCATTCTCGTCCAGGCCGGTGTCTACGATGCCTTCGCCGCCAGGCTCACCGCCCGCGTCAATGCCATGACGGTCGGACCCGGCACTCAGCCGGGCGTCGCGATCGGGCCGATGATCAACATGGCGGCGGTCGAGAAGATCAACCGCCATGTCGAAGACGCGCTTGCCAAGGGTGCTGCGATCGTCACTGAGAGACCGGCACTGCCGAAGGGCCCGCAATATGTCGCGCCGCTGGTGCTGACCGGCGCTACGAAAGACATGGAACTTGCCGGCGAGGAAACCTTCGGCCCCGTCGCGCCGCTCTTCCGTTTCGAGACCGAAGAGGAGGCGATCGCGCTCGCCAACGGCACGCCTTACGGACTCGCCTCCTATTTCTACACCGAGAACCTGAAACGCGCCTGGCGCGTCGGAGAGGCGCTGGAATTCGGTATGGTCGGGCTCAACACCGGCTCGGTGTCGATGGAGGTGGCCCCCTTCGGCGGCGTCAAGCAATCCGGTCTCGGACGCGAGGGCGCGCAGGCCGGCATCGAGGAATATCTCGAGATGAAGAGTTTCCACATGGGCGGGCTGAGCTAAACTCAGCCCGGATCACTGAATTCGGTCGAGCGCTTTGTAGTAGAGGCCGACCATCGGCAGGAACCACGGCTTGCCTGAGTAACCTGGGATGGAAGGCCACTCGAGTCCCTTCAGCGGATTGCGGTCCTCGCGGCCGAGCATGGCATCGGCCAGAATCATGCCAAGATGGGTGGAAAGCTGGGCGCCATGGCCGGAATAGCCCATCGCGTACCAGACGCCGTCATGATAGCCGGCGCGCGGGAAGCGGTCCTTGGTCATGTCGACCAGCCCGCCCCAGCAATAGTCGATCTCGACCTTTGAAAGTTGCGGGAAAATCGCCGCGAGGCTTGTCCGCAATATCTGCCCGCTCTTGGCGTCGGAGCGCTGGTCCGACGTCGCCGAGAAACGCGCGCGGCCGCCGAAGATCAGGCGCTTGTCGGGTGCGAGCCGGAAGTAATTGCCGATGTTCATCGAGGTTACGCAGGTCCGGTTGCCGGGCATTGTGGCGGCGATCTCAATGTCGCTCAGCGGCCGCGTGGCGATGATGAAGCTGCCGACCGAGATGAGCCTGCGGCGGAAGTAATCGAAATTCGGCGTCGTGTAGGCGCCCGTCGCCACCAGCACATTATCAGCGCTGATCTTGCCTCGAGAGGTGGTAAGCTCATGCCTGGCGCCGGCCTGCCTGCGGTCGGTCACCCTTGTGTTCTCGTGGATGACGGCGCCGTGTCGAGCGGCGGCCGTCGCGAGGCCCGACACATAGCGGCCCATATGGATCATGGCGCTCTTCTTCGACAGCATCGCACCATGGAAAGGCGAGCCGATCTCGGATTTGAGATCGGTCGCCGACAGCAGAGCTGTATCCGGATCGACCTCGGCATGGATGGCTTCGAAGTTGCGCGCGATCGCCTCGAAATGCTTCGGCTTCGAGGCAAGCTTGAGCTTGCCGGCGCGGCGGAAGTTGCAGTCGATGCCTTCCTCGGCGACCAGCGCCTCGATGGTGTCGACGGAGTCATCCAACGCCCGGTAGAGAGCGATCGCGCGCTCCCTGCCGAGTTCCGCCTTGGCCGACAGATAGCTGTGGGCGAGGCCGTTGTTCAGATGCCCGCCATTGCGCCCGGATGCGCCCCAGCCGACCCGCTCCGCTTCCAGCACGACCACCCTGGCGCCGGCCTTTGCCAGCTGGCGCGCAGCGGCGAGACCGGTGAAGCCGCCGCCGATAATGGCGGCATCATAGTGCCCGTCGATCGGGCCGTGCTCCCCGCCGGCAAAGATCGGGGCCGTGTCGTGCCAGTAGGAGACGAATTTCATCGACAATCCGCCCGTTTCAAAGCCCGACCACGCCCGGAAGACCGGAGATATCGGCGATCTCGACATATCCGTAATACGGGTTGGCCGGTTCGTGGCCGCGGTTGACCCAGACCTTGTTTTTGATGCCGAGATCATGCGCCGACATCAGGTCGTAGCGGAACGAAGACGAACAGTGAAGGATGTCCTCAGGGCCGCAGCCCAGCCTGTCGAGCATATACTCGAAGGCCTTGAAGCGCGGCTTGTAGGCCTGTGCCTGCTCGGCCGTGTAGACGGCATGGAACGGCGCGCCGAGCTTCTCGACATTGGACATGATCTGCGCGTTCATGGCGTTGGACAGGATCACCAGTGGAATTTCCTTGGCGACCTTCGCGAGGCCTGTCGGCACATCTGCGTGTGGCCCCCAGGTCGGGACGCGCTCGTAGACCATCCTGGCGTCATCGGGGCTGAAGGCGACCCCGTTACGCTTGCAGGTGCGTTCCAGCGCATTGTGGATGACGTCGGCATAGGGCTTCCAGTCGCCCAGGATCTCATCCAGCCGATAGGCGGCGAAGTTCTTGATGAACTCCTGCATGCGCGGCTCGTCGAGCCGGCTGACGTAGAGGTCGCGCGCCGCTTCAGCCATCTGGAAATTCGTCAATGTGCCGTAGCAGTCGAAGGTGATGTATTTGGGCCTGAAAGAAGCCATGTCCGTCGATCTCCGGTGGAAACATATCCGCGCTGGGATGTGTTCATCATAGGTCGGGAGGTGGCGGGGCACCTGATCGAAAAGCGCCTGCCGAAAGCAGAAAGTTCCGTATCCGCCGTCCGGTTTGGCACGCTGTAGCATCTTGCCCGTCGAGAAGCGCGCCATTGCGCGACGGCAAAGCGACCATCGAGGACGCTGCCAGCAGAAGATGCGGCGCACGCCCCGCGCAAAGGCGAAAGATATCGCAAAGACCAAAACGTTCAGACGATCCGCCGCGCGCAGATGACCGAGACTTGCAGGCAGACGGAAGGATGCCTCATGCAGCAGGGCGAAATCGCAATCCAGGCTTTCGGGCCAGACCATATCGAGGGCGCGGTGGCGCTGTCCCGCCAGGAGAACTGGCCGCATCGCCCGCAGGACTGGCAGATGGCGCTGCAGCTTTCGAGCGGTGCGGTCGCGCTCGACGACCAGGGCCGGGTTGTCGGCACCATCCTGGTAACGCCCTACGGTATGGATTGCGCCATGATCAACATGGTGATCGTTGACAAAAGTATGCGAGGCATGGGGCTCGGGCGCCGGCTGATGGAACAGGCCTTCGCCTTGGCCGAGGATCGTCCGCTGCGGCTTGTCGCAACCGCCGACGGCATGCCGCTCTATCAGAAACTGGGCTTCGCGCCCTCGGGCACCATCCTGCAGCATCAGGGCAACGTCGCCGCGCTTGGCGCGGCCGACGGCGTGAAACCGGCGAGCGCGAATGACCTGCCGGAGATCAAGGCTTTGGACCGCGACGCTTATGGCGCCGACCGCGAAGCCCTTATCGACGCGCTGGCCGAGCGCGGCCAATTCGCCGTCATCCGCCGCAACGGAGCGATCGAGGCCTATGCCGCGATCCGCCCGTTCGGACGCGGCGAGGTGATCGGCCCGGTCATCGCGGACAGCGCAGAGGAAGCCAAAGCACTGATCGGCTTCTTTGCCGCCCCGCGCCCAGGCGCCTTCCTGCGCGTCGACACCGACCGCCGGACCGGCATAGCCGACTGGCTGACGGAAATTGGCCTCGGCCATGTCGGCGGTGGCGTGGCCATGGATCGCCCGTCTCGGACGGCCGCGGCACAGGCACGGCCAAAAGTTTATGCCCTCGCCAACCAGGCGCTCGGCTAGTTCGGAGAAAAACAATGCTCGCCAATTCGCTGATCGAACTCGACCGCGCCCATCTCATCCATCCGGTCTCCTCCTATCGTGGCCACGAGGCGCTCGGCGTGCGCGTGCTGAGATCCGCGAAGGGCGCGACTGTGACCGACGCATCCGGCAAGCAGCTTGTCGACGGCTTCGCCGGGCTGTGGTGCGTCAATGCCGGCTACGGCCATGACAGTATCGTCGAGGCGGCGGCGCGGCAAATGCGCGAGCTTCCCTACGCCACAGCCTATTTCGACCTCGGCTCCGAGCCGGCGATCCGGCTCGCTTCGGAACTGGCCGAGCGCGCGCCGGGCGACCTCAATCACGTCTATTTCACGCTCGGCGGCTCGGACGCGGTCGACAGCACGATCCGCTTCGTCCGCTACTACTGGAATGCCAAGGGCGAGCCGCGGCGCGACCAGTTCATTTCGATCGAGCAGGGCTATCACGGATCGTCGGTGGTCGGCGCGGGCCTGACTGCGCTACCCGCCTTTCACGCCGGCTTCGGCATTCCCTTCGAATGGCAGCACAAGATCCCGTCGCCCTACCCCTACCGCAATCCGGTCGGCGAGGATGGCAACGCGATCATCGCCGCATCGCTCGCCGCGCTGAAGGCGAAGATCGAGGCGATCGGGCCCGACCGGGTCGCTGCCTTCTACGCCGAGCCGATCCAGGGCTCCGGCGGCGTCATCGTGCCGCCGAAGGGCTGGATCAGGGCGATCCGCGAACTGTGCAAGGAATACGGCATCCTGTTCATCGCCGACGAGGTGATCACCGGCTTCGGTCGCACCGGGCCGCTGTTCGCCTGCACGGAAGAGGACATCGTTCCCGATTTCATGACGACCGCGAAGGGCCTGACCTCGGGCTATGTTCCGATGGGCGCCGTGTTCATGGCCGACCATGTCTACCAGGTCATCGCCGATGGCGCGGGTAACGTGGCGATCGGCCACGGCTATACCTATTCGGCCCATCCGGTCAGTGCCGCCGTCGCGCTCGAAGTGCTGAAACTTTACGAAGACGGCGGCCTGCTGGAAAACGGCGTCAAGGCCGGCGCCCGCCTGATGGCAGGCTTGGAACGCCTGAGGGACCATCCGCTCGTCGGCGACGTGCGTGGCCGCGGCATGCTCGCGGCGATCGAGTTGGTGACCGACAAGCAGAAGAAGGCACCGCTTCCGACGTCGGCAATGCCGGCGCGGCGGGTCTTCGACCGGGCTTGGGACAACGGCCTCATTATCCGTGCGTTCGCGCATGGCGTTCTCGGCTACGCGCCGCCGCTCTGCTGCAGCGATGGCGATATCGATGCGATCATCGAACGCACGCGCGTCACGCTCGACCAGACGCTGGACGATCCGGATGTCCGTAAGGCGTTGGGATGAGCAGTGGCGGATTTTTCGCATCTCGAAATATCGCCTGGGCAGACGATTTCGCAATTTTGTGCCGAAGCCCCGCGCCTTTTCGGCGAATCCAGCGCGGGGGAAGTGCCAGACTACCGTTAAGACAAGGCCAGAAAGCCGGAATTTACCGGCTTCTTGACAAGGCGAGGTCCCGGACAGCACGGAATTTTGTTCTGTTCAGCACGGTTCGGCCATAGAGGAGAGCAAGTTCTTGGCCAAGGCCTTTAGCGAATTCAAATACATGACCTTCGATGTGGTCGGCACGCTGATCGATTTCGAAGTCGGTATCACGGCCTGCCTCGCCGCTATCGCCGCCGAAGCCGGCGTCGCCATCGAGGGTGAGGAGGCGCTGGCGCTCTATCGGCAGGCCCGTTACATGCCCGGCGTGGGGTTGTTCCCGGACGATCTCGTGCGCGTCTACATGGTCATTGCCCCGCGGCTCGGGCTTCCGGCCGAGGAGAAATACGGTGTCCGCCTACGGGATTCCGCGGCCGTCTGGAAAGGTTTCCCCGACAGCGCGGCCGCACTGGCCGAGCTTGCCAAGTCGCACAAGCTGATCGCCATGACCAACGCGCGGCGCTGGGCGCTCGACCATTTTGAGAAGCAGCTCGGATCGCGCTTCTTCGCCACCTTCACGGCCGACGATACCGGCACGGAGAAACCTGATCCGGCCTTCTTCCAGAAGGTCTTCGATTTCGTCGCATCGCGCGGCGATAGCAAGGACGACATCCTGCATGTCGCGCAAAGCCAGTATCACGACATCGGCGTCTCCAGGACGCTCGGTATGACCAATTGCTGGATCGAGCGCCGGCACGACCAGAAGGGCTATGGCGGCACGATCGAGCCCGAGCGCTTTACCACCCCGGACTATCATTTCACGTCAATGGCTGCCTTTGCGGCCGCCGTGCGCGAAAACCTGAAGGAGCGAACCTGAACCCAAGCCCGGAAAGCCGCAGCAAGACGAGCATACCGACCAAACCAACAGAAAGGGGAATGAACATGACCGACAAGATCACCAACTGGACCAGTGCGGACGATGCCATGGTCGAGAACGCCATCCGGCGGGGCGCGAGCCGCCGCGAACTGCTCAAGATGCTGCTGGCCGGCGGCGCCGCAATCGCCGCGGGCGGCGTCGTGCTTGGCCGCGCCACAAAGGCCGTCGCCGCCACGCCGGTTTCCGGCGGGAACTTCAAGGCGGCCGGCTGGTCGTCCTCGACCGCCGACACGCTCGACCCGGCGAAGGCGTCGCTCTCGACCGACTATGTCCGTTGCTGCTCGCTCTACAATCGCCTGACCTTCCTCGACAAGGATGGCAAGACGCAGATGGAGCTGGCCGAAAGCATCGACAGCAAGGACGCCAAGACCTGGACCGTGAAGCTGCGCAAGGGAGTCACGTTCCATGACGGCAAGGACCTGACGGCCGACGACGTGGTCTTTTCGCTCAAGCGCCATCTCGACAAGGCGGTCGGTTCCAAGGTTGCCAAGATCGCAGCGCAGATGACCGGCTTCAAGGCGGTCGACAAGTCGACCGTGGAAATCACGCTTGCCGATCCGAATGCCGACCTGCCGACCATCCTGGCGCTGCATCACTTCATGATCGTACAGGATGGCACGACTGATTTCTCAAAGGGTAACGGCACCGGCGCCTTCGTGCTGGAGACCTTCGAGCCGGGCGTGCGTTCGGTGGTTACCAAGAACAAGAACTACTGGAAGTCCGGCAAGCCCTATCTCGACTCCTTTGAGTTCATCGCCATCAGCGACGACAGCGCCCGTGTGAACGCCCTGCTTTCAGGCGATATCGCCTTCGCCGCCTCGATCAATCCGCGCGCCATGAAGCTGCTGGAAAGCCAGCAGGGCTTCGAGCTGTCGAAGACGACCTCGGGCAACTACACCGACCTCAACATCCGGCTCGACATGGACCCGGGCAACAAGGCCGACTTCGTCGCCGGCATGAAGTATCTCGTCAACCGCGAGCAGATCGTCAAATCGGCATTGCGCGGCCTCGGCGAGATCGGCAACGACCAGCCCGTCTCCCCGGCCAACATCTTCCACAATGCCGACCTCAAGCCGAAGGCCTTCGACCCGGACAAGGCGAAGTTCCACTTCCAGAAGGCGGGCCTGCTCGGCCAGTCTATCCCGGTGATCGCCTCCGATGCGGCGACCTCGTCGATCGACATGGCGGTGATCATCCAGGCAGCGGGCGCCGACATCGGCATGAAGCTCGATGTGCAGCGCGTGCCGTCCGACGGCTACTGGGACAATTACTGGCTCAAGGCGCCAATCCATTTCGGCAACATCAACCCACGCCCGACGCCGGACATCCTGTTCTCGCTCCTCTACGCTTCCAACGCGCCGTGGAACGAAAGCCAGTACAAGTCCGAGAAGTTCGACAAGATGCTTGTGGAAGCGCGCGGCTCGCTCGACCAGGCCAAGCGCAAGGAGATCTATGGCCAGATGCAGACCATGATCGCCGACGAGGCTGGCACCATCATCCCGGCTTACATTTCCAACGTCGACGCCCTCTCCAGCAAGGTGAAGGGTTTGGAAGCGAACCCGCTCGGTGGCATGATGGGCTACGCAATGGCGGAATATCTCTGGCTTGAGGCCTGAGAGGCGCCTGCCGGGGCCGGCCGACCGGCCCCGGCACTGCATTGCGCAGGATTGTTTGACCGAACGCAACCGCAGGGAGCGCTTCCATGAAATCTGGGGTCTTGAACCTCGTGGTCAAGCGGCTGGGGATCGCGGTCGTCACGCTTCTGATCGTCCTGTTCGCCGTATTTTTCGCCACCAGCATGCTACCGGGCGACACCGCGTCGATCCTGCTCGGCCAGGCGGCAACTCCCGAAGCGGTCGCCGGCCTGCGCGAGGCCATGCATCTCAACGATCCGGCGATCCTGCGTTTCCTGCGCTGGCTTTTCGGACTGCTGCACGGAGACCTCGGCACCTCCTATGCTAATGACATGCCGGTCGCGGCGCTGATTGGTGGGCGGCTGGTCAATACGATGAAGCTCGCCGCAATCACAGCGTTGCTCTCGGTGCCGCTGGCGCTGACGCTCGGCATAACCGCCGCGATGCTGCGAGGCTCGCTCTTCGACCGCGCCGTTACCGTGCTTTCGATCGGCGTCATCTCCGTGCCGGAGTTCATGGTCGCGACGCTGGCGGTCCTGCTTTTCGCCGTCTACCTCAAATGGCTGCCGGCGCTGTCGTCGGTTAACGAGGCGCATTCGCTGAGCGCCCTCGTGCGCATCTACGCCATGCCGGTCATCACGCTCACCTTCGTCATCTCGGCCCAGATGATCCGCATGACCCGCGCCGCTGTGATCGAAACGCTGTCCACGCCCTATGTCGAGATGGCGCTGCTCAAGGGCGCATCACGCGGCCGCATGGTGCTCAGGCACGCGCTGCCCAACGCGCTCGGGCCGATCGTCAACGCAGTGGCGCTCTCGCTGTCGTACTTGGTCGGCGGCGTCATCATTGTCGAGACAATCTTCAACTATCCCGGCATCGCCAAGCTTATGGTAGACGCCGTCGCGACCCGCGACCTGCCGCTGATCCAGAGCTGCGCGATGATCTTCTGCCTCGGCTATCTCCTGCTGATCACGGCCGCCGACATCATCGCCATCATGTCCAACCCGAGGCTGAGATAACGATGGCGCGCGCAGCAGCCTCTGGACGGTCCTTCCTGGGTCACAGCTACAACCTTGTCGGCGTCGTGGCTTCGCTGGTCATCCTGGCGTGGACCCTGGTCGCGATCTTCGCGCCCACCATCATTCCGCATCCGATCGGCGATATCGTCGACGACGATTATTTCGGCCCGATGCGCCAGGGACTGTGGCTCGGGTCGGACTATCTCGGGCGTGACATGCTCTCACGCGTTCTGATGGGCGCACGCTACACCGTCGGCATATCGCTCGCAGCCGTGTCCATTGCCTGCTTCTCGGGTGTCGTGCTCGGCATGCTCGCGGCCGTGACCGGCGGCTGGTTCGACACTTGCCTCAGCCGCTTCCTCGACGCGATGAACTCGATCCCGAGCAAGCTGTTCGGCCTCGTGGTCGTCGCTGCGGTCGGCTCGTCGATCCCTGTGCTGATCCTGACGCTCGCGGTGATCTACATCCCCGGCGCCTACCGCTTCGCGCGGGCGCTCGCGGTCAACATCAACACCATGGATTTCATGACCGTCGCCCGTGTCCGCGGCGAAAGCACGGCCTATCTCATCGGGTCCGAGGTCCTGCCCAACATCATCCGTCCGGTGCTCGCCGATTTCGGGCTGCGCTTCGTCTTCATCGTGCTCTTGCTCTCAGGCTTGTCCTTCCTCGGCCTTGGACTGCAGCCGCCTTTGGCCGACTGGGGCGCGCTGGTGCGCGAGAACATAGGCGGCCTGCCCTTCGCCGCCCCGGCAGTGGTCGTGCCCTCGCTGGCGATCGCCAGCCTCACCATCAGCGTCAACCTGCTGATCGACAACCTGCCGCAGAAGATCAGGGACCGCGACGCATGACCAATCTTGTCGAGGTCAGGAACCTGAGGATCGAAGCGACGACCGATGCCGGACGTGTCGTCGAAATCATCAAGGGCGTCAGCCTCGATATCGCCGACGGCGAGATCGTCGCCCTGATCGGCGAGAGCGGCTCCGGCAAGACGACGGTGGCGCTCTCGCTCATGGGCCATGTGCGGCCCGGATGCCGGATCACCGGCGGCGAGATCAACATCAACGGCAAGGATATGGCTGCACTCCGAGAGAAGGAACGGGCGAAGCTGCGCGGCACCGACATCGCCTATGTTCCGCAAAGCGCGGCCGCATCGTTCAATCCCGCATCCACCATCATGGAGCAGGTGATCGAAGTCACGCGCATCCACAGGCTGATGCCGCCCGAGCAGGCGCGCAAGCGGGCGGTCGAGTTGTTCAGGGCCTTGTCGCTGCCGGACCCGCAAGCGATCGGCGCGCGCTATCCGCACCAGGTTTCGGGCGGACAATTGCAGCGGCTTGCGGCGGCCATGGCGCTCATCGGCGATCCCAAGCTGGTCATCTTCGACGAGCCGACGACGGCGCTCGACGTGACCACGCAGATCGACGTGCTGAAGGCCTTCAAGTCGGTGATGCGGGCGGGTGGGATTGCGGGTGTCTATGTGTCCCACGACCTTGCGGTCGTCGCCCAGATCGCCGATCGCATCGTGGTGCTGAAGGGGGGCGAAGTGCAGGAAACCGGCACGACGGCCGAAATCCTTTCAGCCGCCAAGCATCCCTATACGCGCGAGCTGCTGGCCGCCTTCGAACCGAAGCGGCGGCAATCGCACGCCGGTGCGGAGGCCGCGGCAAACCAGCTGCTGCGCATCGACAATGTGACGGCCGGCTACGGCGCGGTGCGGGACAACGGACTGCCGCTGATCCGCGCCGTCGATTCCGTCAGCCTGATCGTGGAGAAGGGCCGCAATCTCGGCGTTATCGGCGAATCCGGCTGCGGAAAGTCGACGCTGGCGCGGGTCATCGCCGGCATCCATCCGGCGGCAGCCGGCGACATCATCTTCAATGGCAAGCCGTTGCAACGGGCTGCCGGGAAACGCAGCCAGGACCAGCTGCGCGAGATGCAGATCGTGTTCCAGTATGCCGATACAGCGCTCAATCCGGCCAAACCGGTCGAGGACATCATCGCCCGGCCGCTGGCTTTCTATCATGGGCTCGACAGGCAAGCGCGGTCCAAGCGTGTCGACGAGTTGCTTGACATGGTGCGCCTGCCCAGAACGCTGCGCTATCGCCATCCCTCCGAGCTGTCGGGCGGCCAGAAGCAGCGCGTGAATTTCGCGCGAGCGCTGGCGGCAGATCCCAAGCTGATCATCTGCGACGAGATCACCTCGGCGCTCGACACGGTGGTGGCGTCCGCCGTGATTGAGCTGCTCAAGGAGCTGCAACGCGAGCTGGGTCTGTCCTACATCTTCATCAGCCACGACCTCTCCGTCGTCGAGGCGATCTGCGACGAGATCATGGTCATGTATAATGGCCAGCGGGTGGAGCAGATCGCGCCCGACAAGGTCCAGGCGGCCGCCCACCCCTATTCCAAGCTTCTGTTCTCCTCCGTGCCGAAGCTCGATCCGACCTGGCTCGACGGCCTCGTCCGCGACCCGGAGCTCGTCAGCCAGTACGGCCATCGGTGAAAGCGGCGGCTCCGCCTTACATCGGAAACAGGCTGGGCAGCGGCATATGCGCCTTGACGATGGGCGACTTCAGCACCACGAAGCTGAAATATTTGTCGATGCCGATATCCATATCGGTCAGCCGCTCCATGATCGTCTGGTATTCGCCGATGCCGGCCGTCATGAATTTCATCAGGTAGTCGTAGCCGCCCGAGACAAGGTGACATTCGATAACCTGGTCGATCTTCTCTACCACGGCGAGAAAGCGCGCAAAGTCAACCTGGCGGTGGTTCTTCAGCGTGATCTCGGTGAACACCGTCAGTGTCTGGCCGAGCTTGGCGATGTTGACCTGCGCCGAATAGCCTTCGATGTAGCCTTCCGATTGCAGCTTCTTGACCCGCATCAGGCACGGGCTCGGCGAAAGATGCACCAGCTCGGCCAGTTCGACATTGGTGATGCGGCCGTTCTTCTGCAGCTCGTGCAGAATCTTGATGTCGATTCGATCCAGTTTCATGGGCTGTCTCCGAGGAAGAGTGCCACAGCACAAAATGCTGCCATGCTGGTGCCCGTCGAGACTACCATAGCCCGCCGGCCTGTCCATCCGAGCGGACATCGCTTTGAAGCGCAGGCTCTCGCGATTTCAACAGGGTTGCCGGAACAATATTCTGTGCGCGCCTCAACTGCGGCAGCGGCTGCCTGTGCAACGCGATAAACTGGGGCTTCAAGGCAGAGAGAGTGATGCGCGCGCCACTGCAGCAAATCGAGACATCCAGCGAGATTCCGCAATCCGCGGATGCGGTAATCATCGGCGGCGGCATCGTCGGCGTCTTCGTGGCCTACTATTTGGCGCGGCGCGGCATGAAGGTCGCGCTTGTCGAAAAGGGGCGCATTGGCGCCGAGCAGTCCAGCAGGAACTGGGGATGGTGCCGGCAACAGAACCGCGATGCCCGCGAGCTGCCAATGGCGACCCATAGCCTCGCTCTGTGGGAGCGCTTTTCGATAGAGACTGGGGAGGACACCGGCTTTCGCCGCTGCGGCCTGCTCTATCTCAGCAATGACGAGACCGAACTGGCCGGCTGGGCGCGCTGGCGCGACTTCGCCGAAACCGCCGGCGTCACCACGCAAATGCTGGACACGGCCGAGGCCACTGAACGGGGCCGCGCCACCGGGCGGACCTGGAAGGGCGGCGTCTTCTCGCCGACCGACGGCACGGCCGACCCGTCGCGAGCCGCGCCCGCGGTCGGCCGCGCCATTCTGAAGCTCGGCGGCAGCGTGCATCAGAATTGCGCCGCGCGCGGCATCGAGACCGAAGGCGGGCGTTTGAGCGGCGTCGTCACGGAAAGCGGAACGATCCGGACGAAATTGGCGGTGATGGCCGGTGGCGCCTGGGCCTCTTCGTTTTGCCGCCAGTTCGGCTTCCGCTTTCCGCAAGCATCGATCCGCTCTTCGATCCTGTCGGTCTCGCCAGGCGCCGAAGGCCTGCCGGATGCGCTGCACACCGCGAGGATCTCGGCCACGCGTCGCGGCGACGGCGGCTACACGCTCGCGATCAGCGGACGCGGACGCGTCGACGTGACGCCGCAGCAACTGCGCTTCTCCTCGCAGTTCGTGCCGATGTTCCTGAAGCGGTGGCGCAGCCTCGGCCCCGGCGGGTTGCAAGGCGCGCTTTCCGGCCACGAAACGCTGAAGCGCTGGCGGCTCGACCGGCCGACGCCGATGGAGCGCACGCGCATCCTCGATCCGGTTCCGGATCAGTCGACCATTCGCCTCACGCATGCCCGCGCGCTCGAACTTCTGCCCGACCTCAGAAAGACCAGGATCAGTGCTGCCTGGGCAGGCTATATCGACAGCACGCCGGACGGCGTGCCGGCCATCGGCGCGATCGATTCCGTCCCAGGCTTTTTCCTGGCTGCCGGATTTTCGGGACACGGCTTCGGCATCGGCCCCGGCGCCGGGCACTTCCTCGCCGATCTGGTTACCGGGGCGAAGCCGATCGTCGATCCGAAATCCTATGACCCACGGCGCTTCGACGCTTCGTCCTGGGGCAAGGTCGCCGACTTCTAGCATCAGTCCTCCCGAAGAAAGGCGCCGACGGGCGCCGGCCGGACAGGTGCCTGCCCGCGAAACCGACCGACATCCCTTGACGCACATCCGGATTGCGCCGCGACGAGCTCGACGGCCGCCAAGTGGCAATAGCGCCCTTGGCAGCGCCCCATGCCGGCGCGTGAAAGCGACTTCACCCTGTTGGCCTCGCCGCCGCCGAAATCCGCGCCGTCGCGCACGGCTGCGGCAGTGATGTTTTCGCAGCGGCAGACGATCGCGTCGTCGGGCATTGTTCGCACCATCTCGGCCGGCCAGGGAAAGGCACAAGCCAGGCCGCATGCAAAACGCTTGAGCCGCGCCAGCTTGCGCAGGTCAGCTTGGACGGGAGATGCCGCATGCCCGAGATCCGTGAGGCATGCCATGGCCGCGAGACGTCCCGCGATCTCCGCCCCATCCGCGCCGATGAGACGAGCCCCGTCGCCTGCAAGGTAGACTCCGTTGCCGGCCCGCCCCATCGCGTCAGTCTGCGGCAGCCATTGTTGCCACTGCTCGTCATAGGCAAAGGCGCATCCGACCAGATCGGCCAGATGCGTCTCCGCCCGCAGGTGCCAACCCATGCCGACCGTGTCGCATGGGGTGATGCGCTGCCGTCCGCCGGGATCGCGCCAGCGCATCGCCGTAACGCACGACGCGTCCGCTTCGATGCACTCCACCGTTACGCCCGCATGATAGCGGCCACCGAGCCGCGCCCTTAGGGCCAGACCGCGCAACGCAACGATCGGCCGGGCCGCGAGTCCAGGGAATCCCCTCATCTGCCGGCGCCACGAGGATGTGTCCAGCACCGCCGTCACGGCGGCTCCGGCCTTGAGGAGTTGCGCGCCGACCAGCGTCAGCAAAGGTCCCGATCCGATGAGGACGATGCGCCGTCCAAGCGCCACGCCTTGCGCCTTGAGCGCGATCTGCGCCGCGCCGAGGCTGTAGACGCCGGCGTTCTGCCAGCCCGGGACCGGAGCGATGCGATCGGACGCGCCAGTGGCAAGGATCAGGCGGTCATAGCCGATCACGTGCAAGCAACCCTCCTCAAGTACGTGCAGCCGCCGATCGTGCACGGCGATAACGGAGCTGCGCGCGAAATAGGTGAGCCTCCCTGCTTCGACTAACTTATCGAAACAGGCATGCAACGCGCGGGCTTTCGCCGCTTCGGACCCGTACAGCTGTCCCGGCGTGCGGACAAACCCATCCGGCGGGCGCCGATAGATCTGCCCGCCGGCGCGATGGCCTTCGTCGATCACCACCGGATGAAGCCCAGCCTCGATCAGCGTTGCGGCCGCCCTTATGCCGGCGGGGCCGGCGCCGACGATGACGACCTTCTGCGATGAGGCCTCGCTCACGGCCAGCTCTCCGGTGCCGTCGTGCGCAATCGCATGCCCCCAGTGACCGGCGTGGAGCATGCCCGCAGGCGCGGTCCAGCCTCCTGCCACACCCAGCAATCCTGACAGGCTCCCATCAGGCAGAAGCCGGCGCGGGGCTCAGGGCCAAATTCGGATTTTCGCAAAGCGTGTCCCGGCGCCAGCATGGCGGTCAGCACCGTATCGCCCGCAAGCGCATAGCGCATCTCGCCGTCAAGAAAGAACTGCACCTCTACCCGGTCGCGCTCTGCCAGCCGGACGATGCGGCCGGTGTTCATTCCGCAGCCTCCCGCACCGGCCTCGGACGTGGCAATTCGGGAAACCGTTCGCAGACCGCATCGAAGGCTGCTTGGACGCCATCCGCCCCGGAGCGCCCTTTCATGCGCCGGAAAATCTCCGTCTTGACGAAGAAGCGCCAATGGATCGGCAAGGCGTCCAATATGACATGGAGCCGATAATAGGCGGCCGGCGTCCACTGCGCTTCGTAACCGTCGCGCTCCGGCCCGAAATGGAAATGGCCGGCGGATGGGTTGTGCCGCGCGCGCAATTGGTCCGTCGCCTGCTCGTCGACCGCACCATCGCGGAGGACGACGCCGTAGTCGCGCTCCGCGGCTGTCGGAGAGAGATAACCGCGCCGCACATCCTCAGCGACTCGCCAGGGCTCGCGCTGAAACGGATCGCCGCGCCCGCCGCCGCCGGCGGAGCGGATTTCCAGCACGTCGCCAGGCTGCAGCACCGCGGTGTCTATATTGCCCAGCCGCCGCTCGTGCCCGGTCCCTGGATTGACGACCATGTCCGACAGGCCCGCCGCCTTGCCGCCCAGCACGCCCCAGGGGCGGAAGAAACTGCGGTCGCGATTGCGCGCGGTGATCCTTGAGTCCGGGGCAAAGACGCGGAAGGCCATCTCGGTCGCCAGTCCTCCCCGCCAGCGGCCCGCGCCGCCGCTGTCCCGGGCGAGCCCGTATTTGACGAACTCGACCGGCGTCTCGGTCTCAGTGATCTCGATCGGCGTGTTCTTCAGATAGGCGGCATCGGCGCCTGACCCATTGGTGCCGTCGCGATGCGGCATCGCGCCGCCACCGCCCACAACAGGGTTCACCGCCGCGATGACGCTGCGGCTGGTGCGCTCGTCGGTGGTCATGACATTGACGATGCAGTTGTTGCCGGCGGGCGCCGCAGGCAGTCGTTCGGGCACGGCTTGCGAGAAGGCGCCGAAGATGACGGACCGCAATCGCGCGCAAGTGAGCGAGCGCATCCCGACGGCGGCCGGATGGACCGGGTTCAACACCGAGCCTTGCGGCGTGATGCAGGTGAACGGCCGGGTAAGCCCGCTGTTGAGCATGATCTTCGGATTGAGCGTGTAAAGCACATAATAGACGCCGACGAGCAGCACGGTGTGTCGCGGATCGCCACCTGAAGGCACGTTGAGAGAGGACCCGAGCTGCGGGTCGGAACCCGTGAAGTCGAGCACCGCCTCGTCGCCCTTGATCGTCAGCGTCAGCTTCAGCCGGCAGGGATTGGCCTCGACCGAATCCTCGTCGGCATAGTCGGCGAACTCCCATGTTCCATCGGGCATCGAGCGCAGCACCTCGCGCGCTTGCGCCTCCGCATGATCGAGAAGTGCGGCAACGCCTTCAATGAAGCCAGTTTTACCGAACTTCTTCACCATCGCCAGGATCTTGCGCTCACCGGTATTGAGCGCGCCGACCAGTGCCTTGATGTCCCCGATGTTGAGGTCGGGCTTGCGCACATTGGTGCTCATGATCCGCAGGATCATTTCGTCGAAGACGCCCTCACTGACCAGCTTCACCGGGGGAAAGCGGATGCCTTCCTGGTGGATTTCGGTCAGCGCCCGGCTGATCGAAGCCGGCACTGCGCCGCCCATATCGGTGTTGTGGATGTGGCCGCCAGTCCAGGCAACGATCTCGCCGTCGATGAAGACCGGCTTCCAGAGATGCGTGTCGGGAGCATGCGTGGCGACATGGCCAGAATAAGGATCATTGGTGAAGGCGACGTCGCCGGGACGGTAGTCATCGACCATCGCGATCGCGCGGTGATAGGAAAGCCCCGGAAACCAGGTGGCACCGAGTTCCAGCGGTACGGCGAAAGTCGCGCCAGAACGGTCCATCAACATCACGGTGAAATCCTGCGTCTCCTTGACGAAGGCGGAATGCGCCGTCCGATGCAGCGTGTGGGCCATGTTCTCGGCCGCTGCGCGGGCATGGTTGGCGAGAACCTGAAGGTTTGTGCGGTCGAACAACGGCGTCACTCCGCGAAGGTCAGAAGGAGATTGAGGTGGCGGTCGACGCGTGCCTGCGTTCCGGCGGGGATGGCGAAGGTCGTGTCTTCCTGCACCACCACGGCGGGCCCGAGGAACGTGCTGCCGGGCACCAAGGTCCCCCTGTCGTGGAGGTCGACGGTCTCAACGGTTCGGCCGGTATAGACCGGAAGCCGGCGCGCCGGACTAGCCGGAGCGTTTATCTCGTCGGCTTCCGGGAAGGAGAGCACCGGCCCCGCACCTATCGCCGACAGGCGGACATTCACAATCTCGATCGCGCCTCGGGGATCGTGGAAATCGTAGAGCTGCTCGTGGGTGCGGTGAAAGGCTTGCTCGATGGCCGCCGTGTCGCTCTTCACCAGCCATTCCGGCGACAGCACGACCTCGATCTCATAACTCTGCCCGAGATAGCGCATGTCGCAGAAGAGATTGAGCTCGGCGGCTGCATCATGCCCCTGGGCTGCAAGCCAGTCGCGACCCTCCTGCGCGAGCGTCTCGAAGGCCTCGCGGACGGCGGGGAGCGACTCTGCCGACAGCGGACTGAAGATCGTGCGGATGAAATCGCCGCGCAGGTCCGCCACCAGTCCACCGAGCGCCGAGACCACGCCCGGGCGGCGCGGCGCGATCACCCGTTTCATCCCAAGCTCGCGGGCAAGGAAGGCGCCGAGCATCGGGCCGCCGCCGCCGAAGGGCATCAGCGTGAAATCGCGCAAATCGACCCCGGCCCTCGAGGCAAGCTTTTCGACCTCAACGAACATTTCCGACACCGCGATGTCGAGGATCGCCTGCGCGGTCTGCTCGACCGTGCGCCCAAGCCTGGCGGCGAGTTCGCTGACGGCGCGATGCGCCAGTCCGGCGTCGATCGTGAGCTGACCATAGGCCATCTCGCTGTGGCCGAGCCATCCGCAGACCACCATGGCGTCCGTTACTGTAGCCTGGGTGCCCCCGCGACCGTAACAGGACGGTCCCGGCGTCGAGCCCGCCGATTCCGGGCCGACGCGGAGCACCCCTTGCGCGTCGACACTGGCGATCGAGCCGCCCCCGACGCCGATCGAGCTCACCGACACCGATGGGATATGCAGCGGAAACTCGCCGATCAGTTCACCCGTGCCGAACTGCGCCTCGCCGCCGATGATGAGCGCGAAGTCGGCAGAGGTCCCGCCGATGTCGAGGGTAAGGATCTTGTCCTCACCGGCCTGACGCGCCAGCCACGAGGCGCCGATCACGCCGGAAGCCGTCCCGGACAACAGCATGTTCACGCAGGCGCGTTTGCCTTCGGCAGCGTTCATCAGTCCGCCATTCGACTTCGTGAGCATAGGGCGGGCCGGCACCTGGCGGCCTTTCAGCCGCTCTTCCAGAGCCGTCAGATAGGACGAGACGCGCGGATGGACATAGCCATTGAGGATCGCGGTCGAACTGCGCTCATATTCACGGATGACGGGCCACACCTCGGCCGAGGTGAAGACAAAGAGCTCCGGCGCCAAACGCGTGACCGCCGCCTTCACCGCAGCTTCCTGCGCACCGTTGCGCCAGGCATGGAGAAAGGAAACGACGATCCCTTGCGCCCCTTTCGCCTTGGCAACTGTCACCGCGTTGGTCACCGCCGCCATGTCCGGGGCTTGGGATTCACTTCCATCGGGACGCATGCGGACCGGGATTCCGAACACCATGTCGCGTGAGATCAATGGATCCGGGCGTGAGCAGAACAGCGAATACATGTCCGGCATGCGAAGCCGCGCCAGTTCGATGACGTCCTCGAAGCCGGCATTGGTGAACAGCGCGAGCGGCGCGCCCTTGCGCTGGATGATGGTGTTGATGCCCACGGTCGTGCCGTGCACGAAGCGTGTCATGCGGGTCGGATCGAACCCTTCGCGTTCTGCCAAGAGGGCGAGGCCGGTAATAAGCTCGGCGCCCGGATCCTCGGGCGTCGTCAGCACCTTCAGCGAGGCGACCCGGCCGGATCGGGCTTCGAGCGCGCAGAAATCGATGAATGTCCCGCCGATGTCGACGCCGACCTTCCAGTCGGACTTGCTCCGCGCCTCGTTCGCCGCGACGGCACCATCCATGATGTGTTCCCTTCCTGTCTGCCGCCGAAAACTGGCACGAGCGGGCAGTCAGGGTCCAAGATGGAAGAAGGGCAAGGATATAAGTCTTGCTTATGCCTTGGCGCGATGCTCGCCGAGAACTGCGAAACAGGCCGTACGGATTTCGTCGCGCATCATCTCGTCAGCCCGAGAGAGGGCCCGGGCGCGCGACGTTAGCAGCGCGATCGGGAATTCCGGCCCGGCCGCCAGCGGTCTGACAGCAAGGCCTGCGAACTGGTGCCAAGGCAGCAGCGCGTCGACCAGGCCGACGCCCAAGCCAGCCTGCACGAAGCCGACCGCGGAAATGGAGACATCGATCTCCAGCGACGGCGAAAGCGCCACACCTTGCGCGCCGGCGGCGTGAGCCAGTTCGTCGGCGGGACGGGTGTTTCCGCGATAAGATATAAGCTCCTCGCCGACGAGGTCGGCGAGCGTTAGCTCGGTTTTCTTCTGCAGCGAATGCCCGGCGGGCAGCAGGCAGGCGAAGCCGACGCTGCCCATCACTTCCGCGTCGATATCGGGAGGCAGCCGGTCATCCAAGGCCACACCCAGGCTGGCATCGCCGGTGCGCAGCATGTCGACGATCGCCGCGATCGGGGCGCTATGAGAACGCAGCAAAATGTCGGGATGTTGGGTCCGGAATGCGGTGAAGGCGCGCGGCAGTATCGCCATGGCCGGCGGAGGCGAGGCCGCGACCCGCACCAGCCCGGTCCGGCCGAGACGCAGGTCCGTGGTCTTGCGGCGCAGGCCGTCGAGCCCCGCTGACAGCCTCTCGGCATCGGCAAAGAGCTCGAGCGCTTCCGGCGTCGGCCGCAGCCTGCCCTTAACCCGCTCGAACAGCGTGAAGCCGAGTTCGTCCTCGGTGTGGAGCAGGATCTGGCTGAGCGCGGGCTGGGAGATGTTCAGCATCCGCGCCGCGGCGGTCACGCTGCCGGCGCGCATGACTGCGATGAACACTTCGAGCTGCCGGGCCCGCATTGCCACTCCATAGGTAAAGCTTATGGGTCTTGCCCAAACCCATCTTTGACGCAATGCCGCGGCGCCGACAAGATGCATCCAAGGAGCAAGGAACGACTATGGATGTGATCGTGCTGGGCGGCGGCCTGATGGGGACGGCTTCGGCCTATTTCCTCGCCAGGCGCGGCGCGCGCGTGACGCTGATCGAGCGCAACCGGATCGGCGCGGGCGCGACAGTCGCCTCCTTCGGCAACATCCGGCGCACCGGGCGTCATCTGTCGCAGCTTCCGCTCGCCAACCGCTCGCTCAGCCTGTGGGGCGAGGCTGAAAAGATGCTTGGCCGCGACGTCGAATTCCGCGCCACCGGCCATATCCGTCTTATCTTCGACCAGGACGGCCTCGCCGACATGCGGGGTTACGCTGAGGCCGCGCGCCCCTGGGGGCTCGAGTTGGAGGAACTTGAGCCGCGCGAAATCCGCGCCCGCTTTCCCGGCCTCGGCCCTGAGGCGATCGCGGCATCGTTCTCGCCGCATGACGGTAGCGGAAATCCGCGGCTGATAGCACCGGCATTTGTCGACGCAGCCCGCAGGCGCGGCGCCGACATCGTCGAGGAAGCTCAAATCGAAAAGATCGAGCGGACGGACTCCGGCTTCCTTGTCACCACCTCAAAAGGTTCATTCGGCGCCGCATGTCTGCTCAACACCGCCGGCGCTTGGGGCGCTCGCATCGCCGCGCAGTTCGGCGAACATGTTCCCCTCGAAGCCCGCGGACCGCAAATGGGCGTGACCGAGCCGCTGCCGCACCGGGTGCTGCCGGTGGTCGGCATCTGGACCCGCGACAAGGACCATGGCGCCTACCTGCGACAGGTCGAGCGCGGCAACATCGTGTTCGGCGGCGCGGCTGAAAGAGTGGCGGTGGACCTCAATCCCGGCCACGCGTTTGCCGATCCGACACGGCTGCCGGTGCAATTGCGTGCCGTGGCGCGACTGCTGCCGGCAATCGCAAACGTCGCGGTCATACGAACATGGTCGGGTTGCGAAGGCTATGTCCGCGACATGCTGCCGGTCATCGGGCGATCCGCGACGACGCCGGGCCTTTATCACGCCTTTGGGTTCTGTGGACATGGTTTCCAGCTTGGTCCAGGCGTGGGCGACGCGATGGCCGAACTCATTACGACCGGCCGTTCCGAAACGCCGCTGGAAGCTTTCGCGATCGATCGCTTCAACTGAGAAGGCTGACGAAACCAAACGCTTTCGCGATTGGCCTGCCGGAGGCAACTGGCAATGACGGTTCCAAGAACGCCCGAACTCACCCCAATCCCTGAGACGAGCCGTAAAGCAGCGATGTCGCAGTTGCGGCCGACATCGCGGCGAGGAAGCTGACATTTCAGCAACGCCATGGAGGCGAGTTCAGCCTTTCTCTGAGCGTTTGCAGGAACCCGTTCGTCCGCCGGCTACGTCCTTGGCGGGCATGAAGCAGTGCAACCACGTCAGCCGACGGCGATGACCATGTAGGGAGAATGCCCTGCAGTCGCCCCGCTGCCAAATCATCAGCCACATCCCATTCGCTTCGAACCATGATCCCAAGCCCGGCAAGGGCCCAGTCACGGACGATCTCCCCATCATTGCTCGACATGCACGGCTTTACCCGGACAGTGGTCCTGCCATGCCTGGAATGGGCAAAGCGCCATAACGTTACGTCTTCGTTGTTTTCTCGCAGGGCCAGACATCGATGCTGAATGAGATCCTCCGGCAGGAGGATCGGCGAACTATGCTGCAGATAGCTCGGGGAGGCACACAAGACGCGCTCATTCGGAGCTAGCGTGGTCACCAGACGATCGCTCTCAGGCAGTGATCCGATGTGCACCACGACGTCCCAACTTTCAGACATCAGCCGTATCGGGCTATCGGAGAGTTCCAGCGTCACCGATACCGCCGGATGTTTCCTTACGAATTCCTGCACGATGGGTGCGATGTATCGCCTGCCAAACCCATAGGGCGCCGCGACACGCAAATGTCCCCGCACCTTGCTGGTTCGGCTGGCCAATCGCTCCGACAAATCCCCGATGGCTGCGATGATCGAGGCACCTTCCGAGGCGACCAGTTCCCCCTCATCCGTAAGGCTGAGGCCACGCGACGTACGCTCGATAAGTCTCACTCCAATGCGATCCTCGAGGGCCCGCAGACGCTGCGTCACCGCCGGCGGAGTCACGTTGAGCCTCCGAGCGGCTTCGGCGAGCGAGGTTGCGCTTGCAACGACTTGGAAGAAGGTCAGATCATCCGTCGATATCATTAAGGTCGATCTTAACTAGTGATGTAGTATCGATTAATTGCGATATTTATGACTTCGCATAATCTCCCCGATCAGGCAACCGCCGCCAACAAGCACCCGACACGGCGCCGCTTCTGGCCGGCGATGGGAGAACACATCATGGGCATGCCGCGATGCGATCAGCTATATCTTGATGGCGGCTGGAGGCTCCCCGCAAAGCCAGTCGCGGCGATCCCAATCGTCAGCCCGTCGACCGAAGAGGTAATCGGGTCTGTCGCTCGAGGCAGCGCCTTGGATGTCGACATCGCCGTTGCGGCCGCCCGAAGCGCGTTTGCGTCATTTTCAACGACATCGCCGACCGAACGCATCAACTTGCTCAAGCGGATTCTCGCTCTCCTCGAAGAGCGATTCGACGATCTGGCTGACGCGATAGGCCATGAGATGGGATCAGCCGTCGCCTTTGTGCGCGCCTCGCATGTTCCTTTCGGGCTCGCTCATATCCGGGCCGCGATCGAGGTGCTGGAAACTTACAGCTTCATCAAGAAGCAAGGCACAACCGCGATCGCGAAGGAAGCGATTGGCGTCTGCGGTCTCATCACGCCATGGAATTGGCCGCTTTATCAGATCACGGCGAAGATTTCCCCGGCGCTGGCCGCCGGATGCACCATCGTCCTCAAGCCCAGTGAACTTTCTCCGTTCAGCGCGCATCTGTTCGCGCAGATCATGCATGATGCCGGAACGCCCCCAGGCGTTTTCAATATGGTGACCGGCACAGGGGAAGCGGTTGGCGCCGCGCTTGCTTCCCACGTCGACGTCGACATGATCTCGATTACAGGGTCGACACGCGCGGGCGTGCTGGTAGCGCAGGCCGCGGCGCCCACGGTCAAGCGCGTAACTCAGGAACTGGGAGGTAAATCGCCCAACATCCTGCTTGACGACGCCGATTTCGCGCGGGTTGTACCTCTCGGTGTTGCCGCCGCGTTTCGCAATGTGGGCCAATCGTGCAGCGCCCCCACGCGAATGATTGTGCCCGCCGGACGACTTTCGCAGATAGAAGAGCTGGCCAGGACGGTTGCGGCTCAAATGACGGTCGGCGACCCGTTCGACAAAGCCACCGTCCTCGGACCCGTGGCCAATCCTGCGCAGTTCGACAAGGTGCAAGCGATGATCGGCCTCGGAATTGCGGAGGGCGCCAAGCTTGTCTGCGGCGGACCAGGGCGACCTGAAGGCCTTTCGAAAGGATATTTCGTCAAGCCGACCATATTCTCCGAGGTGCATCCGGGAATGCGTATCGCCCAGGAAGAAATCTTCGGGCCAGTGCTGTGCCTCGTTCCCTATGAGGACGAGCATGAGGCAATCCGTATCGCCAATGACACAGTCTATGGCCTGGGAGCTCACATTCAATCGAGCGATCTCGATCAGGCGCGTCGCGTAGCGGGAAAAATTCGTGCCGGCCAGGTGCATATCAATCATCCCGCATGGGACGGCTTTGCCCCCTTCGGAGGATACAAGCAGTCGGGCAATGGCCGGGAATACGGCGTCTTTGGTCTCGAGGAGTATCTCGAGACCAAAGCGATCCTCGGATATTTCCCGGCATGACCGGCCCGGATTGCCCGACCTCCGCGCGGTTCGCCTTGGAGGGCAGCGCACCCGATCGTCGCACTCAACGCAAGGAAGAAGCCGGTGAGTGAAGCAGAAACACTGGACATCACGCAGGACGAGAGCGCCGCGACACGTCTCGGCGATCTGGCAACGCCCTGCCTCATCCTCGATGCCGATCGCATGGACCGTAATATCGCTCGATTGCGCGAACGGCTTGCGTCTCTTGGGGTGTCGTTGCGCCCCCATCTCAAGACGGCCAAGTCGGTCGAAATTGCCCAGCGAGTCATGACCGCGAAAGAGGGGCCGGCCACCGTCTCCACTCTCAGGGAAGCACAGGTTTTCGCCGATGCTGGGGTCATGGACATCATCTATGCCGTGGGCATCGCACCAGCGAAGCTAGGCAAAGTGATCGAGCTAAGAAGACAGGGTATCGACCTTGCACTGGTTCTTGACACGGTCGAACAGGCGCAGGCGGTCGCCGCGGCATCCCGAGAAGCCGGCAAAGCCATCCCTGCCCTGATCGAAATCGACTGTGACGGTCACCGGTCGGGCGTGTTGCCGAACGACCGGGTTCGGCTGCTCGCAATTGCTGGAGCCTTGATGGATGGAGCAGAACTACGCGGGGTTCTGACCCATGCCGGCGGCAGTTACGGTGTGGAGGAGCGTGAGGCGCTGCAGCGTTGCGCCGAGGAAGAGCGGTGCGCTGTCGCCACCGCTGCTACCATTCTTCGAGACGCTGGCTTGCCCTGCCCCATCGTCAGCGTCGGATCAACCCCCACCGCCCATCGTGCCGTCGATCTGACTGGTGTTACCGAAGTCCGCGCGGGCGTTTTCGTATTCTTCGACCTTGTGATGGCTGGCATCGGCATCTGCAAGATTGAGGATATTGCCATCTCCGTGCTGGCGACCGTCATCGGCCATCAGCATGAAAAAGGTTGGATCCTGATCGACGCCGGCTGGATGGCGATGTCGCGAGATCTTGGAACCGCCAGGCAGGAGGTCAATCATCGCTATGGCATCGTCTGCGACAGCAATGGCCGACCATTCGAAAATCTCATACTGGCAGATGCGAACCAGGAGCACGGCATCATCATGGTGCGTCCAGGCACCGGGGCGGCCTTGCCCTCCCTCAGGATCGGCGACCGTGTTCGGATTTTGCCCAGCCACGCCTGCGCGACCGGAGCTCAGTTTCGCAGCTATCATGTCGTCCGCGGCGCCTGCGACATTGTCGAGGGTGAGTGGCAGCGCTTTGGAGGCTGGTAGTGGACAGCAAGCCGCAAACCATCCTGACTGAGAACGCGCCGCCTCCGGCAGGCCACTATTCACAGGCAATCCGGTCGGGCAACAGCCTGTATATTTCAGGCCAGCTTCCGACCAGGGCTGACAAAGCGTCACTCGCTGACACAAGCTTCGAAGACCAGGCCCGCCAGACCATCGCCAACGTACTCACTATACTCAAGGCAGCTGGCGGCAAGCCGGACGACCTCTGCCGCGAGGCGGCCTATATCGTTGGCGTGCATAATTGGCCTGAGTTCAATCGCGTCTACAGCGAGATGCTCGGTGATGCAAGGCCTGCGCGAACGGTCATTCCCGTGCCTGAACTGCACTATGGCTACCTGGTTGAAATAGACGCGATCGCGACCCTTCCGATGCAGCAGTGACCGCGCAAGCCAACGGAACATCTCCCATTGCTCTGCCGCACACGACGACGGCTGCAAAGGCGCCCCAGTCGTCCCGGTCAATCCAACAAGGTTCTTCCATATGTCTCCTGTCGTGCGCTCTGTCTCCAGCGATGTGGTTCTTCCCAAAGCAGTAGACGTCGTGGTCATAGGCGGGGGGATCGTCGGTACCGCCTCGGCCTACTTTCTCGCAAAGCGTGGGTTCTCCGTAGCGTTGCTCGAGAAGGGCCATATCGCATGCGAGCAATCAAGCCGCAGTTGGGGCTGGTGTCGGCAGCAGAACCGCGATCCTCGCGAGATGCCTCTTTCGCTCATCTCAATGAGGCTCTGGGCCAGTTTGGCAACCGACACAGGTCAGGATCTAGGCTTCCGCCGCACCGGCCTAATCTACACGACCGACAACGCCGCCATGCTGGCATACTGGGAAGCTTGGCGGCCGACGGCGAAGGAGTTCGGCGTTGAAACTCATATGCTGAGCGCAGCGGAAGCCGGCAGACAGATTCCGCAAGCACGACGTAAATGGTTGGGTGGACTGCACTCCGTGGCGGATGGCAAGGGTGAGCCTGCCATCGCGGCACCGGCGCTTGCGGAAGGCGCCCGCGCGCTGGGCGCGACAATCCATCAGAACTGCGCGGCACGGGGCCTCGACGTCACCAACGGCAGGGTGACGGGAATACATACCGAAAAGGGTCACATTCGCGCCGACGCCGTCCTATGTGCGGCCGGTGCCTGGGCTTCCGGCTTCATGCGCCGCCACGGGGTCATCTTCCCTCAGGCCAGCGTTCGGCAAACAGTCGTCCGCTCGAAGCCGACGGCCAATGTGGGCGAGGTCCTCTATTGTCCCGATGTCGCGATGACGCGTCGGCTTGATGGCAGTTATACCATGGCCATTAGCGGCCGGGCCACTTTGGAAATAACGCCGCAGGGCATTCGCTTCGCCCGCGAGTTCTTGCCGCAATTCATCAGGCGCTTCAAGTCGGTGAAGTTGAGGCTCGGCAGCTCGTTCTACGGAGGCCCCGAGTCCCTGGGCGCGCTGTTCGGGAACGATCCAACGATTTTCGAGCGCAATCGCATTCTCGATCCCGCTCCAAACCGACGGCTGGTCAAGATAATTATGGACAATGTACGTGGAACGTTTCCCCAACTGGCAGGCCTCGAACTCGATCAAGCATGGGGCGCCTATGTCGATTGCACCCCTGACGCGATACCGGTGATATCCGGTATCGATACGCTTGGAGGGCTTTACCTGGCAGCGGGCTGCTCCGGCCACGGCTTCGGCCTCGGCCCTGGCGTAGGCTATCTTGCGGCGGATTTGATCACCAATGAGACGCCAAGCGTCGATCCGAGCCCCTTCCGGCTTGCTCGGCTGACCGATGGCTCGATGATCAAGGTCGGGCCACTGTGAGGTGTCGCCCTGACGGCCGGTTTGGGATCGCATTGCGACCCACTGGCTCAGCGCCAGCACTCCAATGTTCGACTGCTCAGGACGGTAGGACTGTTTAGGAGAGGGATAATGTCTGCTTGTGGGATGCGGCGGACTTCCTCGCAAAGCCCGAAATTGGGCGCAAGGCTGCCGTTGAGACACATGCCTGTTTGCGCAGGAGAGCGCTTTTAGGTCGAGGACTGGTCGCCCGGCCATTCTGATAATCAATTCCAACCCGATCTGGGTTAGGCACCAGTGCGGCGATCTCTCTCAGCGATTTGACCATTTCATGGGCTAAAATCAGTCTGAGCTTCGTTGCGTGGCGGATATCCAGTAACTAGCGGCTGTGCAGTTCGGGGCGCGCTTCGTCAACGATCTGTTCGAGCGACGGTATGGTCTAACGAGGATTCGATTGGGGAAGTTCAGCTCGGTCACCATCGGTTTTCCAGTTTGTGGCAAATCGCGCTGCGGCAACTTCTAGGCCAGCGAGGAAAGCGCGGAAGCGCACAAGCGGTAGTTCCCAATTCAGGATGAGCGGCTGACCTGGATGCAAATGGTCGCTGACGGCCATATGCCAAAGCCGAAGAAGGTCGACAACCGCGTGATTTGGGATCGGCTGAGACTCGACGCTGCGTTTACGCAACTACTTGGAGATGATGAAGAGAATATCGTCGACTTCCTGTTGCAAGGGAATCATCGCAGGGAATAGATTCATTCTGCCATGACCGACAAATATCCCGGCCTCTCCTCCTACACCGATCGCCATGGAAAACTTCGCTGGCGCTATCGGACGAAGGAGCGTGTTATCAGTCTACAGGCGCCTAACCAACCCGGTTTCAAGGACGCCTACCAAGCAGCGGTCGAGGGCCGGAAAGTCGCCAAGGCCCCTGTCGTCCAAATGCCCGGAACCGCCCTGCCCGGCACGTTTGGAGCCGCCTTTAAAACGTTGAAGATCTCAGTCAAGTGGCTGGCGCTTGACGAGGCCAGCAAGCGTAAGAACACGCGGCTCATCGAAGAGTTTTTAGAACTGCAGGTGGTCCCTGATCACCCGCTCGTTTGGCGGAACGTGCCGGTTAAGAACCTTAGACGCATCCATGTTGAAGAGCTTCTGGGCCGCTTCATCGCCACGCTCCACAAGGCCAAACACCTATTGGTCGGCACACCCAAGCTGGTCTATGTCGCACTTCGGCAAGACTGGATCGAAATCGACCCACAGCAGCGGTCGAGTGGTGTCCCGCTTGTGCCGGTTGGAAGGCATGGTCGCGCGAAGCGATGGCGCAATTCGAAAACCGTTGGCCGCTCGGCACCGCGGCACGCACCTGTTATGGTTTGGCACTTTGGCTCGGCAATCGCCGCGGCGACGTCGCGGGCCTGCGTTGGGACCAGAGGGTCACCCGCCGTGTCTTCACCGACGGTATCGAGCGTCACTTCTACGGTTTGACATCGTTCAGCCCAAGCTCATGGACGTGCTCGGTCATAACGACATCGATCACGCCGAGCTCTATTCGCGCGAGGCCTCGCAGGTTCGGCTGGCGGTTCAGGGGATGGATCGAGTCGTACGCCTCGTGACGCGCAAGCCGATGCTTGGCGAACCTAGTGGCGAACCACCCTATAAAGCGTTTGATAAATAACGATAATGGTGGGCCCGGAGGACGACCTCAAATATTTGATTTTGTTAAGCTTTTCGTGGGCAGAAATCGGGATCTTTCCCGTATCGTCCCGTATGGTTCCGGCGCTCAATCGCTCGAACCCAATTCTCAGACGAACCTGCTGGTGTCTGGCAGATGGCGCCCAAGCCATCCCTGACCGGGCCGCGTACTGGTGCGGTAGCTACCGCTGCTTGGTGCATCGGCGGATGTCCGAATTGGGGCCGACAGCAGAACGGCGGCTTCTAGGTGAAATGCGGGCCGGCGGTGCCGCGCCGGTCCCGCAATCGGCGCATCGGTCTGGAGGGGCCGATACGCGGCGACACTTGAACCCTCAGGCAACCTTTCGATCGGGCTGGCGCGCAAAGATCTCCTGGACCTTGCCGGCTATCGCCTTGCCGAGGTCGCGGTTGTTCTCAGACGTGAAGTGGATGCCGTCGCAGCCGTCGGTGGTGATGAAATCTCCGGCATTAAGGAAATCGACCTTCGCGAAATCGGCCATGGCGCGGTATTCGGCCGCCAGCGCCGCCGTCTTCTCATGGCCGCCCGCGAACATGCCCTGGAAGAAGGGATGCGGCATCGGCGTCAGCGGCGGCGGCGCGACCACCAGCGCCTGCGGGGCAGGATAGGGTGTGCCGACGCCGCCGGCGCTGGTGAGGATCTGACCGACGAGCTTGGCCATGCCGTTGGCGATTTCATAGGGCGTGCGGCGGAAGAACGACTTGGTGTCGTTGGTGCCGAGCATGACGATGACGAGGTCGAGCGGTAGGTGGCTGGCGATCGCCGAGGGCAGATAGGCGCTGCCGTTCAGGCGCGGATCGTTGGGATCGTCGAGGCTCGTGGTGCGGGCGCTCAACCCCTCCTCGATCACATGGTACCCGTCGCCGAGATGCGAGGCCATCGCTCCCGTCCAGCGATCCTCATAGGCGTAGCGATGCGTCGGCGATCCCTCGATGACCGGAATCCAGCCCCAGGTCAGCGAATCCCCAAAACATAAAATCGATCTTTTGGTCATGTCTCCAATCCATTTTCCCTATGCGATTGACTGTTGGCTGCTCCGAACTCGCTCGCTCAGCCCGACCTTTGCCTGATGCCGTAGAAGATCGCCGCGAGCAGGATGATGAGGCCCTGTGCGATCAGCTTGCCGGGCTCATCGATGCCGAAAGTGGTCATCACCACGAACAGCAGCGCAAACGACAGCACGCCGAAGAAGGGGCCCCAGACCCCGCCTTCCCCGCGCCCGAAGACGACACCGCCAAGGATGGTCGCCGCGACCGCTAGGATCGGCAGGTCGAGCCCGACCCTGACGCTGCCGACGGCGATCGAAGCTGTCTGCACCAGCGCGGCAATGCCAACGAACAGGCCTGCCAGCGTGTGCGCGAGCACCACGGTGCGAGCGACCGGGACGCCGGAGAAATGCGCCGCCTGCACGTTCTCGCCCACGGACGTGACGAAGCGGCCGAAAACCGTGCGCGACAGGAACAGCGACAGCGCCGCCGACACCGCCACCCAGAAGATCACCGGCGTCGGCGCCGGGCCGAGCTTGGTGTTGTAGATGTCGGCGAACATGCTGGGCACATCGCCAGGGGGCTTGCCGCTGGACAGATACTGCACGAGCCCGACCAGGACGATGCCGACCGCGAGCGTGACGATAACGGCCGAGACCCGCCTCACCCCAACCATCAGGCCGTTGAAGAACCCGACGGCCAGCCCGATGGCCAGCGCCAGGACAATGAAGAACGCCATCGAGGCGCCGGGAAAGACGCCGGACGAAATGATGTAGTTGATGAGCAGGATGACGCCGCCGCCCGACAGGTCGATGCTTCGCACCCGCATCACCAGAAGCTGGCCGAGCACCAATATTCCGAGCGGCACGATCTGGCGCACGAATATGCCCATGATGTTGAGATTGAGCATGTTCGGCCGCGCGATCCACAGGACCAGGAGCAGCACGGCAAAGACGTAATAGGCAGGCGGGACGCGCAGCAGGCGGCGCATGACGGGATTGGCGAGCGCGGCGGCCACCTTACAACCCCATTTTCTTGCGCGACTGCAGGGCGACCACCAGAAGCAGGATCGCTCCCTTGATGGTGGTCTGGATGAAGGGCGACACGTTCGTCAGGTTCATGCCGTTGGCGAGCAGCGCCATGACGAGCGCCCCGATCACAGTCCCGTGCAGGCTGCCGATGCCGCCGGAAAGCTGGGTGCCGCCGATGGCCACGGCCGTGATCGCGTCGAGCTCGAAGAGCAGCCCGACATTCGGGTCGCCCGAGACGATGCGCCCGGCGAGGAAGATGCCGGCAAGCGCCGCGAAGCAGGCGCAGATCACATAGGCGAGCACGATGTTGCGCCGGTCGGCGATGCCGAAATTATGCGCCGCATCCTCCACGCCGGAGGCCACGCCGCCGCCGATCGCGAAAAGGTGCAGCCCGAAGCGCAAGCCGTAGAGCAGCTTCCAAGCGACCGCGAGCGTGAAGATGCCCCAGAACACCGGCATCGGTACTCCGAGGATGGATCCAGCCACGGCGCTGATGACGATATCCGGCACCGTGCCGCCCGAAACCGGCCGCAGCACCCGCGTGATCCCGAGCAGAATGTACTGCGTCGACAGCGTCGCGATGATCGGATGCACGTTGAAGCGTGTGATGATGAAGCCGTTGCTGAAGCCGACCAGCGCGGCCAGCACGAACACGGCCGGAATCAGCACCCAGGCCGGTCCGCCAAGCGCGAGCACCGCCGTCGTGAAGCTGATCATCGACCCGACCGAAAGGTCGAGCCCGCCGAGCAGGATGACGAACATCTGGCCGACCGCCGTGATGACGAGCGGCATCGCCTGCGGCACCAGATTGAGCAGGTTCTCTCCGTTGAGGAACTGCGCCGTCTCGAGGCTGAGCCAGAGCGCGATGGCCAGCGCGATGAGCAACGGCAGCATCCACATGCCTTGCCGCGATCCTCTCGCGCCCGTCAGGCGTCGGCTGATGGCTGTCATCGGCGCTCACCTCCCTCCCCATTCGCCTCCCCATTGGCGCCGAGCGCCGCGTCGAGGATGTTGTGCTCCGTGGCGTCGGCCGCCGGCATTTCCTTCACGATCGTGTCATTGTGGACGACGCAGATCCGGTCGCAGAGCCCGATCAGCTCGACCGTCTCGCGCGACAGCACAAGCACCGCGCCGCCTTTGCGGGCAAAATCGCGCAGCAGCCGGTAGATCTCTGACTTCGCGCCGATGTCGACCCCGCGCGTCGGTTCCTCGACGAGCAGGATGTCGATGTCGGCGGCAAGGTAGCGGCCGAGCAGCACCTTCTGCTGGTTGCCGCCGGACAGCGTGCCGACGGCGGCGCCCGGGCCGCTGGCCTTCACGGCAAGGCTCGACATCGTGTCGGCGATCCGCTGCTGATAGCCGGCGGCCCGCGCCAGTTCCGACCGCCTCGAATGAAGCGCCGCGGCAATGTTATGCGCCACCGAAAGGCCGAGGAATAGCCCGTCTTCCTTGCGATCCTCCGGAACGAAGCCGACGCCCATCGCCTGCAGCCGGCGCACGCCGCCGCCGGGCGATACCGGCAAGGGCAGCGACTTGCCCTTGATCGTCACCCGGCCGGCGAAGGGGTGATATTGACCGACCAGCGAACGCAGGAAACGTTGCTGGCCCTGCCCCTCCAGGCCGGCCAGCGCGACGATTTCGCCGCGGCTGAGCTCCAGCGAAAACGCTTTGGAGCGCTCGGTGATCCGGAAATCCTCGACCGAAAGCATGACAGGGCCGGAGGCATCGCCTCGCTGGGGAAAGAGGTCGGCCAGTTCCCGACCGACCATCATTGCGATCAGGGTCGCCGGCGTGATCTCGGCGAGCGGTCTGGTGCCGACGAGCTCGCCGTCCTTCAGGACCGTTACGGTGTCGCAGATGGCGAAGATCTCATCCATGCGGTGCGAAATGTAGACCACCGCCTTGCCCTCATCCTTCAGCCTGCGGATGTGGCGGTTCAGCACCTCGACATCGGCGGCATTGAGCGCGGCTGTCGGCTCGTCGAGGATGAACACGCTGGCGTCGGTCATGATGCCGTGCGCGATCTCGACGAACTGCCGTTCCGCGATGCTGAGCATCGAGACCAACGTGCCCGGATCGAGCGTGAGGCCAAGCTCGGCAAGCGCCTTGCCCGCCTCGCACCGCATGCGCCGATGGTCGACCCCGCCGAAAGCGGTGGTCGGCTCCCGGCCGAGAAACATGTTTTCGGCGATCGTCAAATTGGGCAGCAGCGACAGTTCCTGGAATACGGTCGAGATGCCGGCTTCCAGGGCATCCCTCGGTCTGTGGAAGGCGACCTGGCGCCCGTCGCGCAGGATGGCGCCGCTATCCGGCTGGTGGACACCGGCGAGGATCTTCATCAGCGTCGATTTGCCGGCGCCATTCTCGCCCATCAACGCATGGACGGAGCCGGATTGGAGTCCGATCGAGACGCCCTTCAGCGCCGCCGTGCCGGCGAACGCTTTTCGGATATCCGACATTTCGACAAGGGTTTTCACGAAACAAGCACCGCTGCGTTCAGGGAATTCGGTGGCGCGGGCCCGCGTCTCCGCCGCCCGCGCCACCATGGCGCCGCCTTTACTTCTTGGCGTAGAATTCCTTGAGCTTGTCTTCGGGCAGCTCCGAGGGCCACCAGACATTAGCCGAGAGATCGTCGCGATAGTATTTCTTGACCTTCTCGATGTCCCAGCCGGGCGGGTTGTAGTCGTAATGCTTCTTCAGTTCCTTGCCTTCGAGCAGGGCAACGGCGGCGCGGATGCCGGCCGCGCCCTGGGCCGGGCTGTATTCCGCCGAGATCGACTTGAAGCCGTCGGCGATCCACTGGCCGAAGAAGCCGTTGTTGCCTTCGCCGGTGATCGGCGGGATCTTGGCGCCGAACTGCTTGAAGACGTCGACGCAGGCGCGCGTCATGTCGGCGCCCGAAGACCAGATGCCGTCGACCTCGGGATTGTTCAGGTAGAGCGTCTCGCAGAGCTTCTTGGCCTTGTCGTACTGCCAGTCGCCATGCTCCTCGGCGATGATCTTGACGTCGGTTCCCTTCAGCGCCTGCAGCAGGCCGTTGTAGCGGTTGGTGTCTTCCGGATGGCCGGCGAGCCCGCGCAGCACCCAGATATTGCCCTTGCCACCAAGCTCCTTGACCAGGAAGTCGCCCATCACCTTGCCGAAATGCTCGGCGCCGCCCTGGATTTCGGTGGTGAAGGCGTCGCTCTCGATGCGTCCGGTATGCACGATGACCGGAATGCCCGCCGCCACGGCCTTGGCAATGCTGGCGTCCGCCGACGTCGACGTGACCGGCTGGACGATGATGGCATCGACCTTCTGGGCGATCAGGTCCTCGATATCGGCGACCTGCTTCTTCTGGTCGAAGCCGGCGTCGAGCAGGATGAATTTGGCTATGCGCTTGTCCTTTGCGGCGGCGGCCTCGGCCTCATGCGCGACCTGCACCGTCCAGGTGTTCGCGTTGACGCCGAAATGGCTCATACCGATGACCCAGGGCGGGTCCTTCTTGAATTTCCCCGCTTCCACCGTCGGATTATCGCCGCCACGGGCGGTAACCCCGTCAAGCAGCGATACGTCGTCGGCGAATGAGGGAGCACACCACATGGTGGTCGCGATCACTGCCGCTGCGATTGATTGGATAATCCGTCTCACTGAGCCATCCTCCTTCTCAAGCTCCACGAACCCTGGTGATCAGGGTCACGACTTTCCCCATCGGCGTCCGGCCATGGCCAAGCGCCGCACCTGCCGCGGCGAGCCCGGCACTGCTTCAGTTCATTGTTCAACCCGCGCGCATGGCCACCGGAGACAAAGCTCCATCGTTGCCGCCATGGGTCATGGCAGCCGGTCGGCGCAAAAGGTTCGGGGCATTCCTCCCAGGCAAAGTTCAATCATTGATCCGGCGGGCTGTCAATAATTATTCAGAGTGATGGATTATCTTTGCACCTTGCGCTACCTTTCCGCCAGATGGCAGGGTTGCAGGACACGGACGAATGTCTGTCGTCCGCCATTTCCGCAAATCACAACCTTGGCTGGATCGGAGAGGAGCATGCGATCGGTCTTGTGCTACGGCGACTCCAACACGCATGGACAGGTGCCAGGCGGAACGCCGCTTGAGCGCTACGGTCCGGCCGAACGCTGGCCCGGTGTGATGGCGAGGGAGCTGGGCGCCGGCTGGCATGTCATCGAGGAAGGCCTCAGCGGCCGCACGACGGTACGCGATGATCCCATCGAGGGCGCCCACAAGAATGGGCGCACTTACCTCAGGCCCTGCCTTCAGAGCCATGCTGTTCTCGATCTCGTCATCATCATGCTTGGCACCAACGATCTCAAGGCGCGCTTCAACCAGCCGGCCTCGGAAGTCGCCATGGCCATGGGCTGCCTGGTCTACGACATCAAGGAACTGAAACCCGGCCCGCGCGGCAGCGTGCCTGAGATCATGATCGTCTCTCCCCCGCCGATGCTTGACGACATCAAGGAATGGCGGTCGATCTTCGCCGGAGCGCCCGCGAAATCGCGGCAGTTGGCGCTCGAATTCGAGATCATCGCCGATTCGCTCGAAGTGCATTTCTTCGACGCGGGCTCGGTCGTCAGCTGCGATCCGCTCGATGGATTCCACATCAACGGACAGGCGCATGCGTCGCTTGGCCGTGCGCTAGCCCGCGAAGTCGAAGCAATCGGGTGGGCGGATGACAGATAAAGACGGCATTCGGGTGTCCCGCACGATCGATCGCGAGAGGACGCACCATGCCTGATATGCGCTTTGCGCCGCCCAACCCGTTGCGGATTGCGGACCGCGCCAGCGGGCTCAATGCCGTCAGTGTGCGCAGCTACAACGAGCGCCTGGTCCTGTCGCTGCTGCTCCAGAGCAAGGACATTACCCGTCTCGAAATCGGCGAGCGAACGGGTCTATCGGCGCAGACGGTCTCCGTCATCGTCCGCTCGCTCGAGCAGGAGGGGCTGATCGCCAAGGGCGAAGCCCAGCGCGGCCGGGTCGGCCCGCCGACTGTGCCGCTTTCGCTCAACCCTGAGGGCGCCTATTCGGTCGGAATCAGCGTCGGCCACCGGCAAGTGGAAGTTGTCTTGGTAGACTTCGTCGGTACTGTCCGCTCCCATGCGGTGCTGCCGTTCTCCGCCACAGCGCAGGACACCAACCATCCGCAATTCATGAGCGCAATCGCCAAGGCCATCTCTGATCTGCCGCAGCATCTTCATTCGCGTATCGCCGGCATCGGCCTGGCCTTGCCTGAGGACAAGGCGGAGCTCGAGCTGACGCCCAGGGCTGCTCGCGAGCGGTTTGACGCGCTTCAGGACGAGGTCGAGAGGGAGATCGGCTATCCCGTCTACGTCCAGAACGACATCGCGGCCGCGGCCGGCGGCGAAAGCATGTTTGGCGTGGCCAAGAACCTTTCGGACTACCTCTTCTTCTATCTCGGTGCTCGCCTCCACAGCCGGTTGATCCTCAATCATCAGATCTACAACACGGCCGCGGCAGTAAGTTATGACGTCGGCATTATGCGCCTGGAACAGCAGATCTTGAAGCAAGGCACACAGACATCCGCGCTCTGGGAAAGGGGAGCCGACTGGCCTTCATTTGGCGAAGCGGAAATTGAATGGCAGCGTGAACTGGTGGAGCAGATGAGGTCATCGATCTCGGCGTTGAAGCAATTCGTGCCGATAAGTTCGGTCGTCCTGTCCTCTTACGCGCCGCATTCGGTCTGCAAGGCAATCTGCCGGGACCTCGAACAGGCCGTACCTGACATAGCCGCTGTCGCGGGCAACATCGAGCATTCACCCAAGGCAGTAGGAGCAGGAAGCCTCCCCTTCAGCTCGCGGTTCATGGTTGGCTGACCCAAGAGGCCAGGTTCGGCTAGGAATAGCTTCCGCAGATCGAGGGCGCGGAGCATTCTGTCGGGAGACAACGTGGTGATCCTGTCTCCAACGCCTTGGCCCAGCTTGGTCTTGAGCAAGGCAAGAAGAAGATCTCGAGACTTGATGCTTGGATCACCATGCGCGACAAGCTTCGAGCGATGCAGTTTTGCGGGCTCGCTGCATACACGCGATCAGCAATTGACTCTGTTGGGAGACGCCTTCGCCATCGCGTCTCTCAAAACCATTGACGCGATTGATCGCCTTGAGAGATCGTCTCAAATGGGCCGTCTGCCCGCCTCCGATTACGGTTCGCACCAAGCGCTAAGCTACCGCTTTCAGGTTTGGGCGACGTCGGCTCCTGTGACCGAGATCAGCGCAAGTTGGTCACGGCTCCACTCCTGAAGTGGAGCCGTGCCTGATCAAACCTCAGTTGCCTCGGAAAGTTCGAGAGCATCCTCGACATCGATACCCAGATAGCGGACCGTATTCTCGATCTTGGTATGGCCGAGCAAATCTGTCGCTTTGTAGATAATCGAGGCCTTGGTGCGACGCAGGGAATGGGTTCCGTATTCCTCTGGTCGAAGTCCGACCGCCTCGACCCATTCGTCGACGAGACGGGCATACTGCCTTGTGCTCATGTGAGCCCCTGGATCGATCCTGCTCGGGAACGCGTAGTCATCGACTGTACCGCCGCGTCGCTCCAGCCATGCGAGAAGGCTGGAGCGTGCATCGCTCATCAACTCGAACTGAACAGGTCGGCCGGTCTTCTGTTGGACGACCATCGCGCGAGTTCGGATTTCCGGTCCTATCACGAGGTTGGCGATTTTGATCTTGACGAGATCGTAGCCGCGCAACTTGCTGTCGATGGCTAGAGCGGGATGAAAATGT
>CCNC01000075.1 GCA_000824845.1 Mesorhizobium sp. ORS 3359 | reverse complement strand
CACCCCTTGTATCTGCACGGACAGAGATTTGTGCAAGGAAAGCGACTGAGCCTCGAACCGGACGGCCATCCGATTCGAGGCTTGGCGAAGTCGCCCGACACCCCTCCGGTCACAACCGTGGATGAGCCTGGGATCTTCGCCTTCGTCACGCACGACCGAATAGTCGCTTGGCTCCAATCGCACGCACAAGGCAGGTTACCGTGAACAAGATCGTATGTGGAGTGGATGTTTCGAAAGGATGGCTCGATGCCCATGTCGAGCCGAGCGGGGCGGTGGGCCGCTTCGGCAATGATGCGGCAGGCATCGCCGATCTGGCCGCCTGGTGTCAGAGCCACGACGTCGAGCTTGTCGTTATGGAGGCTAGCGGCGGCTATGAACGGCTGGCCTTCCTGCTGCTGTGGGAGTTGGACGTATGCTGTGGCTTGGCCAATGCCCGCAGTGTGCGCTACTTCGCCGAGGCGATGGGCTTCCTGGAAAAGACCGACAAGATCGATGCCGCCATGATCGCCCGCTATGGCGCGGTCAAGCAGCTCAAGGCGATGCCGCCACCAAATGCGGCCCAACTGCGGCTCAAGGCGTTGGTTGCCCGGCTTTCCCAGGTGACTGGCGATCTCACCGTTCAAAAGCAGCGCAAGAGTGCTGCCCTCGACGCCGAGACCATCGCCAGCCTCGATGAGGTGATCGCGCTGCTCACACGCCAAAGCCGCAGGCTCGAGGGTGAGATCGCTTCGCTCATCGACGATGATCCGTTGTGGGCATGCCTCGACCGGGCCTTTCGCTCGCTCAAGGGCGTGGCTTCTCGCACCGTGCCGAGGCTGATGGCTCAACTGCCTGAGATCGGCATCGTCTCCAACAGGGCCATCGCCAAGCTGGCAGGCCTGGCTCCGATCGCCAATGACAGCGGCAAGCGCAGTGGCCGAAGATCGGTGCGCGGTGGCCGCGCCGGGCCGCGAGGCGTCCTCTTCCTCGTTGCCAGCATCGTTGCCAAATATGATCCGCATCTCGCCGCCTTCAAGCAACGGTTGCAGGCGGCTGGAAAGGAAAAGATGGTCATTCGCATTGCGCTCGCCAGGAAGCTGCTCGTCATCCTCAATGCAAAAGCACGCGACGCGCGCAAACAGTTCGCAAATGCAACTTGACACCTCAGATAGTCGCTCATC
>CCNC01000074.1 GCA_000824845.1 Mesorhizobium sp. ORS 3359 | reverse complement strand
GCGAAACGGTGAAACACACTAACTCTTTGTTTTCACGCAATTCCGGACGGAAAACCGCTCACACTTTTACTGGAATTGCTCTAGCAAACCGGCGTCCCGCGGCAAGGGCCAGGGTTGGCCGAGATCATCCTCCAGCGCAACGATTTCGCCGTCTGGGAATCTTGACCGATGATGCTACTCTTCTGACACGGTATCCAGCCGCGTCGCGGCCGTGGGCGTAGGGAAGAACATGGACACCACTGATCTTGTATTGGCCATTCTCCATCACCTGTTGGTGTTCTCGCTGGCCGGCATCATCGGTGCCGAGTTCGTGCTGGTGCGCGGCGATCTAGGGGCGGCGACGCTGAAGCGCCTAGCCGGCATCGACCGCCATTACGGCATCATCGCTGCGCTGATCGTCATCGTCGGCGTCTGCCGGGTGTTCTTCGGCCTGAAGGGTTGGGAGTTCTACGTCTACAACTGGGTGTTCTGGGCAAAGATAGCGGCCTTCGCCATCGTCGGCCTGCTGTCGATCGTGCCGACCATGCGCTTCCTCTCCTGGAACAGGCAGGCGAACGGCAATCCGTCTTTCGCCGTGCCGGCGACAGAACTGGCCTCGGTGAAGAACTATGTCCGCGCCGAAGGCCTCATCTTCCTGCTCATTCCGGTCTTTGCCGCGGCCATGGCGCGCGGCTACGGCTATTAGAGCCAGACACGCCCTAAAGCATGTCTCCCGAAAGTGGGGACCGGTTTCGGGGTAAAGACATGCGTAAAATCAAAACCTAAAGCGCATGGAGCGAATCTGAAGATCGCGACGCGTTTTAGGCCTCGGCCGCAAACGTCTCATCCAGCGGCGCGATCGGCACCAGCGGCGCCGGTATGTCGGTGGTCTTTTCCTTTGACTTGCAGATATCGGCGATGACGCAGGCCGGGCAATCGGGCTTGCGCGCCCTGCAGACATAGCGGCCATGCAGGATCAGCCAGTGATGCGCGTGGCGCATATATTCGGCCGGGATGACCTTCAGCAGCCCCTGTTCGACCTGTTCCGGCGTCTTGCCGGGAGCCAGCCCAATCCGGTTGCCGATGCGGAAGATATGCGTGTCGACCGCCATCGTGTGCTGGCCGAAGGCGACGTTGAGCACGACATTGGCGGTCTTGCGCCCGACGCCCGGCAGCTTCACCAGCTCGTCGCGATCCCGCGGCACCTCGCCCGCATAGTCTTCGATCAGCGCCTTCGACAGCGCGATCACGTTCTTCGCCTTGTTGCGCCACAGGCCGATGGTGCGGATGTAGTCGCCGACCTTGGCCTCGCCCAATGCCAGCATCCTGGCTGGCGTGTCGGCAGCCGCGAACAATGCCTTGGTTGCCTTGTTGACGCCCGCGTCGGTCGCCTGCGCTGACAGCACCACCGCGACCAGCAGGGTGAAGGCGTTGACATAGTCGAGCTCGCCTTTCGGCTCGGGCCGCTGCACGGAAAAGCGCCTGAATATCTCATGCACCTCGGCGGCACTGTAGAGCGACCGGGAGGCAGCTTTTCGCGACCGTGTACCAGTCGCCCGGCCGCCGGCAGCGGCGGGTTGAGGCTTTTTGACAGCGATGGATTTTTTGGACTTGGGAGGCGCCATGTCCCTTCCTATAATATTCCCTCATGAGCGACACAAACGCGTCATTCGAAGCCGACCAGCCATTTTTCCAGGCCCTGCTGACGCCGCACCGCTCGCTCGGCCGCACCGGTTTCCTGATCCTGATGGGCGCGCTTGTCTTCGGCTGGGCGGTCACCGGCGCCTTTTTCCTGGCGCATGGCGCCTGGCCGGTGTTCGGCTTCTTCGGCCTCGATGTGATCGCCGTCTATATCGCTTTCCGCGCCAACTATCGCGCCGCGCGCGCCCGCGAGGAAATCTCGGTATCGCGCACCAGCCTCGACATCCGCAAGACAGCACCTTCCGGCCGCTCTGAAGCGCATCATTTCAACCCGTTCTGGACGCGGTTCTCGATCGCCCGCCACAGCGAAATCGGCATCACCAGGATGGCGGTCGAAGCGCCGGGCAAGAGCGTGGCGATCGGAGGCTTCCTCAATCCCGACGACCGCGAAAGCTTCGCCACCGCCTTTTCGCGCGCGCTGGCGACCGCCAAGACGCGCTGAGCATGATCCCGAACCGAAGGTCCGCGTCAGCGAAAAGTGGACGCCGGTTTTGCTTTCGCTGACATGCGGTTCGGACAAGAACATGCGCTGAGCAAAACAAGCAAATCAAAACCGGTAGCGCAGCAGCCTGCCGACCTTGCGCATCGCCGGAATAAGCCTCCAGAGGCCGACGAACAAGCGCGCGGACCAGCCAAGCCGCGCTCCTTGCTGCGGCCTGTAGGACGGGATTTCGCCGATGAAGCGAAGTTTTGGCACCGCCCGCTCCAGTTCGCGCGGATCCTCGATGGCCCAGTGGACTTCGGAGCCTGTGGCCTTGATGGCCGGATTGAGGCGCATCAGCTTCAGGCCGAAATGGCTATAGGCGTCGAACATCAGCTCGCCGCCGGCAAAATGCGAGACAAGCCGAGCAAACAGCCGCGGCCCCTCATCGGCGGGGAGATACGGCGTAAGCCCCTCCGCCAATACCATGGCGGGACGGTTGCGGGGCACCACGGTCAGCCAATCTGGCTCGATCACCGACGAGGCGACAAGGTGATAACTGTCACGAGGCGGATAGAGCCTACGCCTGAGCTCGATGACCTCCGGGTAATCGACGTCGAACCAGTCGACGCCCGGCGGTGGATCGACGCGAAATATCCGCGTATCGAGCCCGCATCCCAGATGCAGGACGATCGCATCCGGATATCTCGCAAGGAAATCCGCGACGCACACGTCCAGTGTTTTCGCCCGGATCGCAAAGCCCAGCCCGAGATTGCCGTCGACCTTGAGCTTCGAGAAATCATAGTCGATCTTGCGCACCGCCTCGTCGGCGAAGCGATCCTGGAGGAGCGAATTGGGCAGCCGGCTCTCCAGCGCCTTGCCGTAGAGCGTCATCAGCAAGGTTTCCTTCGCCCCGGTCAGATCGACCCGCTCGCCGGCCATGATTGTCCTCTTCGCCTCGAAGCCAGCTCTATCTGGGTGCCGGCGGCAAGAAGGCAAGTTTCGGGTGGAGGCAAAGCTCGGGAAGACCGATATTCGCGGCCAAGGAGATATTGCCATGAACGCGCAGATGACCATGAATACGCAAATGAAGCCGATCGCGATCCTTGAGAACGACATCACCCCGGAAGGCAGCGACTATGACGTCGTGCGCCGCGCCATCGAGAAGATTAGTCTCGACTATCGCGACCAGCCTTCGCTGGAGGTGCTGGCGGAGGAAGTGGGCGAGACGCCGACCGGCCTGCAGAAGCTGTTCACGCGCTGGGCCGGCCTGTCGCCGAAAGCCTTTCTGCAGGCGGTGACGCTCGACCATGCGCGCAGGCTGCTCGATTCCGGCATGCCGCTGCTGGAGACCTCGTTCGAGCTCGGCATGTCCGGCCCCGGCCGGCTGCACGACCTCTTCGTCACCCATGAGGCGATGTCGCCCGGCGACTACAAGACGCGCGGCGCGGGTCTCACGATCCGCTACGGCTACCACATCTCGCCTTTCGGCATCGCGCTGATCATGGTCACCGACCGCGGCCTCGCCGGCCTCGCCTTCTGCGACGCCGGCGGCGAGCGGGCTGCCTTCGCCGACATGTCCGGCCGCTGGCCGAACGCGACTTATGTCGAGGACATGTCGGCCACCCAGGCTTACGCCGCGCGGGTCTTCGACCCGACCAAGTGGCGCGCAGACCAGCCGCTGCGCGTGGTGATGATCGGCACCGATTTCCAGCTTCGCGTCTGGGAAGCCTTGCTGCGCATCCCGATGGGCAGGGCCTGCACCTACTCCTCGATCGCGGCGAGCATCGGCGCGCCAAGCGCCAGCCGGGCCGTCGGTGCGGCGGTAGGCGCCAACCCGATGTCCTTCGTGGTGCCCTGCCATCGGGCGCTGGGCAAGTCCGGCGCGCTCACCGGCTACCACTGGGGTCTGACGCGCAAGCGCGCCATCCTCGGCTGGGAAGCAGGGCAAGTGGGCTCCTGAAACAATCGATTTTTTGGCGTACCGTTGTGAAAAACCGCATATCGTAATATAAATCGATACAGCTTTAATAAACCGATCGACATATTTGCAAAATACAACCGGTGACAACCTGCGGTTACCGCCGGTTTCCTTTAAGTTGCTTCCTGACGTTATTTCACTTAACGCTAAATTAACCACGATAAAGGGAAGATGACCCGACGTTGAGCCGGCACCATCCGGCTCGAAGGAGGGGTTCAATGAAAATCGCTCGGGCCGCAATGGCAGCAGGCTTGCTGGCCGCCTGCGCCTGCCAGACGGCATCGGCCGCCACAGGAAACGTGCTTTTCAACGGCACAATCACCGCGACCTGCACCATCACGATCAACTCCAACGGCACGATGACCGTGAGCAGCAATCTTCAGTCGCTGAGCTCGCACAATGCCGGCGGCTCGGCAGGCAGCGCTCAGGTCGACACGACGGGCGGCGTCTCGCTCAGCGTGGACCCGGTAACCACGACGACCGTGCCGGCATCGGACACGACGGCGACGACATGGACCCCGACCTTCGCCACTTCAGGCGCGCAGACGATTGCCGAAACCAGCACCGCGACCGCGCTGACGGTGCCCGGCACATCGACGGTGGCGGTCAATCTCGCCGGCACCAAGAGCGGCACGAACCGGTTCTCCGCCGGCAATTACCAGGCAACGGTGACGCTGCGCTGCGAATAGTCCTCTGGCGAAAGGAGCGGTCCTTGAGAAGAATTGCAATCCTGACGGCGGGCCTGATCGCCGCGCTGTCTCCCGTAGCGGCGACCGGCCAGTCGATGACGCCTATGCGAGGCGAGGTGCGATCCTTCACCGATGCCTTTGCCGTCCGCGTCTTTCCGGGCAACCCGTACAACCAGCGCATTCGCGTCGAGGTCCATGTCTACGACCAGGATTTCCAGCCCGTCGCGGCCAGGATCACGCCGAGCGCCTTCCTTCTGGCCGGCCAGGCGTCGCGCCCTGTCCTGGTGGTCGTCCCGTTCGACGGCGCGAACGAGCGTAAAGTGCGTATCTGTACCGAGAGTATCCCCTTTCCAAGCGAGCAGACCCAGATAAGGGCACAGATATGCGGAAAGTTCTTCGGGCATCGCAGGTTCTGACCTTGTCCTTGCTGCCCGCCCTGGCTGTCGTCAGTCGGGGACTTGCCGAGGATATCCTGAATCTGAATCAGAACCAGACCGGTTTCAGCCTGCCCGGCGTCAGCTTGCCCCAGGGCCAGGACGAGGTTCATGCCAGCGACGGCACGACCTGCCGCTCGGCCGTTTCCGGCAGCGGCGCCTATCTCGACCTCGGCGTCATCCGCGGCAACAACTCCAGCAACCAGGCCAACAGCGACGTCGCCACCTATGGCCGCGTGGTGATTCCGATCGGGCGGACGCCCAAACGCGTCGATTGCAGCCGCCTCTACGAGCTAGAGGTCGAGCGCCTGCAGCTGGAATTGAAGCTGCTCAAAATGGGCATCGGCGCAGACGGGCAGACGACGGGGAGTGTGCCCGCCTCGCCACTCCAGGGCGCCGCGCCCCAGGCCGGCGCGCCGCAAGCCAACTCGGCGCAAGCCAACGGGGCCCAAGTCAAATCAGCGGGATGGGCCAATGAAGGCTGGACCATCAGAGGCACGACCGGCAATGAGAAGAAAAAGAAGCGGAAATAGAAGCGCGCTGTTAGCGCTTGCGGCGCTTGCCGGTCTCTGCCTTCCGGCGCAGGCGGCGATCATCGGCACCTGCACGATCATGATCGGCGCCTCGGGGACGATGAAATCGAATCCCACCATCAACATCTTAGGCTCCAAGCAGGCAGGCGGGTCGAGCGCCGGCGCCACCATCACGGCGAACTCGCTTCTGTGCACCATCCTTAACCTCCTGGACTGCTATTCCGTATCTGCGCCGGCGCCGATCGCCTTCACCTCGGCGCCGAGCGGCGGCGACACCAATGTCACCTTCGCCTCCGTCTTCCGCCTCGACGGCTCAGGCGTGGACATACCGGGCAGCTCGCCGCAGCGGGTGACCAACGGCACCCACACCATCCAGGTCGATCTCACCGCTACCAAGTCGCCCGGCATCTTCCCGGCAGGCAACTACCAGGGTACGGTCACGGTGCGCTGCGAATGATGCCTGTGGGCCAAGAGCCCGCGCAACCGGCATGTCTGGCAACCGGCGGTCTTTGCGGCTAGCTTCGCGCCCAGCACGCAATTCCAGGACTGGCGCTTCGCCGCACATTTCGCCAGGAATTGCAGAAAGCAGAATCTTGGAGCAGGTCCGCCTTCAAGCACGGGCCCGGGCCGCTTCAACGGGAGGCAGATTTTGTGATTATCGTTGTCGGCTCGATCAACCTCGATCTCATCGCCAATGTCGACCGCCTGCCGGAACCCGGCGAGACGGTGCGCGGCTCGAGCTTCGCCACCGCCCCCGGCGGCAAGGGCGCCAACCAGGCGCTGGCCGCGGCGCGCGCGGGAGCCCAGGTGCGCATGGTGGGTGCGGTCGGCAAGGATAGCTTTGCCCCCGAAGCGCTCGCCCTTCTCAAGGCCGGCAATGTCGATCTCTCCGGTGTCGGCCAAAGCTTCGCCTCCACCGGCACGGCGCTGATCCTGGTAGGCGCCGATGGCGAGAACGTCATCGCCGTCGTGCCGGGCGCCAATGATTCGGTGGTGCCGGGCGATGTCGCCAAGGCCTATCTCAAAAAGGGCGATGTCGTGCTCCTGCAACATGAGATCCCGCTGCAGACGGTAGAAGCCGCGCTCGACGCGGCGCGCGCGGCGGGCGGCGTCAGCGTGGTCAACACCGCGCCCTTCCGAGCCGAAGCCGCCGGCTTCCTCGGTAAGGCGGACTATGCGGTCGCCAACGAAACCGAGTTCGATCTCTACGGCGAGGCGCTGGCGCTTTCCGGGCGCGACCGCCCTGCCCGCATGCGCGACTACGCTCAAAAGACCGGCCGCGCCATTGTCGTCACGCTGGGCGGCGACGGCGTGCTGGCCGCCACGCCCGATGATTTCCTCACCGTTCCGGCGCTGAAGATCACGCCGGTCGACACCGTCGGCGCCGGCGACACTTTTTGCGGCTATTTCGGCGCCGGCCTGTCGTCCGGCCTGTCGCTTCAGGACGCAATCACCCGTGCCGCCGCAGCCGGCTCGCTCGCCTGTCTGAAACCCGGCGCGCAGCCGGCGATCCCGCTCGGCAAGGATGTCGACGCTGCCTTGGCGGGAACGCGCTAAGCATGCGTCCCGTCACCAAGCACGCCCTGCCGCCGGCCGGCGATATCTGCCGTCTCTCCGCCGTCGAGCTCGCCGAAAGGATCGGGCAACGGCAATTGTCGGTGCGTGAAGTCGTCAGCGCTTTCCTTGACCGCATCGAGGCCGTGAACCCGCTGGTCAGCGCTATCGTCTCGCTGCGCGAGCGCGCCGATATCCTGGCCGAAACCGACAACGCCGATGCTCATCTGGCCCGCGGCGGCGAGACCGGATCGCTGTTCGGCCTGCCGATCGCCATCAAGGACCTCGCCCTGACCAAGGGGCTCAGAACCACCTTCGGCTCGCCGATCTTCGCCGATTTCATCCCTGACACGGACGACTTCTTCGTCGAGCGCATCCGCAAGGCCGGCGCCATCATCATCGGCAAGACCAATGTTCCGGAATTCGGCCTTGGCTCCAACACCTACAATCCGGTCTTCGGGCCGACGCTCAACGCCTTCGACCCGGCGCTGACTGCCGGCGGCTCGAGCGGCGGCGCGGCGGTGGCGCTGGCGCTCGACATGCTGCCGGTCGCCGACGGCAGCGACTTCGGCGGCTCGCTGCGCAATCCGGCCGCCTACAACAATGTCTACGGCTTCCGTCCCTCGCAGGGGCTTGTGCCCGCCGGGCCCGACATCGACGTCTTCTATTCGCAAATGGGCGTCGAGGGACCGATGGGCCGCAGCGTGCGCGACATCGCACTGCTGCTCGATGAACAGGCGGGCTACCATCCGCAGGCACCGTTGTCCTATGTCAAGGAGGGCTCGTTCCTCGACGGCTTGGGGACGAAAGCCTCCGGCGGCCGCGTCGCCTGGCTGGGCGATCTCGGCGGCCATCTGCCGACGGAACCGGGCGTGCTCGACCTCTGCGAGACCGCGCTTGCCCGCTTTGCGGACGCGTCGTTCCCCAGCGAAGCGCTGGTGCCGGATGTCGATTTCGAGGCGTTGTGGCAGGCTTTCGTCACCTTGCGCCAGGCAAGCAGCGGCTGCGGGTTGAAAGCGCATTACGATGACCCGGGAAAGCGCAGGCTCCTGAAGCCTGAGGCCGTCTGGGAAGTGGAACAGGCGATACGCCTTACCGCGCCGCAGATCCACGCCGCCAGCGTCCAGCGCACCGCGTGGCATCGCACGCTGCTGTCGCTGTTCAAGCGCTTCGACCTCATCGCTCTGCCGACCGCGCAGGTCTTCCCGTTCGACGTCACCACCCACTGGCCGCGCGAGGTCGCGGGGCGGACCATGGACAGCTATCATCGGTGGATGCAGGTCTCCGCCTTTGCAACGCTGGGCGGCTGCCCGGCGCTCAACGTGCCGGCCGGCTTCGACGCAAAAGGCCGGCCGATGGGCATGCAATTGATCGGTCGCCCGCGCGGCGATCTCGCCGTGCTCAAGGCCGGCGCCGCCTATGAGACGACGCTTCCATGGCCGGTGGGGGCCGCGTGACGGGCCGCCCTGCCCGGCCAGCTTGCGCCAACGCCAATCCCGTGCATTGATCGCGCTCCGCCCAAGTCGGCGCTATCCTGTTCGAGGCAAGAATCATGTCGCTGGAACTCTACGCCACCTATGTCGTCGCCTGCATCGTCATCATCCTGGTACCGGGCCCGACCGTCACGCTGATCATCGCCAACAGCATTCGCCACGGCTCGCGCGCCGGTCTCGCCAATGTAGCCGGCACGCAGGCCGGGCTGGCCATCATGATCGCCATCGTTGGCATCGGCCTCAACACGCTGATCGCCGGCATGGGCCACTGGTTCGAATGGGTGCGGCTGCTCGGCGCCGCCTACCTGATCTGGATGGGCATCCAGATGTTTCGCGCAAAAGGCGCGCTGAACCCGGACGGGTCGGCGAAGAGGCCGCGTGGCGGCTTCTTCCTGCAGGGTTTTCTGGTGGCGATCAGCAATCCGAAGACCTTGGTGTTCTTCGGCGCCTTCTTCCCGCAGTTCATCGCGCCGCAGGGCAATTACACGCTGCAGATCGTGGTCATGGGCCTGACGGCGATGATCTTCGCCGCCATGTCGGACTCGACCTACGCTCTTGCCGCCGGCCGTGCTGGTCGCCTGCTGTCGGCCAGCCGTGTCAGGCTGATGTCGCGCATTAGCGGCAGTTTTCTCGTCGGCGGCGGACTGTGGCTGGCGTTTTCGAAGGCGAAGTAACGGCGCTCAGAACCAGAGCACCAACGACAATCTCATGGAATAGAAGGCTGATTGAAAGTCGGCCTTCTATTCACCACATGATTTGAAGTTGGGGATACATGCCAGTGTTATGGGCTTTTGAGGGTCTGAAAAGGAACGCGCTCGGCGTGGTGCCGATCGTCTTTTTTCTCATGGCAGTACCCGCAGCGGTAATCGGCTGGACCAATGCGGCCAGCCCGATACGGTCGGTCGCCGCGGTCGGTGCAACGATCAGAAGTGCCCAGTGGGGACAGGGCCGCATTAACTATGTGCTTTTGCTTGACGACGGCTCATCCCTTCTCGTCGACGACGACCGCCTTCACGTGATCGGCTCACATGTCGGCATCGAGCGCGTCATCCGCGAAAATGGTTTCATCTCATACCGCTTTCCGGAATGAGTGGCGCGAGAGGTTGGTGCTGTCCATTGAGCGGCAGCATCACAAGCACAGCGTCGACACCTTCGATTGCTCAACAGGGTGACGACGTGCGCTTGCTGATATCAAGAGGTCAGTTCAGCCGCCTCAGCCGCTCCACCAACAGCGCGAAGAAGCCGTCATGATCGATGTCGCGAATGACGGTGGCGTTCTTTTCCCGCTTGGTGACGCCCCACCAGTCGATCACCGTCATGCCCATGGTGAGCTCCGACGCGGTCTCCACGCTGACATTGCAGCGCCGACCCTTGAACAGTTCCGGCTTCAGGAGATAGGCGATCACGCACGGATCGTGCAGTGGCCCGCCATCGGTGCCGTATTTCTCCTCGTCATAGCGTTCGAAGAACTCCAGCATCTCGGCGGTCGCGGTGCCGACCTTGGTGCCGAGCTGACGGAAAGCCTGTATGCGCTTTGACGAGGTCAGCGCCTTGTGGGTGACGTCGAGCGGCATCATCACGATCGGGATGCCCGATTTGAACACCAGATCGGCGGCCTGCGGGTCCACATAGATGTTGAATTCGGCGGCCGGGGTGACATTGCCGCCCTCGAACAAGCCACCGCCCATCAGGACGATTTCCTTGATGCGGGGCGCGATCCTGGGCTCGCGGATCAGCGCCAGCGCGATGTTGGTGAGCGGTCCGAGCGGGCACAGCGTGATCGTCCCGCTTTCCTCGCGCATCAGCGTCTCGACGATGAAATCGACGGCGTATTGTTCCTGCAACGGCATGGTGGGCTCAGGCAGCTGCGGGCCATTGAGGCCCGTCTTGCCATGCACTTCCTCGGCGGTGACCAACTCGCGCGTCAGCGGGCGGATGGCGCCGGCATAGACCTTGATGTCGGGCCGGCCGGCCAATTCGCAGATCTTGCGGGCGTTGTTCTGGGTCAGCTTCAGCGGCACGTTGCCGGCAACTGCGGTGATGCCGACGATCTCCAGCTCGGAACTGCCGAGCGCCAGCAATATGGCGACGGCGTCGTCCTGGCCGGGATCCGTGTCGATGATGATCTTTCTGGACTGGGGCATTTCAATTCCTTTTTGGGGAGTCTTTTTGGGCGGGGTTTCGAGCATGATCCCGAAAAAGTGGGAACCGGTTTTCGGACAAGATCATGCTCCAACGAGAAGCTGAAACAGGATGGCGGTTCAACGAAACGTCATCCTGATTTCAGTGGCTTGAACTTGATCGCGCGGCGGACCATATCAAGACCATCGGGAAAAATGCCATCCGGGTTTTTCCAGTTTGTGTCGCTCTTCAGAGGACAGTGTAACAATGAGTCGAATGACGCCCTTCTCCAGCCCGCTTCTTCTGGGCTTCGACGCCATGGAAAAGACGCTGGAGCGTCTGGCGAAGACCGGCGACAGCTATCCGCCGTACAACATCGAACGCCTCAGCGCCGCTGACGGCAAGGCCGAAAGGCTGCGCATCACATTGGCCGTTGCCGGTTTCGCCGAGAGCGATCTCGATGTCACCACGGAGGAAAACCAGCTGATCGTGCGCGGTCGCCAGACCGACGACACCGAGCGCGAATTCCTCCACCGCGGCATCGCCGCGCGCCAGTTCCAGCGCTGTTTCGTGCTGGCCGACGGCATGCGGGTGATAGCGGCCGAGCTGAAGAACGGCCTGCTGTCGATCGATCTCGATCGGCCGGAGGCCGAGCGGCTGGTACGGAAAATAAACATATCGGTGAAAGACTGACCTTCGCCGATGGCTCTATGCGAGGCGGCCAATCCTGGCGTCCTCGCGCCAAGGAGGCTTGAAATGACCAGAACTGACGAAACGATCACCATGACCAGCGGCGAACTCGCCCATCTCGGCGAAGGCTCTGTCGCTTATCTGCGGAAAGTGTCGAGCGACGAACTGCGCGGCCGCTTCCCGGGCCTCGGCGAAATCGCACCCGGCCTGGAGTTGTGGGCGCTGTTTGCCGCCAACGGCCAGCCGATCCTGCTTTCCGATGCCCGTGACCGGGCGCTGGCGGGTGCGTTGGAGAACGACCTGACCACTGTCGCCATCCACTAAGGCGATTGCTGGCAGTCCGAAATGGAAAGGGCCGCTCTCGGCGGCCCCTCTAGGGCTTAATCCCAAAACTAGATCTATCCCAAACTTCAGGCCGCGTGCGAAGCCTGCGTGTCGGACAGCAGGGCGTGGATCGCCACTGCGTCGCGCGTGCCCCTGATCTTGGCCACCGTGTCGGCATCGCGCAGCACGCGCGCGATGCGCGACAGCGCCTTGAGATGGTCGGCGCCGGCGCCTTCGGGCGCCAGCAGCAGAAAGACGAGGTCGACCGGCTGGTCGTCCAATGCCTCGAAATCGACCGGCGTTTCCAGCCGCGCGAAGACGCCGGCGATCCGCTTCACGCCGGCGAGCTTGCCGTGCGGAATGGCGATGCCATTGCCGACGCCGGTCGATCCCAGCCGCTCGCGCTGCAGGATGGTGTCGAACACCTCCCGTTCCGGGATTCCCGAAATCGCCGCCGCCCTCTCCGACAGCAATTGCAGAAGCTGCTTTTTGGAATTCGCCTTCAACGCCGGCATGATCGCCGGGACGCTGATGAGATCGCTGAGATCCATGCTTGAAAAATCCCTTGCTCGCCTGCCGCGCCAGTCGTCGCCCCCTCGCGCGGCCGGCTTTTTATGCTTGTGCGACTTTGGTCGTCGACGGATCGATCCAGCCGATATTGCCATCCGGCCGGCGGTAGACGATGTTGAGATGGTCGGTCCCGGCATTGCGGAACAGGAATACCGGGCTGTCGCTGTTGTCGAGCTCGATGACAGCCGACGCCACCGACATGGTCCGTAGCGTCATGCTTGATTCGGCGACGATGGCCGGAGCGAAGTCCTCCGGAATGTCTTCCTCATCATCTGTGAGGGGAGCCATCACCGTGTAGGCGATGTCGGTCGGCTCTTCGCCATTGCCGTTGCCCGTATTGCGCGATTTCAGCCGGCGCTTGTAGCGGCGAAGCCGTGTTTCCAGGCGATCGGCCGCCGCCTCGAAGGCAAGCGTCGGGTCCTGGGCGTCGCCGGTCGCCTGCAAGGAAGCGCCGGAATCAAGCCGGACCATGCAGTCGGCGGAGAAACGCGACCCCGATTTGATGACCGTGACATGTCCTGAAAAACCCCGATCGAAATATTTCTCGATCGCCTCGCCGACCCGGTCGTTGATGCGTGTGCGGAACGCATCGCCGATGTCCATGTGTTTTCCCGAAATGCGTAGATTCATCTGAAAACTGACCTTCCTTGCCCAGGCTTCAAACTAGTCCCGAGTTTATACCCGTGGGGCGCGCGCACAAGCTTCGCAGCGGCATGCGCGCCGATTTTAGACCCGAACTTTCCGGTTGATCACAAGTCGCCTTCTTGGCCGTCCATGGCCTTGTCTGACGGACCCATTCGCAAGCGGGCATTACCGCCCTGCTCATGCGGGCGGGCTTCTAGACACTTCATTGCGGCTTGTCAATCAAGCTTGGGAATTGTGGGAAATCAGCCCGTCTGGCACCGACCAAGGCTCGCCGGGGATTCGGGGCAGGCCTAGCGGCCGGCGTTCGCGAGCGCCCGCTTCTCCCGCCGTCTTTGCACAGACGATGGGATATTCATGCCTTCGCGATATTTCGCAACGGTGCGGCGCGCGATATCGACACCGCTTTCCTTGAGCATGTCGACGATGGCGTCGTCGGAAAGCACGTCGGCGGGCTTTTCCTCGTCGATCATCTGCTTGATGCGGTCGCGCACGGCCTCGGAAGAGTGCGCTTCGCCGCCTTCGGCCGAGGCGATCGACGCTGTGAAGAAATAGCGCAGCTCGAAAACCCCGCGCGGCGTCAGCATGTATTTGTTGGCGGTGACGCGGCTGACTGTCGATTCATGCATGCCGATGGCGTCGGCCACCGTGCGCAGGTTGAGCGGCTTGAGGTGGCGCACGCCATGGACGAGAAAGGCGTCCTGCTGCCGCACGATTTCCGACGCCACCTTGAGAATGGTCTTGGCACGCTGGTCGAGGCTGCGCGTCAGCCAGTTGGCGTTCTGCAGGCATTCGGCGAGAAAATCCTTTTCCGCCTGGTCCTTGGCGTGGCTCGAGACACGGGCGAAGTAGACATTGTCCACCAGCACGCGCGGCAGCGTGTCGGCATTGAGCTCCACGGCCCAGCTGCCGTCATTGGCCGCGCGGACCTCGACATCGGCGACGATCGCGTCGCTGGCGCCGCCCGAAAAGGCCAGCCCGGGGCGCGGATCGAGCGCGCGGATCTCGGCCAGCATGTCGAGGAGGTCCTCCTCGTCGACGCCGCAGATGCGCTTCAGCGTCTGGAAATCGCGCCGCGCCAGGAGCTCGAGATTGGCGACCAGCGCTTTCATTGCCGGATCGAGCCTGTCGCGCGCCTGAAGCTGCAGCGACAGGCACTCGGCAAGGTCGCGCGCGAAGAGCCCTGCCGGCTCGAAGCTCTGGCAGACGCCGAGCACCCGCGCCGCCGCTGCTTCATCGGTGCCGAGCCGGACCGCGATCTCCACCAGGTCGGTGCGCAGATAACCGGCCTCGTCGAGCCCGTCGGCAAGCTCGCCCGCGATGAGACGGTCGCCGGGGCTCAGCAAAGCAAGCGCGATCTGCTCGCCGACATGTTCGCGCAATGTGACCGCGGCCGCTGCCATGTCGCCGACGTCGAACCCCTCGGATGAGGCCGTGCCGGCGCTGCCCGCTGCCGACTTCCACTGCGCCGTGAGATCCGGCCCCAGCCGTTCGCTTGTGCCGGGATCGTCGGGAAACAGGTTCTCCAGGGAAGAGTCGAGCTTTTGCGAGATCGCTTCCGCGCTCCACTCCGTCTCGCCCTCGAACCAGTCGCCCGCGCTATCCCGCTCCGGCGCGGCCTCGCTTTTCTGGGCCTGGTCGCTGGCGGCGTCGTCCTGCGGTTCGGCGCGCTCCAGGAGAGGGTTGCGCTCGATCTCCTCGTCGATGAAGCGTTCGAGCTCGACATGGGTGAGCTGCAGCAGCCGGATCGACTGCATCAGCTGCGGCGTCATCACCAGCGACTGGGATTGTCTGAGCTGCAGTTTGGCTGCCAGCGCCATGGTGGGATTCAAACGCCTCGTCTACGCGTCGCACTCTTGCTTTCCGGTCGGGCATAGAAACTGGCCCGGCTTTTGCTTGTCAAGGAAAACGCTAGCAGGATCGGCTTACCGGAGCGTTATTGGGCCGAAAAATCGCGACAAACCAGTCGAATTTCGCTCAAATTCACTCTGGAGAAAGGTATTTTACGCTCAGAGCGTGAAACCCTCGCCGAGATAGAGACGCCGCACATCGGCGTTGGCGACGATTTCGTCGGCCCGGCCATGCGTCAGCACCTGGCCGGCATGGATGATATAGGCGCGATCGATCAGACCGAGCGTCTCGCGCACATTGTGGTCGGTGATCAAGACGCCGATACCGCGCGCCGTGAGGTGACGGACGAGCTGCTGGATGTCGGCGACGGCAATCGGGTCGATGCCGGCAAAGGGCTCGTCGAGCAGCATATAGGCAGGCCGCGTCGCCAGGGCCCGCGCGATTTCAAGGCGACGCCGTTCGCCGCCCGACAGCGACATCGAGGGTGCCTTGCGCAGATGGCTGATGTGGAATTCCTCGAGCAGCTCGTCGAGGTTGCGTTCGCGCACCTTGCGATCTTTTTCGACCACTTCCAGCACGGCGCGGATATTCTGCTCGACGTTCAGCCCGCGGAAGATCGACGCTTCCTGCGGCAGATAGCCGATACCAAGGCGGGCGCGCCGGTACATCGGCATCGACGTGACATCGAAGCCGTCGATCTCGATCGAGCCCTCATCGACGGGAACAAGGCCGGTGACCATGTAGAAACACGTGGTCTTGCCGGCGCCGTTGGGGCCAAGCAGGCCGACGGCCTCGCCGGCGCGCACGCCGAGCGTCACCCCACTCACCACCTTACGGCCCTTGTAGCTTTTGGTCAGGCCCTTGGCGATCAGGGTGCCCTTGAACTTCGCCTTGTCGGTGCCGACCGTCGCGGGGGCAGCCGGCTTTGCAGCCGCCCGTCCCGGAAGACGGGCAAGCAGCGAGGATACGCCGGCCATTAGTTGCCCGACGCTCCCTGTTGCTGCGCGCCCTGCTTCTGGGGCGTGAACGACATCATCACGCGGCCGCCGCAGCCGTCGACATTGGCGAGGCCGCTCTTCATCTGCACGGTGAGCTTGCAGCCCTTGAGCACATTGTCGCCCTGCGACAACACCACTTCCTTGCCTTTGAGCACCAGCACCTGCGTCTTCATGTCGAACGTGCCGCTGTCGCCGGTGGCGACCTGGTCGTTCGATTTGACGTAGACCTTGTTCTCGACCTCCAGGTGGTCGATGTTGGCGGCGCCCGTCATCGCCGACGCGCCGGCCGCGGCGCTTTTGCCGGCATTGGGATCCTTGACATAGTAGACCGTCATCTTGCCGGCCTTGAGCAGCGTCGGCCCCTGATTGACGGTGACATTGCCGCTGAATATGGCCATGCTCTCGGCTTGGCGGACCTCAAGCTTGTCGCTTTCGATCTGGATCGGCTGGTCGCCGGATAGCTTGAGCCCGGACATCTGGCTGGTCGCGCTCGACTGCGCCAAGGAATGCGCCGTCCCCAGAAACAGCAATGCGGAGGCAGCGCCCAGAGCCCACGCGGATTTACTGCGACGCATTCTGTTCTCCACTGTTTACCCCTGCCGCCTTCAGCGCAGTCGGATCGATGTTGACGCGAACCCGGTTCTCGAAGACCACGAGCCTGCCATTGTCCTCGACCGACATCGAGTCCGCCGTGATGCGCGACCCGCCGCGGCTGACGTCGACCGGATTGCTCGTCTTCATAGAGCCTTTGCCCATGTCTAGGAAGATCGATTTGAATTTCGCCGCGAGGCCGTCCGTCGTCGTCACGCTGACGTCGCTGGTGAGGTCCATCGTATTGGCGTCGCGATTGTAGATGCCGTGCTCGGCATCGACTGACACGATATTGTCGGTGGCGACGGGCAGTTTGGCGTTGATGCCTTCGAGGTCTATCACGGCCTGCTGGCCGACATCCTGCGTCGCCCTGGTCGCCGTCAGCGAATAGGGCAGCTTCTGCTTGGTGAAGCCGTTGAGCTTCGGATTGGCCATCACCAGCTTGCCGTTCGAAAACGCCGTGCCGTCGGCCTGCACGGAAATGGAGATTGGCGCTTTGAGGTAGGAATAGACTGGAAAGGCGATCGCAATGGCGACCGCGAGGAGCGGCACCGCGAATTTCAGCACGCGCACGCGGCGCGAGTGCCGTTGCGCGCGGTTGAACGCCTCGCCGCGCGTGCCGTCTTGGATCGCGGGAGCCGGTGCCGCAGCGGCATCGCTCGTTTCGTCAGATCGCGCCAACATGACTTTTCTAATGGACCTTTGTCCGCCCAAACATCCGCCTATAGGTGGTATGCCGGCACCTACACGCAAGCACAAGGGGACGAAAACTGCAAAAATGTGACGGCTGCCGCCCACAAAATCGGGAGGAGTTCGGCGAGACGGCCCGCACTTCATAGCAGATACAGAAGGAGACTGGGTTAATTTTTCGTGAGGTCGCCATCAACGCCGAGCTCGAAGCCGGCGTCCAGGAAACGGTAGCCCTGTGCCGAGGCTTGCTTTAAAAGCTTGCTTTCCCACCGACCCATGAGGCTGACGATGGCAATGAGAGCCGACGACCTGATCGACCGCCGCCGCTTGCGCCGCAAGCTGACTTTCTGGCGCGTGGCCGCTTTTGTGATTCTGGCGGCAGCGGTGATCGCCTTCTCGGCATGGGTCTACGACGACAATTTTACCGGCCAGGCGGTCCCCCATATCGCCAAGGTGAAGATCGAAGGCACCATCACCGAGGACGAGGAACTGCTCAAAAGGCTGGAAGCGATCCGCAAGTCGCCGGAGGTGAAGGGCGTCATCTTGTCGATCGATTCGCCCGGAGGCACCACGGTCGGCGGCGAGTCGACATTCGAAGCCGTGCGCAAGCTTGCCGGCGACAAGCCCGTGGTGGCCGAGGTCGGCACGCTGGCGGCATCGGCCGGCTATATGATCGCAAGTGCAGCCGACCATATCGTTGCCCGCAAGACCTCGATCGTCGGCTCGATCGGGGTGCTGATCCAATATCCTGACGTCAGCGGTCTCATGGACAAGCTCGGCATCAAGCTGGAGGAAGTGAAATCCTCGCCGCTCAAGGCCTCGCCCTCGCCCTTCAAGCCGACCAATGACGATGAGCGCGCCATGGTGCGCAAGCTGATCCTCGACAGTTACGACTGGTTCGTCGGCATCGTCGCAGAACGCCGCAAGATGACGCATGAGCAGGCGCTGGCGCTGGCCGACGGTTCGATCTTCACCGGCCGGCAGGCCTTGGCCAATCATCTGGTCGACGCCGTCGGCGGCGAGCAGGAGGCGATCGACTGGCTGGCGACAAAGGGCGTGGATGCCAAGCTCAAGGTCGTCGAGTGGAAGGACAAGGACAGACGTGGCGGCTTCCTGTTCTCGCAGTCGATGGCAAAACTGGCCGCCAAGGCGCTTGGCCTGCCGGATGCCGGCGGCGATATCATTCACGAGCTCGGCGCCGATCGCTTGTTTCTTGACGGTCTCGTTTCGGTCTGGCACCCTTGACATGCCGTTGGCGCGAGCCAAAAAAGCAATAAAAATCATCCTGATAATCGTCTGCAGTGGTTTTACGGGGAACGTTCCATGATCAAATCCGAGCTTGTGCAGATCATTGCTGCACGCAACCCGCACCTTTTCCTGCGCGACGTCGAAAACATCGTCGGTGCGATCTTTGACGAAATCACCGACGCGCTCGCCGAGGGCAACCGGGTCGAGTTGCGCGGTTTCGGTGCCTTTTCGGTGAAAAACCGTCCCGCCCGCACCGGCCGCAACCCGCGCACCGGCGAGTCCGTCGAGGTCGAGGAAAAGTGGGTGCCGTTCTTCAAGACCGGCAAGGAGTTGCGCGAAAGGCTGAACGGCGGCAAATAGGCGCCGCGCCGGCGGGTCGAGACGGCATCTTGGCGCTTAAAGCATGTCTCCCGAAAGGGAAGGCCGGTTTCGGGGCAAAGACATGCGCGCTTAGGAAGCTTCTCTATACGGAGATCTGATGTTCAATCGCTTCATCCTTGTCGTGGTCTTCGTGCCGCTGGCCATCATCCTGATTGCGCTCGCCGTCGCCAATCGCGGCGCCGTCGCCTTCACGCTCGATCCGTTCCATCCCGGCAATCCCGCGCTGACGCTGAACCTGCCGCTTTTCATCTTCCTGTTCCTGGCCCTGGCCATCGGCATGATCGTCGGCAGCATGGCGACCTGGGTGAAGCAGGGCCGCTACCGCAAGCTCGCGCGCCAGCGCGGCCTGGAGGCTGAAAACCTACGCCAGGCGGTGAGCCGCGCGCCGGCAGCGCCCAATGGACCGGCGCTGCCCAAGCCGACCAATTAGTGCATGTCGCCCAGAAGTGTGCGCGGTTCTGGGACAACGACATGCATCAGACAAACACGTAAAGCGCGTCGCCTGAACCCGGTTCAGCTCGACGCGCTTTAAAGCAATCCGGAGCCTTCGATGCTGACCATTTCGGCCGCTGAGGTCGACCGCGCGCTGACCTTTCCCGGCTTGGTCGAGACATTGCGCACCGCTTTCCGCGAGGGCGCCGTGCAGCCGGTTCGTCACCATCATGGCGTCGAGCGGCCCGATGGTGCGGCCTCGACCCTGCTTTTGATGCCGGCCTGGACCGACTTCAACGCCGCAGGCACCTCGGCGGGCGGCCATATCGGCGTCAAGATCGTCACCGTGTCGCCGGACAACAACGCAAAAGGCAAGCCGGCGGTGATGGGCCTCTATCTTTTGCTCGACGGCGTCACCGGCGAGCCGCAGGCGATGATCGACGGGCAACGGCTGACGCAGTGGCGCACGACCTGCGCCTCCGCGCTCGCCGCTTCCTATCTCGCCCGCAAGGACGCCTCGCGGCTCTTGGTCATCGGCGCCGGCGCGCTGTCGCCGTTCCTTGCCAAGGCACATTCGGCGGTCAGGCCGATCACCTCCATCCGCATCTGGAACCGCACGCCGGCCAATGCCGAAAAGGTGGCCGCCGCCTTGCGCGCCGAAGGCCTTCCGGCAAGTGCGGCCGGCGATCTCGACGCGGAGCTCGCCGAGGCCGACATCGTCGCCTCCGCGACCATCTCCAACACGCCGCTGGTCAAGGGCGCGCTGCTCAAGCCGGGCGCCCATGTCGATCTCGTCGGCGGCTTCACGCCCGACATGCGCGAGGCCGATGACGATGCGATCAAGCGCGCCCGCGTCTATGTCGACACCCGCGCCGGCGCCACCAAGGAGGCCGGCGACATCGTCCAGCCTCTGGCTTCCGGCCTGCTGAAGCCGGAGGCGCTCATCGCCGACCTGCACGAACTCGCGCGCGGCGAGAAACAGGGCCGCCAAACCGACAGCGAGATCACGCTGTTCAAGTCGGTCGGCGCGGCCCTTGAGGATCTCGCCGCCGGCATCGCGGTTTACAAGGCGCTGAAGTAAGGCAGTAGGGCAGTAAGGTAATAGGGCAGTAGGGGAAAGAACACCTACTGCCTTACTGCGCATTCGGCCAGTAGACGCGCAGGCGATGATTGTCGGGATCGAGCGCCACGAAGGTGCGGCCGAAATCGAGATCGGTTGGGGCTTGCAGAATGTTGAGGCCCCTGCCGGTCCAATCCGCATACGTGGCATCGACCGCCGCGGCGTTCTCGACGGCAAGCACAAGCTCGCAGCCACCGCCTGCCGCCGCAGCCGCCGGTTCCACCGTGTGGCGCGACCAGAGGCCGAGCTTGAAACCCTTGTCGAGCACGAACATCACGAAGGTCGGCGAGGACTCGACCGGCTCGCGCCCGAGCAGCGAAGCGTAGAACGCACCGCTCTTTTCCGGGCTGTCGACATAGAGGATGACGAAATTAGGCGTAGTCATATCTGATCTCCAAAGTGTCTGGACCTTCGGGACCATATGTAGAAATACTGTCAAATTCTGGCAGCAGCGATCAGGCGGAATCGTCCCTCCTGGCGTTTAAGCGGGGCGCGTCCAGCGTCGCCCGCCACTCCTTCAGCATCGCCTGGCGGCGGCGCGGATAGCGGATGCCGGTCGCTGTCAGGTCGGACATCCGGTCGGCGCGGAAATGGCGGAAATCCTGGCGTGTTTCGCACCACGCCGCCATCACTCGTACCTTGTCGAAGAATGCGAGCGCGAAGGGCCAGACCAGCCGCTCGGAGGCCGCACCCCCGGCGTCGCGATAGAGGAAGCCCAGCTTGCGTTCCTCGCGGATCGCCTGCCGCACAATGCCGAGGTCGATCGCTTCGAGGTTGTCCGAGCGTGGCCCGACAAGCAGCGTCGTCGCGTCGAGATCCTCGCGCAGATCATCCGGCAGCACCGCCGCGATCTTGGCCAGCGCATCGGTCGCGGCGGCGGCCAGTCTTTTGTCCGGCTGCTTCGCCACCCAGCGCGAGCCGAGCACGATCGCCTCGATCTCCTCGTCGGAGAACATCAGCGGCGGCAGCATGAAGCCGGGCTTCAGCACATAACCAAGCCCCGCCTCGCCCTCGATCGGCGCGCCCTGCCCCTGCAGCGTCGCGATGTCGCGGTAGAGCGTGCGGATCGACACACCCATCTCGTCCGCAAGCGTGCGGCCGCTCACCGGCCGGCGATGGCGGCGCAGGATCTGGATAAGGCCGAGCAGGCGTTCGGAACGGGACATGATTGGCTAACCGATGCGCCGGACAATAGGGCTGGCCCCGACATGACGGCAAGCCGGTCTCCAAGGGAACGCCTGCCGGTCGCGGCCGTTTTGCCCATTATGGAGATGCGCGGGTTCCTGTTGTTCTGGTCTGTGCTGACCGCTTTCGTCGCGGCGCTCAGCTTTGGTCCGTCCTTTGCCCATGTGCTGGAATCGCTGCCCAGGCTGACGAAATGGTCGCCGGCGCTTTGGCGCGAGGCGACCGTCTTCAACGGCCAGTTCGTGCTTTTTGCCGTGATCGGAGCGCCGCTCGACATCGCCGCGATCCTCTGCCCGGCGCTCCTCGCCTGGATGCTGCGCGGCCAGGCGGGCGGGTTCTGGTTCGTGCTCGCCGCCACGCTGCTCTACGCCGTTTCGCTGACGCTCTGGTTCGGTCTCGTCAAGCCGGCCAACGACGTTCTCGCGACCTGGGCGCCCGGACCGATCCCGGAAAATTTCGAGTTCGTCCGGCTGCGTTGGGAAACCGGCCACATGGCGGTGACCGCGGCGAAGGCCCTTGGCTTCATTTCGCTTTGTTTCGGCCTGCTCCAAGTACGGCATGGTTGATGGTCTCACCAATGGATGAGCCAGGCTTTGTTGCGCCGGGGGGCTTAGCTGTGGCAGAAGCGGCCCGAACCGCCGGAGATGATCCTACTTGAAATCCTTTCGCGACAAGCGCCGCGATAACCGACCGCAGCACGCGAGGCCGGAACAGGTCCGCCTGCGCGATGCGTTTGCGGCTGGACGGCAGCAGGCCGCCCCCGCCGAGCGCCGCGAAACGAGACCGGCTGACCGGCAGGACGTCAAGCCGGCGCCGCGCGTGCTTGCGCGCCGCGAGGGTACCTTGCCCGCCGAGCGCCTGCCGCTGATCCTCGAAGTCGCGCCCAACGCCGACTACGCGCTGCTGGACAGCGGCGCGGGCGAAAAGCTCGAGCAATACGGCCCCTATCGCATCGTGCGCCCCGAGGGCCAGGCGATCTGGCAGCGTGCCCTTCCGGCGAAGGATTGGGAGCGCGCCGACGCCGTCTTCACCGGCGACACCGACGAGGAAGGCATCGGCCGCTGGCGCTTCCCGAAGACGCCGCTCGGCGAGACCTGGCCGATGAAGCATGACGGCATCGACTATCTCGGCCGCTTCACCTCGTTTCGCCATGTCGGCGTCTTTCCCGAACAGGCTTCGCATTGGGACCATATGGCGGACCTGATTGCCGCGGCGAAGCGCCCGGTCAAGGTTCTCAACCTCTTCGGCTATACGGGGCTTGCCTCGCTGGTGGCGGCCCGCGCCGGCGCCGAGGTCACTCATGTCGATGCCTCCAAGAAGGCGATCGGCTGGGCGCGCGAGAACCAGGAGATGGCCGGACTTGGCGACAAGCCGATCCGCTGGATCGTCGAGGACGCGGTGAAATTCGCCGAGCGCGAGGAGCGCCGCGGCAGCCGCTACGACATCGTGCTGTTCGATCCGCCCGCCTATGGCCGCGGGCCCAAGGGCGAGGTCTGGCAATTGTTCGAGGACCTGCCGGGCCTTACCGACCTCTGCCGCTCGATCCTGACGCCGAAGCCGCTGGCCGTCGTCCTCACCGCCTATTCGATCCGCGCCTCCTTCTTCGCCATCCATGCGCTGATGCGCGATACCTTCGCCGGCATGGGCGGCACGGTCGAATCCGGCGAATTGATCATTCGCGAGAAATCCGCCGGCCGCGCGCTGTCGACCTCGCTGTTCTCGCGCTGGGTGGCTTGAAATGAACGCACATGACGGCGCTCGCCCTGTCGGGCAGGTCAAGGAAGTCACCAGCCTCGCCAATCCGCTGGTCAAGGACATCAAGGCGCTCGCCTTGAAGAAATTCCGCGACCAGCAGAACGCCTTCATGGCCGAGGGCCTGAAGCTGGTCATCGACGCGCTCGACCTCGGCTGGTCGATAAGGACCCTGGTCTTCGCCAAGGCCGGACGCGGCAACGCCGCCGTCGAAAAGGTCGCCGCGCGGACCGTCGCCGCCGGCGGCACGGTGCTGGAGGTTTCCGAGAAGGTGCTTGCGGCCATCACCCGGCGTGAAAATCCGCAAATGGTGGTCGGCGTTTTCGCCCAGCAGACCGTGCCGCTGAAGGATATCCGCGCCAGGGACGGCGATGTCTGGGTGGCGCTCGACCGGGTTCGCGACCCCGGCAATCTCGGCACCGTGATCCGCACCGTCGACGCCGTCGGCGCCAAGGGCGTCATCCTGGTCGGCGACACCACCGATCCCTTCTCGCTGGAGACGGTGCGCGCCACGATGGGCTCGATCTTCGCCGTGCCGGTCGCGAAAGCAACCGAGCAGGCTTTCCTCGCCTGGCGGCGCGATTTTTCGGGGCTGGTCGTCGGAACGCACCTCAAGGGCGCGGTCGACTATCGGTCCGTCGACTTTACCAGGGGACCGGTTCTGCTGCTGATGGGCAACGAGCAGCAGGGTCTGCCCGACAGCCTCGCCGAGAGCTGCGACCGGCTGCTGCGGATCCCCCAGGCCGGCCGCGCCGATTCGCTGAATTTGGCGGTCGCCACCGGGGTGATGCTGTTCGAGATAAGGCGCGGCGCCTTGAAGCTCGACGCGACCGAGACGCGATGAGGACTGATAAGTGAAATCCTGGTCCCCCTATGCCCTGCTGGTCGTCATCGCCATTGCGCTCGACCAGTGGGTCAAGCAGCTGGTCGAGAACGGTCTCGCCTTTCAGGAAAAGATCGATCTCCTGCCCTTCCTGGCGCTGTTCCGCACCTACAACACCGGCATCGCCTTCTCGATGTTCCAGTCCTTCGGCGATACCGGCCTGGTGGTCATCGCGGTGCTGGTCGTCGCCTTCGTACTTTATCTCGCCACGCGCACCCCGGCCGGCCATGTCGTCGCCCGCGTCGGCTTTGCACTCATCATCGGCGGCGCGCTCGGCAACCTCATCGATCGCGCTATTCTCGGCCACGTCATCGACTACATCCTGTTCCACACGCCGGTCTGGTCCTTCGCGGTGTTCAATCTCGCCGACGCCTTCATTTCGGTCGGTGCGGCGCTTGTGGTCTTCGACGAGCTGATCGGCTGGGGCCGCGAAGCCAAACCGCAGGACCCCGGCAATTGACCTCGCGCGGTTGAAGCCGCAGAGTTCTAACCAGCCAGAACCGAGGAGAAAACCGTGACCGACACCTTCAAAGCCATCCTCGTTTCGCGCGATACCGAGAAGAAGCAGTCGGTCGATGTCGTCGACCTCACCGAGGCCGATCTGATGGAAGGCGACGTCACCGTTGCCGTCGAGTCGACGACCGTAAATTACAAGGACGGGCTCGCCATCACCGGCAAGGCGCCTGTGGTGCGCCGCTGGCCGCTGGTTCCCGGCATCGATTTCGCCGGCACGGTGCTCTCCTCCACGCATGCCGACTGGCGCAAGGGCGACAAGGTTATTCTCAATGGCTGGGGTGTCGGCGAGACGCATCACGGCGCCTACGCCGGACGGGCTCGCGTCAAGGGCGACTGGCTGGTGCCGCTGCCCGAGGGCATGAGCGCGCATGACGCGATGGCTGTCGGCACGGCAGGCTACACGGCCATGCTCTCCGTCATGGCGCTGGAGCGTCACGGCATCGTGCCGGATCGCGGTCCGGTGGTGGTGACGGGCGCGGCCGGCGGCGTCGGCTCGGTCGCCATCTCGATCCTTTCCAGTCTGGGCTACCACGTCATCGCCTCGACCGGCCGCAACGCCGAAAGCCCCTATCTGATCGACCTCGGCGCGGCCGAGGTCATCTCGCGCGAGGAGCTCAGCCAGCCGGCGAAGCCGCTCGCCAAGGAGCGCTGGGCGGGCGGCATCGATTCGGTCGGCAGCCATACCTTGGCCAATGTGCTCTCGATGACCTCATATGGCGGCGCGATCGCCGCTTGCGGCCTTGCCGGCGGCATGGACCTGCCGGGAAGCGTCGCGCCCTTCATCCTGCGCGGCGTCTCGCTGCTCGGCATCGATTCGGTGATGGCGCCGAAGCCGGTCCGCCTGGAGGCATGGCGCCGCATCGGCGCCGACCTTGACCTGAAGAAGCTGTCGACATTGTCACGCACCATCGGTTTCGACGGCATTATCGCCGCCGCGCGCGACATCGTCGAAGGCAAGGTCCGGGGCCGCGTCGTCGTCGATATGTAGCCGGCAGGCCCCGCAAAAAGCCCCGTTCGCCAGAGCATGCGGGCGGCCGGAATCCGGGCGATCGCTAAAATTCGAACGATCCGCCCCAGTCTTCCATAATTTCTGTCTGGCATGGTCTGCGCATGGTCGCGGACTCCGATATCAGGCAGGACAGCAAAGCCGTGGGCGCTGACAGGCCCGACGCGCCGAAGCGGCAGGTGCTCGTCGCGCCGCCGCTGGCTCCCGACTTGCCTGCCGCCAGCCACGAAGGCCTGCCTTTCCTGACGATCGTCGCCATCGTCGTCCTGGCCGGGCTGGCGCATCTCACCGGGGCGCCGATCATCGTCACCATCGGGCTCGCCGCCGTGGCCTTCGCCGGCCTTGCCATGCATCTGCGCAACCGCCGCGACGAGCGGCGCACCGCGGCGCTTCTCGACGAGACCGCCGCCCGCAGCCGCGCCGAGATCGAGACCCTCGCCGATCGCATGTGGGAGATGCAGGAGAGCGAGGAGCGCTTCCGCGGCCTGATCGACGCGCTCGGCGACCTCGTCGTCCATCGCGATCGCGACGGCCATATCGTCTATGCCAACAGCGTCTTTGCCTCGCTTGTCGAGGTCGACCCTCGCAATCTCGCCGGCAAGACCCTGTCGGAGCTTGGCATCGACGTCGGGATCGTTCCCGACGCGGCCTTCTCCGACCATGAATGCCTGAGCTCCACCGATGTCGCGATCCGCACCCCGAACGGCCCGCGCTGGTTCTCCTGGATCGAATTGTCGGTGCGCGACAAGGACACCGGCGCCGTCTCGCACCGGGCGATCGCGCGCGACATCACCGCCCGCAAGCGCGCCGAATCCTCGCTGATCACCGCGCGCGAGCGGGCCGAATATGCGAGCCAGGCCAAGTCGCGCTTCCTCGCCACCGTCAGCCACGAGATCCGGACGCCGATGAACGGCATCATGGGCATGGCGAAGCTGCTTGCCGACACCGACCTGTCGCCGGAACAGCGGACCTATGTCGGCGCCGTTTCCACCTCGGCTAGCGCGCTGCTCGCGCTTATCGAGGACCTGCTCGACTATTCCAAGATCGAGGCCGGCCGCTTCGAGCCCGAGCCTCAGCCGACTTCGCTGCGCGAAATCGCCGACAACATCATCGAACTTCTGGCCGCGAAGGCCTTCGCCAAGAATATCGGTCTCGGCTGCCATGTCGAACCCGACGTGCCGCAGATGATCACGGCAGACCCCGGCCGCCTGCGCCAGGTGCTGCTCAACCTCATCGGCAACGCGGTGAAGTTCACCGATACGGGCGGCGTGCTGCTCACCGTGGCGCGCGCCCGCACCGAAACCAGCGACAGCATCTGCTTCACCATTGCCGACACCGGCCCCGGACTGCGTGAAGAGGACATGGAGCGCATCTTCGAGGAGTTCGAGCAATCCGACGGCACCTCGACCAGGGTGCATGGCGGCGCCGGCCTTGGCCTTGCCATCTCGAAGCGGCTGGTGACGGCGATGGGCGGCACGATCTCCGTTTCGAGCCGGCTCGGCGAAGGCTCGGAATTCATCCTCGAGATCCCGGCGGTCGCCGCGACCGAGCCGCCGCCGCACCGGCACAACATCCTCGCCGACCGGCGGGCGGTGATCGTTTCGAAGAACGCCATCGAAGCCGATGCCATCGCGCGCGCCATCAGGGCCTATGGCGGCATCGTCGACGTTGCGGCGACGCCAGGCCAGGCCGCTCCATTCGCTGCCGGCTGCAACGTGCTGCTGGTCGACGCCGCGCTCGAAAACAGTGACGGCAGGTTGCTCAAGCGGTTGCGCGACTCAGGCTTCGCCGATTGTGAAGCCATCACCCTGATCGCGCCGACGGACCGGGGCATGCTCGGCGAATTCCGCGCCAGCGGCTACGCCACCTTCCTGGCCAGGCCCGTGCGCGGCGAGACCCTTTTGCGGGTGCTGTTGACCAGCCATGGCTCCGCGCTCACCCAGCCGCGGCCGGAGCCGCGCGGCGCCGCCTCGGTGCGCAAGCGCGACCAGGGCCTGTCGGTGCTGATCGCCGAGGACAATGACATCAACGCCATGCTCGCCCGCGCCACGCTGCTCAAGGCAGGGCATCGCGTCAAGGTTGTCGGCAACGGCAAGGCCGCAGTCGATGCCGTTACCGACGCCGGCCTCAAGTTCCGCTTCGATGTGGTGTTGATGGACCTGCACATGCCTGTCATGGACGGCCTGGATGCGATCGCCGCCATCCGCCGCCATGAAGAGTCGCTCGCCATGCCGCCGATCCCGATCATGGTGCTTTCGGCCGACAGCCAGGAAAAGACCCGGCATGCCGTGCTTGCCCATGGCGCCAGCGGCTTCGTGACCAAGCCGCTCGACCCGGACGCGCTCGTCCAGGCGGTTGAGGGCCAGGTCGCCGCCTGACGAAATTTTGAACCCTTGAAAGCCATGCATCGCCTGGCTTTCGCGACCGTAAGATAGCCGGTTGAGGGTATTGTCCAGCCGACAAAGTATTGCCCGCTACGTCGTATCACGGTAGTGTCATAATCCTGTTGCACCTACACCGTATCCCCGTGCCAAGAGGGATGGCTCGAAGGAGAATCACTCGTGCATACAGTCATGCCTGAATGTGACACTCGGCCGAATGCCGGCGGCGCCCTGCTCGCTGCCCGCACTGCCGACGCCGTCGCAAGCGGCGCTCCGCTGGGCCGGATCGGCAACCTCGAGGTGCGGCTCGCCCGCAACGAGGCTGAGATCGCCGCCGCCCAGGAAGTCCGCTATCGGGTATTTTATGACGAGCTTGGCGCGAGGAAGGACCTGTTCCAGGCGCAGGACCGGCGCGATGCCGACCGTTTCGACCCGCTCTGCGATCACCTTCTCGTGTTGGACACGTCCCTTCCCGGTCCCGAGCACCGCCGTATCGTCGGCACCTATCGCCTGCTGCGGCAGGAGATCGCCGCGACCGCCGGCGGCTTCTATTCCGAGGGCGAGTTCGAGCTCACCAAGCTGATCGCGCGCCATCCCGGCCAGCGCTTCCTCGAGCTCGGCCGCTCCTGCGTTCTGCCCGAATACCGCTCCAAGCGCACCATCGAGGCGCTGTGGCAAGGCATCTGGGCTTACATCAACCATTACGGCATCGGCGTGATGACTGGCTGCGCCTCCTTCCACGGCATCGTGCCGGCGGCGCATGCCGAGGCGCTGACCTATCTTGCCCATCATTGCCGCACCAATTCCGCCTGGGATGTCCGGGCGGTTCCGGGGCGCTACTGCTCGATGGACCTGATGCCGATCGAGGCGGTGAACACCAAGGCGGCGATCGCCGCCATGCCGCCGCTGGTCAAGGGTTACCTGCGCGTCGGCGCCCGCATCGGCGACGGCTGCGTGATCGACCACGAATTCTCGACCGTCGACGTCTTCGTCGTCATGCCGGTCAAGGAGATCGGCGCCCGCTATGTCAACTATTATGGCGGCGAAGGGCAGCGCTTCGCGGCATAGCGAATAGCGAATAGCGAATAGCGAATAGCGAATAGCGAATAGAACGGTATCTCGGGTAATCTCTACTCGCCACTCCCTATTCGCTACTCCCTCACGGAATATCTTCCGGCCTTCGCCCCGGCCGACTCCGATAGGCCGCAAACGACCAGCCGAATTTAAGCGCCCCGCCGCGTACCACGAACGCGCCCGCGAAGCCGAGCAGGCTGGACGCCAGCGTCGGCAGGCCGGCAAGATCGCCAAGGGTGAAGATGGCGGCGCCGGCAAGGGCGGCCGTGACATAGATTTCGGGCCTGAGCAGCACCGAAGGCTCGCCGGCAAGCAGGTCGCGCAAAATGCCGCCGGAGGTTGCCGTCAGCACGCCCGTGATGACCGACACGACAGGCGAACCGGTGATCGCCAGCCCCTTTGCGGCACCCATCACCGAGAACGCGGCAAGCCCGATGGCATCCAGCCAGAGCAGAAGCTTGTAGCGGGATTCGAAGCGGTGGGCGCTGAAGAAGACCAGCACCGCGACGACCGCGCAGATCAGCACATAGCCGCTGTTGGCGACCCAGAATACGGGCAGGTTGAGGATGACGTCGCGCAGCGTGCCGCCGCCGATGCCAGTGATGCTGGCCAGGAACAGGAAGCCGATGATGTCGAGCTGCTTGCGCGACGCGGCAAGCGCGCCCGTCGCCGCGAAGACGGCGACGCCGGCATAGTCGAGCAAGGCGATGGGATTCATGAGCGAGCGAGTAGTGAGTAGCGAATAGTGAGTAGGGAAATAGCACGAAGCCGCAGACGAATATCAGTCCCCTACTCACTACTCCCTATTCGCTACTCACTATCAAGCATCCTTCTCGGCCTGCTCGTTCACCGGGCCGGGCTCGACCTTCGCCTCGGCGGTTGCCTTCGGGCCACCCTTGGCGACACCGACCATTGCCGGCCGCAACACGCGCTCGCCGATCGAATAGCCGGGCTGCACCACCTGGACGACAGTGCCGGCCGGGACTTCCGGATTGGGCACCTCGAACATCGCCTGGTGGAAGTTCGGATCGAACTTCTCGCCTTCGGGGGCGAGTTTCTTCACGCCGTGGCGCTCCAGCGCCGAAAGCATGGCGCGTTCGGTGAGGTCGACGCCCTCGATCAATGCCTTGAAGCCGGCATCGCCGGAGGCCTTGGCCTCGGCCGGAATGGCATCGAGCGCGCGGCGCAGATTGTCCGATACAGACAGCATGTCGCGCGCGAAATTGGCCACCGCGTAAGTGCGCGCGTCATGCACGTCGCGCGCGGTGCGCCGCCGCAAATTCTCCATTTCGGCCGCGACGCGCAACGCGCGGTCCTTCAGTTCCTCGTTTTCCTTCAGCAGCCGCACGAGCGCTTCATAGTCGCCGTCGACGCCACCTTCCGCACGCTCGCCGGAAGCCTGGGTGGCTTCCATATCTTCGGGCGTGCGTTCGTCTTTTGCCTGGTCGCTCATCGCCGTTTCCCGTCATTCGGATTGGTCTGGATTTGCGCCCGATATCGAGGTTTGGAGGCCAAAAATCAAGGGGTAAGCGCTCGCTGCGGATGTCGAGCCATCATTCCAAATTAATTCAAATTTTACCGTATCACGCGGCTTTGCTTGCCCTCGAATGCCGTTGCGGGAACCATAAACGGGCTGGAGGAGTTTCGAAGCCGACACAGGATTTTGGGACGATGAACGGCAACAACGGCAACCGGCGCGCCGAATTGGCCAACGATATCAGGCGGCAGGCAGGCAGCGAAGCGACAAAGCGCTTTCTGCGCACCTTGCCGGCATTTCGCCTGGAAAAAGAGGTGCCTCGGCGGCTGAGCGACCTGCTTGATCGCCTGGACGCCGCGGATGCCAGGAAAGCCGGCGGCGAGCGGCGTCGATAGCCGCGCGCCGCGGTTAGACCAATTCCAGAAAAAGTGTGTAGCGGTTTTCCGTCCGGAATTGCGCAAGAACAAGCAAAGCATGTCTCCCGAAAACCGCTTTCGGGACAAAGACATGCTTGAAATCAAAAACCTAAAGCGTATGGAGCGAATCTGAAAGATCGCGACGCGCTTTAGGCCGCCTTTCGGTCGTCGCGCATCAGCGCTTCGCCGTGGCTGATCTCCGTGCCGAGCACCTTCAGGCATTCCCGCATGAAAGCGGCAAGGCCCGGCCAGCCTTTCGCCGACACCAGATTGCCGTCGACATGCGCGCCGGTCGGGGCGACGTCGACATAGATGCCGCCGGCAAGCGTCACTTCCGGCTCACAATACTGCAGCGCCGCCACTTTCTTGCCGCGCACCACGCCGTCGACCGCGATCAGGATCTGCACGCCGTGGCAGATGGTGAAGATCGGCTTGCCGGTCTCATGGAAGTGCCTGACCAGCGCCTGCACGCGCTTGTCGATGCGGATATATTCCGGTCCGCGCCCGCCTGCGGCGTAAACCGCGTCATAGTCGGCCGGATTCACCTCGGCGAAGGTCTTGTTGAGGATGTAGTCGTGGCCGAGTTTTTCGGTATAGGTCTGGTGGCCTTCGAAGTCGTGCAACGAGGTCTTGAGCACGTCGCCCGCCTTCTTGTCCGGGCACACGACATGGACGGTGTGACCGACCGCATGCATGGCCTGTTCAAAGACGAAAATCTCGTATTCCTCGCTGAACTCGCCAACGAGCATCAATATCTTCTTGCCGGCCATGCCGTTCCTCCCTTAGCTGGCTATTTATTTCGGGGTGCAAAATAATAACGCTATCCTAAGGTGAGGACGGCAAAAGGGGAAGCGCAAATCGCCAAATTGGTCTGACCAGATGGATTCGATCCTTCGGCAGACGTGGCAAGGCGACATCGCCGCGACAGTACCGAAGACGTTGGTCCGACCAAGAACCGACGATCAGACCGCAGCCCGGATCATATCCGCGGCCTTCTCGGCAATCATGATCGTCGGCGCATTGGTATTGCCGCCGATCAGGGTCGGCATCACCGAGGCATCGACGACGCGCAACCCTTCCAGCCCGCGCACCTTGAGCTGCGGGTCGACCACGGCCATGTCGTCGACGCCCATCTTGCAGGTGCCGGCGGGGTGATAGATCGTGTCGGCGCGCGCCCTGATATGCGCCATCAGTTCGGCATCGCTCGAAGCGCCTGCGGTGTAGATTTCCCTGGCGCGATATTTCGCCAGCGCCGGCGCCTCCAATATGGCGCGCATCATTCGCACGCCCTTGAGCAGAAGCTCGGCGTCGCGCTCGTCCTCGAGGAAGCGCGGATCGATGCGCGGCGGCGCCAGTGGATCGGCGCTGTTCAAACCCACCTCGCCGCGCGAATCCGGCCGCAGCACACAGACATGGCAGGAAAAGCCGTAGCCCATATGCAGCTTGCGGCCATGGTCGTCGACGATGGCGATGCAGAAATGCAATTGCAGGTCGGGCCGCTCGATCGCCGGGTCGGATTTCAGGAAAGCGCCGCCTTCGGCATAGGGGGTGGCGATCATGCCGGTTCCGTCCTTGCGCCAGCGCAGCATGTGCCGGATCAGGCCCGGCATGCCGCTGAGGCCGATGCCCATCAAATCCGTCTGCCTGGACTTCCAGGCGAGGATGAAATCGAGATGGTCCTGCAGGTTCCTGCCGACGCCCGGCAATTCGTGGACAAGCGGAATGCCGTGCGCCGCAAGCTCGACCGCCGGTCCGATGCCCGAGAGCAGGAGCAGCTGCGGCGAACCGAACGCCCCGCCGCAAAGAATGACCTCGCGCCTGGCTTCCGCCACGGCCTCGCTCTTGCCGCTGCGGTAGCGCACGCCAGTGGCCCGCCTGCCGTTGAGCACCACGCCCGTCGCATGCGCGCCGGTGACCACGGTGAGGTTCGGCCGGTTCATCACCGGATATAGGTAGGCCGCTGCTGCCGAGCAGCGCTCGCCATTGCGGCGCTCACCCCAGAACTGCGTCACCTGATAGAGGCCGGCACCTTCCTGCTCGGGCCCATTGAAATCGTCGTTGAGCCTGATCTGGTTCTCGCCGCAGGCCTCGACGAAAGCCCTGGAGATCGCACGCGGCTCCTGCTGCTCGCAGACCCTCAGCGGCCCGTCGCCGCCATGCAGCGCGTCGGCCCCGCGCTGGTTGCCTTCGGCGCGCCGGAAATAGGGCAGCACCTCGTCCCACGACCAGCCGTCGCAGCCGAGCTCGGCCCATTCGTTATAGTCGCGGCGATGGCCCCGCGTGTAGAGCATGGCGTTGATGGCGCTGGAGCCGCCGAGAGCCTTGCCGCGCGGCTGATAGCCCCTGCGGCCGTTGAGACCTTCCTGCGGTACTGTCTGGAAGCCCCAATTGTTGATCTTCGGCCGTCCAGGCAGCAGCGCGATGATGCCGGCCGGCGCGCGGATCAAGAGATCCTTGCCCGCGCCTCCCGCCTCGAGCAGGCAGACCGTCTTCGATGGGTCCTCGGAAAGTCTCGCGGCCAGCGTCGAGCCGGCGGAGCCGCCGCCGGCAATGACATAGTCGTAGCGCATGGTTCCCTCCCGGCGGATCTTTCCGTCCGTTCCCTTGAGAGAATGCCTGCTGAAGCGCCTTGTAAAGATGCCGCTGCGTTAGCCAGAGCATGATCCCGAACCGAGGGTTCGGAAAAGATCATGCTCCTACAAAAGACTGGATCAGGATGACGGTCAACCAGACGTCACTCTGGTCCGGCGCGCTTGCGCCGCCAGGAATATTTCGGGCCCTTGGGCTCCGGTTCCACGGCCGGCTGGTAATAGACCGGCAGCCCGCCGATACGCCCTTCCTCCAGCCGCTTCAACAGCACCGGATTGGAAACCTCGAACTCGTCGAAGCCGAGCCGCAGCATATGCGGCAGCTGGTCGACCAGCACCTGGCCAGTGGCGCGCACCGCGCCCGTGAAATGATGCCGCGCGCGCAGCAACTCGCCCTTGGAAAAGGAGCGGCCGTCATTGAAGGCCGGGAAGGCGAGCGCCACCAGTGACAGCTGATCCAGCAGGCCGGTTATCTTGTCGAGTTCGTCGCCGGGCTGCAGCAGCACGCCGAGGCGTTCCTTGGCTGACTTGCGGATTTCTTCATCCAGCCCGAGAAAAGCCTGCAACGGCAGGATGAAGCGGCCATTGCCGGCAAGCGCCTCGGCGCTTTCGGCATGCGTCCACTCGTCCTCGCGAAAACCGTTCGGGGTCCAGAGGCGGGTCCCCGCCGTCGTCGATCCAGTCATCAAAAATCCTAAAGTCCCAAAGTTTCGAAGGATATGTCGAGATTCAGGTCAGGCCGAGCCGAAAATGGTGGCTTCCGAGAACCAGAGCGGAGCGTACTTGAAGTACGTGAGCACCGGAAGCGCAGGAAGTCGCCATTTGCAGGCCGGCCTCACCTGAATATCGCGTATCCTAAAGAGAGGCGTCGGTCAGCGACTTCTCCAGTCCGGAGAGGTGGATACCGCACTCGGTCTTGGCGTGCCCGGCCCAGCGGCCGCTGCGTGCGTCCTCGCCGGGCTGTACCGGCTGCGTGCAGGGGAAGCAGCCGATCGAGAGATAGCCATAGGCGACGAGCGGATTTTCGCGCAGCGCATGCGCGCGCATATAGTCGGCCTGATCCGACGTCGTCCAATGCGCGAGCGGATTGATGCGGATGCGCGAGCCGACCGCCTCGAAGACGGGCAACGCCGCCCGCGTGGAGGCCTGGAAGCGCTTGCGCCCGGTGAACCAGGCCCGGAACGGCTCGACGCCGCGCGCCAGCGGCTCCACCTTGCGCACATTGCAGCAGGCGTCCGTGTCGGTCTCGTTGAGCTGGCCGGTCGGATCGACGCGTTCGAGCGCCGCCTCGTCCGGCTTGATCACCCTTACATCCGTCAGGCCGAAATCGGCGACCAGCGCGTCGCGATAGCCGAGCGTCTCCTCGAAATGCTTGCCGGTGTCGAGGAAGATCACCGGCAGCGTGCGGTCGATCTCCGAGATCATGTGCAGCAGCACCGCCGAATCCGCGCCGAAGGACGAAACCGCCGCGACCTCGCCGCGAAAGGATTCGCGCGCCGCGCGCTCGATGATCTCGATCGGCTTCAGATGGCCGAGCAGCGCGTCGAGCCCCGCCGCTTCGGCGGCGATGCCGGCCTCGACGTCGACAATACGGTCAAGCGGCCTTGGTTTCGCCAGCATAGAGCGCCTCCTTGAACGGCGCGGGACCGACTCGGCGGTAGGCGTCGATAAAACGTTCGTCGGAACTGAGCCGAAGGCCGAGGTAGGTGTCGACGATCTGCTCGATGGCATCGGTGATCTCTTCGGAAGAGAAGCCGCGGCCGATGATCTCGCCCACGGAGGTGTTCTCGTCGGCCGAGCCGCCGAGCGTCACCTGGTAGAGCTCGGAGCCTTTCTTCTCGACGCCGAGAATGCCGATATGGCCGACATGGTGGTGGCCGCAGGCATTGATGCAGCCGGAGATCTTCAGCTTCAACTCGCCGATCTCGCGCTGCCGCTCCAGCGAGGCGAAGCGCTGCGAGATTTCCTGCGCGATCGGGATCGAGCGCGCCGTGGCCAGCGCGCAATAATCGAGGCCGGGGCACGAGATGATGTCGCTGATCAGGTTGGAATTGGCCGTCGCGAGACCGATCTCCACCAGCGCATCATAGACCTTCTTCAGGTCGGCGCGCGCGACATGCGGCAGGATGAGGTTCTGTTCGTGGCTGACGCGCAGCTCGTCGAAGGCGTATTTCTCGGCGATGTCGGCCACCGCTTCCATCTGGCTGTCGCTGGCGTCGCCGGGCACCTCGCCGATGCCCTTGAGCGAGATCGTGACCGCCGCATAGTCGGGATGGCGATGCGTCACGACATTCTGGTCGAGCCATTCCGAAAAGCTCTTGGAATCGAGCCGCGCCTGCTTCACCGCATCGTCGCCCTCAGGCCGGGCGGTCAGCGCCGGCGGCGCGAAATAGGCGTTGATGGCCTGAATGTCCGCCTCCGGCAGCTTCAGCTCGGCGTCCTTCAGCTCCTGCCATTCGGCTTCGATCTGGCGGGTGATCTCCTCCACGCCGGTCTCGTGCACAAGGATCTTGATGCGCGCCTTGTACTTGTTGTCGCGGCGGCCGTAGAGATTGTAAACGCGCAGGATCGCCGTGCAGTAGGACAGAAGATCGGCTTCCGGCAGGAAATCGCGGATCTTCTTGGCCACCATCGGCGTGCGGCCCTGGCCGCCGCCGACATAGACGGCGAAGCCAAGCTCGCCGGCCGCGTTCTTCTTCAAATGCAGGCCAATGTCATGCGTCTGGATGGCGGCGCGGTCGCGCTCGGCGCCGGTGACCGCGATCTTGAACTTGCGCGGCAGGAACGAGAATTCCGGATGCACCGAAGACCATTGACGCAGGATTTCCGCATAGGGGCGCGGATCGGCAACCTCGTCGGCGGCGGCGCCCGCGAAATGATCGGCGGTGACGTTGCGGATGCAGTTGCCGCTGGTCTGGATGGCATGCATCTCAACGCTGGCGAGATCGGCCAGGATCGCCGGAATGTCCGACAGCGCCGGCCAGTTGAACTGGATGTTCTGGCGCGTGGTGAAGTGGCCGTAGCCCTTGTCGTATTTGCGCGCGATATGGCCGAGCATGCGCAACTGCCTGCTGTTCAGCGTGCCATAGGGCACGGCGATGCGCAGCATATAGGCGTGCAGCTGCAGATAGACGCCGTTCATCAGCCTGAGCGGCCGGAACTGGTCCTCGGTGATCTCGCCAGCAAGCCGGCGCTGCACCTGGTCGCTGAACTCGGCGACGCGGGCGTGAACAAAATCCTGGTCGAACTCGTCGTAACGGTACATGCTTCGTCTTTCCGGGCGCGTCCGCCCGCTGCTTTTCTAAAATTCTACGCCCCGATAGCTTCCGGGGCCGCCTGCTTGCCGAGATCGGTGCGGATGGTCGGCCCGGCGGCGCGGATCTTTTCGCGCAGCCGCACCGGCTCGACCAGACCATCGACCACTTCGACGTCGATCAGATTGACATCGACCACCTCATTGTTGGCGGCGGCCGCGGCGCCGATCGTTTCCAGCCGGTCCTCCCCCGTCTTGTCATGCGCGATATCGGCATGACCGACCGTCTCCGCCCAGCCGCCGTCGGCGTACCAGACGGCGATGCCGTCGGAGAGCCTGTTCGCGGTCAGTACCTTCATGGATGAACTCCTTCGGCGACGGCTGAAGCCGCGCCCTCATGCTTATGGGCCGCGAGCGGCTCGGATCGTTCGAAATTGGCACCGGCGACCGCATCGCCGATGATCGTCATGACCGGACCGGTTAGGTCGGCGCGCTCCTCCAGCGAGGGCAGGTCGGCCAGCGTGCCATGGAAACGGCGGCGGGTGCCGAGGCTGGCGTTCTCGACGACGGCGACGGCGGTGTCCGGCGACAGCCCGGCTTCGATCAGCCGTCCGGCGACTTCCGCCGCGACCGAGCGACCCATATAGACGGCGACGGTCGCGCCCGAGATAGCGAGCTTGGCCCAATCGGGCAGCGAGTTGCCCTTGAGGTCGTGTCCGGTGGTGAACACCATCGAGGACGAGACACCGCGCAACGTCAGCGGCAGCTCGAAATCGGCGGCGGCGGCGAAGGCGGCGGTGACGCCCGGAACCACCTCATAGGCGATGCCGGCCTCGCGAAGTGCTGCCATCTCCTCGCCGGCCCGGCCGAACACCAGCGGATCGCCTGACTTTAGCCGCACCACGCGCTTGCCGGCTTGGCCGAGTTCGATCAGCAGCGCATTGATTTCTTCCTGGCTCTTGGAATGGCATCCCTTGCGCTTGCCGACCGGCAGGCGCTCCGCATCGCGGCGGCCCATCGCGACGATCGCCTCCGGCACCAGCGCATCATAGACGATGGCATCGGCTTCCATCAGCAGGCGGTGCGCGCGCAGCGTCAACAGATCCTCCGCGCCCGGACCGGCGCCGACCAGCGCGATATGTCCCCCGGCCGGCGCATCCGCGCTCAGGAGTTCGAGCGCCGCGCCATGCGCCTGGGCGTGGTCACCGGCTTCGATGGCCTTGGCCGGCGCGCCGGCGAAGAAATCGCTCCAGAAGCGGCGGCGGCGGTTGCCCTTCGGCAGCTTCTCCGCGGCGGCGCGGAACGACGCGGCAAGCGCCGCCAGCCGGCCGAGCGACGGCGACAGCATGCGGTCGATGCGGACACGCAGCATCTGCGCCAGAACCGGTCCGGCGCCCTCCGTGCCGATGGCAATCGCAACCGGCGCGCGGTTGACCAGCGCCGGAGTGAAGAAATCGCACACATCCGGCTGGTCTACCGCATTGACCGGAATGCCCAACCGGCGCGCGTCCTCGGCGACGCGGCGGTCGAGCGCCTTGTCGCCGCTGGCTGCGAACACCAGGGTGGCTTCCTGGAGATGCGCGGCCTCATAGGCGGCATCGACGTGAACGGCACCGGACACGGCGATGAAGGCGAGCAGGTCGGGATCGGCGTCGTCGGCTATGATGCGCAGCGCCGCGCTCGACTGGGCAAGCAGCCGGGCTTTGGCAAGCGCCTCCTCGCGATTGCCGACGATGGCGACGGCTTCGCCATCGATCCGCATGAAGACCGGGAAGGCATTGAGTTTGACGTTGGCTGGCGACATGGCGACGAGCAATATTGAAACAGTCTGGCAGTTTTACGCGGGCTGGCCAAAAACCAGAAGGCAAGCACTCGCGCATCGCCGAACGGCAGGCAATCGCTTTTTCGCAGCCGCGAAAGGCCGGAGAAAAAAATTCTACTTTTTAGTGGAGGCCAGCAGATCGCCTCAAGAGAGCGCCTTGATACGCCGTAACTTTTAGCGCCGGACCTGGAAAGTAGCAAAACAGTTTTTTCTAAATTCTACTAAGTTAGTAGATTAAAGTCGACCTCACCGGATCGGCGCTCAGCCCCGATCCGCGGCGATCGACCGAGGCATCGCCATCAAGCGGAACAATCCGGCTTCGCGGCTCGTTTGGCTAGCAATCCATTCTGTCGATCCTGGGCTCGACCGTCGGCAACCCGCAAGCAAAGGAGGAACACCATGAACATCAAGCTGAAGCACGGATTGTGGGTCGTCGTGGCCGATGGTGAAAAGGCGCTTTTCCTGCGCAACCAGGGCGACAACAAGTTCCCGAACCTGGAGGTGGTGCAGGAGATGGAGCAGGAGAACCCCGCGACGCGCGAGCAAGGCACGGACAAGCCGGGCCGCCAGAGCAACGAAGGCCCCCGCAGCGCCGTCGAGGAAACCGATTGGCACCGTCTCGGCAAGGAACGTTTCGCTGTCGAGATCGCCGACCGGCTTTACAAGCTCGCGCATCGTGGCGCATTCGACGCGGTCGTGCTGATCGCGCCGCCGCAGGTGCTTGGCGAGATCCGCCAGAAACTGCACAAGGAAGTGAGCGAGAAAGTGCAGGCCGAAATTCCCAAGACGCTCACCAACCACACGATTCCCGATATCGAGACCCTTTTGCAAGCGGCATAAGCGGCCGAAGCAAAGCAGCTTCGGGACCAAATGCGTTCCGCGACCGTCTCTTTGTCGGCGACGTCGCCCATTCTCCGGTTTGCACCCTGTTCTAGGTCGATTTCTGCGCGGCGGCGGTTGCATGATCGCCGCTGCGTCCACCATATTGCCGAAGGCGACGGCCTCGGCGGGCGCCCATCCGAAATCGTGAATTTTCGAAAGGCGCGCAAAAGACAATGCCGCATGACACGCCCCTTATCGCCACCATCGTCGCCGGTCTGGGGCTGGCATTCGTCTTCGGGGCTTTAGCCAACCGTTTCCGCATCCCGCCGCTTGTCGGTTATCTTGTCGCCGGCGTGCTTGTCGGGCCGAACACGCCGGGCTTCGTCGCCGACGCTAGCCTTGCCAACGAGCTCGCGGAAATCGGCGTCATCCTTTTGATGTTCGGCGTCGGCCTGCATTTTTCGCTGAAGGACCTTCTGTCCGTCCGCGCCATCGCCGTGCCGGGCGCCATCGTGCAGATCGGCTTCGCCACCCTGCTCGGCGTCGGGCTTGCCTGGCTGCTAGGCTGGTCGCTCGGCGCCGGCCTGGTCTTCGGACTGGCGCTTTCCGTTGCCTCGACAGTGGTGCTTTTGCGCGCGCTGCAGGAGCGGCGATTGATCGAGACCGAACGCGGCCGGATAGCGGTCGGCTGGCTGATCGTCGAGGATCTCGCCATGGTGCTGGCGCTGGTGCTGTTGCCGGCGCTCGCCGGCGTGCTCGGCGGCCAGCCGCAGCTCGATGACCATACGGGCCTGCTCTCGCTGCCCGCCAGCTACGGCATATGGGGCGTGGTCGGCATCACGCTGGCCAAGGTCGCCGCCTTCGTCGTCGTCATGCTGGTCGTCGGGCGCCGGGTCATTCCGTGGATCCTGCACTATGTCGCCCACACTGGCTCGCGCGAATTGTTTCGGCTCTCGGTGCTGGCTATCGCGCTCGGCGTCGCCTTCGGCGCGGCGAAGCTGTTCGGTGTCTCGCTGGCGCTCGGCGCTTTTTTCGCTGGCATGATCATGAGCGAGTCCGAGCTCAGCCACCGCGCGGCTGAAGAATCATTGCCACTGCGCGACGCCTTCTCGGTGCTGTTCTTCGTCTCGGTCGGCATGCTGTTCGACCCGCTCAGCCTGATCAGCAACGGCCTGCCGATCCTCGCCACCTTGGCCATCATCGTCGTCGGCAAATCGATTGCGGCTTTCGTCATCGTCATCGCCTTCCGCTATCCGATTGCCACCGCGCTGATGATTTCGGCGAGCCTCGCCCAGATCGGCGAATTCTCCTTCATCCTGGCCGAGCTTGGCGTCGGCCTGAAACTACTGCCCGAGCAGGGCCGCGACCTGATCCTGGCCGGCGCGATCCTCTCGATCCTGCTCAATCCGCTGATGTTCCTCCTTGTCGACTGGATGAAGCCGTGGCTGGAAAAGCGCGCCGGCAAGGCCGCGCCGGTCGAAGAGCAAAGGCCGATCGGCCCGGCCACCGAGCCCGGCCAGGTCGCTTCAGTCCAGGCAACGCCGGGAAAAGAAGACGGCCCGCCGCCCAGGACCACACTTGCCGGCCATTCCATCCTGATCGGTTACGGCCGCGTCGGCAGCCTCGTCGGCGTAGCGCTGAAGGAAGCCGCCCTGCCCTTCCTGGTGATCGAGGATGGCGACAAGACGCTGGCTACGCTGCGTGATGACGGCATCGAGACGGTGGCCGGCAATGCCGCCAATGCGGATGTCTTCGCGGCTGCCAATCCGGAAGGCGCGAAGCGGCTGATCCTGGCCATCCCCAATGCCTTCGAGTCCGGCCAGATCGTGCTTCGAGCCCGCGCCGCCAATCCTGCGATCAATATCATCGCCCGCGCGCACTCCGACGCCGAGGTCGAGCATCTGAAAGGCCTCGGCGCCGACACCGTGATCATGGGCGAGCGCGAGATCGCGCGCGGCATCGTCGAGGTGGTGACCGGCAAAGACACCGGTGCGTCCGGGCCCGCCATGGCGATCAATCCGCAGCCCGCTTGATGGGCGTCAAATTGTGAACGCGGAACCGCCATTCTGCGCGATATCGCTGAGATATTTCGCCGGCGGCTTGCCCAGCGCCTTCTTGAACATGGTGATGAAGGCGGTGACGGATTCATAACCGAGATCGCCCGACACCCGCTGCACGCTGGCGCCGGCGGACAGTTCCCTGAGCGCCACGATCAGGTGCAACTGCTGGCGCCAGCGGCCGAAGCTCAGGCCCGTCTCCTTGACGACGAGGCGCGCCAGGCTGCTTTCGCTGAGCGCCACCCGGTTGGCCCATTCCGCCAGCGTGCTGCGATCGGCGGGGTTGTCGGCCAACGCTTCCGCAATCCGGCGCAGCCGCGGCTCGGCCGAGATCGGCAAATGCAATTGCTGCACCGGCATGCGCGGCAGCTCGGCGAGCAGGACCTTTCCCAGGAAATCGCAGCGCGGATCGTCCGGCGCGCATTCCGATAGCTCGATGATCACTTCGCGCAGCAGCGGCGAGATCGAAAGCGTGCAACACCGATCCGGCAGCTCGGCGGCGCCCGGCTCGATATAGACGAAGAAAATCCGTGCATTGGCCGTCGCGATGTTGCTGTGTTCCATGCGGCTCGGCACCCAGACCCCGCAATGCGGCGGCACCATCCAAAGCCCGCCCGGAACGCGGCAGGTGACGGCGCCGCCAAGCGCGAAGACGAGCTGCCCCTTGCGGTGCCAATGCTCGCGCACCTCGGACCTGGTCTCTGTGACATCGACGCCAACAGCGATCGCCGGCGCGACCACGTCGTCGACGTCGAAATCCAGCCAGGGCCAGCGGAGTGGCTGTCTCAAGCTTGAATGTTTTTAGCGATCATTTGACTTTATCCCTAAATTCTCCAAGCAAGAAAGTCGATAGGCTCATGCCGTTATTGTCGCAGTCGATCGCGACCTAAGCGTCAATTTCGAAAGGTGCGCCAATGCTCGCTCTCGCGATTTCTTCCGACAGCCCCAACCGGCTGAAGCTCATCCAGGCAGACGAGCCAAGCTGCGATGCGAATGAAGCATTGGTCGCAATTCATGCAACATCGTTGAACCGTGGCGAGTTGCGTCTGCTCGCCATCCGTCCCGACGGCTGGATCCCTGGCCAGGACATCGTCGGCATCGTGGAACGCGCGGCGGCCGACGGCTCAGGCCCGGCCGCCGGCACGCGCGTCGCGGCCTTGGTCGACCAAGCCGGCTGGGCCGAACACGTCGCTGTTCCGACCGACCGCCTCGCCGTCATACCTGACGAGGTCAGCTTCGCCTCCGCCGCCACGCTGCCGGTGGCGGGCACGACGGCGCTGAGGACCTTGCGCCATGGTGGCGATCTCGCCGGCCAGCGGATCCTAATCACCGGCGCAAGCGGCGCGGTCGGCCGTTTCCAGATCCAGATCGCCCGCGAGCAAGGCGCTTCGGTGACGGCGATCGCCTCGGCCCCGCATCACGATGACCTTCGCAATCTGGGCGCCGGGCAGGTCGTCGAGTCGATCGAACTGGCCGAGGGGCCGTTTTCGCTGATCACCGAGTCGGTCGGCGGCAAGAGCCTCGCCGCCGGGATCGAACGTGTCGCCCCGGGTGGAACGATCGTGATGTTCGGCTCGAGCAGCGGCGAGCTCACGCCTGTAGGGTTTCGCCAGTTCGTTCCTGGCCACGAGGGCGCCAAGCTGCAGACCTTCGCCTATTACTCATCCGGCTCAGCCATTGGCGCCGACATCGCCGCCCTGCTCGATCTCGTCGCGGCCGGCAGGCTGGAAACCCGCGTGGCCATGACCGTCCCGTGGACGGACATCGGCCAGGCCCTGGATGCGCTCAGACAGCGCAGCTTCAGCGGCAAGGCCGCCCTCACTGTGGCTTGAAATCAGCCAGGTCAGACGTGCTGGCCGCCATTGATGTGGATTTCGGAGCCGGTCACGTAGGACGACTGGCCGGAGCACAGGAAGTAGATGATGTCGGCCACTTCCGAGGTGGCGCCCAGCCTTCTCAGCGGGATCGTCTCGACTATTCTGTCGGTGCCTGGCGACAGGATCGCCGTGTCGATCTCGCCCGGCGCGATCGCGTTGACGCGGATGCCATGCGGACCGAAATCATGCGCCATCTCGCGCGTCAGCGAGCCGAGCGCCGCCTTCGACGTCGCATAGGCCGTGCCGGCAAAAGGATGCACCCTTGTGCCGGCGATCGAGGTGACGTTGACGATCGAGCCCTTGGCGGCGGCAAGCTCCTTGAACAGGCCCCTCGCCAGCATGATCGGAGCGAAGAAATTGACCTGGAAGACGTCGCGCCAGACATGCATCGGCGTCTCGATCGAGTTCATCCGGCTGCCATCCTTCAGCTTCGGCGAGATGCCGGCATTGTTGACCAGCGCGTGCAGCTGTCCGCCATGCGCCTCGAGCCGGTGGCGGATCTCCGACACGGCGATGCCGACATCCTCCTGGTCGGCGAGGTCGACCTTGATGTGATCCTCGGGGCCGGCCGGCCAAGGGCAATCCTCGGCAAAGGCCTGGCGCGAGCAGGTGATGACGCGCCAGCCCTCGCGCGAAAAGCGCTTCACCGTCGCATGGCCGATGCCACGGCTGGCGCCGGTGAGCACGATGGTTTTTCTGGTGTCGGTTTCGGCCATGAACTTTGTCTCCGGCCGGACATGTAGCCGAAGGCGTCAATCATTGCGAGAGGGCGAGTTGCCGCCGAAGCGATGATCCCGGAAAGTGGCTTCCGGTTTTCGGAATCGTGACGGAAAAAAACTGAAGCCGTCCGATCTGGCGAACGGGCTCAACCCCCGCCCAAAATATCGAGGATCGAGGTCTGGCGCTTCTTGGTAGGACCGCCGACATCGCCGGGCGGCACCGGATGCTTGATCGAGGCGGTCGATCCGCTGTCGCTGGGCATGTCGAAGCCCTCGGCATCGACCGTCTGGGCCGGACGCGGCTGCCGCGCGGGCGCCTGGGCAACCGGTTGCGATTGAGCAGAAGGCTGCGACTGGCCGACGGCCGCGGGCGGCGCGGGTGGCGGCTGCGAGGCATCGGCCGACGGGATCTCGTCCGGCACGATCGTATCGGACGGCGTCGACTTCCAGGTGCCGGGCAGCGGCCGCACCGGCACGCCTTCATGCGCGGCCACCATGAATTCGTGCCAGGCCTGCGCCGGGAGCGCGCCGCCGGTAACCTTCTTCATCGGGCTGCCGTCGTCATTGCCGAACCAGACGCCCGTGGTGAGATTGGCGGTGTAGCCGACGAACCAGGCGTCGCGCGAATTCTGGCTGGTCCCGGTCTTGCCGGCAGAAGGCCAGTTGAACGCCGCCTTCTTGGCGGTGCCGACCTCGACCGTGCCGGTCATCATCGAGTTCATCATGCCCACGATATCGGCCTTGATGACGCGCGACGCGCTGCCGGTGCTGCCCTCGTAGAGCACCTTGCCGTTTGCTGTCGTAATGCGCTGGATGAAGTGGATGTCCGGCTTGTAGCCGCCATTGGCGAAAGGCACATAGGCCGAGGTCAGTTCCAGCGGCGTCACTTCCGAGGTGCCCAGCGCGATCGAGGTGTTGGCCTGCAGATCGGATTGGATGCCCATGCGATGCGCGGCCTCGACCACGGCGTCGGGGCCGACCTCCATGGTCAGCTGCGCCGCCACCGAATTCAGCGACTTGGCGAGTGCCGTCGCCAGCGTGACCTTGCCGTAATATTTGCCGCCGTAATTGTCCGGCGTCCATTTGCCTATCTTGATCGGCGCGTCGTTGCGGATGCTGTCCGGCGTGCGGCCGGCCTCCAGCGCCGCCATGTAGACGAAGGGCTTGAAGGCGGAGCCGGGCTGCCGGCGCGCTTCCGAGGCGCGGTCGAACTGGCTGGTCGAATAGTCGTAGCCGCCGACCATGGCGCGCACCGCGCCGGAATCGTCGATCGACACCAGCGCCCCTTGGGTGACGTTGAGCTTCTTGCCGCTCTCGTCGATCAGCCGGCGGATCGACTGTTCGGCAAGCTTCTGCAGGTTGAGGTCGACGGTGGTGTCGATGACGATGTCGCCGCGCACGTCGCCGATGAGGTCGGGAAGCTCGTCCATCACCGTATCGGCGACATAGTTTTCCGAGCCGGTCCAATAGGACGGCGCGCGCGTCGCCGGCGCGCTCAGCGCGGTCTTGTATTCCTTGTCGCTGATCTTGCCTGTCTCGCGCATGGCCGCGAGCACGAGCTGCGCCCGCTCCTCGGCGGCCTTCGGGTCGCGCGCCGGCGAAAGCTTCGACGGCGCTTTGAGCAGGCCGGCCAGCAGGGCTGCCTCCGAAAGCGACACGTCGCGCGCGCTCTTGCCGAAATAGCGCCGCGAGGCCGCCTCGACGCCATAGGCGCCCGAGCCGAAATAGACCCGGTTGAGATACATTTCGAGGATCTGGTCCTTCGTGTGCTTGTGTTCGAGCCAGAGCGCCAAAAGCACTTCCTGGACCTTGCGCTCCAGCGTGCGGTCCGGCGTCAGGAACAGGTTCTTGGCCAGCTGCTGCGTCAGCGTCGAGCCGCCCTGCGAGAAATGCCCGCCGATGAGGTTGGTGACCATGGCGCGCGACAGGCCGATCGGGTCGATGCCGAAATGCGAATAGAAGCGCCGGTCCTCGATGGCGACGACGGCTTCCGGGATATAGGGCGACATCTCGTGCAGCCCGACGGCCTCGCCGCCCGATGCGCCACGATTGGCGATCAGCGCGCCATCGACCGAGACGATCTTGATGTTCGGCGCACGATCCGGGACCGACCACGTGGTCGCCGCCGGCATCTTGGCACCGTAATAGACGACGACGCCGGCCGCCGCGATGCCACCCCAGATGCACAGCACGAAGCACCAGTAGACCAGCCGGGTGGCGATGCCGAACAATCCGCGTCGGTTGCGATCGCGGCCGCGGCCGCGTGATTTCGCCTTGGCGGACCTGCCCTTGGCAGCGGATTTGCGGGTGCGCGGCACGACGCGATCCTCCTCGCTCACCGAAAAACCCTCGGAGGATTTCGCGCGCGGCGATCCCTCGAAGCTCGGTTCGATGCGACTGTCCCTGCGGTTCGCCATGCGCTGTTGCTGTCTGTCCCCGATGCCGATGGCGTTCGGGTTGAAGACTAGATGCGGCGGTTTAAAGGCGGGTTAAATTGATGGCCGCCCAGCCATTTGAAATTCCTTGCGAATTTCTTAATCCGTTACCGCGCGTTACCGCTGCCGTTACCGCTCTGTTCACGGCGCTTAAGCCGCGCCTCGGCAAAGCGGTCGGCGGCTTCCAACACGGCGCGATCATACTTCTCTGTCGTCTTGGTCCCGGTGTGTCCGGCGACCTTGCTGGTATCGTCCAGCCTGGCGCCCGACGCCCTGCCCTCCGTGATACCGGACGCGCGCAGATCGCGAGCCCACAAGGTCGCCGGCAGGCCCGCCGCTTTGCGGTCCACCGTCCAGCGCTGCGCGAAGATCGAAGCCCGCCATGGCAGGCCGTTTTCTTCCGAAACGATCATTGGGCCAGTGCGCTGCTCAACCGGCCAGTGCTTCAACTCTTCCATCACCATCGGCGCTTTCTGCAGCGAATAGGAAATACTCGCTCCGGAGCTGTCGGCGGTCTTGGACGGCGTGTAGTGAAGCACCATGTCCGCGTCGATGTCTTCCCATCGCAGGCCGAACCATTTCAGATCTCGATCGGCATCAAGGATTTCTGAAATACCACCCATGTCCATCGGCCACCATTGCCCAATTACATCCCAAAGCCGCAAAACCGTCTCGAAGCACAGGGCGTAGGCAAGCGCCGATGATGGCCGGCCGTTCCGGTGGGCTGCGGCACGTGCAGCGATGATCTGTTGTGCCGACGCGGACTGGTTGCGCGGTTTCGGGTGCGGCAACGTCTTGGCGGTCGCGCGCATGACGGCTGCCAGCGTTGAACAGCCTTCTAGTCTCATCATGATCCCGAAGCTCACCGCGGCAAACAGCACTGCGCGCGCCGTGGTGGCGGCGGCGAGGTATCGGCCATTCTCCGACCACACGTCGTGCCAGTCCATGAGATCGACGCCAGTAGTTTGATCGATACGGACGCTGCCGATGTGGCCCTTCAGGTTCTTCAGATAGTGATTGTAAGGCCGGAGCGATCCAGGTCGTAGCTTCCGATAGGTGCTTCGCGGGTGTGTCTCATAGATCATCAGCAGCGACTTGATCGAGCCATCGAACTTCAGCGGATCGGCACGGTAGCCGGTACGCCAGAGAAGCATTTCCGCTTGCAGGGAATCGCACTTCGCCTTCAGCATTTCGGGCTGATCGGCGAGATAATACAGGTTCACCGTTTTCGGGATATAGCCGTTCTTCACATCAGCTTCGTCGGCAATCCAAAACGGCGTCCTGCCGTTGGCGCGCTTAATCCACTTCAGCCCTGGTGCCTTGGTCTGCTCTTCGTCTTCCATTGACTTGCGTCCGCTCTGCCTGGCGCCGCTGCCGGCGACTGGGCGGTGCCAAAATAACCTTCGTAGAAACGGCGTACGAGAGCAACAGGCCGACCGCCATGGAAATCGTCAACCGCCGGGAAGCCCGGCTTGCAAGATAGGGTCGGCAGTCGCTCGCGCATCCACCTTTCCGCATTCTCGCGACCGACAATCGCCTGGGCGATCTGCTGATCGGTAGCGAACAAGGGCAAATCGTCGAGCCGCAGTGGTGTTTCGGCGACCGTTCTCGGACGCATCAATAACTGAGTTTTTTTCATCGCTCATGCCCAGATTGCGACGTGCGATTGCAACGTCAGGGCAAGCATCGTCGAAATTGCTGGAATAGCGCATGGCCGTTGTGTACGCTCCTGTATCCCTTTCTGCTCTGATTTATTCCCCAGCTGAAATGTAGTCCCCGATTTCGCGCCGTGAGACTTATCAGAAGATTCGAGTCAGCTCCATGGAGCTAACTTTTCGTCGTCCGCTCGCTGATCCGACCAATATCTTCCAAGGCTGAGCGGATTTGCGGCCAGGGAAGTTCATCATCATCCTTTGACGGCTGCCCTTCCCTGAGTATGGCATCGAGCTTAGCTACCACTCCGGCAAGGGAACTTTGCTGGCGTTTCTGACAACGCCTTAAGCAACGGCTCCGCGCGATCGGCCGCCTCACTTTCAGCGCGCAACGCGGCAGAATAGCCAATTGCACGATCGAAGGCATCCCATCGCCTTTGATGAGCTAGCAGCTCGGCCTCGACCTTCGCGCCAATTGCTGGATCGACAGAACCTTCGCAAAGCATATCGCGAAGCGAATCCAGTGAATTCAGCGTGACGGTACTACCATCGGCAAGCTCGATCATCACATTCTTCGATTGGTGTCTTTCGAAAACGCTGTCGGCAACAGCTTTTGGCTTCGATCCCGCCATTGCAATTGCCGTTCGCGCAAGTAGGCTCCTGCGGGTGACGGGATGCAGAGTCGTGCTATTGTCGGAATCAGCCATGATCCGAGCTCCCTGAAGCTTAGACGTGGTCAGGCTAGGCGAGGTGCACTAACACCGCGTCTAGCCGAACCCCGGACCAAAGAGGGGCCAAGGGTATCTTTGATACCTTTGGATCATAGAGGAATGATCTAAAGGGATCAAGAAGAATTGGTAACTGCGGCACAGATGCGGGCGGCCCGAGCGTTGATCGGTCTCTCACAAGCGGAGCTTGCCCGTCGGGCTGGCGTCTCTATTCCGACAATAAAGCGCTGCGAGAGCGACAGTGAGCGCACTGCGGTCGTGGCTGCCGAGACCCAAGATAAGATTCGGGCTGTCCTTGAGACAGAGGGGGTAGAATTCACTAATGGCAATCGCCCTGGAGTCAGATTGCTCCGCACCTAACCGGCCAATGATCCATGAACGCGGTGCGGCAAGAAGATCACCGCCCCGATCTCATGCTCCAAGGTCGGGTTGAGCCAGAAGCATTCGTTCCGGTTTGGATCGATGGAAGCAAAAGCCGCCATTGCGCTACTAGTCAAAGGCGGCACCGTCCTGAAAGCGCGTATGGCAAGCCCTTCTCAGAAAAGAGCTTGACAGGCATGATTCGGCATTGGACCCTCCAGGCCGGAATTCCTGAGGGCTACACGCTTCATGGATTGCGCCGCAGGTTTTCACCTAAGCAGTACTCGTCCGCGGTTTTGAACCGTGGGCAAGGCGTGGGCAAAGCCGCTTTTTTCGCAATGAAATCAAAGGTCATGACGACGTGTCCCCGCAGATGACGTACGGGCGGCTCTTTGGCCTTGTGGCAGAGCACAAAATCGGCCCGTACTCCGGAGCATCGTTAGATGGCGCGGGGACACGCTATTGAACCTCGTCCAGGAAGCGGATAGGCGTAAGCGGCCATCGCGTCCGGACTTGAGTGCGCTGTCATTGTGAACGCGGAGGATGTTTCGCTCGCCACCCCGAGGCTCGGTTCCTGTGGCCGGAGTTCGCGCTGGATTCTGTGGGTTCTGACTGACTCCTCAGCTCGCTTGAGACGATAGTTAGCGCCCCTTTAAGTAAAGATGTTGCGTCAAAGGCCGCCAAATATTGCTTTACGTGCCTTCCTCGGGTTGTTTGACCCACTAAGCAGTGGCATAAAAGTGACCGGGCAGCTTGGGGTAAACGCCACAAATGGCACTTTTTCGTTATCTTAATGATGACGCGTTTCTGATCTTTTCACGCAAATTCCGATTCCTCTATGAGGCGGCGTTATTAGATGCCTACGAGCGCTTCTTCTCTCGTGGAGCATCCTTCCCTACGCCTCAGGAAGTCGTCCACGCAATCTACGATCTCATCAAACGAAAGCCTGAGCTTCTTGCCGAGGGCGACGATGTTGGTGAAGGCCTTCCCGACTTAGTGTCAAAGCGCCGTCGGCGGCTGAAGTTTGCAGGCGAGGCGAATGAGGCTGCGGAAACAGCGTTGCGGGTCGCAAGTGTTGCCTACCAGAAGCTGATCCAGACCGGTTGGCTCGAAGAGGAAGAATATGGGCTACGAGTGACCGTAGATATGCCCATGGGGGCAAGCTTGGTCATGCAGCTCCTGTCCAGTCTGAAGTCCGACGTGAGCCAGCGCTTTGGTGGCGTCGTTGTCAACGTCAAACAAAGTCTGGAGCTGGCGGCAAGACTCCAGCCAGGGTCTTCAGGAAAGGACGCCGTGGATGCTGCATATGCCGTGGTGCAGGCGAGAGAACACGCCACCGCCTTTCTCAAGACGCTCAGGGCGATCCTCTCGGACCTGAGGCGGATCCGCCGGACTATTATGGAATCGCGGAGCATGCGCGAGAGGGTAGACGCTTACTTTCAGGAATTCATCGGTGAATTGGTTCTAAAGGACTTCCAAGCCATCCACACTTTCAATCATCCCTTTAGATTCAAGGACCACATCCTTGACCTGGCTCGCGATATCTCTCTCCACCCCGAAATCATGAAGATGATCGCTTCGGGCTATGTCGAGAGCGGAATGGCCGATACCCACGAGGATGGGCTTAGAACAGCAGAGACCGACCTTCTATCGATTCAGGAAGTCTTTGATGGCATCGGCGAGATGTTCGACCGGATCGCCATCTTTCGCCGGCAGCTCGAACAGCGACTCCGCAACACGGTCAAATATGCGGAACAAGGGAGCAGTGGCATTTCGAGCCGGGCCGCATCGCTCATACACCGGCTTCACAAGGTAATGGACCAGCGCCCTACCCTTTCTGAGTTCGCTTGGGTACCCCTCCCGGTCGAGCCGATGCGAACGCCGTGGTCGGAAAGGCACCTCGCGCAGCCGCGGCAACCACGTAAGGCGCTGGAGTTAATGGCGGTCCCACCCAAAGTCCTGGATCCGTTGCTGGCGCTGCGTAAGAAACTCAAGAAGCAGTACATGGAAAGAATCGTTCCAGACGAGAAACAACTACTGCAATGGCTAAATGATAAAGTTCCGCTGGCGGTGACGAAAGAGGCACGTTTCCTGGAGATAGAAGACGTAGACTCATTCATTGCATTCGATGTGATCCGACGGTTTACCAAACCGGGCGAAGTTCCGCCTTCTATCGCGGCGGCGTTTGAGATCGTGGATGACTCTCAGGGACATCAGCATGATAGCGAGTGGATAAAGTGCGGTAACTTCCTCATCCGGAGACGGGTTGCCATGGCTGGAGGCGTGGATGCTGACTGAGTTCGAGGAGGTCGAGGCCCGATACGGCGGGGACAAGGGTGCCGACCTTCGGAAAGCTTGCCGATACCTCCTCCGTCATCAATTCGTCTATTCGGGCGATCGGGGTGTGGCGACCGTCTATGATGTAATTATGGATAGTCGCTTCAGAAAAGTGATCGACAATTTCTTTGATTGCATTGGCTACCGCGTCCACCGCGAGCAAGACGAACAGTGGGCGGGGATTGTGCTTGATGATGAGGAGATGTCGTCAACACCAAAAATGAGGGCTGACGAGACTATCGTGCTTCTGGTGGCAGCGGCTCATTGGCAGGACGAAGCGAACCAGGGCAACGTTGAAGAGCGTGCGACGGTCTTGACCACATTTAACGCCCTCTACGAGAAATACAGGGAAATGGCCGAAAGGGGCACAAAGATGCTTGTGTCCCAGTCGAGGTTCCAAGACGTTCTTGAGGATCTTGCTTCGCGCAACCTGATCTGGCTCGGAGAGTTCGATCGTGTCCTTCAGGATCGGGAGGTGGTGGTCCGGCCGATAATCAAGCTTGTTTCCGGATCCGACGCGTTGAGGCGCATTGAGGAGCAGGTTGCGCTGGAAGACTATGAACCCCGCCAGCTCGGTCCCGTCGAGGAAAAATTGCAATGATGGAACTCGTGCATCTCACGCTGGTGAATTGGCATTCGTTCACTGTCGAAGATATTCCGGTTAGCGGCCACGTCGGTGTCCTTGGTGAAAACGCGTCGGGCAAATCAACAATCCTGGACATGATCCAGGTGGTGCTCACCGGCGCCAGCGGACGCTACATGAACCTCAATCCAGTCGCTGGTGAGAGTCGTCGCAGAAGCGGTCCGAGGCGCACAGTACAGGGGTACTGCCTCGGTGCCCGTGGAGAGGGCGATTTTCGGCGCGAAGCCTGCCTTACCTATGTGGCCATTAGTTTTCGAGACGCCGATGGAGTGAAGCCCGACTTGACGGTAGGCCTCGCCATGGAGGCAAGGAAGACACAGCCAGCCGAAACCATACTCGGCCGTTTCGTCGTCCGCGGCAAAATATTGACAACAGCCAATTTCTTACGTGAGCGGGAAGGAAGGCAAGAATTCGCGCAATGGGAGGAAGTAAGGCAATCGCTGGAAAGGGAATGCGGTAACGGTTTCGTAAACCATCGCGACAGCGCCAGGGACCACATCCGGGAATATATGCGTGACTTGGTTCCACGATCGGCGCCGACTTCCGGAAACGCCGCCGCGCTTGCAAAGGCGATTGTGAACGGTATGACGCTTAATCAGGGCCTGTCCGCAACAGACTTCGTCAGGAACTATATCCTCGAGGAGTCTCCGATGAAGGTCGGTGAGCTACGAGAGTCGTTGAAGACTTACCGACAAGTCAACCAGACTATCAAGAACATGCGGGAGCGTGCGAAGCGGCTGAAAGTGGTCAAGGCGCGAGCGGAAGATTTTAGAAACTTCCTCAATGAACACGTCGAGGAGGACTGGATCAGTCGCAAGGCGAGGTACCTCGCGGCCTCGGCGGCGATGCGGGCACTCGAAGAAGAGGTCAAGGAAGCCGAGGCATCTCTTCTGGCCGAGAGGGAGGAAATTAACGACCTGACCACTTCGATCAACGAAGCGAACCAGGATGTGCACCGCATCATCAAGCAGATCGAAGCGATCAAAGCCAAGGTGGGCATTGACGATCTTAACAAGATGGCCGAAAGCCACTCCTTTTCCGCCGCAGATTGCCTCAAACGGATCTCTGAACGAGTGAAGCATATGCAGCGGATCGCCGCCGCGGCCGAAGTACTCGGAAAGGGTGAATCAAGCTCCCGCGAATTGGCCGCTCACGCGTCCGCGGCGGCCGAGGCGGTCAAGCGTGGGAACACGGAAGCCACGGCAGTGATCGAACAAGCGTTCCTGGCGTCGCTCCCCGTCACCGCCGAGAGAATTGGCAGGGCGCGCAGTGAGACGGAAGCCGCTTTGCATACCAAGAACGAGGAGGTCGACAAGCTGTCTCGGTCTATCGAGGCCGCCGCTTCCGGTTCACGGGATTCTCACCTCGGCGACCATACCCGCGAGTTGATGAGGCTCCTTCGCATGGCCGGGATGGCTCCGAGAGCGCTTTGCGACATCATTGACCTTATCGACAAGGATTGGGGACAAGCGGCTGAAGGTCTTCTTGGTCGAGATAGGGAAGCGATCTTCGTCGATCGCGACCACATCCACACGGCAACGACGATCCTGAGAGAAAACAGGCGGGATCTACGCCAGGCTTCCCTGGTCAGCCTAAACAAGCTCGAGCGATACAAAGATCCGGTCGAGTCAGGTTGGTTCCCTTCGCTCTTCAGGTCCGATGACCAAGACGCAGTCGCCTTCATGCAGCGCAGATATGGCAATGTGCGGCTAGCCCGCACCATGGAAGAGTTTAACCAACCCGGCCGCGCCCTCATGGCTGACGGCCTTTACGATGATGGGCTGTTACGGGGGACCCGCCTGGAGGAAGCCTTCCGCCTTAAGATCGGTAAGGCGGCGCAGGAGCAACTTTTCCTGGAGCAGAAAAGGCGGTTGGAGGTTCTGCGGGAGGAAATCGAAACCCTGTCCCAGCGCAGGCGCATCCTTTCCGAGGTTGACCGCAGCGTTGCCCTTGTGACTTCGCCTGCGGACGGCGAGACGGTGGCAGGCCTGCTTGAACGAGCGCAACAGCAGGAGAGGCTGGCAGGAGAGGCTCGATCCAGGCTGGAGGCGGTCGATCAAGGCGACCTGAAACGCCTATATGAGCTTGAAGAGAAGAAGAAGGTCCAACAGGCCTATGTCGACGCCAGAAATGTCGAGCTCAACTCAATCCAGAAGAGGCAGGGAGCTTACCAGAAACAAGCTGAAACCGCGAGAAAGACGCTCACGGGCCTTACCAACCAAGAGGGTTCGCGCCATTTGCGGAATCTCGCCCGCCGCATGTTCCAATATAGCTGGCGCTTGACGGCCGCTGTGCCAGCTAACCGCAGATACCGGGAGAGGATCGCGGGTAAACAAATCCCAAGTGATCCATCCGCCCATTACGAAGCACTGGCCGGGATCCATCGTGCGATTGGGCAGCGCGCGGAGGATCGCTCCAAGCAGGCAAAAGATAGAATGATGGAGGCCGACAGGAATGTGCGCGCCGCCATGAGGAGCTATTTTGACGTAGCTCCCATAAGCTCGGAGGTGGGAGCAGAAAGCGACATCCTGAAGAACATCCTGCCCTGGGTGGAGGCCACGCTACGCGATATCGAAGAGAACGAGCTCACGCGGCATGAAGCACTGGCAGCTGAAGCTTCCGAGCGAGTCTCATCTATCTTTCGCGGCGAGTTCGTCAACTCTCTCCACTCACGCATCTCCAAACTGAAGAGAGATATCGACTCGCTGAACCATAGTCTCCGCAATCACACATTCCACGGCGAGCGATATTCGTTCAGCAGGACGCAAGTGGCTCAGTACGCGCCGATCTTGAAAGCGGTCGAGATCTACGTGACTTCCGAGGATGCGCTGGATCTTCTGTTCAAGGGTGAGATACCCGAAGGCTCCCCCCACAAACCCGTGCTCGACGAGGTGAAGCGCATCCTTGAGGATCCCGATACCGACTTCGACAGTTTTGAGGACTATCGGAGCTTTTTCGTTTTCGAAATTCACATGGAGAACCTCGATACCGGACACAAGACACGCTGGGAAACTCGCCGTGGCACTGGTTCCGGAGCCGAGCAACAAGTCCCGCTTTACGTTGCCATCGGTGCCTCGCTGGCCTCCGTTTATGGGACCGCCGAAGGAAGATCGGGATCGCAACTTGGAATGGCACTTGCCGTCTTCGATGAAGCCTTTGCCAAGCTGGACGGCAAGAACCAGCGGCAAATGATGAGCTTCTATGAGAGCCTAGGCCTGCAGGTGATCGTGGCTGCGCCACCCGAGCGGCGGCCCTCACTGCTCGGCTATATGCATGCCATTGTTGAGGTCGACAACATTGGCAATGGGCAATCGGAGACGACAGTAGTCCAAGTCAAGGAAAAAGCTCGCAAGGAGCTGCAACGGATCAACCCCGAACTCATGGATGATGAAGCGCTGCGTAGGATGGCAGCCGAGTGAAATTCACCGATCCGATTGCACTTCTTTCTTATCTGCTGGATAGGCACGAAGACGGTCGGGCAGGCGCACGTGCTTATCCGGACAGCGGCGCCTTTTCAAATATCGGAGAGGCTGACCGTTTCCGGAAGAAGCTGGAAGAGGCAAGCCGGGCGGGTGCAATCGAGCTTCGAATGGAGATGGGGCGCCGGCGAGCCGGCGAAATCAAGTTCGTGCGCATCGCCGACGTGGCGAGGCTCTACTGTTTCGTCGAACGAAAACCTTCCAGCGAGCGCTCGGCGTCAGCGCTCGAGGATCTATTTCGTCGAGCTGAGCTGGCTGTCCCGTTCGCTGAGCATGCGCGGGAAGCTGCTGAAGCCTGGTCCAGAAATCGGCGGTGGGCGGGAATTGCTCCCGGCGACATAGGTTCGCTCGAGCGTGCGCTACTCCTCGCGCAAGCGATATACAGACGGCAACACTTAGGACTCGACTATCGCACTTTCTCCAGAAGGGCCGTTTCCGATAGCAAAGCATTGGAACGGCTGGAGGCAGCCGTCGCAAAGGTCCTTCGAGGTGTTGGCGCGAACATCCCGGAGGGCGCCACGCCCCGCGAAGCACTCGGTGCACTTGGGCTGGAAAAGGTGCCTCCTCCCCTCCTCCTTTCAGGACCGATCACTTTTGGAGCGTCCCAGCCTGACGTATCCTTCCTTGGCGTCCCCGCAGAAGCAATCAACACCGTCGGCTTCAGCCGCACCCCGGAATACGTCCTCGTAGTAGAGAACTACACGAGCTTCGTCAGGCACGTGACTGAGGCAGATCCGGACCGCCGAGGACTGGTCATCTACGGCGGCGGCTATCCGTCGACGGGAGTTCAGAAGGCATTAGGCTTGATCGCCGGTCGCTTTCCCGACGACATACCCTTTTACCACTGGTCCGACATCGATCCCGATGGCATCTGGATCTTCCTGACAGTTGAGAGAGCATTCGGCCGCAGACTACTCCCGCACCTCATGACCGTCGACTTGGCCGAAAAGCACGGTAGTAAGCCAGATCAAAAGGCAAGCAGAGTAGCCAGGGCTGAAGGATCGGTCCTCTTTGATTTGATCGCGTACCTTGCAAAGCCTGATGCAAAACACTTAGAGCAGGAAGAACTCGATCCTATTATTCCACGCCTACACCAGAGCGAGTGGCAAGCCTCGTGATGCAAACCAATTTTTGTCCTCGCCCAGTTGATCGGCATAGCTGGCGAAGGCGCTCCGCTTCCAAAACTGACCATCGCGCGGGTCGTCCGAAGTCCGAAGACCTGAAGGGGCAGGTGAACTGGCGGTACTGGTTTGCTGGTGCGGTCGAGACATACCTACAAACTGTAAGGCGTTTCGCTAGCGGGGATATCTGGTCGTAATTGAAGGCTGTACGAGACTTCGGATATTTGCGTGACTGTTGACGAACAGCCAACCCTTCGGGTGTCACAAATGGTCAAACAGCAACAGTCTTCTGAGTTCGACAAACCGGAGGATACCACAAATCGCCAGCAGAGCCTGTTTCCGACTTTGCCCCACATTGCGGCGAGTAGGGTAATGCGAACCATACGCCGGCCGCAGCTGAGAGAGATCGTTCCGCTGTCCGACACGACAATCTATGAGATGGAGCAACGCGGCGAATTCCCGCGCCGCTTCAATCTCAGCCCCCGCTGTGTTGTCTGGGACTTGGAAGAAGTCGAAGCTTGGATCGAAGAGCGGCGGAATGCGTCAAATGCGGGAAAAAGCGAGAGCCGGCCAGCTCCCAACGTAAGACTACGAAAGACCCGACCGGTCAAATCGGATCGAGCGTAATCGCTGCTCCCGTAGGCGGCTGAAGTGCAGGCGTGTGCTTCTTGCCTGCCGTCCACGAGTCGACCATATCAGCCCACTCCTGCAGCATATGACGACGCTGCAACTCATATTCAGCCCTATTGTAGACGCCCCGCGATGAGCGGCCGTCTTCGTGGGCAAGACATTTTTCAATCCAGTCGCGATTGAACCCGATTTCGTTCAAGAGTGTAGACCCGGTACGCCGGAGATCGTGCACCGTGAAGGGCGCAAGTGGAAGATCTTGCTTCCTTGCCCGCTCGACAATCGCTGCAGTCACGCGATTGAAGGTCGCGCGTGACATTGTTTCATCGGCATCGTAGCGAGACGGCAGCACGTACCGCGAATTAGCCGCGCAAGTTTTAAGCGCTATCATGATGTCGAGCGATTGCCGTGACAAGTACACATTATGCGGCTTCTTCCGCTTCATGCGTTCTTTTGGTATATTCCAGACGGCGTTCTCGAAATCGACCTCCTCCCACGTTGCGTCGAGCAGTTCACCCTTGCGGACCATCGTGAGCAAGATAAGCTTTAGGCCAAGCCGAATGGTCGGCAGCGTTGGCACATTCTCCAACTCTTTCAGCATGATCCGGATCTCTGCGGGCGACAGTGCCCTATCTTTCGCCTCGAACGTGGCTATCGAGGCCGGCCCCACTTCGTCCGCAGGATTGCTAATCTTTTTGCCATGCAGAATGGCGTGACCATAGATCTGCTTAACGATATCCCGGATATGAATGGCTGTTGCAGGCGCGCCGCGCTCCTTCACCCTCACGCAGAGTGCCCGCAGGTCGTCAGCTGTAATCTCGGTTAGGAGCCTTTTCTGCCAAATCGGCAAAATGTCTCGATCGAAAATCGCTTTCCGCATCGAACGGGTGCTCTCCGCCATCTTTGCGTCCTTGAACCAGCGTCTACTTGCATCGCCGAACGTCGCCGTGGCTGGCAGCCGATGCTTTTCGCGCTGCTTTTCCTGCGCGGGGGACTTTCCGGCCGCTACCATCTTCCGCGCTGAGAGGCAGCGGTCGCGCGCCTCCGCCAGCGTGATACCTCCCTCACCGTAGCGGCCCAGCGTCAGGGTCTCTCGCCGGCCATTCATCCGGTAGTCATACCGAAATGCAATCTGCCCCGTTGGAGAAACCATCGCGTACATACCGTCACGATCGGAAACCTTGTATTTTTTCTCCTTTGGTTTCAGCTTCTTAAGTGCAATGTCGGTTAACATGGCCCCACAAAAAATTGGGAAACACAAATCGATCTAACGCCAATTTTACCGTCAAAAATTTTACCGTCAACCTTTGTTGGTAATCCTTATATTTCAAAGGCTTGTCTGGAAAAGTTAGAATGACCTAGAAATTCGGCGACATGACGGTATGGGCGGAAAGAGGGAGGGCGGAAAAGAACGTACCGTCAGATTTACCGTCAGATGCTTCCGCTTAGGGGCGATAGTTGGCGATAGAGCCTAAAAGGAAAATTGATTTACTTCAGAGGTTTACGGAGCTTGCCTAGATAGCCACCGAAAGTCAGAGAACGACGCCGCCTCATTCCCACTCGATGGTGCCGGGCGGCTTCGAGGTCACGTCGTAGACGACGCGATTGATGCCCTTGACCTCGTTGATGATGCGCGTGGCGGCCGCACCCAGGAAGTTCATGTCGTAGTGGTAGAAGTCGGCCGTCATGCCGTCGACGGAGGTCACGGCGCGCAGCGCGCAGACGAACTCGTAGGTGCGGCCGTCGCCCATCACGCCGACGGTCTGCACCGGAAGCAGCACGGCGAAGGCCTGCCAGATGGCGTCGTAGAGGCCGGCCTTGCGTATCTCGTCGAGATAGATGGCATCGGCCTCGCGCAGGATCTCCAGCTTCTCGCGCGTGATGCCGCCCGGGCAGCGAATGGCAAGCCCCGGGCCTGGGAAGGGATGGCGGCCGATGAAGCTTTCGGGCAGGCCGAGCTCCTTGCCCAGCGCCCTCACCTCGTCCTTGAACAGTTCGCGCAGCGGCTCGACCAGCTTCATGTTCATGCGCTCGGGCAGGCCGCCGACATTGTGGTGCGACTTGATCGTCACCGACGGGCCGCCGGAGAAGGAAACGCTCTCGATGACATCGGGATAGAGCGTGCCCTGCGCCAGGAAATCGGCGCCGCCGAGCTTCTTGGCCTCTTCCTCGAACACCTCGATGAACAGGCGGCCGATGGTCTTGCGCTTCTTCTCCGGATCGGCCTCGCCTTCCAGCGCGGAGATGAAGCGGTCGGACGCATCGACCAGGATCAGCGGCAGGTTGTAGTGCTGGCGGAACATCTCCACCACGCTTTGCGCCTCGTCCTTGCGCATCAGGCCGTGGTCGACGAGGATGCAGGTCAGCTGATCGCCGACCGCCTCGTGGATCAGAAGTGCGGCGACCGAGGAGTCTACGCCGCCCGAAAGCGCGCAGATCACCTTGCCCTTGCCGACCTGCTTGCGGATCGTTTCCACCGCGTGCTCGCGATAGGCGCGCATCGTCCAGTCGCCCTCGATGCCGGCGATATTGTGGACGAAGTTTCTCAAGAGCCGGGCGCCGTCCGGCGTGTGCACCACTTCCGGATGGAACATGATGCCGTACATCTTGCGCTCGATATCGCCGAAGATGGCGAAGGGCGAGCTTTCCGACTTGCCGAGCACCTTGAAGCCCGGCGGCAGTTCGATGACACGGTCGCCATGGCTCATCCACACCTGGTGGCGCTGGCCGGGCGCCCAGAGGCCCTCGAACAGCGGGCTCTCCTTCTCGATCTCGACGAAGGCGCGGCCGAACTCGCGGTGGTTGGAGCTTTCGGCGACGCCGCCCATCTGCACGCAAAGCGCCATCTGGCCGTAACAGATGCCGAGCACCGGCACGCCGGCGTCGAACACGATCTGCGGCGCGCGCGGGCTGCCGATGTCAGTGGTCGAGGCCGGACCGCCCGACAGGATCACCGCTTTGGGATTGATGCGCTTGAAGGCCGCTTCGGCCGATTGGAACGGCACGATCTCGGAAAAGACGCCGGCCTCGCGGATGCGGCGGGCGATGAGCTGCGTGAACTGGCTGCCGAAATCGATGATCAGGACAGTGTCGGGCAGTACGGTGTCGGGATGATTGGCTGTCGTCATGGCGAGCCTTTAGAGAAAGAAACGAGTCGGCGCAATGGGCTCAGCGCCGCGGCCTTGCGTCCTTTTGCGCCTATGCCAGCCGGATCGCGCGGGATTCGATCGCCTGTTCCAGCAAGCCGATGGCCGCGGCCAGCTTCTCATCGATGATGTGCAGATATTCCGTCCAGTCGTTGACGTGCCTGAGATCGGCCGCGCCGTCGGAAATGCCGCGCAGCCCAATCAGCGGCACGCCGAAGAGCTGGCAGGCGCGCAGGCAGGCGAAAGTCTCCATGTCGACCATGTCGGCATCGATCGCGTCGTAAGCGGCGCCGGAGACGATCGCGCCGCCGGTAGAGAGCGAGGCGGTCTTGATGCCCGGGATGACGAAAGGCAGCGGCACCGTCACCGGCAGATCGAGGAAAGGCGTCGCCCCCTTCTCGAAGCCGAGCGGCGAAGCGTCCATGTCGCGATAGCTCACCGACACGGCCTGGTAGATTTCGGTCTGTTCCAGCTCGCGGCTGCCTGCCGAGCCCAGCGAGACGATCAGGTCCGGGAGCGCTCCTTCGGCCTTCAACGCCGCGAGTTCGGCGCTCAGCCGCACAGCAGCCTCGACCGGACCGACACCAGTCATCAACGGCGTGAACAGGCTTTTCAGATGCGGGCCGTATTCGGCCTCCACCGCCATCACGAAGAGAACGGACTTTTCCGACAGGCGTGACATTTCGAAGGTCATGGCGGCTCCACCCCTGTTTGTTACCACTACGAAAAGGAAAGCGGCAACGTACCCTCGCCGCCTGCCGGCCCTGCGCCATAGCTCCGGGCGTTCGTTGCTCGAAAAGCCCATTTGGGGCTGTTCGTCCGCTCCTCACCCCTCGATCCCGTCGCGGCCGACCACTGTCATCATCGTTCCGGTCATCGTAGCAATCAGCTTGGCCTCGCCGTCGGCGGCGAAGGCGTAGGCCTGCCCGTCGGCGACGATGATGGTGCGGCCGGGCTTCGTCACGGAGCCGCGGAACAGGAAGCGCTCGCCCCTGCCCGGCGCCAAAAGGTTCACCTTGAATTCGATGGTCAGCACGCCGGAATTTTCCGGCATCAGCGAAAAGGCCGCGTAGCCGCACGCCGAGTCCAGCGCGGTGGAAATGACGCCGGCATGCAGGAAACCGTGCTGCTGGGTGAGCGAAGCCGAGTAAGGCATCTCGATTTCGATGATGCCGGGCGTCACCAGCGTCAGCTCCGCGCCGATGGTGGCCATGGCTTTCTGCCGGGCAAAGGACGTCCTGACGCGTTCCTCGAAGTCGGGAGCGGGTACGATCTTGGCTGCCATGGTTCTACGCCTCACGTTTTGCTGGCGAAGCTTATTACAGAGGCAGGCAGCACAGGCAATCTTTTATGCTGCAGCGCAGCAAAATCGCGCAGCCCCTCACACTGCCTTGCGCAAGGCGTGGAAATAAAACCCGTCAGTGCCACTCAGCGCCGGCGACAGCGAGATACCACCGTTGCCCGCAATGCGCGCGGCGCCTTTATGGCCGGGGAAGCGGCTGTCCCAGAGCTGGCGATGATCGACCGGCGCAAAGCCTGCATGGCGTTCGCGGAACGCCGCGACCTGCTCGCCGTTTTCGGCCCCGAACACCGAGCAGGTGATGTAGACCAGCAGGCCGCCCGGCCTGACGAAGGCCTGGGCCGTGTCGAGGATCGCCTGCTGCTCAGCCTTGCGGGCATCGAGCTGCCGCTCGGTCAGTCGCCATTTGGCGTCCGGGCGGCGACGCCAGGTGCCGCTGCCGGTGCAGGGCGCGTCGATCAGCACGAGGTCCATATGGCCTGAAAGGGGCGCCAGCTCCGCCGGCTTGCTGACGACCTGAATGTTGCGGTTGTGCGAACGGCGGATGCGCTCAAAGATCGGCGCCAGCCGCACCTTCTCAGCGTCATGGGCAAAGAGCTGGCCTTTGTTGTCCATCTCGGCCGACAGCGCCAGCGTCTTGCCGCCGGCGCCGGCGCAATAGTCTAGCACCTGCATGCCGGGCTCGGCGCCCGCGAGCGCGGCGGCGAGCTGCGAGCCCTCGTCCTGCACTTCGAACCAGCCTTTCTGGAAAGCGGGCTCGGCCTGCACGTTAGGATGTCTGCCGTCGCCATCGATGGGCGGGATACGGATGCCATGCGGCGCGATCGCCGCGGGTGCCGCGCCGGTGCCCTGCAGCTCGGCCAGAACCTTGGCGCGATCGGCCTGGAGCGTGTTGACCCTGAGATCCAGCGGAGGGCGCTGCGCCAGAGCGGCGCCCTCCTCGACCCAGACGTCGCCATAGGCTTGCTCGAGCAGCGGCGCGCACCAGTCCGGGACATCCGCCCGCACGGCATCGGGCGCATCGGCAAGCCTGCGCTCGGTCGCCGCCTTCAACTCGCCGGCGCTGAGCAGCGGCGGTGCGAACTTGTCGCCATCGAGCGCGTCGTTGAGCGACTGCGCCGTCTGCCCCCACTCCAAGAGAAGCGCGCCGAAGCCGATGGCGCGCGGCGTGTCCTCGTCGAACAGCCAGCCGGCCGAGCGTTTGCGGCGCAGCGCGTCATAGACGATGTTGCCGATCGCGGCGCGATCGCCGCCGCCGGCGAAGCGATGCGACAGGCCCCAGTCGCGCAAAGCGTCGGCCACCGGCCGGTGGCGCCGGCCGATGTCTTCAAGAACCTCTATGGCCGCCGCCAGCCTTCCGCCCAATCGCATTCCGTTTCCGCAGCTCCTGCAAATCGGTTCCAGCCGCTCTTAAAGCCTTTCAGGCTAGGATTGAAACAATTCTATTCGGCTTGCCGGTAAAACAGGGTTTCAGCGCGACGCAATTTCCCCAAACGGTTTTTCGATCGAAAGCGGCGCTACGGAAAAAACAAGAACAAACAACCAGAATATGAAAGATCTCTAATGTACTTTCCTGACATACACAAGCAAGCCTACCGGCTTAATCTCTCAGCTTTCCAAGTGTTTCCGGCGGGAATACTCTTCTGGCGGTGATTCGCGACGCGGGAAACGTGATTTCGGCGGATCGTATGAGGAGAGGGCAATGAAGACTTATCTGGCAGAAGTTCTCGGCACGTTTTTGTTGGTGTTCATCGGCACGGCCTCCGTGGTCACGGGTGGGTTCGGCGGCGCGCTGCCGCTCGGACAGGAAGGCATCGGCCTGGCGTTCGGCATCGGCCTGATTGCCGCGGCCTATGCGATCGGCCCGATCTCGGGCGCGCATCTCAATCCGGCGGTGACGCTGGGCGTGTTCCTGGCAGGGCGGATGCCGGCCAAGGACGTCGTCCCCTACTGGATCGCGCAGATCATCGGCGCCATCATCGCGTCGCTCGCGCTGTGGATCATCGTTTCCGGCCAGGCCGGCGGCCACACCGGCGGCTTCGGCGCCAATGGCTGGGACGAGGCGAAATGGGGCATGAGCTCGGCCTTCCTGTGGGAACTGATCGGCACCTTCACCTTCGTCACGGTGATCCTCGGCGTCACCAACGCCAAGCATACCACCGCCTTTGCCGGCCTGGTGATCGGCCTGACGCTGGCCGGCCTGCACTTCGCCATCATCCCGGTTACCGGCACGTCGCTCAACCCAGCGCGCTCGATCGGCCCGGCGCTGTTTTCGGGGGGTGCCGCGCTCAGCCAGCTCTGGCTGTTCATCGTCGCGCCGCTGATCGGCGGGGCGATTGCCGGCGTCGTCGCCAAGGCCGGCATCTTCGAAAAAGACTGATCGGTCCTTTTGTTTGAAGCAATTCCGGACGGAAAACCGCAGAACACTTTTCCTGGAATTGCTTCGGTCGAACAACACAAAAAAGGCGCGGGCATGACCCGCGCCTTTTTCTTGAGAGGTGCGACCTCACTTCGCGATGTCGAAGCGGTCGGCGTTCATCACCTTGGTCCAGGCCTTGACGAAGTCCTTGACGAACTTCGCCTTGGCATCGCTTGAACCATAGACCTCGGAGAGCGCGCGCAGCTGCGCGTGCGAGCCGAAGATCAGGTCGGCGCGGGTGCCGGTCCACTTCACTTCCTTGGTCTTGCGGTCGCGCGCTTCGTAGACTTCATCGGAGCCGGCCGCCGGATCCCAGACGGTCGCCATCGAGAGCAGGTTGACGAAGAAGTCGTTGGTGAGCTGGCCCGGCCTGTCGGTGAAGACGCCATGCTTCGAACCGCCGGCATTGGCGCCGAGCACGCGCAGGCCGCCGACCAGCACGGTCATTTCCGGCGCCGTCAGCGTCAGCAGCTGGGCGCGGTCGACCAGCATCGCCTCGACCGACATCGGCAGCCTGCCGCGGGCATAGTTACGGAAGCCGTCGACCTTCGGCTCCAGCGGCACGAAGGAGTGGACGTCCGTCTGCTCCTGAGAAGCGTCCATACGGCCCGGCGTGAAGGGCACCTTCACCTCGGTGCCGCCTTCCTTCGCCGCCTTTTCAACCGCGGCGGCGCCGCCAAGCACGATCAGGTCGGCGAGCGAGACCTTCTTCTCGCCGGTCTGGGCCGCGTTGAACTCCTTCTGGATGGCTTCCAGCTTGCCGAGCACCTTGGCGAGCTGAGCCGGCTCGTTGACTTCCCAGTCCTTCTGCGGCGCCAGACGGATGCGGCCGCCATTGGCGCCGCCGCGCTTGTCGGAGCCGCGGAAGGTCGAGGCCGAGGCCCAGGCGGTCGAGACCAGCTCGGAGACCGAAAGGCCGGACGCCAGGATCTTGGCCTTGAGGGCGACGATGTCAGCCTCACTCACCAGCTCATGGTCGATGGCCGGGATCGGATCCTGCCAGATCAGCTCTTCCTTCGGCACGAGCGGGCCGAGATAACGCACGACCGGACCCATGTCGCGGTGGGTGAGCTTGAACCAGGCGCGGGCGAAGGCGTCGGCGAACTGGTCCGGGTTCTGGTGGAACCGGCGCGAGATCTTCTCATAGGCCGGGTCGAAACGCAGCGCGAGGTCGGTGGTGAGCATGGCCGGCGCGTGGCGCTTGGAGGGATTGTGCGCGTCCGGAACCGTGCCCGCGCCGGCGCCACCCTTCGGCGTCCACTGGTGCGCGCCGGCCGGGCTCTTCGTCAGCTCCCATTCATAGTTGAAGAGGTTGTCGAAGAAGTTGTTGCTCCACTTGGTCGGCGTCGTCGTCCAGGTCACCTCGAGACCCGAGGTGATGGCGTCGCCTGCGATGCCGGAGGCATATTTGCTCGACCAGCCGAGGCCCTGCGCCTCGATGCCGGCGCCTTCCGGCTCGGCTCCCACCAGCGAGGCGTCACCGGCGCCGTGCGTCTTGCCGAAGGTGTGGCCGCCGGCGATCAGCGCCACGGTTTCCTCGTCGTTCATCGCCATGCGGCCGAAGGTCTCGCGGATGTCGCGCGCCGCGGCAACCGGGTCCGGCTTTCCGTTCGGGCCTTCCGGGTTGACGTAGATCAGGCCCATCTGCACGGCGCCGAGATGGCCGCGAAGCTCACGGTCGCCGGAATAGCGCTCGTCGCCGAGCCACTTCGCTTCGGAGCCCCAGTCCACGTCCTGCTCCGGCTCCCAGACATCGGCGCGGCCGCCGGCAAAGCCGAAGGTCTTGAAGCCCATGGATTCCAGCGCGACGTTGCCGGTGAGGATCAGAAGGTCGGCCCAGGAGATCTTGCGGCCGTATTTCTGCTTGACCGGCCACAGCAGCCGGCGCGCCTTGTCGAGGTTGGCGTTGTCCGGCCAGCTGTTCAGCGGCGCGAAACGCTGCTGACCGGCACCGGCGCCGCCGCGGCCGTCACCGATGCGATAGGTCCCGGCGCTGTGCCAGGCCATGCGGATAAAGAGGGGCCCATAATGGCCGAAGTCGGCCGGCCACCAGTCCTGCGAATCCGTCATGACCTTGTGCAGGTCTTCGATCACCGCATCGAGGTCGAGGGTCGCGAACTCCTTGGCGTAGTCGAAGTCTTCGTCCATCGGGTCGGACAGGTTCGACTGCTGGTGGAGAACGGAAAGGTCGAGCTGGTTCGGCCACCAGTCGCGGTTGGTCCGTGCGGATCCATGCGCCACCGGGCATTTGCCAGCGCTGTTGTCGTCGGTTTTCGCGTCCATCTTGGGTCTCCCGATTCTGCCGAGGTTTTGCCGTGGTTGAATTTTGCCGAGGTTGATTTTCCCGGAATTTCCCGGGGGCAGCCATTGGCCGCGCCATGCTGGAATGATTCCAGACTAGGCCGGCCTGCCGATAAAGACAAATTGCCTTTCCTGTTTTGTTTGATAGGATTTTCTTATGATTGGCCTCACTGTCCGACAGATGCAATATTTCGACGCGCTGGCGCAGACGCTGCATTTCGGCCGCGCCGCGAAGCTTGCCGGCGTCAGCCAGCCGGCGCTTTCCGCGCAGATCGCCGAGATGGAAGAGCGGCTGAACTGCCTGTTGTTCGAGCGCGGCGGCAAGACGGTGCGCATGACCGATGAGGCGCTTGCCCTGCAGCCGCGTATCGAACGCATTCTGGCCGACATACGTGACGTCGAGACGATTGCCCGGCGCGGCCGCCCGAGCATGGAAGGACGCTTCCGGCTGGGCATCATCCCAACCGTCGCCCCCTACCTGTTGCCGCATGTGCTGCCGGAACTGAAAAAGCACTACCCTTCCCTCCAGCTCGAGCTGCGCGAGGCGGTGACCGCATCGCTGGTCGAGGAAGCGACCTCAGGCCGGCTCGACGCCTTCATCGCGGCCTTGCCCCTCGATCAGCCGGCGATCGTCACCGAAAAGCTTTTTCCCGACCGCTTCTTCCTCGCCGTGCCCGCCGGCGATCCGGCCTTCGCCTCACCGCCGGTGCCGCCCGAAAGCCCGGCGCTGGAGCGCCTGATGCTGCTGGAGGAAGGCCACTGCCTGCGCGAACAGGCTTTGGCCGTCTGCGGCAATGTGCGACCGGTGGCGATGGCAAGTTATGGCGCGACCAGCCTCACCACGCTTCTGCAGATGGTGGCGCATGGGCTCGGCGTAACGCTGGTGCCGGAAATGGCGGCAAGTGCCGCCGGTGTTATGCCCGACTTGCGGATCGTGCCGTTCCAGGAGCCGATGCCGCAGCGCATGATCTGCATGGCCTGGCGGAAGAACAAGGTGCGCCAGGACGAGTGCGTGGAACTGGCGCGGATCATACGCGGGCTGGACCGGGCGGTGCTGGCGGCGTGAGCGCCTTTCAAGACGCCGCTAACCCTGCGCCCGATGCTCGGCCCGCGACACCCTTCATGGCACGAAGATCAGAAACACATAGGTGAAAAACACCACGACATGGACCATGCCGGTCAGGAAGGTCGTCCTTTCGGTGCTGAAGCTGACGCTGCATATGAAAAGCGCCAGCACCAGAAGCACGGCATCGGAGGCCGGAAGCCCCAGGGTCAGCCCCCTGCCCGTCAGCAGGCTGGCGGCCGCGACCGCCGGTATCGTCAAACCGATCGTGGCGCAGGCCGAGCCCATCGCGACGTTCAGGCTGCGCTGCAGCTCGTTCCTGAACGAGGCGCGGATCGCCGAGATGGCTTCCGGCATCAGAACCAGCGCCGCGATCAACGCGCCCACGATGCTGTCGGCTTGGGTCACCTGGTAGGCGGCGAGCGCGTCCTCCACGCTTGCGGCGACCTGCTCGGCGAGCAGGACAATGCCGATGAGCCCGCTCGCCAGCAGCACGGCGCTGACGGAAATGCTGTCGTGGGAGGCGGTTCGCATCGGTGCGTCGTGCGCCTGTCCCTGGACGAAGTCCTCCCGATGACGGACGGTCTGGGCGAAGACGAAGCTCGCATAGAGCAGCACCGAAAGCACGCTCACGAAACCAAGCTGAGCCGCCGAAAACGTGCCGGGGTCCGTGGCCCGTGTGTAGGTCGGAAGGATAAGCGTCATCACGGTCAGCGCGATCAGAACCGACAGGTAGGCGCTGGTGCCTTGCCGGACGATCGCCTGCTTGCGATAGCGCCAGCCGCCAAGCGTGAGGCAGATGCCGACGACGCCGGTGGAGGTGATCATCACCGTCGAGAAAACGGACTCGCGCGCCAGCGTCGGGTTGTTCTCGCCATGCAGCATCATGGAGACGATGATCGACACTTCGATCGCCGTCACCGCAAAGGTCAGCACCAGCGTTCCGTAGGGTTCGCCCACGCGCCGGGCGAGCGCCTCGGCATGGTCGAGCACGACGAAAATGGTGGCGAACATGATGGCGCTCGACAGCGCCCCAACGAGGATCCGAACGTTCAACGACCCTTCGTCAACCGAAACGCCGCTGGCCCTGACCGCGAGGGCCAGCGCCAAGGCGGCCACCGGCATCGTATAGGACGTTACCGACCGGGCGTAACCCGTCATTCATCCCCCCTGGACTAACGCCATGCGCTTTCGCGACCTTAGCGGAAAACCGCGTGGGGAGCACCTCCCGGGCACGTTGCAACATTCAAAATAGGATCGGGGACCGGGCACCGTTTTGGGCGTCGAATGTCTCGATGGCCCCGCGAACCGCCGCACAGAATTTTTCCAGAAGCTCCGGCTCGTTGCCCAGCCGGCGGCGCAGCGAGAAGGGTACTTCCAGCTGTGCGCCTTTTCCCGTCAATCCGCGATTGACGATGTTCGAATCCTGGACGCCCGGAAAGGGGTGGTTGTCCTTTTGCGTCTGAAAGCCGGCCGCCTGCAGGCGCCAGGCTATCTCCGAAACCAACGCGGCGTCCTTGCCGCCCAGATAGACCGTCGCGAGATCGTCGCGATCCTGACGGCCGTGGATGGCGACGACAGTGGACTTGGTCCGCAACAGGTCCAGCGCGGTTGCCTCGTCAAAGTTCCTGGACGTTATGTGCAGCTCCCGGTTGCTTTCCGGCATGAGCCCTTCAAAGCAATACATGTCGAGATCGCCGCCAGCTATCGTCTCGGTGATCAGGGAGGTGCGGGGCTCGATCTTGCCGCCATGCGGGGCCATGACGATCGCGCCGCCGGTTCGCGCGCCGCGCCGGACGACGATGCGATAATCTATGTTTTCGATTTTGGCGGCTTTCAGCGCCGCGAAATTGGGAAACTCGTTGTCCATAAATGCCGTTTCAAGCCGTCTTCTGCGCCACCAGCCCGAGTTCCTCCACCATCGCCTCGCGCATCAGGAATTTCTGCGGCTTGCCGGTCACCGTCATCGGCAGTTCGGCGCGGAAACGGATGTGGCGCGGCACCTTGTAGTGCGCGATCTGGCCGGCGCAGAAGGCCTTGATTTCCTCTGCCGTCGCGATCTGGCCGGGCTTCAACACGATCCAGGCGCAGAGTTCCTCGCCATATTTGTCGTCTGGAACGCCGAAGACCTGCACTTCCTTGACCTTGGGATGGCGGTAGAGGAATTCCTCGACCTCGCGCGGATAGACGTTTTCGCCGCCGCGGATGACCATGTCCTTCACCCGGCCGACGATGTTGCAATAGCCCTCGGCATCTATCGTCGCGAGGTCGCCGGTGTGCATCCAGCCGTCGGCGTCGATCGCCTCGCGGGTCTTCTCGGCGTCGTCCCAATAGCCCTTCATCACCGAATAGTCGCGCGTGCAGAGCTCGCCAGGTTCCCCGACCGCGACGGTCGCGCCATCGGCACCGATCGCCTTCACCTCGACATGCGGGTGGATGCGGCCGACCGTGGAGACGCGCTTTTCAAGCGGGTCGTCGACGCTGCTCTGGAAGGAGACAGGGCTGGTCTCGGTCATGCCATAGGCGATGGTCACCTGAGACATATTCATCAGCGACACCACCTTCTTCATAACCTCGATCGGGCATGGAGAGCCGGCCATGATGCCGGTACGCAGGCTGGAGAGGTCGAAGCCGGCGAAATCGGCATGGTCGAGCATGGCGACGAACATGGTCGGCACGCCATAGAGGCCGGTGCAGCGTTCCTGCGCGACCGCTTTCAGCGTCGCGCCGGCGTCAAACCCTTCGCCCGGGAAGACCATGGTCGCGCCCTTCGACACACAGCCCATCGTGCCCATCGACATGCCGAAGCAATGGTAGAGCGGCACCGGGATGCAGAGCCGGTCATCGACGGTGAGTCTTATGGCCGAGGTGACGAAATTGCCGTTGTTGACGATATTCGCGTGGGTCAGCGTCGCGCCCTTCGGCGCGCCGGTCGTGCCGCTGGTGAACTGGATGTTGATGGCCTCGCCTGGCTTCAGGCCCTCCGAGATGCGGTCGAGGCTGTCATGCTCGTCGCGACCGGCCATGGCCAGCACGTCGCCGAAATTGAACATGCCGGGCGAATTGTCGTCACCCATGCGGATGACGGTCTTCAGGGCCGGCAGCTTCTTCGCCTTGAGCTTGCCGGGCTCCGCCTTCGCGATCTCCGGCGCGAGTGTTTCGATCATGCCGAGATAGTCGGATGTCTTGAATTGCGCGGCGGTGACCAGCGCCTTGCAGCCGACCTTGTTGAGCGCATATTCCAGCTCGGTCAGCCGATAGGCCGGGTTGATGTTGACCAGGATGATGCCGATGCGGGCGGTGGCAAACTGCGTCACCAGCCATTCCCAGCGGTTCGGCGACCAGATGCCGACGCGGTCGCCCTTTTCCAGCCCGAGCGCCAGGAAACCGGCGGCCAGGGCGTCGACCGCATCCGAGAGCTCGCTCCAGGTGAAGCGCTTGTCCTGATCGACGAAGACGGCGGCGTCGAGCGTGGCGTATTTGCTCACCGTGTCGGAGAACAGCTCCGGAATGGTCTTGTCGAGCAAAGGCACCGACCGGTCGCCCGAGACATGCGCCTTGCCGCCGGCCGGGGCAATAAAGGTGCCGCTGGCGCGATGCCCGCGCAAATTGGTGGCGTTCATAAGCTCGTCGAGTTTGATCGCCATCGCCGTTTCCTCCCGGAATGATTGAGCCTATCAGCCTGTCGGGATGGTGGAAACCCGCCGAAGGTATGGGTTCAGGCGACCCGTGCAGACATTTTGGCGGCAATGTCGCGCATCTGCGCCTCGTCCGCCGCATCACGCTGCTTCCTTGAAGCGACCAGACAGGCCTGCGACTTGAGGATCACCCCGTCGCCCAGCACCTTGAGGTGGTTGGCGCGCAGCGTCGAGCCAGTGGTGGTGATGTCGACGATGACGTCGGCAAGGCCGGCCGCCGGCGCGCCTTCGGTGGCGCCGAGGCTTTCGACGATGCGGTAGACCTGAATGCCGTGCTTGAGCGAAAAGAACTGCTGCGTCAGCCGCCAATATTTGGTGGCGATCCTGAGCCGCCGGCCGTGGCGCTGGCGGAAATCGGCGGCGACATCGTCGAGGTCGGCCATGGTGTCGACATCGAGCCAGATGTCGGGAACGGCGACCACGACGTCGGCATGGCCGAAACCGAGACGGGCGACGATCTCGGCGCGCGCCTCCCAGTCGGCGAGGTTCTCGCGCAGCAGATCCTCGCCGGTGATGCCGAGATCGACCGACCCTTGCCCGATCTCGCCGGCGATCTCGGATGCGGACAGGAAGGCCACCTCGACATTGTCGAGACCATCGATATGAGCACGATATTTACGGTCGTCCTCCGGCAGGTTGACGGCCAGGCCGGCCTTGGCCAGCACTTCGAGGGACTGCTCCTTGAGACGGCCCTTCGACGGAATCGCCAGCGTGATCATTGCGCTGCCTCCCGCAGAGCTTCGATCCGGTCGAGCCAGACCGAAAAACCGACGCCGGGAATCGGCTTCTTGGCGCCAAGCAGCGTCAGCAGCCGATCGTAGCGGCCACCGCCGACTAGCGGGCGATCGCCTCCCTGGGCAGCGATCTCGAAGACGAGGCCGGTATAATAGTCGAGCGGGCGGCCGAAAGCGGCATCGTAGCGGATCTGCGCAGAGGAGAGGCCATGCGCCTCGATCGCCTCGGCGCGGGCGGCGAAATTCTCCAGCGCCGGCCCCAGCGACAGGCCGGCATGGGCGGCGAATTTATCCAGCGCCGCGGTCGCGTCGCTGAGCGCGACGTCGATCTCGAGGAACCCTTTGAGTGCCGAGAAGGCGTCATCGGAGAGCCGCACGCTGCGCAGTTGCGCTTTCTCGATCAGCCTGCGCGCAATGTCGGCCGGGGCACGGCCGCCGGACGCCGACAGCCCGGCCTCCTCCATGCCTTCGGCAATGTGCGCAGCGAGGCCTTCCTGATCGCCGTCGAGCACCAGCAAGGCGACGGGACCGGCAAGCTGGCTGTTTCGCGGCGGGTTGGCGAGATCGGCAAGGGCCGCTTCCAGCATCGGCGCCGAACCGAAGGCGCGGGCGAGGCGCATGCGCCAGCCGCGTGGCAGGCCGAGCGCGGCCAGCACCGCCTCGAACAGGGTCTGGTCGCCAAGCGTGATGGCGAGCTTCGTTCCGGGCAGCACCAGCGACAATAGTGCATGCGCGTCGGCCAGCGAACGAGCATCAGCCGCCGCCGTGTCATTGTCGCCAAGGTCCTCGATGCCGGCCTGGAAGAACTCGTTGCCACCCTCGCGGCGCTGGCGGAACACTTCGCCCAGGTAAGAATAGCGGCGCGGCGTGCCGGCCTGGCTGGCAATGTGGTCGAGGCAGACCGGGATGGTGAATTCGGGCCGCAGGCACAAAGTCTTGCCGGTCTCGCTCTCGGTCAGGAAGATGCGCCGGCGCAGGTCTTCGCCGGCCATATCGAGGAACGGATCGGCCGGCTGCAGCACGGCGACTTCCACGGCGTGCGTGTCGCGGGCGGCGAAGAGTTTCGTGATATCGGCGGCGATGGCGGGGCGGGAGGTCATGCGGCACGCCCTCCCCTTCTCCCCTTGTGGGAGAAGGTGTCGCCGAAGGCGACGGATGAGGGGTGTTCCAGCGAAGTGAGACGTGGGCGTTCCCTGGAATACCCCTCATCCGTCTCGGCGCTACGCGCCGATCCACCTTCTCCCACAAGGGGAGAAGGGAAGGTCGGCGTTCTACCTTCCACGTGCCCGCTCCTCGGCCTGCGCCGCGAGAATCTTCTTCACCTCGCCAACCAGCTCGCCTTCCGCCACCGTCACCTGCGCCGGCCTTGCCGCGCGCCATTCGGCATTGTCGGTGATCTCGGCCGACATGCGCACGCCTTCGATGAGGTCCTTGATCTGCACCTCGCCCTTGGCGCGCTCGTCGCCGCCCTGGATGATCGCCACCGGGCTGCCGCGGCGGTCGGCGTATTTGAGCTGCGCCTTCATGCCGGCGCCGCCGAGATACATTTCGGAGCGGATGCCGGCGGCGCGCAGGTCGGCGACCATCTTCTGGTAACGGCCGAGGCTTTCGGTATCCTTGTCCATGACCAGCACGACGACCGGGGCGATGACATCGGAGGTGTCGAGCTTGCCGAGGTTCTTCAGCGCCGTCATCAGCCGCGAGACGCCAATGGAGAACCCGGTCGCCGGCACCGGCTCGCCGCGGAAGCGCGAGACCAGCCCGTCATAGCGCCCGCCGCCGCCGACGGAGCCGAAGCGCACGATCTGGCCTTCATCGTTGGGGATCTCGGCCAGCAGCTCGGCCTCGAAGACAGGGCCGGTGTAATATTCGAGGCCGCGCACGACGGAGCGGTCCATCACGATGCGGTCTTCGCCGTAGCCCGCGGCTCTAACCAGGGCCTCGATCGTTGCGAGTTCGCCGACGCCTTCCTGATAGACAGCGTTGGCATTGACGCCGGCGTCCTGGGCAGCCTGCCCGTTCCTGGCCGTTGCCAGAAGAACCGCCTCGGCCTGCGTATCATTCAATCCGGCGCCCTTGGCGAAGTCGCCCTCGCCTTCCTTGCCGCCATCCCAGCGTCCGGGGCCAAGCAGGAGCCTGACGCCTTCCGGCCCGAGCTTGTCGAGCTTGTCGATGGCGCGCAGCACGGTCAGCCGGCGGCCGGCGTTGTCCTCACCGCCGAGCCCGATCGCCTCCAGCACGCCGTCCAGCAGCTTGCGGTTGTTGACGCGAATGACATAGTCGCCGCGCTTGATGCCGAGCGCTTCCATGACATCGGCCATCATCATCGCCATCTCAGCGTCGGCGGCGACGCCTGGCGTCCCGATCGTGTCGGCGTCGAACTGCATGAACTGGCGGAAGCGGCCGGGACCCGGCTTCTCGTTGCGGAACACCCAGCCGGAACGGTAGCTACGATAAGGTTTTGGCAGCTTGTCGAAATTTTCCGCCACGAAACGCGCCGTCGGCGCGGTCAGGTCATAGCGCAGCGACAGCCACTGGTCGTCGTCATCCTGGAAGGAAAACACGCCTTCGTTCGGCCGATCCTGGTCGGGCAGAAATTTTCCCAGAGCATCGGTGTATTCGATCATCGGCTGGTCGACCGGCTCGAAGCCGTAAAGCTCATAGACCGAGCGGATGGTCGCCATCATCTTCTCGACGGCGCGGATGTCTTCGGCACTGCGGTCGGCAAAACCGCGCGGCAACCGCGCTTTCGTCTTTTCGGATTTGTCGGCCATGGGATCGGTCTTTTCGTTAAGTAAACACTGGCTTATCGGGAGCGGGCGTGTCCTAACCCATGCCAAGTGGTGCGGCAAGCGTTTGCAGACCTGCAGGAAACAGTTCGATAGTTTGCAGGCGCCGCGCCGCCCCTCATCCGCCTGCCGGCACCTTCTCCCGTATAGTGACGGGGAGAAGGAGGAGCTTCGGCGCCGGCGCGACAGCTCCAGCGTTGACGACTGGCGAAACCCGCGGCGCCAGCGTCCTTCTCCCCGTCACTATACGGGGAGAAGTGCCCGGCAGGGCGATGAGGGGCGGCGCCGACTAATAAGGAAGTAGACTTCAATATTCCACCCTTAGAAGGTTGAGAGCCTCCTAGAACTTCGTAACAATCAGCGCAAAAACGAAACAATTCCGCCACCAGCGCGGCATGCTGCCGACACAATCGGCGACCATAAAGCGCGCCGAAACAAGGGGTTCGGGGCCATGACGACGGCTGAAGACATCATCGAGAGCGGCGCGACCGCAAGGCTGAGGCCGGCCGGGGTTCCGGCGCTGAAGCCGGCGCAGCAGCCGGCTGGGCCATTCGAGGCTGCCGCGGCCAAGCCGAGCGCGCGCGACGCGCTGTTGACCGGGCTGCTGGTGATCTACCCGGCTTTCGCCGCGGTGGCGGCGATCCTCGCCGGGCTGTTTTTGGCGGGCGCCGGCAGCGTTTGAGCTTCGCAACCTGACCTTCTCCCCTTGGAGCACCCCTCATCCGTCGCCTTCGGCAACACCTTCTCCCACAAGGGGAGAAGGAGAAAGCGCCCTACTTCGGCCGCTTGAGCTTGTTGCGCTCTTTCTCCACCTCCGCCCTGCAATAGCAGCCTTCGAGATGGTCGTTGACGAGGCCCATGGCCTGCATGAAGGCGTAGACCGTCGTCGGGCCGACAAAGCTCCAGCCTCGCTTCTTCAACTCCTTCGATATCCTGACCGACACCGCCGTCGTCGGATTGGCGCGCAGATGCGCGAGGTCGACGATTTCCGGACGCTCGTCCGGGCCTGGTTCGAACTTCCAGAACCAGGCAGCTAGGGAGCCGAACTCGTCGACCATCTCGCGGGCGCGTTTGGCGTTGTTGATGGTCGAGACGATCTTGCCGCGATGGCGGATGATGCCGGCATTGCCGAGCAGGCGCTCGACATCCGCGTCGGTGAACCCCGCCACCTTGTCGAAGTCGAAACCGGCGAAGGCCTCGCGGAAGTTCTCGCGCTTGCGCAGGATGGTGAGCCAGGACAGGCCGGACTGGAACCCTTCCAGGCAGATCTTTTCGAACAGCCGGCGATCCTCCGTTACCGGCCGGCCCCATTCATGGTCGTGATAGTGGAGATAGTCCGGCAAATTGCCGTGCCAGAAGCAGCGCGCCCTGCCGTCGGGACCGTCGAGAATGCCGGCATTTTCAATTGCCATCGTCAGCAGATCCATTCGTTAATGCGCCTCGGCGCCGCTTTTACCGTGGCTTTACCAGATTCCTGAACCGGTCGGTAACCACACCAAAAGGTTTACTGACAAAGCGGCATTTTACGCATTCCGATTCATGTTTTGCTTGCCGCTTAGCGCCAAGGATCGCGAAACCGAGGGCGCCCTCTCCGCCCCGGATGAGTTCGATCAAGGTGCGTTCCAATGAAGACAGCGTTTTGTTCCCTGCTCGGCGCAGCGGCAATCCTTGCCGCCGGCGCCACCACCTCCTTTGCCAATGACCGCTATGCCGATATGCCGCCGGTGACGGTGAGCCCCGACCTTTCGGCGCCCTGGGTGCTGCAGCTTGGCCACGCGCCGGGCATCGTGCGCCGGGCCCGGCAGGCGACGCAGCAGCCGCTGCAGCGCCTGTTCCAGGCGCAGCCCGACCGGCAGAAGACAGCGGCCGTGCAGCAGCCGGCCAGGCGCATGGTGATGCGGCCGCAGATCAACCCGATCTACCTGCCGCAGGAAGTCGCCTATGAGGGCCCGGCGAAGCCGGGCACGATCGTTATCGATACGCACCAGAATTTCCTCTATCTGGTCGAGAAGAACGGCAAGGCGCGGCGTTACGGCGTCGGCACCGGCAAGCCGGGCTTCGAATGGTCCGGCACGCACAAGATCACCGACAAGAAAGTGTGGCCAGACTGGCGCCCGCCGGCGGAGATGATCAAACGCGAGGCGGCCAAGGGCCGCTATTTGCCGACCTATCTTGCTGGCGGCATGGAAAACCCGCTGGGCGCGCGCGCTCTCTATCTCGGCACCACGGAATATCGTATCCACGGCACCAACCAGCCCTGGACGATCGGCGGCGCGGTGTCTTCCGGTTGCATCCGCATGCGCAACGAGGACGTCGTCGACCTTTACGAGCGCGTCAATGTCGGAACCACGGTCGAGGTGATCTAGTTTCTGCGAGCCAGCCGGTTAGGCGGCGCAGCACTTTTAGTCCAGCTGTTGCCGCCAAGTCATAGTGCGATCCCGTGGGATGTGCTTAAACCGGTGTCGAGTTTACGGGGGACGGGCCGTGTGGGGATACGGCCGGTCACGAAAGGGCAGCGCGGGCAACCGCGCTGCCCTTTTCGTTTTTGCGTTTTCTTTGAAGGATGGCGCGGCAGGTCGCCTCGAAAGCAAGCGGATTCGCTTTCGGGGCTGATTTCCCGGCGCTCCTCTGCTATTGCAGTGCACAAATCCTGATAGTCACGCAATTCTGGACGCAATGCTGCCTACGCGATTTCCTCGAATTGCCCAGAAGGCAGAGGTGCCACCCATGACCCGGACCGACGACAGCCGCTATCTGAAAGGCGGCCCGGTTGCCCAGCGCATCATCGCTTCGGTGCGCGAAGATGCGTTGATCGCGACGGCCGAAGGTTTTCCGCCGAAGCTGATCTCGATCACCGTCGGCGATACCGCCGCGGTCGATGTCTATGTGCGCAACCAGCGCGCCAAGGCAGCCCTTGCCGGCATCGGCTTCGAGGAACGGCGCTTCGCCGCCGACATCACCGCCGGCGAACTGGAAGCGGCGATCCACGGCCTCAACGCCGACCCGCGCGTCACCGGCATCATCATCCAGCGGCCGGTTCCGGCGCATATCCCGATCAAGACGCTGCAGGGCGCGGTGCATCCGCTGAAGGATGTCGAAGGCATGCACCCGGCCTCGATCGGCAACATCGTCTACAACCAACTCGATCTGGCGCCCTGCACGGCGGCCGCCTCGGTCGAACTGCTGAAGGAGACCGGACTCGATCTCAAGGGGCTCGAAGTGGTCGTCGTCGGCCATTCCGAGATCGTCGGCAAGCCGATCGCCTTCCTGCTGATGAGCGAAGGCGCGACGGTGACGGTGTGCCACCACATGACGCGCTCGGTGGCGGCGCATGCGCGGCGCGCCGACGCGCTGTTTGTCGCGGTCGGCAAGCCGCGGCTGATCAAGGCCGACATGGTGAAGCCGGGCGCCGCCGTCATCGACATCGGCATCAACTCGGAGGTCGGGCCCGACGGCGAAACCCGCATCGTCGGCGACGTCGACACCGACAGCGTGAAGGAAGTGGCATCCTGGATCACGCCGGTGCCCGGCGGCGTCGGCCCGCTCACCGTGGCAATCCTGTTGCGCAACACCATGGTGGCGCTCAACCGCCAGCGCGCGCTCTACCGCGCGACCTACGGCGTGGCGGATCAGCTCGCGGCGGAGTAGCGATACGCGTTACGTGTATTGCGGCACGTGGCAGGTCATGCGGCTTTCGTCGTCCCAGAAGACGTAGAGCATGCCGCCGCTGCCCCAGAAGAAGCCGGCCAGCGAGTCGAACTGCAGCAGAAATTTCATTGGCCGCTCCGTTCCGGGAACCAGCGGGAACTGCGGTCCCTGAACCCATGAGGGCAGCCCACCGAGCCGGAACAGGTTCTGCCGCGAATTGCTTGCCCCCCAGGATTGCCTGAGCCATCGTGGCGGCGTGGGCGCCAGACGGACAATGCGCTCGTGTGCCGCTGGCTCGGACGGCAATTCATAGTCGGAATGAAACGGCGCAATCGCGGTCGGCCTGCCCTCGGCATCATGCGCGTAGTAGGTCGCCTGCAGCGAGCCTTGGCACGTCTCGATGCGCAACGAGGGAAGGGATAAATTTGGGACGCTGAAGTCGTCCAAGGTGATCAGGTGCACCAGCCTCCCCCCGCAAGCTGGACACTGACTCGCTCCTTCACCACCGATCGTGAACGGCTGCCCCACAGTCGGCAGATGCCAAGTAGGATGATTGACGCGCGTCGGAAAGGACGGGTCGTCCGGCGCACCGCCTTCAAAGACAAGGTGGTGACACGCCGGAGGTGAGCGAGAATCGGCATGGGTCTGCCAATCCGCAAAATCGTAGCTGGTGGCCAGCGCGCTGTCAGGGAACAATTCTGGTGCCTGCAGCATAATGTGGGATAAGAGATCTTCTACATCGGTCCCGCGTTTCATCTCGCCTTGCAGGAAAAATGCGAGGCGGTGCAGATGGGCTTCGTCGAGAAACGAAACAGCATCCTCGATCAAAGTGGTCTGGTGAACGCCGGATTCGATCGCTGCCTTGATCAGTGCAAAAAGGAATTCGGATCCGTCCTTTAGATGCCGCGCGGTGATTGCCGTGCAATCTTCATAGCGCGCCTGAAAGGTCAGGCGGGGCGTCTCTGAGAGCAGCCGAACTACGGTTTCAATTTCCAGGATTTCCAAATCGGTCATCGCCCTATTGTTACGAGCGGGCGTCTGGCGATCAACTCATTTTGGGCGGCTCGCCGCCATAGGCCCAGTCGAGCAGCTTGATCGTGTGCACCACCGGCAGCCTGGCGGCGGACGCGATCTGGGTGATGCAGCCGATATTGCCGGTGGCGACGATCTCGGCGCCGGTCGCCTCGATGTTTTTCACCTTGCGGTCGCGCAGCTTGGCGGAGATGTCGGGCTGGAGGATGTTGTAGGTGCCGGCCGAGCCGCAGCACAGATGCCCTTCGCGCGGCTCGCGCACCACGAAGCCCGCCTTGGCGAGCAACTCCTTCGGCTGGCGCGTGATCTTCTGGCCGTGCTGCATCGAGCAGGCGGAATGGTAGGCAACGACGGTGCCCGGCTTGCGCACCGGCTCGGGTAGCTCGAGCGTAGCGAGATATTCCGTGACGTCCTTGGCCAGCGCCGAGACGCGCGCCGCCTTGCCCGCGTAGGCCGGATCGAGGCGCAGCATGAAGCCGTAATCCTTGATGGTCGTACCGCAGCCTGACGCGGTGATGATGATGGCATCGAGCCCGCCCTGGTTGATGGCGCGGGTCCAGGCGTCGACATTCCGCCTGGCCGAGGCCAGGGCCTGATCCTCGCGTCCCATGTGATGGACGAGCGCGCCGCAGCAGCCCTCGCCTTCCGGCACCACGACCTCGATGCCGAGCCTGGTCAGCAGCGAGATGGTGGTGCCGTTGATGGCCGGGTCGAGAACGGACTGCGCGCAGCCGGTGAGGATGGCGACGCGGCCGCGCTTCTTGGTCTGCCCGGCATGCGTGCCGGGCGAGGCATTCGGCGACGCCGGCGGAAGTGACGATGGGGCGAGCTTCAGCATAGCGGCGACGGGCTTCAGGGCCGGCAGTTTTTCGAACAGGCCGATGAAAGGCCGGCCGAGCTTGGCCAGTTTCAGCGCGGCGCGAAAACGGCTCGGGTAAGGCAGCACGACGGCCAGCATGGCGCGGGTCAACCGGTCGAGCAGCGGTCGCTTGTAGGTCTGCTCGATATGGGCGCGGGCGTGGTCGACCAGATGCATGTAGTTCACGCCCGAAGGACATGTCGTCATGCAGGCGAGGCAGGACAGGCAGCGGTCGATATGGGTGACGATCTCCTTGTCCGCCGGGCGGCCGTTCTCCAGCATGTCCTTGATGAGGTAGATGCGGCCGCGCGGCGAATCCAGCTCGTTGCCCAGCGTCACATAGGTCGGGCAGGTGGCAGTGCAGAAGCCGCAATGCACGCATTTGCGCAGGATCTTTTCTGATTCCGCAACATGCGGGTCAGCAAGCTGGGCAAGGGAGAAATTGATCTGCACGCAAAAAATCCTTACTGTCCCAGAAGCCAGCTTTGCGGGTTCCTGACGGGCTCGCCGCGCTGCAGCGCCTGGATGCCCAGAATGCAGCGGGCGATGAACCAGACGGCGACGGCGAACATCAGCACGAAGCCGATCACAAGCATCATCAGGACCACCGAGATCAGCGCGTAGAGAAGGCCTATCCAGAACGTCCTGATCAGGAACGTGTAGTGGCTTTCGACGAAGCCGCCGGCCTTGCCGCGGTTGATGTATGCAAGGACGATGCCGACAATGCCGGTGATGCCGATGACGAGACTGGCGAGGTAGAGAATGTAGATGACCAGCGCGTTGGTCTGGCCCGGCTCCAGCCAGCGATCGGTTTGGCGCGGCGCGCTGCTCGGCCTTGGATCGGTATTGCTCATGATGCTGCTCCCTCCGTTGATCGGGCGAGAGTAGCAGAGCCGGAGCCCGGCGCCATGCGGCCGGGGTTGAGGATATTCTTCGGATCGAACTCGGCCTTGAGGCGCGTCGAGAGCGCCGCCAGATGCGCCGGCTGCGGCTCGAACACCGGCAGCGCCGCCCGATGCGGAGCGGACGCCCGCACCAGCGTCGCATGGCCGCCGCCATGCTTGCGGATCAAGCCGCGCAAAAGATCGGCCTCGGGATCGTCCTCGCGCATCGACAGCCACACCAGACCGCCCTGCCAGTCATAGAAGGCATCGACCGCCGCCTGCATGCGCAGCGCCATCACCATATGATGCGCCTGCGACGGCGCCATCGAGACACGCCAGACAGGCCGCGTGCCGCCGTCGGCGAAAGGCCGGCAGTCGCGGATGTCGCGCCAGATGGCTTTTGATGCCTCGCCGGCGATCTCTTCCAGCGGCCCGGCGTTGCCAAGTAGCTTGCGAAGCGCCTCGATGCGATAGACGACCGAGGGGCCAAAGCCCTCGACGCGCAGCAGCGTCGCCGCGTCGCTGCCGTGCTTGCCGCCGGCGACCCGCGCCGCGATGCGCTCCGGCAGATGCGCCGCGCTCGACACTTCGGCGCTGGACCCCAGCGCCACCGCCATGGCGGCGACCGCGGCCTCGTCGAGGAGGCCGCGGATGGCCAAAGTCACTTCCGTTTCGGCGGCCGGCAGCACCTTGAACGTGACATCGGTGAGCACGGCCAGCGTGCCCCAACTGTTCGCCATCAGCTTGGAGAGATCGTAGCCGGTGACGTTCTTGACGACGCGCCCGCCCGACTTGAAGGCCTCGCCACGGCCGGAGACGGCGGCGACGCCAAGGATATGGTCGCGCGCGGCGCCAGCCTTGAGGCGGCGCGGGCCGGACAGGTTCGAGGCCAGCACGCCTCCGATGGTACCGCTCTTGACCCCTTGGCCCGGCTCGCCGCCGAGCAACGGGCCGTAATCCATCGGCTCGAAGGCGAATTGCTGGCCGTTTTTGGCGAGCAGCTCTTCGATCTCGGCGAGCGGCGTGCCGGCCTTGGCCGACAGCACCAGCTCGGCGGGCTCGTAGAGGGTGACGCCGGTGAGCTTGGACAGGTCGAGCGTATGCTCGGTCTGCAATGGACGACCGATGCCGCGCTTGGAGCCGTGGCCGAGGAGCTCGAGCGGTGTTTCCTCGGCCGCCGCCCATTGAATGGTGGAGAGGGTTTCGGCCGGTGTGGAAGGGGTGAAGGTGGTCATGGCTTGGCCTGGTTCCTCGCCCTCGCAAGGCCGGGGCAATCGCATACGGCAGCGCTGCCCCCTCTCCGTCCGCTACGTGGACACCTCTCCTCCATTTCATGGGAGCGAGGAAACGCCAACCGCCGAAGTCGCGACCTTGAAAAGCCTGGGTTCCTCGCCCCCGCAAAGCGGGGGAGAGGTGGCTCGGGCGTAGCCCGAGACGGAGAGGGGGCCATCATAGAGCGCTGTCTCCCGTCTTCCTGGCTGCGAAAACAAACCTGAGGTCGGCAGCAACTACGTTTTCAGCAAGCCGCCCTTCCAGCACGGCAAGGATCGTCTCGCAAACGCTCCTGGTGTTCTTCAACACATCGAAGCTCCCGAACCGCAAAACCGAAAAGCCTTCACCACGCATGAATTCATCCCGCCGCCTGTCGTATGAACGCTCCGCGTGCTGGCTGCCATCCAATTCCACGATCAGCTTTTGGCTTCTGCAGGCAAAATCCGCGAAGTACGGACCGATGGGCATCTGGCGAACGAATTTATACCCACCCAGCTTCTTGGCTTTCAATTCGTTCCAGAGAGTTGCCTCAGCCTGATTTTCACCGTGACGCAGCTCGCGCGCTCGGGCGATCTTTTCTGGCGAACGGCGGCTCGGCTGATAGGGCGTCCCCCTCTCCGTCTCGGGCTTCCCCCGAGCCACCTCTCCCCCGCTTTGCGGGGGCGAGGAACTTTGATCCTGAGCCCCCATCAAAACCTCGGAATATCCGGAAAAGCCACTTGCCCGCGATGCACATGCATCCTTCCCAGCTCCGCGCAGCGTCGCAGCTGCGGAAACACTTTTCCCGGATTGAGCAGGTGGTTGGGGTCGAAGGCGCATTTGACGCGCATTTGCTGGTCGAGATCGATCTGGTTGAACATTTCCGGCATCAGGTCACGCTTCTCGACGCCGACGCCGTGCTCGCCGGTCAAGACGCCGCCAACCTCGACGCAAAGCCGCAAAATGTCGGCGCCGAAGCTTTCGGCCTTGTCGAGCTCGCCCGGCACATTGGCGTCGTAGAGGATGAGCGGGTGCAGATTGCCGTCGCCGGCGTGGAATACATTGGCGACGCCGAGACCGTATTTCTCGGAGAGATCACGCATGCCGGCCAGCACGCGCGGCAGTTCCTTGCGCGGGATGGTGCCGTCCATGCAGTAATAGTCGGGCGAGATGCGGCCGACCGCCGGGAAAGCCGCCTTGCGGCCGGCCCAGAAACTCAGCCGCTCCTGCTCCGATTGCGAGATGCGGCAGGTGGTCGAGCCGTTGCGATAGGCGATCGCCTCGACGAGGCCGATCAAATGGTCGACCTCCACGCTCGGCCCGTCGAGCTCGACGATCAGCAGCGCCTCGACGTCGAGCGGATAGCCGGCATGGACGAAATCTTCCGCCGCATGGATCGCCGGGCGGTCCATCATCTCCATGCCGCCCGGGATGATGCCGGCGCCGATGATGTCGGCGACACATTGGCCGCCCTCCTCGCTGGTCGGGAAGCCGATCAGCAGCGCGCGCGCCGTTTCCGGCTTCTTCAATATGCGGACGGTCACCTCGGTGACGACGCCAAGCAGGCCTTCGGAGCCGGTCATGACGCCGAGCAGGTCATAGCCTTCCTGGTCGAGATGACTGCCGCCGAGCCGCACCACCTCGCCATTCATCAGCACCATCTCGATGCCCAGCACATTGTTGGCGGTGAGTCCGTATTTCAGGCAATGCACGCCGCCGGAATTTTCCGCGACATTGCCGCCGATCGAGCAGGCGATCTGGGAGGATGGATCGGGGGCATAGTAGAAGCCCTCCTGCTCGACGGCGGTGGTGATGCCGAGATTGGTGACGCCCGGCTGCGCGACGACGATGCGGTTGGGATAGTCGATTTGAAGGATACGGTTGAAGCGGCTCATCACCAGCAGCACCGCATCTTCCAGCGGCAGCGCGCCGCCGGACAGCGAGGTGCCGGAGCCGCGCGGCACGACGCGGATGTTGCGCTCGTTGCAGTATTTGAGAACCCGCGAGACCTGGGCCACCGTTTCCGGTAGCACGACGACCAGCGGCAACTGCCGGTAGGCGGTCAGGCCGTCGCTTTCGAAGGCGCGCATTTCAGTGGCCGTGTCGACCACGCCCTCGCCCGGCACGATGATGCGCATATCGGCGACGATCTCGGCGCGCCGACGCAGCGTTTCGGCATCTGGCTTGGGCATGGCTAGGCCGGACATCGGTCATCTCGCTTGACTGGTCAAAATCTTTTACCAGCCCGATCGTTTTGTTGCAAACGCTGCTTTGGTCACATATGGCGGCGACCGTAATGCCAAGCTTCCGCAGCGGCAATCTGCCGCTGCTTTCTCGCATCGAGGGGAAGACTACTCGCCCGGATGCTTCGCCGGCTCGGAATGCATCTTGCGCACCCGACGCACGCCCCACCAGACCAGCAGGATGGCGACCGGGACCGAGGCTGCGGTGACGACTTCAGGCGCGAAGGCATGGCCGAAGATCGAGGCGCCCTTGGCGACATAGCCGATGAGGCCGACGACATAATAGGACACGGCGGCCACGGACAGGCCTTCGACCGTCTGCTGCAGGCGCAGCTGCAGCCGGGCGCGGTTGTTCATCGATGCCAGCAGGTCGCGGTTCTGCTTCTCGACCTCGACATCGACCCAGGTGCGTAAGAGCGTGGTGGCGCGGGTGAGTTTTCGCGAGAGGTTGGCCTGGCGCTCCTCGACCGAGCGGCAGGTGCGCATGGCCGGCGCCATGCGCCGCAGCAGGAAGCCCGCCCAGGTGTCAAAACCCTGCACGGGCTCTTCATCCAGCGCCTCCAGCCTTTCGGTGACGATGCCGTCATAGGCGCGGCTGGCGCCGAAGCGGTAGAGGCTGGATGCGGCGTCGGCCTCGAGCTCGGCGGCGAGCTCGGTGAGGTCGGCCAGCAGCGTCTGGTTGTCACGGGTTTCGACGGCCTTCATTTCCAGCGTCGTCTGCGCCAGACGGTCCTCGATGCGGCGGGCACGGCCGGACAGCGTCAGGGCCAGCGGCAAGCCGAGCATCGCCAACGTCCGATAGGTCTCGATGTCGATCAGGCGCTGAGAGAGAGCGCCGGTGCTGGCCGGCGTCAGGCCGCGGTCGAGCACCAGCATGCGGGTCAGGCCGTCGCCGTCCTGGCGGAAATCGGTGATGATGGCGGCGGCGCCCCGCTCGACCAGCGAATAGCACAGGCTGGTTGGGTCGAAGCCGGCGATCAGCCTTTCGCTTGCCTGCGTCCACTTGCGGATTTCGAGGCGGATGCCGGAAATCACCGTGCCTGGGGGCGAGAAGCCGTTACCGAAGGGCGAATCTTCCTGCCCCCGGCCATTCTCGGCCAGCGGCCCTTCCCACAGATAGGTCGAGAATTCCGTATGCCGCTCCCAACGCAGCGAGCCCTTGCCCCATTTCATGGCATGATGGCGCGCGTTGCGCTCCGGCGCGGCGATTCCCAGCCGCCGCGAAAGCTCCGAGAGCACGGCATGGTCGACCGCGGCGCCGGCCTCGGTCATGAAGGAAAGCTGGATCAGCACGCGCGGCTTTTCGATCAGCGGATGTGGACGGGCATGGACCTCGCCGATCGCGCCGGGCCGCCCCTCATGCGCCGGAAAGCCCAGGACGCTGCCTTGCGCGCGCGGCTGGAATTCGAGACTCGACATCTCGTCGGACACGGCTGGTCCCCCTGTTTTCGACCCTTCGTGCAACCCGGTCGTCTTGCGGCAATCGGCGAGACGCGTAAACAGCAAATATTAGCATCACGCGATAGCGGCGCGCGGCAAGCGATCCGACCGCATTGGGCGAATTGGATAAATAATTTGACCAGTTGGCGACAGACGCTTTAATCTGGGCGACATCCGTTCCATTCTCCAGGCGTCTCCGTTTGAGTGACATTTTCTCCAGGATCCAGCATTCGCGCACCGCCGACGAGGTGGTTCAGCAGATCGAGAGCCTGATCCTGGAAGGCGTTCTGCGCACCGGCGACCGGCTGCCCGGCGAACGCGAGCTGGCGCGCCAGTTCGACGTGTCGCGGCCGATCCTGCGCGATGCGCTGAAGGCGCTGGAGGGACGCGGACTGCTAACGACGCGCCCCGGGGGCGGCACGCATGTCGCCGACGTCATCGGCCAGCTCTTCACCAAGCCGGTGACGGACCTGATCTCCACGCACCGCAAGGCGGTGACCGACTATCTGGAGTACCGGCGCGAGATCGAGGCGGTGGCGGCCGAATATGCGGCGCGGCGGGCGACGCCGGAGGACCTTGCGCTGCTCGACCGCATCATGGCGCGCATGGAGGAGGCGCACCGGACGGGCGACTTCGACGACGAGGCGGAAATCGACGTCGAGTTCCATCATGCGGTGTGCGAATGCGCGCACAACATCATCCTGCTGCATACGCTGCGCTCCTGCTACCGGCTGCTGTCGGAAGGCGTTTTCCAGAACCGGCTTCTGGTGTTCGGCGTGCCGGGCGCGCGCGAGGTGCTGCTCGAGCAGCACCGGGCGATCCATACCGCGATCAAGGCCGGCGATCCGATCGCGGCGCGCAAGGCCGCGATGGACCACATCACCTATGTCGAGCGCTCGATGGCGGAAGCCGAGCGCAGCGGCGACTGGCAGCGCGTCTCCCGGCTGAGGCTGAGACAGCGCTCCGACGCCGGCGATATCGAACCCACACTCAAACGCTCTTAAGCACAGATTTTGCGGGGACCCATCATGAGCGAAATCCTCACCATCGCCGATCTCAAGGATCTGGCACGCCGCAGGGTGCCGAAGATGTTCTTCGACTATGCCGATTCCGGCGCCTGGACGGAGAGCACCTACCGCGCCAACGAAGAGGACTTCGGCAAGATCAAGTTCCGCCAGCGCGTGCTGGTCGACATGAGCAACCGCTCGCTGGAATCGACCATGATCGGCCAGAAGGTGGCGATGCCGGTGGCGCTCGCGCCGACCGGGCTGACCGGCATGCAGCATGCCGACGGCGAGATGCTGGCGGCGCAGGCGGCGGAAGCGTTCGGCGTTCCGTTCACGCTGTCCACCATGAGCATCTGCTCGATCGAGGATGTCGCCTCCGTCACCAAGAAGCCGTTCTGGTTCCAGCTCTATGTGCTGCGCGACAAGGATTTCGTGCTCAACCTGATCGATCGCGCCAAGGCGGCGAAATGCTCGGCGCTGGTCCTGACGCTCGACCTGCAGATCCTGGGACAGCGCCACAAGGACGTGCGCAACGGGCTTTCGGCGCCGCCCAAGATGACGCTTGCCAACATCATCGACCTTGCGCTGAAGCCGCGCTGGTGCCTGGGCATCGCAGGCACCCCGCGCCGCACCTTCCGCAACATCGTCGGCCACGCCAAGGGCGTCGGCGACGTCTCCTCACTATCGTCCTGGACGAATGAGCAGTTCGATCCGCAGCTGTCGTGGAAGGACGTCGCCTGGATCAAGGAACGCTGGGGCGGCAAGCTGATCCTGAAGGGCATCCTCGACAAGGAAGACGCGCTGATGGCGGCCGAGACCGGGGCGGACGCGATCGTGGTCTCAAACCATGGCGGGCGGCAGCTCGACGGCGCCCCCTCCTCGATCTCGGTGCTGGAAGAGATCGCCGACGCGGTCGGCGACAGGATCGAAGTCCATATGGACGGCGGCATCCGCTCCGGCCAGGACGTGCTCAAGGCGCTCTGCCTCGGCGCCAAGGGCACCTATATCGGCAGGCCTTTCCTCTATGGACTTGGCGCGATGGGCAAGGACGGCGTCACCAAGGCGCTCGAAATCATCCGCAAGGAAATGGATGTGACGATGGCGCTGTGCGGCAAGCGGCTCGTCGCCGACATGGGCAAGGAGCAGCTCCGGCGCTAAAGGTCGCGATCTTTCAGATTCGCTCCCTGCGCTTTAGGTTTTTTGATCTTGCGCATGTCTTTGTCCCGAAACCGGTCCCACTTTCGGGAGACATGCTTTAGGACGCAGTAGCGTCAAGATCGCAGGATCGGTTGCGTCGCCAGGGCGTTGTTCATCGATCGGCACTAGGCTTGGCTCCAACTGTGCCTTGGGAACATGCTCACCTTGACCGAAACCGGCATCCACTATCTCGACGCGCGCGGGCCGGACGGCATGCGGCTTTACGCCATCGGCGACGTACATGGACGCCACGACCTGCTCGCAGCCATGCACCGGCGCATCGCGAGCGAACTGGAATATGCGCCCGCGCCCGACTGGCGCATCATCCATCTCGGCGACTATGTCGACCGCGGTCCGGATTCAAAGAGCGTCATCGACTTCCTGATCGAGGCGCGCAAGCGCGATGCGCGCAACATCATGCTCGCAGGCAACCACGATATCGGCATGCTCGAATTCCTGGCCGATGCCGAGCCGGACGGCCTGTTCATGAACTATGGCGGCGTGCAGACCGCGCAGTCCTATGGCGTGGACCTTGTTCGCGACGCCCATTGGTACGGCAAGGCGGAAGCCATCGCGCGCGGACACGCTGCGCTGGTGAAAGCGGTGCCGCGCAGCCATGTCGACTTCCTGCAATCGCTGACGTTTTCGGCCAGTTTCGGCGACTTCTTCTTCTGCCATGCCGGGATAAGGCCGGGCGTGCCGCTCGACCGCCAGAACCAGCAGGACCTGATCTGGATCCGCGACGCCTTCCACGATCACCAGGAGCTTTTTTCAATGGTGATCGTGCACGGGCACACGCCCGTCCCGGAAGCCGAGGTGAAGGCCAACCGCGTCAATGTCGACACGCTCGCCTGGAAATCGGGGACGCTGAGCGCACTCGCCGTCAACGGCGGCGACAAGCAGATCATCGACGTGCAAGGCAAAGCGCTTTAGGCGCAATCTCGGCGCGGGCGCGCTGCCGATTTCTTGATTGGGCTCAGTCGAGCGAGGCCGTCACGCCGTAGCCGTCGACGGCCCGGTGGTTGGTCGCTGCGTCGGCGGCATAGATGCCCAGGCCGCAGAGCACGATGGCAGACAGCATGACAAAAGACAGGAGAGCTGCTTTCACGGACGTCATCTCTGGTTAAGCTTTCTGCATCTGGGCACGAGGCGGTTACCAATGCGTTGAAACGATAAAATGCGTCTCAATGTTTCGACGATTTCGCGCTTCTAGGCAGATTCTGTATCGCCGGTGTGTCGGCTGGATCACACAAAAGGTTCATGGCGGTTGCACCGGCGATACAAAGCGCGCCCTCTTAAGGGAGCGGCCGGACACAAACCAAGAAAGAAGAGCATTATCCCCAGGCGCAGACGCTGAGGCGTGCCAATTATGCCACGCTTCGGCCGAGGGATTGGATGGTTAGATTGTAGCCACCCAGGCACGGGCGATCGCCAGCCCGGCGGCGTCGGCTTCGGGGCCATTACCGGCCAACTCATCATCGAGCCGCTCATGCCAGTCGGGATGGCGCTCGGCGATCGTTGCCGCGAAGGACGTGCTCCAGTCGCGCACCATCGGCGTATCGGCCTCGAAGTGGAACTGGAAGCCATAGACGGCGCGGCCGAGGCGGAAGGCCTGGTTCTCGGCCACCGGACTGCCCGCAAGCCGCACGGCATTCTCGGGCAGTGCAAAAGTGTCGTCGTGCCATTCGAAGATCGAGAATTGTTCGGGCAGCGCCGCCAGCACTGGATCCAATTTCGCGGCGGGCGTCAGCGAGACCTTGTGCCAGCCGAACTCGGTGGCGCCGCCGATATGGTTGTCGCCACCAAACGCGCGGGCAAGGAGCTGGCTGCCAAGGCAGATGCCGAGCACCGAGCGGTGCTTCTCAGCGAAATCGCGGGTCAACTCGAGGAGCGCCGGGAAATAGGGATAGTCCTCGTCGGCCAGCGCATTCTGCCCGCCGCCCAGCACGACCATCGCATCATGCTCGCCTGCATCCTGCGGCAACGGATCGCCCCGGTATGGACGCCGCAGGTCGAGATCCGCGCCCGCTTCGGCCAGAGCGGCACCGACCTGACCGAGGCCGGTATTGTCGTAGTTCTGGACCACCAGCACGCGCATCCTAGAATCCTGCTGACATGAAAAGGCTGGGGCGAGCGATATCATGCGGCCCGTGTTTCAGCCAAGATGCGCGGCGGGAGAGAAAGCTATGCCACTGCAGAACCGGGTCGATCCCTTCGGCGCCATCCATGCCGTGCCGGAACGCGGCCTGTTCACTGGCAATCGCGGCATCATCCATGATCCGGAGACCAGGACTCTGCTGAGGAAGCGCTGGGCCTTGCCGGCCTGGATCATCTGCATGTGCCAGTTCCGCAATGTGCGGCGCGAACCGATGGGCCGCAACAGGCCGGGCGGCAAGGCCGGCTGGACCGAACTGTTCTTCCTCGACGAGGTGACGGCATTGGCCGCCGGTCACCGGCCCTGCTTCTTCTGCCGGCGCGAACGGGCGACCGATTTCGTCGGCCGTTTCGGCGAGGCATTCGGCATCGCCGAACCGCGCGCGCCGATGGTCGATAAAAGACTGCACAAGGAACGGCTGGCTTCAGGCGGACAGCCGCCTCGCGTCGTCGTGTCAGAGCTCGGCGCCCTGCCTGATGGAGCGATGATCGCGGACGGCGACACCGCCTATGCGTTGCGTTCCGGCAAGGCACTTGAATGGTCCTTCGCGGGTTACGCCGGTCCAACCGGCTTCGATCGCTTCACCGGCCGGTCGCTGCGCCTGCTGACGCCGGCAACCACCATTGCCGTTTTGCGGCACGGCTTCGTGCCGACCTGGCATCCGACCGCCGACACTTGACGATATCCATCGCCTCGCCCATTGGTCGGCAAATATTCGAGCGACGGCCCGCAATATCGGCCTAGATTCCCTTGTTTTTTGCAGGTTCTGATCGCAAAACCGCGGGACACTTTTGCGGAACCTGCTTGGGCCATGCGCGCCAACTACAAAATGCAGCGGCTGTTCGTGCTGGACGATCTTGGACTCGGCCTCGAATTCGATGCCGGACAGCAGCAGAGCCATTATCTCGCCCATGTGCTGCGGCTCGGCGAAGGCGCCGAGGTGCTGCTTTTCAACGGCCGCGACGGCGAATGGTCGGCTGCGATCGCCGCTAAATCCAAGAAGGCTGTCCGGTTGAAAGTGCTGGAGCTGCAGCGGCCGCAGCCGCCGCTGCCCGACCTCGTCTATTGCTTCGCCCCGCTGAAGCAGGGGCGGCTCGACTATCTGGTGCAGAAGGCGGTCGAGATGGGCGCCGGCGTGCTGCAGCCGGTCATCACCCAGCACACGCAGGTGGCGAAGCCCGGCATCGAGCGGCTGCGCGCCAATGTCGTCGAGGCGGCCGAGCAATGCGGCATTCTCGCGGTGCCGGAGGTGCGTGAAGCGGAGAAGCTGGAGAGGCTGCTCGCCAATTGGGACAAGGAGCGGCGGCTGATCTTCTGCGACGAAGATGCCTCGACCAACAATCCGCTGCCGGCCCTGCAAGCGGTAAGGGAGAAGAAACTTGCGCTTCTGGTCGGTCCCGAAGGCGGATTTTCCGAGGACGAGCGCAAGATGCTGAGGGCCTTGCCTTTCGTCACCGCTATCCCGCTCGGGCCGCGCGTCTTGCGTGCCGACACGGCCGCGGTGGCGGCACTTGCGGCGATCCAGGCGACGATCGGCGACTGGTAGCATCTTCGCTTCTCCCCAAGGGGCCTACGAGGGAGAGGGAAAAGCCGAGCCATACAGATCAAATCCAGTTGAGCCGTGGCTCAGGATTTTTCGCTTGATCGGCTACTGACATTTCGTCCATCTAGCGCCCGGCGGCCAACTGACGGCTGCGGAGGGCTTTCTTATGGCGCGCGACACCACCGATACCCAGCCCATCGAAGGGATCGACGAACTGGTCGGCTATCTGGCCGCCGGCAACAAGCCGCGCGACAAATGGCGCATCGGCACCGAGCACGAGAAATTCCCCTTCTATGTCGACGGCCACGCGCCGGTGCCCTATGGCGGCGAGCGCGGCATCCGCGCCATCCTGGAAGGCATGCAGCAAAAGCTTGGCTGGGACCCGATCATGGATGCCGGCCGCATCATCGGCCTTGTCGAGCCGACCGGCCAGGGCGCGATCTCGCTGGAGCCAGGCGGCCAATTCGAGCTTTCCGGTGCGCCGCTGGAATCGATCCACCAGACCTGTCGCGAAGGCAACGCGCATCTGGCGCAGGTGCGCGAGATCGCCGAGCCGCTCGGCATCCGCTTTCTCGGCCTTGGCGGCAGCCCGAAATGGTCGCTGGCCGACACGCCGAAAATGCCGAAATCGCGCTACGAGATCATGACGCGGTACATGCCGAAGGTCGGCACCAAGGGCCTCGACATGATGTACCGCACCTGCACGATCCAGGTGAATCTCGACTTCGAGAGCGAGACCGACATGCGCCGCAAGATGCAGGTGTCGCTGAAGCTGCAGCCGCTGTCGACGGCGCTGTTTGCCAACTCGCCGTTCACCGAGAGCCGGCCGAACGGGCTGCAGAGCTGGCGCGGCGACATCTGGCGCGACACCGACAATCAGCGCTCCGGCATGCTCGAATTCTGCTTCGCGCCGGATTTCGGCTTTGCCGACTATGTCGAATGGGCGCTCGACGTGCCAATGTATTTTGTCATCCGCGACGGCCACTATCACGACATGACGCGCTACACCTTCCGCCAGTTTATGGCGGGCGCGGCGCGCAACGAAGTTCCCGACGGCCTGCCGACGATGGGCGACTGGGCGAACCATCTCTCTACCTTGTTCCCCGACGTACGGCTGAAGCGTTTCCTCGAAATGCGCGGCGCCGATGGCGGCCCGTGGCGTCGCATCTGCGCCCTGCCCGCCTTCTGGGTCGGGCTGCTCTATGACGAGCAGGCGCTGGACGCCGCCGAGGCGCTGACCGCAAGCTGGACCTATGAGGAAGCGCTGGCCATGCGCAATGCCGTGCCTGAGCTGGGTATCGCGGCGCCGTTCCGCAACGCCACCTTGCGCGACGTCGCCCGCGACGTGCTCGCCATCTCGCGCATGGGCCTGAAGAACCGGGCCAAGAAGAACCGCGACGGCTATGACGAGACGTCGTTCCTCAACACGCTGGACGAAGTCGTGTCGCGCGGCACGACCAGCGCCGAGGAGATGCTGTCGGCTTACCACACGCGCTGGGGCGGCTCGATCGAGCCGGTGTTCATGGAATATGCCTATTAACCGTCCGCTGCTCGCTACGCGGATGGTTGGTAAAAGCCGCTTCAATCAGTGATCGAAACGAACTAGGCTCCCCGGCGAGGACACTGCCGGAGGAGACCCCATGCCTTCCCTGTTCGACATTTTTGCCCAAGCCCAGAATGGCGCCGGCATGCAGGCGCTGGCCCAGCAATACGGGCTTTCGATGCAGCAGACGCAGGCCGCTGTCCAGGCGCTGCTGCCCGCCTTCTCACAGGGGCTCCAGCGCAACACCGCCGATCCCTACGGGATGGGCGCCTTCATGACGGCGATGGCGAGTGGCCAACACGCCAAATATTTCGAGGACGCGACAAGAGCCTTTTCGCCGCAAGGCATCGATGAGGGCAACGGCATTCTCGGCCATCTGTTCGGCTCGAAGGAGCTGTCGCGCGCCGTGGCGAACCAGGCCGCACAGGCGACGGGGCTCAGCCAGCAGGTGCTGCAGCAGATGCTGCCGGCCATGGCCTCGATGATGATGGGCGGGCTGTTCAAGCAGACCAACAATCAGTTGACCGGGGGGCAGATGCAGGCCTTCGGCGGCAGTGGCAATCCGCTCGGTGAGATCATCGAGCAGATGATGCGGCAGGGCGGCCTCGCGCCGGCGCCGCAAACGCGGCAGGCGCCGGCGCCCAATCCCTACGGCGAGAATCCGCTCGGCAAGGTGCTGCAGGACATGTTCGGCGGCGGCGCGGCGCAGCCGCAAAGCCAGACACAGCAAGCGCCCAATCCCTACGGCGAGAACCCGCTCGGCAAGGTGCTGCAGGACATGTTCGGCGGCGGCGCGCAGCCGCAAGGCCAGCCGCAGCAGACGCAAAGCCCCTATGGCGACAATCCGCTCGGCAAGATCTTCGAGGAGATGCTACGCCAGGGCGGTGGCGGCTTCGGCGTGCCCGGCGGGCGGCCGGCGCCGCAGCCGCAACAGCGCCAACCGCAGCAAAGCGCGCCGCAACAGCCGCAAACCAACCCGAGCGGCCGTCCGCGAAACCCGTTCGACGACATATTCGGCAAGATGTTCGAGACCGGCGCGCAGCAGCGCGACGAATATCAAAAGGGCGTGGAGACGATCTTCGACCAGTTCAAGCGCGACATGGACCGGCGTTAGGTACGGCGCAGTCCCATGGTGTGTCGATATTCAGGTCAGGCCGAGTCGAAAATGGTGGCTTCCGAGAACCGGAGCGCAGCGTACTTGAAGTACGTGAGCACCGGCAGCGCAGGAAGTCGCCATTTGCAGGCCGGCCTCACCTGAATATCGGACACCTTAAAAAAATGCCCGGTCCTGGAGGAGAACCGGGCAATGTGCAGGCTGGCCGGCGGGGAACCGGCAGGGAGTGTTGGAGCCTGCGTGAACTTGGTCGCGCCGAGCCGTGAAAAGGTTCAGCGCGACGGCAAATCCAAGGAAACGCCACCCTTCAACCTACCTGACGAGCAAGGTCCTCGATCGTGTCGGCGCGCTCGCTGGCGATCACGCGCAGCTTCGCCGTCGGATCGCGGCCGAAGGGCACGTCGATCGCGACATGGAGGTCGCCGCGCGTCAGGCCGATATCGGCAAGCTCGGCGTCCGACATCTCGCCAAGGCGATAGAAGGCGCGGCGGTTTTTCCAGGCGCGGTAGCTGTTGGCGATGGCATTGACCACAAGCGTCGCAACGGCCGGACGCGTGGTGATGCGCGGGGTCTCGGAGGCGAATTCAATCGTGGTCATTTCAGTCTCTCCTTCCAGGAGTCGAGCGGATGAAACCAGCCAATCGGCGCCTTGGGAGAAGCGCCGGTCCGGTTTCCATTCATTGATGTGATGCATGTCGTTGTCCCCAGAACCGGGAACCACTTCTGGGCGACATGCACTGTTCTCATGTGGACATTGACAAATTGCCATCGCGCGATTGATTAATCCAACGAATGTTTTTAATCTCTAGCATCAACATCAATGATAGGTTGGACCGATGAAAGCGCCGCTTGACCTCGATCAGTTGCAAACCTTCATCTCGATCGCCGACACCGGCAGCTTCACCCGTGCGGCCGAGGAGGTGCACCGGACGCAGTCGGCCGTGTCGATGCAGATGCGGCGGCTGGAGGAGCGGATCGGCAAGCCGCTGTTCGAAAAGGACGGCCGCACCAACAAGCTGACAGAGGAGGGCGACCGGCTGCTCTCCTATGCACGGCGGCTGATCTACCTCAACCGCGAGACGCTCGCGGCCTTCGACGACCAGCGGCTCGAAGGCACGATCCGCATCGGCACGCCAGACGACTACGCCGACCGCTTCCTGCCCGAGATCATGGCGCGCTTCTCGCGCTCCAACCCGCGTGTCGAGCTGACAGTCGTCTGCGAGCCGACGCCAGGGCTGGTCGAACACATCAAGCGCGGCAATCTCGACCTCGCGCTGGTGACGCATAACGACACACGCGGCCAGTCGGAAGTGGTGCGGCGCGAGCCGCTTTTGTGGGTCACCTCGGCCAACCACGCCACGCATGAACAGGAAACCCTGCCGATGGCGTTCGGCCGGCCGAACTGCATCTGGCGGCGTGCGGCTGTCGACGTGCTCGACCGGCAGAACCGCGACTATCGCGTGCTGTTCTCCAGCTTCTCGGCTACCGTTATCACTGCGGCCGTGCTTTCCGGCCTGGCGGTCTCGGTGCTGCCGGAATGCGCGCTCAGGCCCGGCATGCGCGTGCTCGGCGAGGCCGACGGCTTCGGTCAGTTGCCGGACTGCCGCATCGGCATCATGCGCGGCCAGACCTCACAGCCGGAGATCGTCGACGCCTTGGCCCGTCACATCGCCGAAAGCCTCGACAACATTTCCGTGCCGGTGAGCGAAGAGGCGGGAAGCTTCGACTTCGCCGCGCTCGCCTTTGCCAAGATGAAGCGGGTCAAGGCCAACCAGATCATGCCTGGCTGGTAGACAGAAGCAATTCCAGGAAAAGTGTGAAGCGGTTTTCCGTCTGGAATTCCGTCCAGACCAAAAGATAGAGCGGGTCGCCGTTTCCGTGAAACGGCGAACTGCTCTAGGCCCGAGCGACGGAACGCCCCGGGCCGGCTGACGAAACACCCGGCAGCGCAAGCAACTGGCCGGGCTCCAACGGCGGCGATAGCAGATAGCCCTGCATCTGGAGACAACCCATGCCGACCAGCAAGGCCTTCTGCGCGTCGGTTTCGACGCCTTCGGCAGTCACCTCGACCTTCAGCGCCAGCGCCAGCTCGATCAGCGTCTTGGCGATTGCGCGGGCGCTCTCGTCCTCGTCGAGCAGACGCACGAAGGAACGGTCGATCTTCAGCTTGTCGATCGCCTGGCGACGCAGATAGCTGAGGGACGAGTAGCCGGTGCCGAAATCGTCGAGCACGATGTGCACCCCGGACTGGCGCAGCGCGGCAATCACGGTGTCGATCGTGTCATTGTGCTCGAGCAGAACGCTCTCGGTGGTCTCGAGCTGCAGCCGCGATGGGTCGAGCCCGGTTTCCTTCAGGATTCCTGCGATCTGTTCGGCAAAGCCGATATCGCGCAACTGCATCGGCGAGATATTGACGGCGATCCAGGGCAGTTCGGTCCCGGCGGCGAAACGGCAGGCTTCGCTCAGCGCCCATTTACCCAGTTCGCCGATGAGGCCGCGCTCCTCGGCGATGGCGATGAATTGCGCCGCGGGCAAGGCGCCATGCACCTCATGCCCCCAGCGGATCAGCGCCTCGGCCCCCAAAATGCGGCGGCTGTCGGCCGCGAAGACCGGCTGATAGGCGAGCCTTATGCCGCCGTCGCCATCCAGCGCCTTGCGGAGTTCCGACTCGACCTTGCGCTTGCGCAACAACAGATCGTCCATGTCGCCTGCGAACACCTCGTAGCGGCCGCGACCGTTCTTCTTGGCCTCGTAAAGCGCGATGTCGGCCTTGCGCAGCAGGTCGTCGGCATCCGTATCCGATCCGGACGATACCGCGATACCGATGCTCGCGCCGACGAAGACCTGGTCGCCGATGAGCCTGAACGGCTCACGCAGCTTCACGAGCAGCCTTTCGGCGATGTCTTCGGCGCTTGCGGCGTCGGGAATGTCGAGCAGGATCACAGCGAACTCGTCGCCGCCGAGCCGCGCGACAGTATCGACTTCGCGGATCGTGTGCCTGAGCCGCGCGGCCGTCTGGCGCACGAGCTCGTCACCTGCCGGATGGCCGAGCGTGTCGTTGATGTGCTTGAAGCGATCGAGGTCGAGGTAAAGCAGCGCCACGCGCGTTCCGTCCCGGCTCGCGAACAGCAGCATGCGCCGTAGCCGGTCCTCGAACAGCGCCCGGTTGGGCAGGCCGGTGAGGGTGTCGTGGAAGGCGAGGTATTGCGCCTGGTCCTGGCTGGTCTGCAGCGCAGCCGAGGCGCGGCGCAATCGGCGTAGCAGGAACGCCAGAACGCCGCCCGCCACGAGCAGCGCGATCGCCAAGGCCGGAGCGGTCTTGCGCACCAAGGTGAGGCCGGGCCGCAACTGGTCCCAGCCGATATAGCCGAGGATGACGCCACGCGAATCGACCAGCGGCACGGCGGCAGGGCCAACCGGCTCGGACAACGGCACCAAGCGCGCGCCATCGAGCAGGTATTTAGCCGCGATCTTGCCGATGACGGCGTCGTTGATGAACTCGGCCGAGATATGCAGATATTCCGTGCCAGGCGCCTGGCTGACGCGATCCGTGCTCGGCACCAGCGGCATGACGCTCAAAATCGCGGGCTTTCCCTGGAGCGAGACAAGATCCTGCGCGACCATCTTGGCCGGCTGGCCGGAGGCGTCGGGCTTCGGCGGTTCAGCCAACATGCGGCGCAGCTTGTCGACGGTCGGCCGCAATTCCGGCTCGTCCTCGCCGAAAGCCGACGCCGCGACGACCTTGCCTTCCCGCATGGCGTGGATCGCATGGTTAGCGGCGTCGAGGATGTAGACCCGGTTGTGGCCGTAGTAGCTGTACATCCAGGTGCTGAGGTTTTCCTCGATCCAGCCCTGATTGCCCGCCCTCACATTGGTTACCGAGTCATCCCAGACCGTCACGCTTTCCTGCTCGCGCTGGACCGCGGCAATCTGGTCGTTCAGCCCATCGGCGATGAAAATCTTCTGCCGTTCGAGCGAAGCCTCGTCGGCCTGATTGGCGGCGTAGAAGCCGAAGCCGACGACGATCGCCAACGTGAGAGCGGCAAGCGTCAGCACGGTCAACGTGACCTGGTGCGTCAACGGGCTGCTGTCGTGGCGTGCGCTCATGCGTTCCGGGCCGGCTCTCCTGCCGCCTGTCAAATCAAATCGGGCTTAAAATCACGTTATAATATTAGCAGGTTTTCTCCGTGCTTGACGCGGGCCGATAAGCGTTCCCCAATCGCCAAATGAGTGAAACAGCAACCGAATCACGCAGCAACGCCACCGAATACACGGTGAGCGAGATTTCCGGCGCGCTGAAGCGCACCGTCGAGGACGCCTTCGGCAATGTGCGGGTGCGCGGCGAGATTTCCGGCTATCGCGGCCCGCATTCGTCCGGCCATGCTTACTTCGCGCTGAAGGACGACCGGGCGCGGATCGATGCCGTGGTCTGGAAGACCACCATGGCGCGCCTGAAATTCCGCCCCGAGGAAGGCATGGAGGTGATCGCCAGCGGCCGGCTGACGACCTATCCCGGCAAATCCAACTACCAGATCGTCATCGACAATCTTGAGCCGGCCGGCGCCGGCGCGCTGATGGCGCTGCTCGAAGAGCGCAGGCGCCGGCTGCAGGCCGAAGGCCTGTTCGACGCCGGCCGCAAGCGGCGGCTGCCCTTCATGCCCAAGGTCATCGGCGTCGTCACCTCGCCGACCGGCTCGGTGATCCGCGACATCATCCATCGCATCAAGGACCGGTTCCCGCTCCATGTGCTGGTCTGGCCGGTGCGGGTCCAGGGCGAGACGACGGCCAAGGAAGTCACCGCGGCGGTCAACGGCTTCAACGCGCTGACCTGGGACGGGCCTATCCGCCAGCCCGACGTTTTGATCGTGGCGCGCGGCGGCGGCAGCCTCGAAGACCTCTGGGGCTTCAACGACGAAGGGTTGGCGCGGGCCGTCGCCGCCTCGAGTATCCCGGTGATCTCGGCCGTCGGGCACGAGACCGACACGACTCTGATCGACTTTGTTGCTGACATGCGCGCGCCAACGCCGACGGGCGCGGCCGAGATCGCCGTGCCGGTCAGGGCGGACCTGGAGGCTACCTTGGCCAGCCTTGGCGCGCGGCTCAATGCCTGCGCTTCGCGGCATCTGGAGCGCAAACGCCAGGCGGTGCGCGCGGTGGCGCGCGCGCTCCCCTCGCCCGACCAGTTGCTGGCGCTGCCGCGCCGCCGTTTCGACGATGCGACCAGCCGCCTCGGCCGCGGGCTGACAGTGAATATCGAGCGCAAGCGGGCGACGCTCGAGCGGCAACGGCTGACGCCGGCGACCCTGTCGCGACGCCTGAAGGAAGCGCGCACGCTGACCGGTCGGGATATGGCGCGAGCGCGGGCGGCGTTCTTCGCCATCGTGCGCGAGCGGCGCCAGCGCTTCCAGCGCAATTCGACGCGCCTGTCGCCGGCGCCGATCGTCCGGCGGCAGAAGTTGCAGGCCGATGCCTTGGCCGGACTGTCGCGCAGGCAGGACCAGGCGCTGGCGCGGCGGCTCGACCGGCTGCGCGCGGCGCTGACACAGGCCGACCGGCTGCTTGCGACGCTGTCGCACAAGGCCGTGCTGGCGCGCGGCTTCGCGCTGGTCAAGGACGCCGAGGGCGCCGTCATCAAGCGGGTCGCGGAACTGGCGCCGGGCGTGGCGCTGCAGCTTGAATTCGCCGACGGCACTGCCGAGGCCATCGCCACCAGCGGCGGCGCGCGGCCGAAGCTGGCCGCGAAGCCGCCCGCCAAGGCCAAGGAGCCGGGCAATCAGGGCTCGTTGTTCTGAGGACCGCATGAGCAGCCACGACCCGCATCTTCGCACGCCTTCCGGCAAACCGCGCCTGCGCTTCTTCGGCATCGCGCTCGACGGCACGCCGGGCCGTTGCAACGCCATCACCGACGTTCCAGGCGTGTCGGTGGGCTACACAACGCTGATTTCCGGCGACGGTCCGCTGCGTGTCGGCAACGGACCGGTGCGCACCGGCGTCACCGCGATCCTGCCGAGGCCGGTTCAGGAACTCGCAACGCCGGTTTTCGCCGGCGTGTTCAGCCAGAACGGCAATGGCGAGCTGACGGGCACGCATATCATCGAGGAGACCGGCGCCTTCAACTTCCCGGTCACCCTCACCAACACGCATTCCTGCGGCGTCACCCGCGACGCCACGCTGCGCTGGATGCACAAGGTGCTGCCGGCCGCGCTCGACACAGGCTGGGGCCTGCCGGTGGCGGCCGAGACCTATGACGGCTTCCTCAACGACATCAACGGCCATCATGTGAGCGTGGAGCATGTCATCGCCGCGCTCGACAAGGCCGGCGGCGGCGCGATCGAGGAAGGCAGCGTCGGCGGCGGCACCGGCATGATCACCTTCGGCTTCAAGGCTGGATCCGGCACCGCCTCGCGCATCGTCGAATGGCAAGACAAGCGCTACACGCTGGGTGTCTTCGTGCAGTCGAATTTCGGCAAGAGGCACAATTTCACCGTTCGCGGCCGGCGCATCGGGCAGGGGCTTGTCGAGCCGGCGATCCGCGAGGCGACGGCGCGCGCCGAAAAGGGTTCGATCATCGCCGTGGTCGCCACCGACGCGCCGTTCCTGCCGCATCAGATGAAGCGGCTCGCCCGGCGCGTGCCGCTCGGCATCGCCATGACCGGCGGCTATGGCTATCACAGTTCGGGCGATATCTTTCTGGCGTTCTCGACCGCCAATCCGGAAGCGGCGCTTGGCGCTTCCGGGCGCATCGGACGGGCGGAGTTCATCCCCGACGTCGACATCGATCCGTTCTTCGACGCTGTCGTACAAGGCGTCGAGGAGGCGATCCTCAACGCATTGGTCGCCAATGAGGACATGACGGGACGCGACGGCAATTTCGTGCCGGCGCTGCCGAAGGACTGGCTGAAGGAGAAATTCGGCTAAGAAATACCGTCTGCCCGCGCCGGCACGGGCATTTTCACTCCGCCGGCTTGTCGGGCCTTGCTTCGCTGTTGCCCTCTTCGGCGGCCTCCTCGAGGCGCGACGCGATCAGTTCCTGGATGTCGCCGACCTCTTCCTGGATGTCCTCGAGGAGAATGCCTGCCTCGGCCGCCTTGGCGCAGCACTCCTTGGCGAGAGTCTCGGCCTGCTCGATCTGGATCGGCGAATGCTGGCATTGGACTTTCTCCCCAATCCATCCGCGCAAGAACTCGATCGCATGTTCACTCATACTGCTTCTTCCCTGGCGGCAAAGCCGGTTGGTAGCCATGAACGTCCGCACCCTGCAAAGGATGCATGCCCCATTCGAACTGAGTCGCCCCCGACCGGCAAGGCATCTTGGCCATGGGACAAGACATCTTGCCCATGAGACGCAAAGCCGCAGGAATGGAAGGGTTCGAGGTGCACGTTCAGATCATTGAGAATATGGAATGATGGGCCGGGATCGACAGAAGGCCGTCGTCGTTGTTTTTGCTTGCCTTTTTCTAACTTCGACAGCGCATTTGCATCACAAACCGTATCGCGGCTTCCCGGTCAACGCTGCCCCGGCCCGAGCCGGAGCAGGCGCTATATAGTGACATCCGTTTGCAATGTCGACTCGGGGCTCCGTCATCCGGACCGGTACCTCCCCAGAAGGTTGCGCTCGACGGTGCTCAGATGCCTCAGCATGGCAGCGCTGGCGCCTTCGGAGTCGCGCGCCAGCAACGCATCCGGGACGAACTGGTGCTCGCTGGAGACCGAGAGCGAAACCTAGGGATTATTTTGACGTGAACGGCCCGGAAAGATGATGGTTGCGCAGCAAGGTGGAGAGCCGGTTCGCCGCCTCGGCGAAAACTTCGCCTTCCGAAGAGAGCAGCGCGTCCCGTTCTTGCGCGGACGCAGCGAGGAGACGCTCCCAGAATCCGGCCACGACAGCGCCTGCACCGGCCAAGTCGGCGGCAACCGCCTGGTCCGCGGCGAGTGCCGCGAGGTGCCGGGGCGTAATGCCGCCGATACCGGGAGGGACTTTCGCTCCCATATCGACGAAACCCGGAGGCAACGACCCTTTCAGATTGGTGACCTGACGCCTGGTGATGGCCGCATGGATCTGATCGACCGCCTGCTTGGCGCCGGCGACGCGAGAGGGATGATCGGTGTCGGCCGCGGCATGGGGAAGAAGTTCCAGACGCGGGCCATAGGCCTCGACCAGTTTGAGATAGGGCAGCATCGGGCCTGAAAGCGTATCGCCGTCCCTGAACAGGTCCGCATCGATCGCCGCATGGGAAACGCGCCCTGAAGCCAGCGCGCGCTCCAGCGCTGCAACATCGACCAGCTCGCCGCGATCATAGTTGATAAGCACGGCGCCGCGGTTGAGCAGAGAGAGGACTTCATCTCCAATCAATCCGGCATTGGCGTATCGTTGCGCGCCGGGATCGAAAGCACCGAGGCCAAGATGGACCGAAAGCGCGTCGGCGCCGCGCGCCGCGTCTTCCATGGTTGCGGCGTAGTCGAAGCCTTCCAGCTCGATCCATTTTTGGTGACGAGGCCGCGCATGAATGACGACCCGCATGCCGAAGGCCTGGCCGAGCCTGGCGAATTCCCGTCCGATATTGCCATAGCCGATTACCGCCAGTCTTTTGCCTTCGAGCTTCTCGGTGGGGTAGTGGCGCAAGTCCTTTCCCGTATCGAACTGCCCGCCGGCGACCAGCGCGTTGAGCCTGTCTACGGGGAGATCCGGCCTGACTTTCAGCAGCGCCTTCATGGCCATCTGCGCGGTGGCGCAGCTGTTGATGCCGGGCGTATTCATCAAAGGCGCCTCACCGCCTTCGCCGCTGCCTCCACCCCAGGATGCCGAGCCCATATTCCCGGTGCCGGTTCCGATGCGAACGCCGCCAAGCCGGAACCTGGTCTCTGCCGGAATGAAGGTCGCGGCGGCGATGACAGCGTCGTAGCGGCCGCCGCCGGCCTCGGCCAGCAATTCGTCGCGCGTGCTCAATTGCGGCTGGTAGAAGAAATGCAGCTTGCCGGGGTCAGGCGCGCCGGCCTTGGCGATGCCTGTCTGGTGGAACACGCCACCCTTGGCTTCGATGTAGGCCTTGACCTCGCTGTGGTCGGGATTGCCATCGGCCCCCAACCGGAGGCCGACAAAATCGCAGATCAGAATATTGGCCGATGTCATGAGGCGTCGTTTCCCTGCAGCTGTCTCCAGCTACCCCAATCCGTTACGCGATGGAGCAGCGTGAAACGGCATATCCGGGTCGCAAGCGAGAGATTTGCTGCAGGTGTCTAGAATCTGTCGGCTCTGAACGACGACGAGTCAAGCATCGATTTGGTTGGCCGGAAGGCTGGCCAGATTCCAGGGTTCGATAGTCCGGTTCCGCTGCTGTCGAAGAATGGCCACTCTTCGACAGATGAAGGATTGCAATCGTTGGGTACTTGGAGCGGTGCGCGTTCCCTCCGGAACCAGCCACCCGCTCCAAGTCTTTCTGGGTTCGGCCAAGTCCTAGCCGTGCCGGATTTCCGTGCCGAGCACTTTCAGGCATTCCCGGATGAAGGCGGCGAGAGCCGTCCAGCCCTTGGCCGAAACCATCGTGCCGTCGACATAAGCCTCCGTCGGAGACAGGTCGATATAGGTGCCGCCGGCGAGCGTCACTTCCGGCTCGCAGGCCGCCAGCGCACCGACCTTCTTGCCGCGTACGACGCCATCGACCGCGATCAGGATCTGCACGCCGTGGCAGATGGTGAAGATCGGTTTCTTCGTTTCGTGGAAATGACGCACCATCGCCTGAATGCGCTTGTCGGTGCGGATATACTCCGGCCCGCGGCCGCCGGCGCAATAGACGGCGTCGTACTGATCGAGCTGCTTCTCCGCGTCGGCGAACGTCTTGTTGATCAGCGCATAATGGCCGAGCTTCTCGGTATAGGTCTGGTCGCCCTCGAAATCGTGCAGCGAGGTCTTGATCACCTCGCCGGCATTCTTGTCGGGGCAAACGACGTGGACGGTGTGACCGACGGCCTCCATCGCCTGCTGGTAGACAAAGATTTCGTATTCCTCGGTGAACTCACCGGTCAGCATCAGTATCTTCTTGGCTGGCATGACTTGTCCTTTCGATTTTTGGGAATGCCAAGGCGCTGCCGCGCCCTGGCTGTCGCAAAGTTCGGTTTGCCGATTGTCAGAACGGAGAATCCGGGAAGTAGTATTCCTTGGCATTGGCCTGGGTGATCAGCGGCGCATCGAGCTTGACGTGGCCGCGAACCGGAGCCTGGCCAATCAGGTTGGCCACAGTCATGTAGACGGCCGTCTTGATCATCGAAGGCGGATAAGGCGTCTCGACGGGCGTCACGGCGTCGCCGTCGATCACCTTCTTGACTATGTCCTTCATGCCGTTGCCGCCAAGCGCCAGCTTGATGTCGGTGCGGCCCGACTGCTTGACCGCCTCGAGCACGCCGAGAAGCATGTCGTCGTCGTTGGCCCAGACGGCATCGATATGCGGATATTTGGCGAGGTAATCCTGCATCAGCTTGAACGCCTCGTCGCTGTTCCAATGGGCGTATTGGATGTCGAGCACCTTGATGCCGGTGCCCTTGATCGTGTCCTGGAAACCCTTGATGCGCTCGTCGTCGATCACGGTCGGGATGCCGCGCAGCACGACCACGTCGCCCTTGCCGCCGAGCTTGTCGATCATGAACTTCGCCGTGTTGGCGCCGACCGCGATGTTGTCGCCGGCCAGGTACAGGTCCTGGATCGAGGCATCGGTTAGGCCGCGGTCGACGACGGTGATGAAGGTGCCCATGTCCTTGATCGCCTTGACCGGCTGGGTCAGCTCCTCCGAGGTGTAGGGCAGGATGACCAACGCATCGAGCTTGCGGCTGGCGGAAAGGTCCTCCAGCGCGCTGACCTGATCGGCCGCGGACGGCGAGGTCTTCACCACCACCTCGACATCGGGAAAGGCCGCGTTGATTTCCTTGGCGGCGGCCTGGGCGTGATAGACCACGCCAGCCGTCCAGCCATGGTCCGCCGCCGGGATTGACACCGCGACCACCTTCTTGTCGGCCGCCAGCGCCTGGCCGGCGACCATCAACGCGCCGACGGCCACGGCCGCAAACCATTTTCTACTGAACATTACAAACCTCCCAGAGATGAGGACCAATCAAACACAGGCACCCGCCCGGTCCCGAGACGGATTATTTGGAGAAACGCTGCACGAGCATGGCGATGATGATGATGACGCCCTGAACCGCGGCGACGAGGTATTCGGAAACGAAGTCGGAGAGCACCATCAGGTTGGCGATCAGTTCCAGGATCACCGCGCCGGCGATCGTGCCCCAGATGCGTCCCTTGCCGCCGCGCAGCGCCGTTCCGCCGATAACGACGGCGGTGATGACCTGCAGCTCCCAGAGCTGTCCTGTGGTGGGCGTGGCGGCGCCAAGCCTGGGCACGTAGCAGATGGCCGCGATGGCGACGCACGCTCCCTGGATGACATAGGCAATGGTGCGTGTTTTGATGACCGAGATGCCTGAATAGCGCGCCACGTCCTCGTTGGCGCCGACGGCGGCGCATCTGCGGCCATATTTGGTCTTGTAGAGGACAAAAGCGCCAAGCACCGCGACGATCGCCGAGATCAGGATGGGAATTGGGATCCCGCCCAGGGTTCCGAAATAGACCGGCCGGTATGCCTCGCGCAGCGACTTGTCGATCGGGATGGTGCCGCCGTTGGTCATGTAGGTGATGAGCGCCCGGAAGATGCCCATGGTGCCGAGCGTGGCGATGAACGGCTCGATCTTGCCGACGGTGACGATGACGCCATTCGCCAGGCCGCACAGCAGCCCCGTCACGACCGCGATCGCCATCCCAGCTGGAATGGCCCAGAGGCCGAGGCTCGGCGCCATCATGTTCATGAACATGATGGTGATGCCGGCAATGAAAGCCACCATCGAACCCACGGACAGGTCCAGGCCGCCCGAGGAGATGACGAATGTCGCACCAACGGCGATGATGGCGACATAGGCGCTGCGCGTGATCACGTTGCTGAGGTTTGTCACGGACAGGAAGTCGGGATTGACCAGGAATCCCAGCGCAAGCAGCGCCGCAAGCGCAAGGAACGGGCCGGCATCGGCCCATGAGAATTGGTATTGCCGCTCGCTTCGCGTCGGCGCGGACTGGGTAAGCGCTGTCACTTTGTTCCTCCCTGGGCGACGTGCGCACGCGAGCTGGTTGCCAGCAGCGCGATGTTGCTCTCGGTCATCGTTTCGTCCGAGACTTCGCCGCTGATCCTGCCCTCACGCATGACGATGACGCGGTCACAGATGCCCACCAGTTCCTGCATCTCCGAGGAAATGACGATGCAGGCTTTGCCCTGCCTCACGAGATCCTGGATGAAGCCGTAGATCTGCGCCTTGTTGGCGATGTCGATGCCACGGGTCGGCTCGTCGATGATGACGACGGATGGATCGCTCAGGAGCACCTTGGCGAGCAGAAGCTTCTGCTGGTTGCCGCCGGAGAGCTGCCCGGCCCGCGCGCCAAGGCTCTTCAGGCGAATGTCGTAGCTGGAGATTGCCTGCGCCAAGGCCTTCGCTTCGCGATCGCGTCTTACGATGAGACCGCGTTGGAAGCTGGCGAGGGCGGACAGAGTGAGGTTCGGCCCGAGACGCTCCTGCAGGAGCAGGCCCTTGCCCTTGCGGTCCTCGGTCAGATAGCCGATGCCGGCGTCCATGGCTTCGCGCTGGGAGCGTATCCGAACCGGAGCGCCGTTGAGTTCGACCGTAGCGGTTCCCGGCCGGAGTCCGAGCATTCCTTCGAACAGCTCCGTTCGCCCGGCGCCGATCATTCCGGCGAAGCCCAGAATCTCGCCCTTGTGCACGGTGAACGACACGTCCTCAACGAAGCCCGGAACCACGGCGTTGCGGACGCTCAGCATCGGCTCGTTTGTCCGCGTCGCCTGCTTTTGGGGATAAAGAGCGTTGAGCTCGCGGCCCACCATCAGCCGCGCCATGTCGATCTGCGTCAGTGTATGGCCCGGATAGGTGCCAACCAATTTGCCGTCGCGCAGGACACTGACCTTGTCCGCCAGCCGCTGCACCTCGTCGAGCCGGTGGCTGATATAGAGGACCGCGATGCCGCGTGCCTTGAGTTCGAAGATGATGGTGAGGAGACGCTCGACTTCTCCTCCCGTCAGCACGGCTGTCGGCTCATCGAAGATGACCACCCGATGCTCGTCGAGCAAGGCGCGGGCTATCTGCACCAGTTGGCGATCCGCCAACGAGATGTCGCGCACGAGAGACGTGGCCGAGACCTCGCAGCCCAGTTCCGCGAGCTTTGCCGCCGCGAGCCGGCGCATGCGTGCATCATCGACAAGACCGCCCTTGGTGAGCTCGCGGCCGAGGAAAAGATTGTCGGTGACGCTCAGCGCATCGGCGAGCAGAATCTCCTGATGCACCAGGGCGATGCCGGCGGCCTGAGCCTGGTCCGGCCTGCTGAAGCGCACCCGATGCCCCGCCATGGACAACGTGCCTTCGGTCGGCTCGATGTAGCCGGACAGCAGCCGCATGAATGTCGACTTGCCGGCGCCGTTCTCGCCGATGATCGCATGGATCTCGCCGGGCTGGATATCGAGCGTGACATCCGACAGCACGGTGACGGCGCCGTACTGCTTGGAAAGGCCCTCGGCGCGCAGCACCGCGGGGCCAACCGGAAGGCCGGCTGCGGGCGCAATAGCGCTATCTCCGTCGATGCGAGCGGCAATGGACATGGGAGCGGTTACTCGAAGGCGGGCAGGAGGCGGTCCCGCGAATTCTCAATGTGCACGTGCATCGCCTTCTCGGCGGCATGCGCGTCGCCGGCCGCGAAAGCAGCGAGAATCGCCTCGTGCTCATCCAGCGCTTCTTCGGTGACGCGCGAGTGGTACATCAGGCGGAAAATGTGGAAGTGCGTATGCTGATGGTTCAGCGTCTCGCGGATGAGCTCGTTCTGCGCGAACTCCATGATCTTGTCGTGGAAGATCGCGTCCTGCCGCGCGAAATTGGAATAGCGCAGGCGCTCGTCCTTCCCCACCCGCCGCGCCATCACGCCCGCCGCTTCCTGCAACACCGCGAGGCGCTCTTCGTCCAGCACTGCCGTAGCCTTGGCGGCGGCAGCGGGCTCCAACAGAAGGCGCAGTTCGTAAAGCTCGTCAAACCGGCGCCGGGTGATTTGCGGGGCCGCGCGATAGCCGATCAGGTGGGTCTTGACCACCAGGCCCTCGCCCTCCAACCGCCCGAGCGCTTCGCGGATAGGCGTGTGTGAAACGTCGAATTCCCTGACGAGGTTGTCGACGGTAATGCGTGATCCCGGCGGAATCTTCAGCGACATCAATTGCGCGAAGATTGCTTCGTAAACATCGCCTGCCAAGCTGTTGGCGCGCTGGATGCGGCCGCTTGAGCGAGCTTCGGTTTCAACCGTCAGGTCGGGATTTTCCATCGGTTTCCTCTTGACAGGAGCAAGCCCTAACATGATGCTCCGGTCAATTCAATAGGATATCCTATACGATTTTATAGAGGATACGAACGGATGGGCTAGGAACCGCACTCCGCACTCGACGACGCGGGCAGAAGCCGACCAAGCACCGGCGTCCGAACTGAAGGCCGCCCCTAACGATGATCACGACGTTTTTTCATCAGTCTCTTTCGAAAGATCTCAGTCCATGACCCTCTTTGCAGCCGCGCGCCTGCCGCGCGAAATCCTCTTCGGCAAGGGTCAGCGCCATGCGCTACGGGCCATTGCCGGGCGATATGGCCGACGCGCATTCATCTGCACCGACGAAAGGCTCGCCGGCACGCCTGAGTTCATCGAGATGCTCGATGGGTTGAAGGCTGCCGCGATCGACACGCTCGTCCACGACCGCACCTTGCCGGATGTGCCGCGCGACAGCGTCGGCGCGTGTATCGCGGAGGCGAAGGGATTCAGGCCGGACATGGTGATCGGCGTCGGGGGCGGCAGTTGCCTCGACATGGCCAAATGCGCCGGGCTGCTCATCAGCCATGGCGGCAAGCTCCAGGACTATTATGGTGAGTTCAAAGTGCCGGGCCCCACCCTTCCCCTTATCGCTGTGCCGACCACTGCCGGCACGGGTTCCGAAGTCACTCCCGTCGCGGTGATCTCCGACCCGGAGCGGACGCTGAAGGTCGGTATCTCCAGCCCGCATCTCATTGCCGCGGTCGCGCTGTGCGACCCGGACCTGACGGCGACCTGCCCACCATCACTGACCGCCATCGCCGGCGCCGACGCGCTGACGCATGCGATCGAGGCCTTCACCGCGGCAAGACGCGGCGCCGATGCCGATCTGGCGCAACGCCATGTCTTCGTTGGCAAGAGCGCGCTGACCGATCATTTCGCCCTTCTGGCGATCAGGCTCCTCGGCCGCAGCCTCGAAGCAGCCTATCGCGACGGGTCGAACGAGAATGCACGGGCCGATGTCATGATGGGAGCGCTGGCCGCCGGCTGCGCCTTCGGCACGGCGGGAACCGCCGCCGCCCATGCGGTGCAGTATCCGGTCGGCGCGCTCACCCACACGCCGCATGGCTTGGGCGTCGCCACGATGCTCCCCTATGTGATGCGCTACAACCTGTCGGCGGCAACCTCGGAGATCGCAGAAATCGGCATTGCGCTTGGCCTGCCGCCCCAGGGCCGCGATGCCGGTCAGCTGGCCGATGCCACAATCACGGAAGTCGCGCGACTGTTCAACGCCATCAGCATCACCCGGACGCTGGCTGACCTCGGTCTTGCCGAGGACAAGATCGACTGGACCGCGGAACAGGCGCTCGGCATCGATCGGCTGATCAAGAACAATCCCCGCCCCTTCGACCTGCCCGCGATGCAGCGCCTGGTCAGGGCTGCTTACAGCGGCGATATGTCCGCCGTGACCATGTGAGGGACGGAGCCCAAGCCCATGAACATTTCGATAGACCTATTCGATCAGGATCCCGACATGACTGAGTATGCCGCGTTTTCGCATGGACTCTATATCGGTGGCGAATGGCGCCCCTCCTCCGACGGGCGCGTCATCGAAGTGGTCGACCCATCGACCGAGGCTGTGATCGCCGCGGTTCCGGACGCGACACTCGCCGACGCCGCGGCGGCGGTCGAGGCGGCGGCACGGGCAGCGGCCGGCTGGCGCGAGGCCCCGCCGCGCAAGCGGTCGGAGATCCTGAGGCGCTGCTTCGAGCTGATGACCGAACGCGCCGAGACCTTGGCCGCGTTGATTTCGCTGGAGAACGGCAAGGCCCTGCGCGATGCGCGCGGCGAAGTCGCCTACGCGGCCGAGTTCTTCCGCTGGAACGCGGAGGAAGCGGTTCGCATCAGCGGCGAGTTCGGCCTTGCCCCGTCGGGCACGAACCGGATCGTGGTCGACTACCAGCCCATCGGCATTTGCGTGCTGATAACACCGTGGAATTTCCCGGCGGCGATGGCCACGCGCAAGATCGCGCCGGCGCTTGCCGCCGGCTGTACCGTCATCCTGAAGCCGGCCAGCGAGACGCCGCTGACGGCCTACGCGCTGGCCGCCCTCTACGAGGAAGCCGGCGTGCCGCCGGGCGTCGTCAACGTCATCACCACTTCGAATCCGGGGCCGGTGACTGCGGCCATGCTGGCCGACGCGCGGGTGCGCAAGCTCTCCTTCACCGGCTCGACCGGCATCGGCCGCGTGCTTCTTGCCGAGGCGGCGAAGCACGTCATTTCCTGTTCGATGGAACTTGGCGGCAATGCGCCGTTCATCGTGCTCGACGACGCCGATCTCGAGGCGGCGCTCGACGGCGCGATGATCGCCAAGATGCGCAACGCCGGCGAGGCCTGCACGGCGGCCAACAGGCTCTACGTCCAGGCGGGCATCCATGACGCATTCGCCGAAGGCCTGCGCAAGCGCATGGCGGCGCTCGCTATCGGCCCGGGCACGGATTCGGAAACCGAATGCGGGCCGATGATCACCAGGAAAGCCGTGGACAAGATCGATCGGCTCGTCCAGGACGCGGTCGCGCGCGGCGCCAAGGTTCTGTGCGGCGGCGCGATCGCCGAAGGCCGAGGATTTTTCTATCCGCCCACGGTGCTGAGCGACGTGCCGGCCGACGCCGCCATGGCTCATGAGGAGATATTCGGTCCCGTGGCGCCAATCAGCCGCTTCGAGGAGGAGGCGGAGGTCATCGCAAAGGCGAACGATACCGAATACGGCCTTGCCGCCTATATCTACACGCGCGATCTTGCGAAGGGCATGCGCATGGCGTCGAAGATCGAGTCCGGCATGATCGCGCTCAATCGTGGCCTGATGTCGGACCCTGCCGCGCCCTTCGGCGGCGTCAAGCAGAGCGGGCTTGGGCGCGAGGGCGGCCAGAAGCACGGCATCGCCGAGTTCATGGAGGCGAAATACATCGCCGTGACGATCTGATGAGACAGATGGCAAAAGATCCATTCCGTATTCGCGACCATGTCCCCGAGTTCGACGACATCGTCGCCGAGATCGTCCGGCGCAGCGCCGAGACCAGGGCCAAGGTCCCGATGGCCGCCGACGTGCCTTACGGACCGGATGGCACGGAAGCCGTCGACCTGTTCTTCCCACAAGGCAAACGCGATCGCCTGCCGGTGCACATGTTCATTCATGGCGGCTACTGGCGCATGTTCTCCAAGCGCGAATATTCTTACGTAGCGGACACCGTCACCAACGCCGGAGCGATTGCCGTCATCGTGGATTACGCACTGATGCCGAGCGTGAGAATGGCGACGATCGTCGATCAAATACGCCGCGCGAGGCAATGGATAGATGACCACATCGAGAGCTATGGCGGCGATCCTGACCGACTGACGGTAAGCGGCCATTCCGCCGGAGCGCATCTCGCGACGATGCTCTTTGACGACAACACCCGGCCTTCAGGTATCAAAGGCGCGCTTCTGCTCGGCGGTATCTACGATCTACGACCGTTGCAGGAGTCGTTCCTCGCGGCCGAGATCGCGATCACCGACGACGAGGTTGAACGGTTCTCGCCGATAAGTCATCGCTTCGATCGGGGCGTGTCGGTTGAGATATCCGTCGGCGCTGAGGAAACGCCGCCCTTCCACAGCCAGGCCGCCGCTTTCGCAGAGAATCTCCAACGACAAGGGCTGCTCGTTTCGCGTACAAGCCTTGCGGGCGCCAATCACATGAGCAGCGTCCGCGACCTTGGCATCGCCGGCACCGGGGCCGCATCATCCCTGGCTCGCCTGCTGGGCGTATGAGGCCATATCGTCGCCAGAGATAAGAGAGCTTCACGAACGTGATCCGTCAACGTTATGACGCGTCCTGCTCGAGAACTTCCACGGACGGCGACGTGCAAATCCGGATCGAAAGGTGCGCGATCGCGGTAGGCCGTTATGATGGAGGAGGAAGCAGCGACCAGAGCGCGCTCTTCGCACGTTCGTCCCTACCATCCGTTTGCACCAAAATAGGGAGCACAATTTGCGGGGCAAAATCGCAAACAGATGCGACGCTTACGATCGAACCTTCCAATTTAATCGAAAAATCAGCTATTTACGCGAGGAAGCGATGGTACCGTTGGCTGGGCTCGAACCAGCGACCCCCAGATCCACAATCTGGTGCTCTAACCAACTGAGCTACAACGGCACATTCCAGGCGAGCGCTATCCAGAAATCCTGAGGATGCGCTCCATCGTTGGCGATGCGTCCAATACGGGCTATCGGATTCTAATTCAAGGCCCTTAATAAGGCAAAGGACGGGTTGTCCTCGTCGCACCTTTCATAAGGCAAAAGAAAAGGCCGGCGGGAGGAGGTGCCGGCCTTTTCCTGTTACGAGCCAGCGGGAGGAGGTGCTGGCTGGTCACCCCGGAAACAGAGGGAGGAGGTTCCGCTTCCGGGTATCTGGTTACTCAACTCTATCGCATAACTATTTGTCTGACGAAATGCGACGTTTTGATGCAGCGCAGGGTTGTGCGCGAAAATTAGGCAGCCTTGACGTCCTTGATCGCCTTCTCGAAGGCGCTCTTGACCGGCTTGGAGACATCCTCGACCGCCTTGGTGGCGACGGCCTGGAACTCCTTGGCCTGCTCCACGGCCAATTCGGCGCGCTTGCGCAGGAAAGCGGTCTGCAGCTCGACGACCTCCGAAAGGGTCTTGGCGCCGACCAGGGCTTCAAGGTGCGAGAAGCCGGCTTCGGCATTGGCGCGCAGCGCGGCGATCGCCTTGAGCGAAACGTCGCTGGAGACGGCCTTGGCGGTCTCGTAGGTCGACTCCAGAACCTTCTGGGTCTCCTCGGCACCGGTCTTCAGCTTGGCATAGGCTTCTTTCGACTGCTCGACGCCCTTCTCGGCGAAGGCGCGGATCTGGTCGGTGGCCTTGGAAGCGTCGAAGCTCGGGAACTCAACGTTTTCGATGGTCTCGGCAGCGGGCTTAGCGGTGGTCTTGGACATTTTCCAACCTTTCGGGATAGCGGCTTTGACAGAAAGCCGTCTCGTTCATGTATGATGGCAATATAGAGGTTCTTTTGTGCGTTGCAACATCTTTGTTGCACTGCACCATAAAAATCTTCCCTCACGGCAACCGTAGCGTCAGCCGTGCGGCCGTTAACCAAGAGCCCAGAGATTTCGACCTATGCAAGCCAGGGCTTGTGGACCTTCGGACCGCGGGCTTTTATTAACAAAGCGTTAACTGAAAGGCCCGCTCCGGAGGGTTGCCCAGCGCATGCCGCCTGAAAACTACTCCTTCCTCGACGTCGCCGTGCTCGACGCGGTGCGCCAGCGCTTTGCCGCCGGCGACGCCCTGGCCATTTTGTCGGCCGACCTCGAGCAGGTGATCTGGGCGAACGGACCGGGGGCGTCGGTGTTCGGCTATCCGGATATCGAGGCCATCATCGGCGCATCGGCGCGGCTGCCGCTGATCGCCAGGCGGCAGATCATGGCGACCAGCGGCTTTCCCGAGATTGGCAGCGACCGTGCCATCACGGTGAGGTTGGCCACGGGCATGGTGAGCCGGGCCGTGGGCTTCCTGGCCAGCGCCGTGACGATGCCGGACGGCGAGAAGGCGATCATGCTGGCGGTGCCGGCGGCGCAGACTAGCTCACGCAGCGGCGGCGAAATCGCCGGCCGCGCCATCGGCGGTTTTACCGAGGCCGGGCATTTCATCGCCTTCGTCGACGCGCAAGGCGGCGTCGAAGCGGCCTCGGACGGCTTCGCGGCGCTCGGCATCGAGCCGCGGACCTTGGCTGCGCTGGTTGCGGATGTGGCAAGCAGCGGCGACCGTATCGTCAAGCGAATTGTGCCTGGCAGCGGCACCTCCTACCCGGCCGGTTTCGCGCGGCTCACCGACACACGGCATCTGCTAGTGGTGATCGATGAAGACCAGCTCGATGGCGAACAGCCGGCCGCCGGCCAGGGCGATCGGCCCGATGGTGAGCAAGTCGCGATGCCAGGCACCGTTGCGGCCACGCTGTCGGGTGAAAGCCTGGCCGCCGAGCCCGAACCCCGGCCGGTCCAGGACAATAGCCCTGCGCCGGCCGTAACGGCCGGCGAACAGGCCAAGCTGGTCCCGGAGCCCGCTGAAGGCGATGCACCGACTGACGCTGGAAACCGGACCGATCATCAGGCGGATGCCGCCGAGCCCAGCCAACAGGCTTCGGACGCCGGCGCCGGCCAGCATGACCATTGGTATTTCAACGCCGGCGACGATGACGCCGGGCAGGCTCAACCGGCGTCGCCGGCGAAGGACGAGCCGAAGGAGGCCGTCGCGGCCGAAGGCCCGCGGCCGGGTGTTGGCGAGGCAGCCGCGCGCGAAACCGTCATGCCGTCGCGGCCAGCCCTGCCCCGCGGCATCGACCGTTCGGCGCCACCCCTGCGCTTCGTCTGGCGCACCGACGCCGACGGCAAATTCAGCGCGTTATCGCCCGAATTCGCAGACATCGTCGGCCAGCCCGCCGCCGATGTGATCGGCCGCCGCTTCAAGGACGTCGCCACCATCTTCGGCCTCGACACCTCGGGCGAGATCGCCGGTCTGCTCGAGCGGCGCGACACCTGGTCAGGCCGATCGGTGCTGTGGCCGGTGGCCGGAACCGATCTGAAGATACCGGTCGACCTGGCGGCGCTGCCCGTCTATGGCCGCAGCCGCGCCTTCGAGGGTTTTCGCGGCTTCGGCGTCGCGCGCCCGGCCGACGCCGTGGTCGATCCCGAAGCGCTCGGCATGGCGCTGGTGCCTAATGCCACGCCTGCCGGGACCGAGCCGTCGGTCGAGCAGCCAGCCGCGGAGCAGGCGCAGCCGGAACAGCCAAAGCCCGCCGATCCATTCCAGGGCGAAGTGCCGGCGCTGAGCATCGTGCCGAAGCCGGAGCGGCGCTTCGCCGACAAGGTGATAAGGCTGGCCGAGCACCGCCAGCCGGCCAACGACAAGCAGCCGGGGAGCGACACTGCCGCAAGTCTGAAGAGCCTGTCCATCCTTGAGCGCAGCGCCTTCCGCGAGATCGGCGAGCGGCTGCGCAAGGACAATTCCCTGCCCGCCGAGCCGGGCGGCGCCGAAGCCGGCAAGCAGACCGATGCGGTTGTTGCCGGCAAGGACGAGGCAACAGCGAACGAGCCCGCCGTCGCAACGAAGGCCGAAGCAAACCAGGCAACGACGCTTGAAGCGGCGGCGCAAGAGAACCCCGCGCTGGAGGCGACGCCGGCACCCGCGCCGGAAGCCTCTGAAACCGCCGACGCAAAGGCTGATGCGGAGACTGCTGAAGCACAGACCGAGGCGGAAGACCAGGAAGACCTGGCGAGGCTCGACGGTATTGATGACGCCGCCGCGACGGGCGCCGCCGGCAAGACGGTGACGCCTGCCGCTTCCGGCTCGCTGCTCAGCTACGCCGATGGTGAGAAATCGGGGGAAGAAGCCGGCGTCGAACCTGCCTCCGAGGACAACCGGGCAGTGGTCGCCCGGCAGGCGGCCCAGCGCGCCGATTCTGAGGCGCGGCAGCCGGACGAACGGCCAGCGACCGAGCCGGTCGCCGAAAAGCCGGCTCGCGATGCGTCGGCGGACGACGACAGCATGACCGCCGACGATTTCAGCGATGCGCAAGACAGCGAGGATTGGGCCGGCTCCGACGTCGACGCGGCGACGGCTGCGGAAGAACCCGTAACGCCGGCGCGGCCACGCCCGGACGTGCCGCCACTCAAGCTCGCAGGCTTTGTGCCCTCCGCTTTTTCGACCGGAGAGGAAACCAAGGCGCCCGATACGTCCATCCTCGCCAGGCTGCCGGTGCCGCTGCTCATCCATTCGGGGGACGAGCTCCATTACGCCAATGACGCCTTCCTCGAGCTCACCGGCTATGATGTGTTGGAAGATCTCGCTGATGCGGGCGGCCTGGGCGCGTTGTTTGCCGATCCCTATGCCGAGGATGCCGCCGCGGACGAAAGCGACCACTCGCTGAAGCTCAAGAGCCGCCAGGGTCAGGAATTTCCCATCGAAGCCCTGCTTCGCTCGGTGCCATGGCGGGGCGGCAAGGCGCTGATGCTGGTGGTGCGGCGCTCCGGCGAGGACGATGCGGCGCATTTCACCGCCGCCAATGACGAACCGGCGCTGCAGCCGGACGTGCCGGAATTGAAATCGCGCATCGCCGAGATGCGCACCATCATCGACACCGCCACGGATGGCGTCGTGCTGATCGGCCGCGACGGAAACATCCGCTCGATCAGCCGGCCGGCGGAAGCCCTTTTCGGCTTCGACAGCGACGAGGTCGCCGGCAAGCCCTTTGCCTCGCTGTTCGCCATCGAAAGCCAGCGCGCGGCGCGCGACTATCTCGCGGGCCTTTCGGAGCCGGGCGTGGCGAGCGTCTTGAATGACGGCCGCGAGGTCATCGGCCGCGAGGCGCAGGGACGTTTCATCCCGCTGTTCATGACCATCGGCAGGCTGCCGAACGACAGCGGCTTCTGCGCCGTGGTGCGCGACATCACGCAGTGGAAGCGGGCCGAGGAAGACCTGACCCAGGCACGCGCGGTTGCCGAGCGCGCATCCTCGCAGAAGACGGATTTCCTGGCCCGCATCAGCCATGAGATCCGCACGCCGCTCAACGCCATCATCGGCTTTTCCGAGCTGATGGTGGACGAGAAATTCGGTCCGATCGCCAACGACCGCTATCGCGACTACCTGCGCGACATCAACCGCTCAGGCAATCACGTGCTCGATCTCGTCAACGACCTGCTCGACATCTCGAAGATCGAGGCCGGGCAGCAGGAGATGGATTACGAGGCGGTGTCGCTCAACGACACGCTGGCCGAGACGGTGGCGATGATGCAGCCGCAGGCCAATCGAGAGCGCGTCATCATCCGCTCGAGCTTCGCCTCGCGGCTGCCGGAAGTGGTGGCGGATTTGCGAAGCGTGCGTCAGATCGCCCTCAACATCCTGTCCAACGCCATCCGCTACACCCAAGCCGGCGGCCAGGTGATCGTTTCGACCGCTTACGAAGCCTCAGGCGATGTCGTCATGCGCGTGCGCGATACCGGCATCGGCATGACCCCGGCCGAGATCGAGCAGGCGCTGAAGCCGTTCAAGCAGATCAATGCGCTGAAGCGCGGACGCGGCGACGGCACTGGCCTCGGCCTACCCCTCACCAAGGCCATGGTGGAGGCGAACCGCGCCCGCTTCGCCATCACCTCGACGCCAGGCGAAGGAACCCTGGTCGAGGTCGTCTTCCCCTCGACCCGCGTGCTTGCCGAATAAGATCGTCCTCGGTTCCAGCCAAAGAAAAAGGCGTCCGGGAGGACGCCTTGAGAAATGGGATGCTGTCACAACGGGGGCTTGAGCTGAACCTCAGGGGACGAGGAACGGGATTTCTCCCTCAAGTTACACGCGACTATCGGGGTCGTCCCTTAACAAGTCCTTACCGGACCGCGGAAAAATTTACGAATGTGTACCACCCGTGAAATCTAGGTAAATTCGCCGGACAGATTTCGTTAACCACGCTGCCCGTCAGCCCGCCAGCTGCGGCAGATCGCGGAACAGCTCCAGCGCTTCGGGATTGGCGAGCGCTTCCTTGTTCTTGACGGCACGGCCGTGAACCACGTCGCGCACCGTCAACTCGGTGATCTTGCCGGACTTGGTGCGCGGGATGTCGGTGACAGCGACGATCCTGGCCGGCACATGGCGCGGGCTGGCGCCGGTGCGGATCCTGGCGCGGATGCGCTTTTCCAGATCCTCGTCTAGGGTCACGCCGGCGGCCAGCCGCACGAACAGCACGACGCGGACATCATTGTCGAAATCCTGGCCGATGCAGAGCGCCTCAAGGATTTCCGGCATCTGTTCGACCTGGTTGTAGATCTCGGCCGTGCCGATCCGAACCCCGCCCGGATTGAGCGTCGCATCCGAACGGCCGTGGATGATCATGCCGCCATGCGCCGTCCATTCGGCGAAGTCGCCATGGCACCAGACATTGTCGAAACGCTCGAAATAGGCGGCGTGATACTTCTTGCCCTCGGGGTCGTTCCAGAAGCCGATCGGCATCGACGGGAAGGCTTTCGTGCAGACGAGCTCGCCCTTCTCCTGCCGGATCGGCTTGCCGTCATCGTCCCAGACGTCGACCGCCAGGCCGAGGCCAGGTCCCTGGATTTCCCCGGTCCAGACCGGCTCGGTCGGCACGCCGAGCACGAAGCAGGACACGATGTCGGTGCCGCCCGAGATCGAGGCCAGATGCACGTCCTTCTTGATGCCGTCATAGACGAAGCGGAAATCCTCCGGCGACAGCGGTGAGCCGGTGGAGGAGATGGTGCGCACGCTGGACAGATCGTGGCTCGCGATCGGCTTGAGCCCTGCCTTGCGAACGGAATCGATGAACTTCGCCGAGGTGCCGAAATAGGTCATCTGCTCGGCGTCGGCGAAATCGAACAGCACATTGCCGTCGGGGTAGAAAGGCGAGCCGTCATAGAGCAGAAGCGTAGCGCCCGAGGCGAGGCCCGAGACCAGCCAGTTCCACATCATCCAGCCGCAGGTGGTGAAATAGAACAGGCGATCGCCGTCGAGCAGGCCGGCATGCAGGCGATGCTCCTTGACGTGCTGGATCAGCGTGCCGCCGGCCGAATGCACGATGCATTTCGGGATGCCGGTCGTGCCCGAGGAAAACAGGATATAGAGCGGATGCGCGAAGGGTAGCCGCTCGAAGCTGACGGTCTTTGCGGCGAATGGCGAGAGCGCTTCTTCGAGCGCGGTCGCCTTGTCGATGGTGGCGGCGACGTCGGCCGAGGTGCCGAGATAATCGACGATCAGCACCTTGCGCAGCGTGGTGAGCTTCGCCGCCACGGCGCGCACCTTGTCGGCCACCTCGATCGCCTTGCCGTTGTACCAATAACCGTCCGGCGCGATGAAGACGACCGGCTCGATCTGGCCGAAGCGGTCGAGCACGCCCTGCTCGCCGAAATCGGGGGAGCATGACGACCACACCGCGCCGATCGAGCTTGCCGCCAGCATCGCCGCGATCGTCTCGGGCATGTTCGGCATCATGGCGGCGATGCGGTCGCCGGCCTTGACGCCGAGCGACAGGAAAAGCTGTTGCAGCCGCGAGGTCAGCGCCTGAAGCTCGTTCCAGGACAGCCGGCGCTCGACCTTGTCCTCGCCGCGAAAGACGATGGCCTCACCGCCGCCGGTCTTCTGCAAAAGGTTCTCGGCAAAGTTCAACTTGGCGTCAGGAAAGAAAGCCGCGCCTGGCATCCGCTCGCCGTCGATGAGGCCCCGCTCACCCTTGTCGCCGACAACCCCGCAGAAATCCCAGACCAGGCTCCAGAAGGCTTCTCGATCCTCGATCGACCAGCGGTGAAGGTCCGCATAGCTGGAGAAAGCCTCCCCGGCCTTCGCTGACGCGGCCTTCATGAACGCGGTTAACGGCGCTGCGTCGATCCGCTCCTGCGTCGGGGTCCACAAAGGTGTGTCGGCGGCCATGATCGCTTCTCCCAAGCGCGTCGCGTTCGAGCCAGTTAAGCTCAACATCGCCAATGCCATCGTTCCAAAAACGGCGCGCAACCGTGGACCGGGGTCGTACGGTTCGCTTATGCATATTGCAGCGCAGCAGAGCAAGATTTTGTTCGCGCGACCTATGGCTGTCGCTTCGCGAATGCCATCGCAAGGCCATAAAGACTTGAAAAGCGTCGGCGCTCGGTTACACCCGTCGGGCGATTTCGTCGGCAATGCAAGCATACGGGGCAAAATGCCATCATCTTTGATCCGGCGCGGGGTGTGGGCGATCGGCGTTGCCGTGCTCGTCATCGCGCTCGCGGTCGCGGCGCTGCCGCTGATTGCCTCGACCCGCATCGTGCGCGACCGCATCGCCTGGGAATTGAGCGCCTGGAGCGGCTTCAGGGTCACGATCGACGGCTCGCCGCGCATCGAGGTGTGGCCGAAGTTCCGAGCCGTTCTCAGCGACGTGACCCTGTCGCAATGGACAGAGACCGACGCGCCGCCGGTGGTCGAGGCCGATCGCGTGGAGGTCGATCTCTCGGCCATGGCAGCCTTGCAGGGCGACGTCGCCTTCTCGACCGCAAGGCTGGTGCGCCCGACGATCAGGGTGCAGCGCATGGCGAGCGGCTTCTATCTGCCACCCTTTCCGACCGGCGGGCGCATAACGCGCTCGATCGATACCGCGCGCGGTGTGGTCGCTGCCAACCCGCAGAAGCCAGACCTCGGCAGATTGCCTTCCGATCCGTTCGGCACCGTCGAGTTCCGCGAAGGCCGCGTCGTGACGACGGCCGACGGCAAGGACACCGAAATCCTGAGCAGCCTGAACGGCCAGGTGAACTGGGAGGCGATGAACAGCGATGCATCGCTGACCGCGACCGGAATCTGGCGCGGCGAGACCGTGCAGCTCGATTTCTCCTCGGCGAAACCGCTGGTGCTGTTTGCCGGGGGAGCAGCGCCTGTCACCCTCTCCTTCAAGGCGGCGCCAGTGACCTTTTCCTTCGACGGAACGGCCTCGATGTCCGACAACGCCTATCTGGACGGCCAGGCGAAGTTCGCCGCGCCGTCGTTGCGGCGCGTGCTGGAGTGGTCGCAGGCCGGCCTCGCGCCGAGCGCCGCGATCGGTGCGGTCTCGGTCACCAGCAAGGTGAACGCCTCGGCGGGGCGCGCGAAATTCGAGAACACGACCGTCACGCTGAACAACAATCCGGGCATGGGAGCGCTGGATTTCTCCTTCGCCGAAGGGCGCCCGGTGATCGCCGGCACGCTCGCCTTCGACACGCTGGATCTGAGATCTTTCCTGTCGGCCTTCACGCCAGTCGCGCCCACCGGCGAGGCCGGCCCAGGCGACATCGACACCAGCTTCGCCGACCGCATCAACCTCGACCTCAGGCTGTCGGCGGCGCATGCCATGGCGGGACCGGTGCAGCTCGCCGACGTCGCGGCGACCGCGCAGGTCAAGAACGGCCTTGCCGTCTTCGACATATCCGATGCGTCGGCCTTCAACGGCACCATCCAGAGCAGCCTGCGCTTCGACCGTAAGCCTGAGGGCACGCAGGTGGAGCTGCGGCTCCTGGCGTCGGATGTGGATACGGGCGCCTTTGCCACTGCGGCGGGAATGACGCGGCTGGTGCCGGCCGGCACCGGCACGGTGTCGGTCATCCTCAAGGGACCGGGCAAGGCGTGGAATTCGATTTTCGAGAATGCCGACGGATCGTTCTCGGCGACGTTCGGGCCGGGCACGCTCAACGGGCTCGACCTGCCGGCCTTCCTCAAGCGCAACCAGCAAGGCGGCTTCTTCGCGCTTGACGACGTCGGCAATGGTTCGCTGCCGATCGATGGCGCCGAAATCAAGGCAAGCATCTCGAAGGGCGTGGCGCGCCTCGACAAGGCCGAGATCAATGCGCAGAAATACAAGATCTGGCTGTCGGGCATCGCCTCCTACGCCGGACGCGGGCTGGCGCTCTCAGGCGGCGTGATGCTCAGCGGACAGCCGGCACAGCAGGCCAACGGCCAGGCGGCCAGTCCGCCTCCCGCTCAGCCGAACCAGTCGCTGTTCTTCGTCGGCGGCAATTGGAGCGCGCCGTTCATCTCGCCGATCGCTCCCGGCGTTTCGGGCCAGTAAGGCGCAAAGCGTCCTCGTATCCACTGCTCAACCGCGTTGCGCGGCCTGCTCGTCGAGCTGGCGCTGGATCTCACGGCGCTTGTTGGCGATCGAGGCGATGATGACGCCGACAGCCACGACCGCGATCAGGATGGTGCAGGCAGCGTTGATTTCCGGCGTCACGCCGAGACGCACCTGGCTGTAGATCTTCATCGGCAGCGTGGTGGCGCCCGGACCCGAGGAGAAGCTCGCGATGACCAGATCGTCGAGCGAGAGCGTGAAAGCCAGCATCCAGCCGGAGATGATGGCCGGCAGGATGACGGGCAAGGTGATCTGGAAGAAGGTCTTCACCGGCGGCGCGCCGAGATCCATCGCCGCCTCCTCCAGCGAGCGGTCGAACGAGACCAGCCGCGACTGCACGACGACGGCGACGAAGCACATGGTGAAGGTGATGTGCGCGAGCGTCACAGTGAAGAAGCCGCGGTCGAGCCCGACGGCGACGAAGAGCAAGAGCAGCGACAGGCCCGTGATGACCTCCGGCATGACCAGCGGCGCGAAGACCATGCCCGAGAACAGCACCCGCCCCCTGAAGCGCGTGTAGCGCGTCAGCGTGATGGCGGCGAGCGTGCCGAGCACCGTCGCCACCGTCGCCGAGATGACGCCGACGCGCGCCGTCACCCAGGTGGCGTCCATCAGGCCCTGATTGTGGAACAGCGACACGTACCATTTGGTCGAGAAGCCGCCCCAGACGGTGACGAGCTTGGACTCGTTGAAGGAAAAGACGATCAGAAGCACGATCGGCAGATAGAGGAAGGCAAAGCCCAGCACGATCGAGGTGATGTTGAAGCGGCTCCAGGTCGAGTTCATCTGCCCTGCTCCTGTGCCTTTGCCTGCGCCTGCTGGAAGAACATGATCGGGATGGTCAGAACCAGAAGCAGGATGACGGCCACCGCCGAGGAGACCGGCCAGTCGCGGTTGGAGAAGAATTCGTTCCAGAGCGTCTTGCCGATCATCAGCGTCTGCGAGCCGCCGAGAAGGTCGGGAATGACGAACTCGCCGACGGCCGGGATGAACACCAGCAGGCAGCCGGCGACGACGCCGGGCAGCGACAGCGGGAAGGTAATCTTCCAGAAGGCGCCGATCGGCGGACAGCCAAGATCCTCCGCGGCCTCGACCAGCGAATAGTCCATCTTCTCAAGCGACGAATAGAGCGGCAGCACCATGAAGGGCAGGTAGGAATAGACGATGCCGATGAAGATCGCCGTATAAGTGTTCAAGATCACCAGCGGCTGGCTGATGATGTGCAGCGACATCAGCAACTGATTGAGCAGCCCTTCGGGCTTGAGGATGCCGATCCAGGCGTAGACGCGGATCAGGAAAGAGGTCCAGAAGGGCAGGATCACCAGCATCAGCAAGGTCGGACGGATCGTCGCCGGGGCTCGCGCCATGCCATAGGCGATCGGATAGCCGACGATCAGGGTGAGCATCGTCGAGATCGCCGCGATGATCAGGCTCGTCACATAGGCGTTGAAATAGAGCGCATCCTGGGTGAGCCAGGTGTAGTTGTCGAAGTTGAGCTCGCGGAAGCCGGCGAGGAATCCCGAGATGCCGTCGCTGAAATCCAGCACCGGCGTATAGGGTGGCATCGAGATCGCCGTCTGCGACAGCGATATCTTGAAAACGATGATGAATGGAATGAGGAAGAAGAACAGCAGCCAGAGATAGGGGATGATGATGACGAGGCGGTTGACGAAGCCCTTCGCCAGCCTCGCCGGCAGTGTTGCGGTTTCCGTCGACGGGGCGGCAGTCGCTGCGATATCGGTCATCTCAGCCTCCTACCTGGTCAACACGACGCCGGCATCAGGCCGGAAGGAGACCCAGGCGCGGTCGTTCCAGGTCAGCGGATCCTCCGTTACGCGCGAGGCGTTCAGCGCGCTCGCCCGCACGATCTGCCCGTCATCGAGCTTGATGTGATAGACGGTCATGTCGCCGAGGTAGGCGACGTCATAGACCTCGCCTTCCAGCGCATTGACGGCATCGGCGGGCTTTTTCGAGGAGACCTTGATCTTTTCCGGCCGGATCGCGAAGACGATGTCGGAGCCGGCAGCGGCTTTGCCGCCATTGTCGACGACGATCTCAGCCCCGGTCGCGCCGGTGATGCGCGTCGCGTTTGCCGTATGCTCGGCAACCTTGCCCTCGAACATGTTCACGTTGCCGACGAAATGCGCCACGAAACGCGAAGTCGGCGCCTCATAGATCTCGGCAGGCGTGGCGACCTGCATGACCTCGCCCTTGTCCATGATGGCGATGCGATCGGCCATGGTCATGGCTTCTTCCTGGTCGTGGGTGACGACGACGAAGGTGAGGCCGAGCTCCTGCTGCAGGTCCATCAGCTCGAACTGCGTCTCCTCGCGCAGCTTCTTGTCGAGCGCGCCGAGCGGTTCGTCGAGCAGCAGAACCTTGGGCCGCTTGGCGACCGAGCGGGCTAGCGCCACGCGCTGGCGCTGGCCGCCCGAGAGCTGATGCGGCTTGCGCTTGGCGAACTGCTCGAGCTTGACCAGCTTCAGCATCTCGGCGACGCGCTTTTCGATATCGGATCCCGGCATGCCTTCCTGCTTGAGGCCGAAGGCGATGTTCTTCTCCACCGTCATATGCGGGAACAGCGCGTAGGACTGGAACATCATGTTGACCGGCCGCTTGTAGGGCGGGATGCCGCGCAGGTCCTGCCCATCAAGCAGGATGCGGCCCGCCGTCGGCTCCTCGAAGCCGGCGAGCATTCTGAGCAGGGTCGACTTGCCGCAACCGGACGCGCCGAGCAGCGCGAAGAATTCGCGCTCGAAGATGGTCAGCGACAGATTGTTGACGGCGGTGAAGTCACCGAACTTCTTGGTGACCTTGTCGAACTGGATATATGGCTTGGCGTTCGGGTCGTTCCATGGCGCGAAATCCCTGCGGATGCTGCCAAGCGATTTCATGATCCCCACTCCGTTACCTTTTGATTCCCCAAAAGAAAGCGACCCCGGCAGTTGGCTGCCGGGGTCGTATCTCAATGCTTACTGACCGGTGACGATCTTGGTCCAGGTGCGCGTGATGACGCGCTGTGTCTTTGGATCATATGGCTTAACGGTATAGAGCTTCTTGGTCGTCTCTTCGTCGGGATAGACCGCAGGATCTTCCAGGATCGCCTTATCGATGAACTGCTGCGAAGCCTTGTTGCCGTTGGCGTAGAGCACGTAGTTCGACGACTTGGCGATGACTTCGGGGGTCATCATGTAGTTGATGAACTCGAGCGCTTCGGCGACATGCGGCGCGTCCGCCGGGATCGCCATCTGGTCGAACCACATCTGGGCGCCTTCCTTCGGCACCGAATAGCCGATCTCGACGCCCTGCTTGGCTTCCTCGGCGCGGTTGCGCGCCTGGAAGACGTCGCCCGACCATCCGATCGCCAGGCAGATGTCGCCGTTGGCCAAGGCGTTGATGTATTCGGACGAATGGAACTTGCGGATGTAGGGTCGCACCTTGAGCAACGTTTCCTCGGCCTTGGCAATGTCATCCGGCGAGGTGCTGTTGGGGTCGAGGCCGAGATATTTCAGCGCCGCCGGAATAATGTCGGCGGGAGAATCCAGCACATAGACGCCGCAATCCTTCAGCTTGGCCAGCTTGTCCGGATTGAAGAAAACATCCCAGCTATCGATCTTGTCGGTGCCGAGCGCGGCCGTCACCTTCTTGACGTTATAGCCGAGGCCGACGGTGCCCCACATGTAGTTGACCGAATATTCGTTGCCCGGATCGTATTTGGCGGTGCGCTCGGAGATGACGTCCCACATGTTGGAGATGTTCGGCAGCTTCGACTTGTCGAGCTTCTGGAACACGCCCGCCTGGATCTGGCGCGCCAAGAAGTTCGCGCTCGGCACGACGACGTCGTAGCCGCTGCCGCCGGCCAGCAGCTTCGTTTCGAGGATCTCGTTGGAATCGAAGGTGTCGTAGACGACCTTGATGCCGGTCTTCTTGGTGAAGTCGTCGATGATCGAGCTGTCGATATAGTCCGACCAGTTGTAGACGTTGACGACGCGGTCTTCGGCATGGCCGCCTGCTGTGAAAAGCGTCAGAAATACCGACGTCGCCGAAAGCCAGAGCGCTTTGCGGATCATGATGTTCTCCTTTGGTGAGTGTTCCCTTGCCGGCTCGTCGCGATATGGCGGCGCGGCGTTGATTTCAGACTATTGGGCTTTCCGGAGGGCAACAAGCGCGACCTGTCGGCGCTGCGCCGGGTTGCCGGTCGGTGGTCGAAGGCCTCCCGCAGGGTGCCGCTGTAAGGTACCCGGGCGGCGTCAGCGGCGTTTGCCGTGGCGTGGGCAGAGATACGACGATGTGATCCGGCCCTAGTCAGGCCGGCAGAGACACTTGGCAAGATACGCCTGTCTTGTTGTTGCCGTGATCGCAGCCTGCCCGCCCGGCAGCGGGGTTGTCAATGGGGGAGGCTGCCTAAAGCGCGTCGCGCTGAGAGGGATTCAGGCGGCGCGATTTAGGTCTTTGTTTTGATGCATGTCGTTCCCCCAAAACCGCTGCGCACTTTTGGGCGACATGCATTGGTCAATTGGGTGACGGCAGGCCGGTGATGCCGGGGCGCGCCGGCCGCGCCTGACGCTTGAACTCCAGGCCGATATGGACGAGCAGCGCCGTGACCACGACCGCGCCGCCGATGATGGTGCGCACCGACGGCACCTCGGAATGGACGAGCCAGACCCAGATCGGCCCGAGGATCGGCTCGAAGGTGCCGAGCAGCGCCGCGATTGCCGCCGGCACCAGCCGGGCGCCCATGGCGAAAAAGGCGAGGCCGACGCCAAGGTTGACGACGCCGAAGGCGAAGAGGAAGCCCATTTCGCGTGCGGACACCGCAAACTGCGAGGCCTGGGCGGCGGCAAAGATACCGGCAAGCAGCGCGCCGAGACAGGTGGCCGGCACCATGCGCACATGGGCAAAGCGCCGAGTGATCACCGTCGCGAACGAGAACATCACAGCAATCAGCAGCGCCAGGCCGTCACCGATCGGGGACACGGCCCCGCCGAGCGATTCAGACACCATGATGGCGACGCCGGCGATGACGGCGGCGATGGCAACCCAGGTGGCTTGGCTCACGCGCTCGCGAAACAGCAGCCAGGCGAGCAAGGCGGCCAGAAGCGGCACGCCGGCTTGCATCAGGAGAATGTTTGCAACCGTCGTATAGGCAAGCGCAACGATAAAGCTGGTCGAGGCCGTGGCGAAGCACAAGGCCACACCGAGACCAGGCAGGCCCATATCGCGGAACAATCTCAACGTGCCCCGCCAGCCGTCGCGCCAGACCATGAACGCAACGAGGAAGGCAACGGCCCAGAGCGAGCGCCAGAACACCACGGTCCAGCTGTCGTCGACATGGATGAAGCGGGCGATGGTGCCGCCGAAACTCCACATCAGCGCCGAGAGGAAGACCAGCAGCATGCCGATCCGCTCCTCGCGCGGCGAGACGTCTGGTAGGGCGACACGAGGCGATGCGGTATCGGTCATGGACATGAGTGTCAGCGAGTTATGCGCGCTATGGTGCACCAAAGACGACAGGAACTCTGCGTCTCAAACGACAGAACTGTGTCTCAATCGCATAGCGCAAAGTAGAAAGCCGTGCGTGATCCAGCATTCACTGAAATGTGGGACAACGTCGCCGCGGTTTACTTCGACGCAGGTCGAACCTGCACCCACGCGCACGTCCGGACGGCGTGTATCATCCCTGAAAATCGAAGGCGCTGAGGCCTGTCACCATCTCGTCGAGGCCGAGCGGGCGCGTCACCGGCGGCTCGGCGCGCGCCAGGCAGCCGGCGCGCTCGCAAAGCCTGCAGGCGGGGCCGACCGGGGTGGCGAAGCCTTGCCCGGGCTTGCCGGAGGATCCGGCCGGCAGCGCCGCGCCATAGACGATCTCGTCGCGAAAGCCGATATCGCAACCAAGCAGGAGCGCGGTGCGGCGCGGCCGTTCGGAGAAGCCGCCTTGCGGGCCTTCCAGGGTGCGGGCGATGCAAAGGAACTCGGCGCCATCGGGCATTTCCACCGCCTCGACCAGGATCTGGCCCGGCTGCGAGAAGGCCGCGTGAATGGGAAGCTTGGGGCAGCCGCCGCCGAAGCGGCTTTGCGGATAACCCTGGCTGCCGGCCCTGCGGAAGCGGTTGCCGGCATTGTCGACTTCCAGCATGAAGAACGGCACGCCCGCCGCGCCCTGCCGCTGCAGCATTGTCACACGGTTGGCCGCCTGTTCGAAAGAGACGCCGAAGCGGGAACGCAAGACATCGATATCATAGCGGGCGCGAACGGCGGCGGCGTGGAAAGCCTGGTAGGGCATCATCAACGCATGCGCGGCATAGCGGCCGAGCTCGAAGCGGGCGAGCCGGCGGGCCTCGTCCGTGCCGAGCTTCAGCCCCTGGATCTCGCCCGCGACGGCCACCGACATGCGCATCAGGCTCGCCTCCATGGCGACCTCACGCAACTGGTCGAAGGGCGACAGCCGCTCCGACAGGAACAGGCGCTGCGAATGACGGTCATAGCGGCGGCGCCAGTTGGGCATGGTGGCGACCGGCAGCACCTTGACGACGATGCCGTGCTCGCGCCTCAACCAGGCCTTCAGCGCTCCGAACAGATCGTCGCCGGGGTCGAGGAGCGATGTGAAAGCCTCCGCCTCCTCCTCCAGCGCAGCAAAGTGGTTCGGCCGGCGTTCGAACACTTCGTGGACTTCGTCGGCGGGCAGGCGCGCGCCGGACAGCGCGGTCGCCCTGCCCTCCTTGGCCAGCAGCTGGTTGAGATCGGACAGGCGCTCGGCCTGCTCGCGATAGGCGCGAAAGAGTTTCACCATCGCTGCCGAGGCATTGGGCGCCGTCTCGGCAAGGTCGATCAGCTCCTGGTCGCCGGGCAGTTCGCCGGCAAGAAGCGGATCGCTGAACGCTTCGCGCAAGGCCGCGATCGAGCCTTTGGTCTCTCCCTGCAATTCATGCGGATCGACCTTGTAGACGGAGGCCAGCTTGAGGATGAGTTGCACCGTCAGCGGCCGCTGGTTGCGCTCGATGAGGTTGAGGTAGGAGGGCGAGATGCCCAGCCCCTCGGCCATCGCCGTCTGGGTCAGCCCCCTGGCGTTGCGCAGCCGGCGCAGCCGAGGCCCGGCAAAGATCTTCTGGTCGGCCATCGCTTCCACCCTTGACAAGAATTTACAGGCGCATCGAACCTAGCGCCCGGTTTGCCGCTTTTACAATCATGACAAATTTACAGAGGGGAATTGTCAATGGCAACACAGCTTTTCCTTTATTTTCGGCGCAAAATGGCGGTTTCTCTGGCCTATTTCGCGCTGCAATGTAAATGATGTCATACCCAGACGTCGCGGGATATGGATTTGCGATGCGGCGCTGAAGCAGTTTTCAAACGATCCGGAGTGACCAATGACCGATTTTTACAACCTCATCCCCTCCGCGCCGGAAGGCCGCTTCGATGGCATCGAGCGCCCCTACTCGCCAGATGATGTGAAGCGGCTGCGCGGCTCCGTGCAAATCCGCCAGACGCTGGCCGAGATGGGCGCGAACCGGCTGTGGAAGCTCATCCACGAGGAGGATTTCGTCAACGCGCTCGGCGCGATGTCCGGCAACCAGGCCATGCAGCAGGTTCGCGCCGGGCTGAAAGCGATCTATCTCTCGGGCTGGCAGGTGGCCGCTGACGCCAACACGGCTTCGGCCATGTATCCGGACCAGTCGCTTTATCCGGCCAATGCGGCGCCGGAACTCGTCAAGCGAATCAACCGCACCCTGCAGCGCGCCGACCAGATCGAGACATCCGAAGGCAACGGGCTGTCGGTCGAGACCTGGTTCGCGCCGATCGTCGCCGATGCCGAAGCCGGCTTCGGCGGTCCGCTCAACGCCTTCGAGATCATGAAGGCCTTCATCGAGGCGGGTGCTGCCGGCGTCCACTATGAGGACCAGTTGGCGTCGGAAAAGAAGTGCGGCCATCTCGGCGGCAAGGTGCTGATCCCGACCGCGGCGCACATCCGCAACCTCAACGCGGCGCGCCTGGCGGCCGACGTGATGGGCACGCCGACGCTGGTCGTGGCGCGCACGGACGCAGAAGCGGCAAAGCTCTTGACCTCCGATATCGACGAGCGCGACCGGCCTTTCGTCGATTACGATGCCGGCCGCACGGTCGAGGGCTTCTACAATGTGAGGAACGGCATCGAGCCTTGCATCGCGCGCGCCGTGGCCTATGCGCCGCATGCCGACCTGATCTGGTGCGAGACCTCGAAGCCGGATCTGGCGCAGGCCAGGAAGTTCGCCGAAGGCGTGCACAGGCATCATCCGGGCAAGCTGCTCGCCTACAATTGCTCGCCGTCGTTCAACTGGAAGAAGAACCTCGACGACGCAACGATCGCGAAGTTCCAGAAGGAGCTTGGCGCGATGGGCTACAAGTTCCAGTTCATCACGCTGGCCGGCTTCCACCAGTTGAACTTCGGCATGTTCGAGCTGGCGCGCGGCTACAAGGACCGCCAGATGGCGGCCTATTCGGAACTGCAGGAGGCCGAATTCGCGGCGGAAGCCAACGGCTACACCGCGACCAAGCACCAGCGCGAGGTCGGCACCGGCTATTTCGACGCCGTGTCGATGGCGATCACCGGCGGACAGTCTTCGACCACCGCCATGCATGAATCGACCGAGCACGCCCAGTTCAGGCCGGCGGCCGAGTAACGGATAACAACCAGAGGAAACGCCCGCAGGGCATCTACATCGAGGAGAAGACCAATGGCATCGATAAGCCGCGTCAAGGAAAGGGCGGAAGAGCAATCGAGCGCGATGAGCGTCGACCAGCAGGCGACGATCCGCATGCTTGCCAACGATCTGCACAGGCTCAACCAGTCGGTCATGAAGGCAGTCGAGGCCGGCGTCTCGGTGGAGCTGGTGCGCTCGGCCAGGCACCATGGCGGCGACGGAAACTGGGGTGACCTGCTGATCCCCGTCATCGTCACCCATCAGAGCCATACTTGACGTAACGTCAACAGTCTCGGCGACAGTCTCCCGCGCGTTATACGTTCGGGAGACTGTCGTATTTTTTCGATTTGTCTCGCCGTCGAGAGGCACGACTTGCGCTGAATTCAGGATTTTCTTGCTATATTCTCAGCCTCGACCGTTTCAGCTTGACACCGGCCGCGATCTCACTCAATTCTGCCTCAGGTTTCAACCCTGCATTGAACCAGAGTGCCTGCCCGCCGATGTGTCCCGCCGACCGTGACGACCACTCCGAAAAACATCCAAGACCGGCAGCCCGCGCCGGTGCGATGGCGGCAGATGTTTCGAAGGTGCTGGTCGTTGGAAAATCATCGATCAACAGGGTCGTGGTGTCGAAAATCGTCGAAAAATCGGGCCTGAAGCCGATCTCGGAGTCGCCCGAGGCCGCCGAGAAGACGCTGGCCGGCCAAACGCCCGGCACCGTCATCCTCGACGGCGGCCCCGACAACAAGGATTGCGACGGGCTGATGTCGGCCATCGACGCGCTGCGGCGCGTCTCCGGCAAACCGCTGCCCGCGGTTATCCTGCTCTCAACCAGGAATGGCACACCGGAGAGCCTTGGCCTGTCGAGCATGATCGATGCGGTCGTCGCCAAGCCGATCACGCCAGAGAGGCTGCAACCGGTGGTCGATCGCCTGACAGGGCGCGGTTAGACTGCAGGGCCTTCAGCCGGCCCTTGCGATAGCCTCGACAAGGCTCGGCAACTCGCCGAGATCGGCAATCTGGCGGAAACGCGGCGCCTCGACAGGCGCCTCGGCATGTTCGACCGCCCAGGTCAATTCGTGCGGCACATGGATGCCCCAGCCGCCGGCCTCGATGGCGGGAACCACGTCGGACTTGAGGGAATTGCCAACCATCATGCTGCTCTGCGGACCACGGCCATGGCGGCTGAAGATGCGGGCATAGGTGGCGGCGGTCTTGTCGCTGACAATCTCCACCGCGTCGAAGAGGTCACCCATTCCCGACTGCGCAAGCTTGCGCTCCTGATCGAAGAGGTCACCCTTGGTGATCAGCACCAGATGATAGGAGCCCGCCAGCGCCTCGACCGTCTCGCGCGCATGCGGCAGCGGCTCGATCGGGTGGCTGAGCATCTCGCGGCCGGCGGCCAGAATCTCGCCGATGATCGAACCAGGCACCTCACCACCGGTGATCTCGACCGCCGTCTCGATCATCGACAGGGTAAAGCCCTTGATGCCGAAGCCGTAGAGGGCGAGGTTGCGCCTTTCCGCCTCGAGCAGCCTTGCCGCGATATGCTCATGGTCGCCGTGCTCCGCCAGCATTGCGGCAAAGCGCTTCTCGGTCATGCGGAAGAACTGCTCATTCTGCCACAGCGTGTCGTCTGCATCGAAGCCGATTGTGGTCAAATGAGAGGCGGGCCCGTTCTTCATGACGGCCGGTGTACCTGCTGTTGCGGCGCGCCGCCAGCCTGAAGACGGATGCCTGGCTGTACCGCCTCCCCTTTCCTTCCCCCGTGGCGCGCGGCTATAGTCCGAAATCCGCAACACAATCTGGTGAATGATGCCGCCTGAAAAAAAGGAAGTCCGTCCGTCAAGCCGGGGGGGACGCGCCCGCACGCCTGCCTTCCTGAAAAACGAACGCGGTGTGAAGAACTGGAAGGAAGCCAGCGCCTGGCTGGAGTGGCGCGGCATCGAGGACATCGAATGCATCACGCCGGACCAGGCCGGCGTTGCCCGCGGCAAGATGATGCCGTCGAAGAAATTCACCTCCAACACCTCGCTGGCGCTGCCGTCAGCCGTGTTCATGACGACGATCTCCGGCGGCTACCCCGAAGACGGCAACGGCTTCCACTATCCCGAAGACGACGGCGACCTGAAGCTCTTGCCCGATCTCTCGACGCTGACCGTCGTGCCCTGGGAAGAAGACCCGACGGCCGCGGTGATCTGCGATCTCGTGCACCAGGACGGCCGCTCGGTCGAGTTCACGCCGCGCAACGTGCTGAAGCGCGTGCTTGCGGCCTATGACGAGCGCGGGCTCAAACCGGTCGTGGCGCCTGAGATCGAATTCTATCTGGTGCGCAAGAACCCCGACCCGGACTATCCGCTGACGCCGCCCGTCGGGCGTTCGGGGCGGCCGATCGGCGGCGGCGCCGGCTATTCGATCGCCGGCGTCAACGAGTTCGACGAGCTGATCGACGACATCTACCATTTCTCGGAGCGGCAGGGCCTGGAGATCGACACGCTGATCCATGAGGAAGGCGCCGGCCAGCTCGAGATCAATCTGCGGCACGGCAACCCGATCGAGCTCGCCGACCAGGTGTTCATGTTCAAGCGCACCATCCGCGAGGCGGCGCTGAAGCACGAGATCTACGCCACCTTCATGGCAAAACCGATCCAGGGACAGCCGGGCTCGGCCATGCATATCCATCAGTCCGTGGTCGACAAGAAGACCGGCAAGAACATCTTCTCGGCCGAGGACGGCTCCGAGACAGACGCTTTCTTCCACTTCATCGGCGGCATGCAAAAGCATGTGCCGAACGCGCTGGTGATGTTCGCGCCTTACGTCAATTCCTACCGCCGGCTGACGCAACAGGCCTCGGCTCCGGTCAACAACAAATGGGGCTACGACAACCGCACCACCGCCTTCCGCGTGCCGCGCTCGGACCCTGCGGCGCGGCGCGTCGAAAACCGCATCCCGTCGTCGGACGCCAACCCCTATCTGGCGTTGGCCGCGTCGCTGGCCTGCGGGCTGATCGGCATGACCAAAAACGTCAAGGCTGAGCCGCCGGTGCTGACCACGGCCAATGCCGACGAGATCGACCTGCCGCGCAGCCTGCTGGAAGCGGTTGACCTGTTCGAGGCAGATGAGGAGCTCGGCACCATCCTCGGCAAGTCCTTCGCCGCCACTTATGCTGCAATCAAGCGGGCCGAATTCGAGACCTTCATGGAAGTGATCAGCCCCTGGGAGCGGGAATATCTGCTGCTCAACGTCTGATCGATCATGACCCATCAATCTCCGATTTCCCCCGGGCGCTCGTGGTACGAGGATACTGCGGGGCCGCGCCCCGAATATCCGCCGCTTGATGGCGACCGGACCTGCGACGTTGTCATCATAGGCGGCGGCTTCACCGGCTTGTCGGCGGCTGCGCATCTGGCCAAGGCCGGTGCAAATGTCGTGCTGATCGAGACCTGTCGTTTTGGCGACGGTGCGTCGGGGCGCAATGGCGGCCAGCTCGGCACCGGGCAGCGCGCCTGGGCCGAGGAACTGGAGGCCGAGTATGGCCTTTCCCGCGCCAGGGCGCTATTCGACATGGCCGAGGAGGCCAAGGCGCATCTGCTTGACTTCGTTGCCACCAACGCGATCGACATCGACTATATGCCGGGCCAGCTTTCCGTGGCGCACAAGCAGCGTTACGTCGACGACTACAAACGCCACGCCGAGATCATGGCGACCCGCTTCGGCTATCCGCATTTAAGCTTCATGGACCAGGCGGAGACGGCGCAGCGGTTGGGCTCGACGCGCTACTTCGGCGGCACGCGCGACATCGGCACCGGTCACATCCATCCGCTGAAGCTGGTGATCGGCACGGCGAAAGTGGCGGCCGCCGCCGGTGCGCATCTCTTCGAGCAGACGCCGTCCACCGGCATAATTTCCAGCGGCGGCAAGGTGAAGGTCACGACGCCCATGGGCACGATCACCGCCGACAAATGCCTGATCGGGGTCAATGCCTATGGCGGCAATCTCGAGCCGGTGAGCGCGGCGCATATCATGCCGATCGGCTCTTTCATCGGCGCGACCGTGCCGCTCGGCGCTGCTTCCAAAGTGCTCCCGGGAGGCGAGTCCGTCGACGATTCCCGTTTCGTGGTGCGCTATTTCCGCAAGTCGAAAGACGGCCGGCTGTTGTTCGGCGGCCGCGAGGTCTATGCCGTCGCCGATCCGAAGGACATCCATATCCACATCCGCAGGCAGATCGCCGAGCTCTACCCGGACCTCAAGGATGTCGAGATCACGCATGGCTGGGGCGGCTATGTTGGCATCACCGTGCCGAGGAAGCCGTTCGTGCGCGAAGTGATGCCGAACGTGATTTCGATCGGTGGCTATTCCGGCCACGGCGTCATGCTGTCGAACTTCTTCGGCAAGCTCTATGCCGAGGCCGTTGCCGGCAATCGCGACCGCCTGAAACTGATCGAGGACCTGAATATCCCCGCCTTCCCGGGCGGCCGCCGCTTTCGCGCGCCGCTCTTGTTTCTGGCGCTCAGCTGGTTCGCGCTGCGCGACAGGATTTGAACCTGGCGCCCGGTCGAGGCGCCGATTCGACGATGGCGGCTTCCACGTGGCAGGTTGTGGAACCCTTAACGGGCGCGCAGAAATTTCGCAATTTGGCTCACTCGTGCCATAATCAGCAGTAAAAGATGCGATCATGGGCGAAAATTCCGGGGATTTCGCGGGGCCTTGCCCGCTGGATTTCGGGACCGATGCCGATCGATGCCAACCCTCGCGGCAATGATCGAAAGAACGTCGGCCCGCTTGTTGGAGGTGGTTTGAGTGAACGAGCCCTTCAGTTTCGGCACGCCGGAACGGCAGCGCTTCACAATGCAGTTCGGCTATAACGTACGGCCATCCTTCTGGCAGAAGGTGCAGTCGAACGCGCATCTGGTCATTGCAGCGGTGGGCACGGTCGCGCTGCTCGGCGTGGCCGCGGTGGCGCTCTGGTTGTGCATTCCGGGCAGCGGCCGGCAGGTTGTCGTGGCCAGCGCCGAGCAGACCGTGCCGACAATCCCGGTGAAGACCACGAAGATCGCTCCGGCGGCAGCGGCGGTGACCGTGGCCCCGGCACCACAGGCCGCGCGCAAGGCGGATGCGGTGTCGGCGCCGACAGCGGCCCGCGAAGCCAACATTCCGGCGCTGGCGTCGAACAGCCCCCGCTGGACGGCTCCCGACTCCAAATCCCCGTCGGAGCCGGCAGGGGATCAACCAGCTCCATCGAAGCAGGCCGCCGAGCCTGGCGCTGCGCAATCAACCGACACAGCCTTCGCCGAACCAGCCGCGGAGAACGACGCCTCGGACGCACTGTCGCAGGTTGCCGCACCCGCACCGGCGGGCGAGACGGCCGCGAAGACGCCAGGCGACAAGATGGACGGCTCCCCGACCGCCGCCATTCCAGAGGCCAAGCCACAGGCTCCCGATGCCGATCCGCCGGCAACCGACAACGCGGCGCAGTCCAAACCGAAACCTCAAAAGGTCGGCGCGGCCGCCAACGGACGCATTTTGAGATCTGTCACCATGCGCTCCGGACCGAAGAAGGGCGCTGCTGCAATCGCCACGGTGCCAGCCAAGGCGTCGGTGCAGGTGATGAGCTGCAAGCAATGGTGCGAGATCGTCTATAACGGCAAGCACGGCTGGGTCTACAAGAGCTACGTCAAGACCGGCGCGTGAGGCCGTTGTGCCGGCGGCGCCCGCGGCCGAACCGCGACGCCGTCAGCCGCCGAAGAGGTGACGAAGTCGCTGCCGCCAGCGATCATGCCTGCGCTTTTCGACGAACTCCCGATGCTTCTCGAACGGCACTTCGAAAAGGCCGCAAGTCTGGCAGCCTTCCTTCTTCCCGCAAGCGGGGATCCAGCATTTTACATCATGTGTCCAGGCGAGCGCCAAACGTTCCAGATGAAGACTGGAAGAACTCTTGAGAAGGATGAGTTCGCCTGGCGCGGCAGTGCGCCTGAGATGATCGGAAACCTCTTTCGGTGTCCGCAGTTCGACGAACCGGCCGCTGTCGCGATCGGCCTGGCTGGCTTTCGAGCGATGGGCATGCTCCCCGACATAGATCACCTGGTCGGCAATCTCGCGCGCACTTTCATAGGCGCGCGCATATTTCGCGTTCGAGCCGCCAAAGTCCGACAGCTGGCCAAGCACGATCCGCTTTCGCCCAGCCGTTGATCTTGCCATCATGTCGAAGGCGAGCGACAGCGAATGCCAAGGGGCCTTGGCGGTGTCGATCACGAAATGCGGTCCTCCCTCGACGACCAGGACGCGACAGCGGTTTGCCAACGGCTCGAATGCCGCGATCCTGTCCTCCACCATTCGCGCTGGTACGCCAAGCTCGAGCGCGGTCGCGGCCGCGGCAGCCGTCGGCAGCCAGAAATGCTCTCCCGGAAACGGCGTCTTGAGCTTCAACACCCCGGCCCGCCAACGAAGCGTGAAGCTGAGCGTGCGCGGATAGGCGGCGCTGATATCGGCGACGCGATAGTCGGCCGTTTCCGACTCGCCGAACGTGACGAGGCGATGCCCACCGCCGGTTGCCATGGCCAATACATTGGGATCGTCGGCGTTCAGTACCGCCAGCCCGCCAGGCCCCAGCGCCTCGACCAAAGCGCGTTTTTCCCGAGCGACGTTCTCCAAGGTCTTGAAACTGGAAAAATGCTCAAGCTGCACCATCGTGACAACAGCGACATGCGGCTTGAGCAGCTGTGCCATGGGCCTGATCGTATCGACGCCGGAGGCGCCCGCCTCGAAGACGACATAGTCGAGCTCACCATGCTTGTTCATGTGCCTGTAGAGTGCGCTGACCAGTGAATTTATCGTGTTGGCCAGAACCCGCGTGTAGGTCCGCCCGTGGCCGGCCAGAATGTGCCCGAGCAGGCTCACCGCGGTCGACTTTCCCGAGCTGCCGGTTACGCCGATGAAGATGGCCTTGCTTCGCCCCCTTGCGCGCTTCGCCCGATAGATCTTGAGGCCCTGCCCCAGGTCCTCGCGAATTTTTCGCAGTCTGGCATTCATGGCACCCGCCCCATCCAGGCACCGTTATGCCTTTCGCCGGATCGTCAAGTCAAACTCAAGCCGCACCCGATCGACTAGATACAGCGCCCGCCGTCGACCTCCAGCGCCACGCCGGTTATGAAGGCTGCTTCGTCCGAGGCCAGCCACAGCGCCGCATTGGCGATGTCGAGCGGAGTCGAGAGCCGGCCGAGCGGAATCGAGGCGCGGAATTTTTCGCGGATTTCGGGCGTGTCGGCTCCCATGAATTTCTCCAGCATGCCGGTCTCTCCGGCAACCGGGCAAAGGCAATTGACGCGAATGTTCTTCGGCGCCAGTTCGACGGCCATCGACTTGGTGGCGATGATCGCCCAGCCCTTGGAAGCATTGTACCAGGTCAGTCCCGGCCGCGGCCGAAGCCCTGCGGTCGAGGCCGTGGTCAGGATGACGCCGCCGCCCTGCCGGTCCATGATCGGCACGACGGCCAGCGCCGCATGGTAGATCGCCTTCATGTTGACGGCGGTGATCAGATCGAAGGTTTCCTCGTCGACGCCCAGCATGTCGCCGTTGCGGTGGGTGAAGCCGGCATTGTTGACCATGATGTCGATGCGGCCGAACGCGCTCTTGGCGGCGTAGATCATCTCGTCGAATTCGGAGCGCAGGGACACGTCGGTCTGGGTCCAGATCGCGTTTTTGCCGATCTCATCCGCCACCCGCTCCGCGCCTTTGGCGTTGAGATCCGCGACCACCACGCGCGCCCCCTCTTCGGCAAAGCGCCTGGCCATGCCCTCGCCGAAGCCCGACGCGGCACCGGTGATGATGGCGACCTTGTTTTCCAGACGCATGGCTTTCCCGCTCATTGGATTTCCGCAGCCATCTCCCTTAGCTTTCGTCACATTCACGTTCTATGGTGCAGGCGCGAACGCTGCCGGAAGCCACGGCTTGCCGACAAGCCTGCCGGCAGCGCGCGAGTGTCGGGAAACATGTGGACCGATGCAAGTGCAAGCGATTGGTCCTGACTGTGACACCATGGCACTGGAAAATTTAAATCGATTAGAATATACCAGCCACGCTGCCGCCATCAGGCATCAAATCGGACTGACCATGACCAGCCAGATCATTCCTGTCGATCCCTTCGACTTCATCATCTTCGGCGGCACCGGCGACCTGTCGGAACGCAAGCTCCTGCCGTCGCTCTACCATCGCCAGCGCGATCATCAATTCTCCGAGCCGACGCGCATCATCGGAACATCGCGCGCGAAGATGAGCGATGCCGAATTCCGGACCTTCGCCAAGAAGGCGATATCCGAGCACGTGAAACCGGAAGATGTCGACGCCAAGGAGCTTGAGACTTTCCTGGCGCGGCTTTCCTACGTGTCGGCTGACGCGACCACAGGCGCCGGCTTCGGTGAACTCAAGAAGGCGATCGGCGACAGCGACCGCATCCGCGCCTTCTACCTTGCGGTGGCACCGGCGCTGTTCGGCGACATCTCGCACAAGCTCAAGGAGCACCAGCTGATCACGCCGAATTCGCGCATCGTGCTGGAAAAGCCGATCGGCCGCGACCTCAGCTCGGCGCGCGCCCTCAACGACGCAGTCGGTGGCGATTTCGACGAAGGCCAGATCTTCCGCATCGACCACTATCTCGGCAAGGAAACGGTCCAGAACCTGATGGCGTTGCGCTTTGCCAATGCGCTCTATGAACCGCTGTGGAATTCGGCGCATATCGACCATGTTCAGATCACGGTCGCCGAGACCGTCGGGCTCGAAGACCGCGTCACCTATTACGACAAGGCCGGCGCGCTGCGCGACATGGTGCAGAACCATATTCTGCAGCTGCTTTGCCTCGTCGCCATGGAAACGCCGTCGTCCATGGACGCCGACGCGGTGCGCGACGAGAAGCTGAAGGTGCTCAGGGCTCTGAAGCGCATCAACGGCAACGGGGCGCCCAAGCATACGGTGCGCGGCCAATATCGCGCCGGCGCCTCGGCGGGCGGTCCCGTCAAGGGCTATGTCGAGGAACTCGGCAAGGATAGCAATACCGAGACTTTCGTCGCCATCAAGGCCGAGATCGGCAACTGGCGCTGGGCCGGCGTTCCCTTCTACCTGAGGACCGGCAAACGGCTCGCCACCCGCGTCTCGGAAATCGTCATCGAGTTCAAGCCGATCCCGTATTCGATCTTCGGCGACAGCGCCGGACCGATCTTCGCCAACCAGCTGGTGATCCGTCTGCAGCCGAATGAAGGCGTCAAGCAATACATCATGATCAAGGATCCCGGTCCGGGCGGCATGCGCCTGCGCCAGATTTCGCTCGATATGAGCTTCGCTCAGTCCTTCGACACCCGCGCTCCGGACGCCTATGAGCGGCTGATCATGGATGTGGTGCGCGGCAACCAGACGCTGTTCATGCGCCGCGACGAGGTCGAGGCGGCCTGGAAATGGATCGATCCGATCCAGAACGCCTGGGAAAGCGCCAGACAGGAAGCCCAGGGCTACACGGCCGGAACCTGGGGGCCGTCGGCCTCGATCGCGCTTATCGAACGTGACGGACGGACATGGCACGAAAGCAATTGAGCGAGGTCAGCTACGGCTGGAACGGCTTTGCCGATCGCCAGGATCTCGCGACGGCGCTTGCCGGTGAGATCGCGGACCGTTTGACCAGGGCCATCACGGAACGCGGCGCCGCGCTGCTCGCCGTCTCCGGCGGGACCACGCCGGCAAAGCTGTTCGCCGCGCTGTCGACCACCCCGATCGCCTGGGACAAGGTCACCGTGACGCTGGTCGACGAGCGCTTCGTGCCGCCCTCCTCGCCGCGATCGAATGCCGGGCTGGTGGCGGCGAACCTGCTGCAGAACAAGGCCGCGGCGGCGCGCTTCGTGCCGCTCTACCATGAGGCGGCAAGCATCGAGGACGCCGCGGCGGCGGATAGCGAGGCGCTGCGGTCGCTGTCCTGGCCGCTCGACGTGGTCATCCTCGGCATGGGCGGCGACGGCCATACGGCCTCGTTCTTTCCGGATGCCGGCAACCTCGAGGAGTTGCTCGACCCCGCGTCCCAGCGCATCGTGCTGCCGGTGCATGCGGCGAGCGGCGGCGAGCCGCGGCTGACGCTGTCGATGGCGCGTATCGTCGCCGCCGGCTTCGTCACGCTGCACATCGAAGGCGAGGACAAGCGCACGGCGTTCAACGGCGCGATGGGTCCCGGCGCGAAAAAGCCCATCCGCAGCGTGCTCGAGGCGGCGCCGGGACGGATAGAGGTGTTCTGGGCACCCTGATTTCATATGAGGACAGCCCGGTGGCAGGGGAGGACGCTTACCGGGCTCGAAAGGACGGACCATGACAGCCAGACGCGATATCGAAGCCATCACGGAACGCATCCGCCAACGTTCAAAAGCCGGGCGAGAAGCCTATCTCGGCCGCATCGCCGGAGCGTCAAGCAATACCGCCAATCGGGCGGTGCTGGGCTGCGGCAATCTCGCCCACGGTTTTGCCGTGTGCAGCCCGTCGGAAAAGATCGCGCTCGGCGGCGACCGCGTGCCGAATCTCGGCATCATCACCTCCTACAATGACATGCTGTCGGCGCATCAGCCCTTCGAGACCTTCCCGGCGCTGATCAAGGAAGCCGCGCGCGAGGCCGGCGGCATCGCTCAAGTCGCCGGCGGCGTGCCGGCCATGTGCGACGGCGTCACCCAAGGCCAGCCCGGTATGGAACTGTCGCTGTTCTCGCGCGACGTGATCGCGATGGCGGCGGCAATCGGCCTGTCGCACAACATGTTCGACGCCGCCGTCTTCCTCGGCGTCTGCGACAAGATCGTGCCAGGTCTGGTGATCGCGGCGCTCACCTTCGGCCATCTGCCTGCCGTCTTCATCCCCGCCGGGCCGATGACGACTGGGCTCGCGAATGACGAGAAGGCCAAGGTCCGCCAGCTCTATGCCGAAGGCAAGGTCGGCCGCGCCGAGCTGTTGGAAGCGGAGTCCAAGTCCTATCATGGTCCTGGCACCTGCACCTTCTACGGCACCGCCAATTCCAACCAGATGCTGATGGAGATCATGGGCCTGCACACGCCCGGCGCCTCCTTCGTCAATCCGGGCACGCCGCTGCGCGACGCGCTGACCAGGGAAGCGGCCAAGCGGGCGCTGGCGATCACCGCGCTCGGCAATGCTTATACGCCGGTCGGGCGCATGATAGACGAGCGTTCGATCGTCAACGGTGTGGTCGGCCTGCACGCCACCGGCGGCTCGACCAACCACACAATCCACCTGATCGCCATGGCCGCCGCCGCCGGCATCGCGCTGACCTGGCAGGATATATCCGACCTGTCGGAGGCGGTGCCGCTCTTGGCGCGCGTCTATCCGAACGGGCTCGCCGACGTGAACCATTTCCATGCCGCCGGCGGCCTCGGCTTCCTGATCCGCGAGCTGCTCGACGAAGGCCTGCTGCATGAGGACGTGCAGACAGTGTGGGGCGAAGGACTGCGGCCCTACGCGGTCGAGGCGAGACTTGGCGAAGACGGCAGCGTGGTGCGCGAAGCGGCGCCGCTCGTGAGCGGCGACGAGAAGGTGCTGGCGCCGGTCAAGAAGGCCTTCCAGCCGACCGGTGGCCTGAAAGTGCTTGGCGGCAATCTCGGCCATGCGGTGATCAAGACCTCCGCCGTCAAACCGGAACGCCGCATCATCGAGGCGCCGGCAAAAGTGTTCGACAGCCAGCAAGGCCTGAACGACGCCTTCAAGGCCGGCCAGCTTACCGGCGACTTCGTCGCCGTGATCCGCTTCCAGGGCCCAAAGGCCAACGGCATGCCGGAGCTGCACAAGCTGACCACCGTGCTCGGCATCCTGCAGGATCGCGGCCAGCGCGTGGCGCTGGTGACCGACGGACGCATGTCGGGCGCCTCCGGCAAGGTGCCGGCGGCGATCCATGTGACACCGGAAGCGGTCGAGGACGGCCCGATCGCCAGGATCCATGACGGCGACATGATCCGGCTCGATGCCGATGCCGGCACGCTGGAGGTGCTGGTGCCGGGAACCGAATTCGCGCTGCGCCGCACGGCCGACGCCGACCTCATCGGCAACGAGTTCGGATTCGGCCGTGAGCTGTTCGCCGGCTTCCGGCAACTGGTCGGCCGCGCCGACCATGGGGCGACGGCATTCGGCAACGCCTGATCTCGTTTCGTGTGAGAAGCTACTTGCGCCAACTATACAAAATTTTGTATAGTTGCTGGTGTGAAAATGCTCATATTCCGGGGCAGCGCCCTAACCGATCTGCGCGCCTTCCCGAACTCGGCACGGCGTGAAGCAGGCTATAGCTCGACAAGGTACAGAACGAGCAACCTCCGACCGACTGGAAACCAATGACGACGGTCGGCAAGGGGGTACTTGAAATCAGAATCAGAGATGAGACCGGCGCTTTTAGGGTCATCTACACCGCCAAATTTGCCGGCGCGATCTACGTACTGCATTGCTTCCAGAAGAAGACGCAGAAGACCAGCAAAACAGATTTGAACTTGGCCGCAAAGCGCTACAGCGATCTCATGAAGGAGCTAGGCCAGTGAGCAAAGAAACGTTTGCAAGTGTGTGGGATGCCATCGAAGACACTCCCGCCGAAGCCGAGAACATGAAGCTCCGCTCCACGCTCATGATGGCGCTGGAGAAGCACATCCGAGCAAAGGGCTGGACGCAAGCCGAAGCTGCGCAGCGGCTTGGCGTGACGCAGCCGCGCGTATCCGATCTCCTGCGCGGGAAGATCAACCTGTTTGCCCTCGACACCCTCGTCAATATGGCGGTCGCGGCTGGGCTTCATGTCGAAGTGCGTGTCTCGGAAGCTGCCTGATCGGCGAAGCAATGTGCACTCGTTGCTGAGATGGCATTCCGCGATCCGTTCGCGGAATGCCCGGGCAGCCAGACCGGAAGGCAGGCTGCGATTACTACTGCACGGTGATCTCGCTCCGCTCACCGGCCTTGATCGTCACCGGCATTTCCTTGTCTTGGCCCTGGTCAGAGGCGTGCCGCACGACCACGTAGTCGCCGGCCGGTACCGTCTGCTGCCAGCTGTCGCCATAGCTCAAGCCCAGCGACTTGCGCTTGCCCTCTATGTCCTTCTTCGACGAAAACACCTCGATCGAGTAAGCGCCGGGCGCCGACATCGCCAGCACGCCTGCGTCGAGCGTGACCTTGATGTCCTGGTTGTCGCCGGCCTTGATGGTGAAGGGCTGCTCGGCAACGGCCAGATCAAGCGTGGTGAGCGCGACATAGTCGTCCGGCGGCAGCCAGAACTTGCTGTCGGGACCATAGGAGTGCTCGACGCTCTCGCGGGAACCGTCGATCTTCTTCTTAGCCTTGACGATTTCGAAGCTAACGCCGGAATTGTCGGCCTTGTCGCCGCCTGCCGTGTAGAAGGCATTGAGCACAGCGTGACCGACGCCGACGACGACGTCCTTCTCAACCGTCTGTCCGGCAGCAAGCTGGATGGTCTCGGTTACCGTGCCGGCGCCGATCTGCACCGTCACCTTCTGCTCGCCGGCGGGGACAGTCGCCTTGGCGTCGCCATAGTGGGTGGTGCTGCCGCCCGGGTAGGCGAAGTCGACACGCGCCTCGCCGCTGATCTCCGATCCCTGGCTCGCATGCGGATGGATAACCAGCGTACCGCCGTTGAGCGTGAACAGCGGCTTGTAAACCTGGCCGGCCTCTATTTTGATCTTCTGTTCGCTTCTTGCCTCGTCGTCGCGGCCGACGACGATATAGTCGCCCGGTTCGAGATTGGTTTTCAGCTCGCCATACTCGGTCATGACCTGATCGCCGCGCGAGCCGTCCGAATTGGCCTTGTAGATTTCCCAGGCATTGCTGTTGTCGGAGATCTCGGGACCCCCCTCGGCCATGACCACGCTCGGCATGAAATTGAATTCAGGCTTGGCGGGCTCGGGCGCTGGCGCGGGTGCCGGAGCCGGCTCTGGCGCCGGCGTCGGAGCCGCCACGGTCTCGACCAGCGCGTCCTGCAGCGCCTTCTCGTCGGAGGCCTGGATGTATTTTCCGCCGGTGTTTTCGGCGAGGCAGGCGATCTGCTTGCCCTCGTCGGCGGTCAAGCCGAAGCCGACGACATCGGCGGTGAAATCGACGCCGCTTTCCTTGAGCTCCTTGCCGAGCGCGCAGGGATCGCCGCCGCAGGTCTCCAGCCCGTCGGTGATCAGCACCACCGTTGCCTTGTCCTCGGTGTATTTCAGCGCCTCGGCGGCCTGCTTGACGGCGGCCGTGAGCGGCGTCTTGCCCAGGAATTTCATGCTGTCGGCGGCCGCCGAAATGGCGCTGGCGGATCCGGCCTGCGGCGGCACGATCAGCTCGATGTCGTCGCAGCTGCCCTTGGTGCGATGGCCATAGGCCATGAAGCCGATCTCGTCGTCCGCCGGAACCGACTGCAGCACCGTGCGCAGCGATTCACGCGCGATCTCGAGCTTGGGCTTGCCATCGATCTGGGCCCACATCGAACCCGATGCATCGAGGATGATGATGACCTTGTTGGCGGCAAAGCCAAAACTGGTCATCGACAAAAGGAGGGCCGCCGCAGCGACGCTCCGTATCAGTCCCGCCATGAAAATCTCCTGAGAGCAACCCTCGTCCGCGTTGCGAAAGCTATTTGAGGCGGGTCCTGGAAACAAGCCCGGCCGAGGGCGAAAGGCGGAGCGCTCTAATAAGTGGTGCGTCGCTCTTCCGACGGCGGGCGGCCGAACTGCAGCCGGTAGCTCTGAGCGAAATAGGAGTGCGAGGTGAAGCCGGTGGCGATCGCCACGTCGAGGATCGGCATGTTGGTCTGGCGCAGCAGCTCGCGTGCCCGTTCGAGCCTCAGCCGCATGTAATAGCGACCCGGCGTCACGCTGAGATGGCGCAGGAACAAGCGCTCGACCTGACGCACCGACAGGCCCGCCGACTTGGCGAGCTGCACGGCGGACAGCGGCTCGTCGAGATGGTCGGCCATCAGCTCGACGATGCGCCTGAGCTTCTCCGACTTGCCGGTAAGGTCGCGCTCCGGCCCGACGCGCTGGCGGTCGCCGGCCGAGCGGATGCGCTCGTGCTGGAACTGGTTGGCGACGCCATTGGCGAGATTGGAGCCGAAATCGCCGCGGACGATCTCCAGCATCAGATCGATCGACGTGGTGCCGCCGGCGCAGGTGTAGCGCTTGCGGTCGATCTCGAAGACGTTGCCGGTGCAGTTGATGTCAGGAAAGCGCTCCATGAAGCCGGCGCGGTTCTCCCAATGGATGGTGCAGCGATAGCCGTCGAGCTGCCCGGCCTCGGCCAGCAGATAGGAGCCGACCGACAGCGCGCCGAGCGCATTGCCGCGCCGGCCCCAGCTGCGCAAAGCCGCCAGCACCTTGCTCTTGCCGGGGAATTCCGTGGTGAGCCCGACCGAGACGAACAGGATGTCGACCGGCGGCATGTCGGCGACCGAATAGTCGATCTTCAGCGGCAGGCCGTTCGAAGCCATGACCGCATCGCCGTCGGCCGAAATCGTCGTCCAGCCATAGAAGTCGCGGCCAAGCAGCCGGTTGGCCGAGCGGAAGCAGTCGATGGCGGCGGCCAGCGAGAACATCGAGAACTTGTCGACGAGCAGGAAGCCGAACTGACGGCCGCCCTGAACGGGATCGTTCGTGATCGGCCGTTCGACAGGGACAGTCAGGTTCGGCAATGCCCGGGCTTTCTCAAATCAGAAGGACGGCCGCTTCAGCCCGGCCGCGAGGTAGGCGGAAGCTACAGTGTTCGCCATCAGCATGGCAATGGTCATCGGCCCGACGCCGCCGGGAACGGGCGTGATGGCGCCCGCCACCTTGGCCGTCTCGGCATAGGCGACGTCGCCGACCAGGCGGCTCTTGCCTTCGCCCTTTTCGGGCGCGGGAACGCGGTTGATCCCAACGTCGATCACGGTGGCACCGGGCTTCACCCAATCGCCCTTCACCATTTCCGGGCGGCCGACGGCGGCGACCAGGATGTCGGCGGTGCGTGCCAGCGCCGGCAGATCCCTGGTGCGGCTGTGGGCGATGGTCACCGTACAGTTGGCGGCGAGCAGCAGATTGGCCATCGGCTTGCCGACGATGTTGGAACGGCCGACGACGACGGCATTGAGGCCGGAAAGGTCCTTGCCGCGCACGCGTTCGATCAAAAGCATAGAGCCCGCCGGCGTGCAGGGCACGAAGGCCGTTTCGAGCTCACCGGTGCCGAGCTTGCCGACATTGATGAAGTGGAAGCCGTCGACATCCTTCTCCGGCGCGATCGTCTGGATCACCTTGCCGGCGTCGATATGGCCCGGAAGCGGCAATTGCACGAGGATGCCGTGGATCGACTTGTCGGCGTTGAGATCGCCGATGATCTTCAGCAATTGCTCCTCGGTGGTGTCGGCTGGCAGCGTATGCTGGAGCGAGTGGAAGCCGCATTCCTTGGCGGTGCGCGATTTCGAAGCGACATAGACTTGGCTTGCCGGGTCTTCGCCGACGATCACCACGGCAAGGCCAGGCTTGGTGGCTCCCTTGACCAACAGCTCCGCGGTCAGAGTCTTGACCTTCGAAACCACATCCTCGGCGACACTCTTTCCGTTAATCACTTCGGCCATCACCAACCCTCAGCTTCGCTACGAGGCCGGTGCATGGCCTCATTCCTCGATTGGCATTGTCGATCCGCCAAAGCGAGACGCTTGCGGCCGAAATGCAGCGCGGCATTTTCACGAAAATTCGACAGGGCAATCCCGTCAAAGCGTCGTCTGATGCCGTAAACCCGAAACCGGCAGCTTTTATCGAACCGCAAGCGGTCAAGAAATATGGGGTGTCAATAATATGACGCTTCAGAAATAGCGACGGCGCGAGCGGCTTTCGGTCAGCTCGCGAACCGCCTCACGGAATTCGCGCAGGCTGGCGCGGATCTCGTCGATCTCACCCTGGTCGGACGACGACTGGCGGGCGTCGCCCGGGACTGGCGGTTGCGGATCATAGGAGGCGGGCGATGCCGAATAATGATCTTCGTACGGGTCGGCCCGGCCATGGGCCGGCCGATAGGAATAGCCCTGCTCATATGGCGCCTGAATATTCTGCCGCGCCGAAGTTTCAGCCCCAGGGTAGCGTTCCTCCCGGCTGGGCGCGCGCCAGGCGCTTTCGGGCGGCACAGTGTCCAAATCCACCGTTTCAGCCGGCTCGCGGCGCACGAAATAGCGGAGCGCCGAGGCAAGCGACCCGAAAAGCCCGGGACGGACGGCGTCATTGTCCGGCATCGGTGGCGGTGTGACGGGTTGGACCGCAGGCTGCGCAGCCACCGACGCAGGCTGAGGGGCCGGAGGCGAGGCAGGCGGCGGTGTGAAAGACGCGGCTGGCGACGGGGTGAATGCCGGAGCCGGAGGCGGCGTAAATGATTTGGCCGGAGGTGGCGTGAAAGGGGGAGCGGGAGGCTCCGACGTGAAAGACGCGGCCGGCGGTCGAGTGACTGGCGGCGCCGGTGGCGGCGTAACTAGCGGCGGCGCCAGCGGAGCGGCACGGTTGGAAACATTCCCCACCGTTGGAGCACGATCGCCGGCCCGGCGTCGCGAGCGCGTGTCGGCCGTCTCGCGCAGGCTCGCATAGACGCCGCGCAATCCGCCAAGGCCGATCCCGGCGAACAGGCCGGCAAACAGGCCGGCCAACGCCATTACGGCACGCGACGGGCCCTTGGCTTGCAGCGGCGCATAGGCCTCCGAAATGACGCTGATATTGGCGGTGTTGATGTCCTTCTGCTCGCCGGTTTCCTTGGCGCGCAGCAGGAACTGCTCGTAGACGGAACGCTTGGCGGCCGCCTCGCGCTCCAGCTCGCGCAGCGAGACGAGGTTGTTGTTGACGTCGCCGCTCTGCACCTTGGCCTGCGCCAAGCGCGAGGAAAGGTCCTGCTCGAGCTGGACGGAGCGCTTGAGGTCGACCTGCAGCGAGGATGCGATGCGCTGCAGCTCGGCGCTGATGCGTTCGCGCGCGCCGGCGATTTGGGCGTTAAGAGCCTGGAGTTCCGGATGGCGCGGCCCGAACTTGATCGCGGCGCGATCCGCCTCCTGCTTCAACGTCGCATATTGCGAGCGCAGCTCGCTCATCATGTTGGAGTTGATCTCTTCCGGCAAGGTACCGGTAAGAACCGAGTTGACGTCCAGCGCGCGCGCCGAAGCGGCGCGGGCGTTCAGCTCAAGGGTGCGGGCGCGCGCCACGGAAAGCTGCTCGTTGAGCTTCAGCATTTGGTCGTCGCTGATCAGGTGGCCCTGCGCGTCGACGAGGTCGTGGGTCGCCCGGAAATCCTCGACGTTGCGCTCGGCCGTCTCGACGCCCTTGCGCAATTCATCGAGCCTGGCGGTAAGCTCGTCATTGGCGCGGCCCGCGGTGCTCGACTGGATCTCGCTGGAAATCTGCTTGAAAGCCTTGACCATGGTGTTGGCGATCAGCGCGGATTTCTCGGCGTTCTGCGTCGTGGCGCTGACCGAGACCACGAAGGTCTTGCCGCCACGCTCGACGTCGAGGCTGTCATACAGTTTGCCGACCGCCAGCGCGCGCTTGCGCGCTTCGTCCGCAGCACCCGCATCCTGCCGCGACAGGATCGAGCGGAGCGTCGACATCAGGCCGAAGCCGCCACTGCCCTGGCCGTTGAATTCAGGATCGTTGGTGAGGTTGAGATCGGTGACGACCTTGTTGAGAACGGTGCCCGACGTCAGGATGCGGACCTGGTTCTCGACGATGGCAAGCGTCGCATCCGAGGCGACAACGTTCTGCGTCAGGTCTCGGTCGGTGAGCTTGAGGTCGCGCGGGTCGACGATGACGTCGGTCGTGGCCTCATATTTCTTCGGCGTCGACAAGGCGATGACGACACCGAGGGCAGCGCCCAGGATGGTCGTCGACAGGATCAGCGCCTTGGATCGCGTGATGCCGTGCACGACCTGCATCGGATCGATCAGCGGTTTCCATTCCTGGGAATCGTTCTCGGCTGGCGGCCGGCTCGTGTGACGCGGTACAGGCGCGGCTTGCGGCTGCTGGCTCTCCGCCGGGGCTTCATACAGCGGCTCGGGCGATGTAGGCCGACTTCTTGCGCGCCAGTCATGTTCGGTCTCGACCGGCTGGGATTCCGCTTGTCCCTGATCGCGGCCAAACTCGCCGGTATCATCAGGCCGCGGATTCACCTTCCCTTCGCGCTCGGAGCGCGCGGCGCGATGGCGCGCGGCGGCGTCCTCGCGCCAGGAGGAATTGGCCCGGTCGCCGATCGAAACCGTGTTGTCGTCGCCACGCATGGCTTGGCCGAGCGCCAGCAGCGAACGCTCGCGCCTCCAGTCATCACGGTTATCCCTGTCGACCATTGTCCTGGAACTTGCTCTCTGGCGGCGTGGGCGCGGCGGATCGGCCAATCGTTAAGCCACGCTAAACGGGCATAGGAAACAAACGGTTAATTTTGCGCTCAGGCCCATACGGTTTCTCGGCTTGTTCGCGGCAGTTCGGCGCCGCCGGAGCCGTCGCCAGAACGCCGCGTTAAACTTTCCGGCCTATCTATCGCCCCCGACATGACCCAGGCCAGCGACATGCCGCAAAGGCGGAGCTTCGCGCGGATCGGCCACTTCGTGGCCACCCGCCGGAAACTGGTATTCGACTATCTCTCGGCGATCAGCGGCGCCGGCGGCCGGCTGGTGTTCTCGCTCGCCTATTTCGTCGCCTTGGCCAACACGCTTTCGATCGCCGAATTCGGCATGTTCGCCACCGCCTCGGCCGCCGGCATCATGCTGTCGCGCATCCTCGCCTTCGGCTTCATCTCGGCGCTCTACCGCACCGCCACGATCCGCCCCAACCTGATCGGCACATTCACCGCCGGTTTCCTGCTTCTTAGCGTGTTGTCGCTGCCGTTCCTCACTGCGGCCTCCTACATCGTCTTCCTGATCTTCTTTTCCGGCACCGTGCCGCTGTCGGCCTTTGCGGCGATCGTCTTCGCCGAGGCGCTGTTGTGGCGGCCGGTCGAGGTGGCGCTGATCGTCAACAACGGGCTCGGCAAGTTCGGGCGCGCGGCCGTGCTCGCCATCCTGGCGACAGCGTTGAGGGCAGTCGGCGCGATCCTGTTCATGCTTGCCTCGCAACACAGCATCGGCGTCTGGTCGCTGTTCTATATCGGCGCCAATGCCGCCTCGCTCATCGTCGCTTTCGTCTTCTTCTATCCGCGCCAGCGGCTGCGGCTGCGCGCCGAGCTCTATTTCCGCCGGCTCGCCGATTCCATCTATGTCGCCGGATCCGAAGTGCTGTTCTACCTGCAGATGGAGTTCGACAAGCTGCTGGTGCTGTCGATCGGCGGACCGCATCTCGCCGGCATCTATGCCATCATCATGCGGCTGGTCGACCTCACCGCGATCCCGATCCGCACCTTCTCGATGATGCTGGTGCAGCGCATGATGCGTGCGCCGGAGCTTCTCTCGCGGCTGACGGTGAAGAGCGGCATCGAAGGCGGCGTGTTCCTGGTCTCGACGTTTGCGCTGGCGTCGCTCGGCATCGTGCTGCACTTCTTCCCCAACGCGCTCGGCAGGAATGTCGCCGAGGCAGCGCCGCTGGTGGCGCTGGCGGTCTGCGTGCCGGGACTGCGCAACCTCGTCGAATACCAGGCTGAGTTGCTCTTCGCGCGCGGGCAGACGGCGGTGCGGGCGATCAATCTCGGTCTGCTCGCCGGCTTGAAGGCGGTTCTGCTCACCTATGTGCTGACGACCATCCCCGACACGGCCAATCTGGTCCTGTCGCTCAACATCGTCTTCCTGCTGCTTTATCTTGCCTCGACATCGTTGACCTATTCGGCGATGCGCCGGCCGGCCAAGGCTATCTGAGCCTTACGCAGCAAGCCCGATCAGGCGGCGGATGCGGCCGATGTCGGTGCCGATGAAGGACTGCATGCCGATCGCCACCTGTTCCGGCGCCATGGTGTCGACGAAACGGCGGAACTGGTCATCCGAGAGCGGCGCGCCGTTCCAGTGGACGCGGCAGAACTCCTCCGAGCCGTGGAAATGGCCGGCGCCGTCGAGCACATCGTCGACGTAGCGGCCATAGATCATGCATTCGGAGAATTTTCGCGCCCAACCGACCACGCTGACCCATTCGCGGCCATGCACCTTCTCGATGCGCTCGCACATTGCGTTGACCGTCTCGCGGCGCCAGGCGATCAGCGTCGAGATGTAGTCGTGGCTCGAAGGGTTGGCGGGATCGATGCCGAGTGCTGCGCCGGCATTGCGCGACCAGATGCGATGCTCGTCATGGCCGTCGTTCGACAGGACGCCGTCGCGCCGGAACAGCCGCACCTTGCCGTCGCGCCAGAAGGCGTTCGCGTCGAACGGTTTCAGGAAGGCGACATCGGAATCGCAGAAGACCAGCACGTCTTCCTTGGCGTAGCCGGCAATGGCGATGCGCCGCAGCTGCTGCACATGCCAGCCGCGCAGCGGCTGCGTCCTGAAGCTCAGCCAGATGCGCCGGCGGAAACCGCTCAGCGGATCGTCGAACGCGCGCAGCCAGCGCGGCAGCAGGTCGCGCTCGTCGACGACGCTGCGGCGGCCGGATTCCAGCTGGCGAAACAAAGCGACGTCGCGATGTTCGGTCAGGATGTAATGATGCGCCATGCCGGCGACGTGGCGGTCGATGGTTTCGCACAAAAGCCGGCAGCGTTCGAAATCGGGGGCGTAGCTTGCCGTGACGATCGCGGCCAGGGGTACGCGCGGCAGCGGTTCGATGGCGGTGGACGTATCCGGCACGAAGCGGCTGTTCACCGGCGTGCTCCCAGCGGTCGTGGCCCGAGCGACAGCTTCTGCTTGACGACGCGCCACAGGAAGAGCGGATTGCCGACGATATAGCGGCGCCACAGACGGCCGGGTTCGATCCACAGGCGGAACAGCCATTCCAACCGCAATCGGCGCAGCCACAGCGGCGCGCGCGGCACCGAGCCGCTCATGAAATCGAGCAGCGCGCCGACGGCGACCGGCAGCGTGCAATGGCGGCTGTCGATGTGGCGCTCGATCCACAATTCCTGGCGCGGCACGCCCATCGCCACAAGCAGCACGTCCGGCCGCAACCTGGCGATGCGCTCGAGGATCGCCGGCTCCTCGGCGGCGGAGAAGAAGCCGTCATGGATGACGACGAATTTGTGCTGCATAGCGAGCGACGAAAGCTTGGCGCATGCGGCTTCGGCATTGGCGCGCGTCGTGCCGAGCAGCGCCACCGTCAGCGGGTGCGACGCGGCCTGCAGGAAGGCCGGAATGAAATCGGTGCCGTTAAGGTTGCTGGGAAACGGTGCGCCGTAAAGCAACTTTGCCGCCAAGTCGACGCCGACGCCGTCGGGGAGGATGAGGAAGTTTTCCAGCGCCTCGGCAAAGACCGGATCGGTGCAGGCCAAGTTGGCGTTGTGGGCGTTGAGGAAGCTCACCTTGGTGAAGCGGCGCTCGTCGATCAGCCTGGTGAGCAAGATTATGGCCTCGTCCCAGCGTATGGCCAGCACCGGAATGCCCAGGATGGTCTTGAGCGTATCGAAGCCGAAGGCGGCGCGCGCGGTGTGCATGTTCATGCGGCGACCTCCTGCCTGACAGCGCCGAGCTTCTCCAGGCCAAGCCCGATCGCGGTGTCGAGCGCCTTCAACTGGCGGCGATGGAAAGCGCTGCCATCGACGTCGCGGACATTGGCGGCGGCCGCCTGGAGGGCGGCGGCGAAGGCGACCGGATCGTCGGTCACCACGCAGTTGTCGGGCCGATAGCCGATGCCGCGCAGCGAGCGGCTGGTGGCGACGGACGGCAGGCCGAGCTCGAAGGTCTCGATGGTCTTCAACTGCACGCCGCTGCCGGCGGTGCTGATCAGGGGAATAACGGCGGCGCCGCGCACGAAGGCCTGCGCGTCCGGAACCCTGCCGACGAAGGAGACGCCAGGATGCGCCGAACTGATGCTGGAAGGCATGTTGCCGGCGATCCTGATGCGGAAATCCGGCTTCAGATGCGGCACGACCTTGGTCAGGAACCAGTCGAGCCCGATGCGGTTCGGCTGCCAGGTCCAGGTGCCGATCAGCGCGGCGTCGCATTCGATATGGCGCTTGGCCTTGCTTGCCGGCGCGTGCGCGCGGGTCACCAGCGGCAGCACCGCCGAACGTGTGTCGGAGGCGACGCCAAGTGCTGCGCGGTCTTCCTCGGCCAGCGTGAAGACAAAGCGCGCGACGCCGCAAAGGCGCTCCTCCATGACCTTGAGGAGTCTCGCCTCGCGGCGGAACAGCCAGCTCTGCAGCGCGCTGCCGGCCGCGGCGGCGTTCTCCTCGGCCGAGCGATGCTCGACATTGTGCGCCACGAAGACGAACGGACGGTCGGCGAGAATCTTCTCAAACGCGCCGGCGAACTGCACCGAATTCAGGACATAGCCGTCGAAGGGACCGGCGCGTTCGATGGCGGCGCGGACTTGCGCTTCAGAGACGACACGCAGCTTGACCGAGGAGAAAGTAAGACCGGAGGAAACCGCCCTGCCGAGCCAAGCAAGCTTTTGCAGCGGCGACGCGCTTTCGGTGCGCACCTCGACCGCGTCAAGCACGATGGTGTTTTGCGGATCGGACGGGGTCTTCCCTGGCCAGATGAAACCGATCACCGTCACGCGCACGCCGGCGCGCCGCAGCGCGTCGATGATCGCGGCATTGGCAATCTCGTAGCCTGAGGCGAGCGCGCCATCGGGCACGATCGATGTGGCGAACAGCAGATGCATCTCACCTATCCTTAGGTGCAGCCGGTAGCAAAACGCGGTGAAGCCTTGATTAAATGGCACCGTCAAAGGCCAAAGACCCGGCTTTTCCGACAGCCGGGCGAGAAGGTGATTAACGAAACGTTATCACCGCGATGCTATCGAGGGGCGAACCCACGCTGCTCAAAAACGGATGATCCCTTTGCCGTCCGACGCTTCTGTATCGATCGCGGGACGGTCGCCGGGGCTCGTCGCCGAGAGCGTCGAGGCGGTGGTGACGCTGCCGACCTTCAAGCGGCCGCAGCAGGTGCTGGAAACCCTGGCTTCGCTCAAGGCGCAGCGGACCGAAAGGCGCTTCGCCGTCATCGTCATGGAAAACGAGGCCGAGGCGCGCGAGGGCGCCAAGGCAGCGCTGCCGCTGTTCGAAAGCGGCGAGATGCCTGGCCTGGTGATCATCGCGCATGAGCGCGGCAATTGCAGCGCCTACAATGCCGGCTGGCAGACGGCGATCCTGCAGTTTCCCAACTTCAAGTACCTTCTTGTCATCGACGATGACGAGATCGCCGAGCCGGACTGGCTGGAGCGCATGTGCAAAGCCGCCGAGACGCTTCGCGCCGACATCGTCGGCGGCCCGCAAGTGCCGGTCTTCGCCGATCCGAGCCACGCCAGATGGGCCGAGCACCCGGTGTTCGCGCCGCCCTACCGGGAAACCGCCCGCGTGCCGGCGCTCTATTCGTCCGGCAATTTGCTGGTGGGGCGCAACGTGCTCAAGGCCATGGGACCGCCCTTCCTCGATCTCAGGTTCAATTTCATGGGCGGCGGCGATTCCGACTTCCTCAGCCGCTCCGCGCAGAAAGGCTTCGCGCTCGGCTGGTGCGCCGAGGCAAAAGTCAACGAGACCGTGCCGGCCCGGCGCGTCGAGGCCGACTGGATCCGCGCCCGCAGCCTGCGCAATGGCGTGATCTCGACGCTGGTCGAAAAGAAGAAACGCGCCGGCACGCCGCTTGCCGGCCTCAAAGTGTTTCTCAAAAGCCTGGCGCTGCTCGCGGCCTCACCGCTGCGCGGCGCCATCCGGCTGGCGCGAACCGGCTCGCTGACGACCGGCCTCTACCCCGTCTATGTCGCGCTCGGCCGGGTGCTTGCCGAATTCGGATATGCCAATGAGCAGTACCGACAGCCTGAGAAGAATTGAGCGCGCGCCGCTCGGCGCCGCCTTCACCAGGGAAGGTGTGGCGACGGCGGTCGCCGCGCTCCTGTTCACCGTCATCATGGTCTCGTTCCGGCCTTTCCAGCCGGCGGGCGCGGAACTGACCGGCGACGGCGGCGACATCGTCAACCAGCTTGGCTTCGGCTCGCTCGGCGCGATCTCCATCTTCTCGCTGCTCGCCTTCGCCGATCCACGCGTGGTGCGCTCGCTGGTCAGCCCCTCCTGGGCGCTGATGCTGGGCTTCTTCTTCCTGTCGGTGGTGCTCGCCACCGATCCGCCGGCGGCGATGCGCGCCGCCTCCTTCACCATGATTGGCATCATCACCATGGCGACGATCCTGGTGCTGCCGCGCGACGCCGAGTCCTTCGCCCGCGTGATCATCTTCACCGCCGTCGTGGTGATCGGCCTTTCCTATGTCGGGCTGATCGTCTTTCCGCATGAGGCGCTGCACACCGCCGACTCGCAGGAGCCGGAGCATGCCGGCCTGTGGCGCGGCGTCTTCACGCACAAGAACATCGCCGGGCCGGTGATGGCCTGTTTCAGCTTCGCCGGGCTTTATCTGTTCCGGCGCGGCCAGCGCTGGTGGGGCGCCGGCATCTTCTGTGCGGCAATGGTCTTCATGCTCCACACCGGCTCCAAGACGACCGCCGGACTTGTGCCGTTCTCGATCATGATCGTCGTGCTGCCCAGCCTCATCGGCATGCGGTTCGGCACGCCGATCCTGTTCGCGCTGGCGATCGTCGCGACCGCGGTCGGCACACTCGGCATCGTCTTCATTCCGCCGGTGAAGCATCTGGCGGCGATCTATTTCCCCGATCTCACCTATACGGGACGCACGACCCTTTGGGAGTTCGCCGGCGAGATGCTGGCGAAGAAGCCGTGGACCGGCTACGGCTACGAAAGCTTCTGGGGGACGCCGCTGCTGCTCAACCAGGACCAGCCCTTCGACCGGGCCTGGGACATCCGCACCATCGTGCATGGCCATGACGGTTATCTCGACATCGCCGTGCTGATGGGCATCCCGGCGCTCGGCGTCGCCGTCTACACCTTCCTGATCGCCCCGTTGCGCGATTACATGCGCATCCCGCCGCGCAAGGAAAACATCTTCCTAGGCGACTTCTTCATGATGGTGGTGCTGTTCACGGCGTTGAACGGCTTCCTGGAAAGCTTCTTCTTCCATCGCGGCGATCCGGTCTGGCTGTTTTTCGTTCTCGGCGTGCTTGGCCTCAGGCAAGTGTCGCTACGGCCGATCCCGGTTCGCCTGTCGCGATAGAGCGTTTCACCATTTCACCGGAACGGCGAACCCCTTATCTCCGTCCTGACGCAATTGCGGGGCGGAAAGCCGCTCGCCTTTCGCCGGAATTGCACTCAGTCCTGGACGATCGATCTTCCTCACGCTGGGCTTTTCGCTGGCCTCGCAAGCGTTTAAGGAGAGCCATGCTACGGAGATTTTGATGACGATCAGGCTCGTTCTCGCCGGCTGCGGCAATATGGGTTACGCCATGCTCTCGGGCTGGCTGAAGTCCGCAAGGCTCGAGCCGTCGGCGGTGTTTGTGGTCGAGCCCAACGCGGAACTACGCCAGCGCGCCGAACATCTCGGCTGCCGCGTTTCCGCCGACGCCGAGGCCATATCGGCCGATGCCGTGCCGGATCTCGTCGTCATCGCGGTAAAGCCGCAGGTGATCCGTGACGTGACTGCGCAGTACAAGCGCTTCGGCGATGGCAGGACGACTTTCGTCAGCATCGCCGCCGGCACGCCGGTCGCCACCTTCGAGGAAATCCTGGGCGAGCTCGCGCCGGTCATCCGCTGCATGCCGAACACGCCGGCCGCAATCGGCAAGGGCATGATGGTGGTGTTTTCCAATCCGCTGGTCTCCGATGACGTCCGGCGCTTCGTGCTTGAGCTGCTTTCGGCAAGCGGCGTCGTGACGACGATCGACGATGAGGGTCTCATGGACGCGGTGACGGCCGTCTCCGGCTCCGGCCCGGCCTATGTCTTCCACTTCATCGAGGCGCTGACGGTTGCGGCCGAGAAGGCCGGCCTGCCGGCCGAGACCGCAAAGCTGCTCGCCATGCAGACCGTTTTCGGGGCCGCCTCGCTCGCCGCGGAAGCAGACGAGGAGCCGGGCGTGCTGCGCCAGCAGGTGACCAGCCCCAACGGCACCACCGCCGCCGCGCTTGCCGTCCTGATGGGCGGCGACGGCCTGACGAAGCTCGTTACCGAAGCCGTGGAAGCGGCGCGGCTGCGGTCGATAGAGCTCGGGAAGTAACCTTCCAGCCGACCCGACGGACAGCTCAGCTGGCCTGCATCAAGCTTGCCGGATTGCGACTGCCGTTCCGGCCGATCAATTTCCCCAGACAATTGATGCCTTTGCGGTTTGGCCCAAAGGATTGCCGATTGACTTTGGCATAGGCCACCCAGATAAAACTTTCGTTCGCTGACGAAGGCAAAAGTTCATTCACTCGACTGAGCATTCCGTCCTCGCCGGCGAGTGGGGAGTGCCTTGGCCGGGAGGGCCGAGGCGTCATTGACTTGCGGGCATCATTCACGCTTCGAGCCGAAGTCGGTGCCGCTGGGGAGGTAGAATGGACACTATACTTGCAGGCTTAAAAGGCGCCATCGACACGCTCGGCGCGACAGTGCTCTTGCCGATCGTCATTTTCATCATCGCCGTGGTCCTTGGAGCCAGGGTCAGCAAGGCTTTCCGCGCCGCCATCACGATCGGCGTCGCCTTCATCGGCATCAATCTCGTGCTCGGCCTGATGTTCACCTCGATCGGCGACGTGGCCAAGGCCATCGTCACCAACACCGGCATCCATCGCGACATCATCGATGTCGGCTGGCCGTCGGCCGCCGCGATCGCCTTCGGCTCATCGGTCGGCCTCTGGGTGATCCCGGTCGGCATCCTGGTCAACATCGCGCTTCTGCTCACGCGCATGACACGCACACTCAATGTCGACGTCTGGAATTTCTGGCACTTCGCCTTTGTCGGCTCGCTGGTCGTCGCCGCCACCAACAACCTGGCCTACGGCATCATCATCGCCGCGCTTGTCGCGGCACTTGCGCTGCTCTTCGCCGACTGGTCGGCGCGCGCGGTGCAGCAGTTCTACGGCGTGCCTGGCATTTCCGTGCCGCATCTCGCCTCTGCGCAGATCCTGCCGATCGCCATCGTCCTCAACTGGATCATGGACCGCATCCCGGGCATCAACCGCATCAACATCAGCACCGAAACCATCGAACGCCGCTTCGGCGTGTTCGGCGAGCCGGTGATACTCGGGCTGATCATCGGCCAGGTGCTCGGCCTGATCGCCTTCTACAACGCCGGCGACCTCGGCACGGTGCTGGCCAAGGTGCTCGGCACCGGCATGACGCTGGCGGCGGTGATGCTGCTCCTGCCGCGCATGGTGAAGATCCTGATGGAAGGCCTGCTGCCGGTTTCGGACGCCGCGCAGGAATTCGTGCGCAAGCGCACCGGCGACCGCGAGCTGCTGGTCGGTCTCGACTCCGCCATCCTGATCGGTCACCCCGCCGCGATCTCGTCGTCGCTGATCCTGGTGCCGATCGCGATCATCCTGTCGATCATCCTGCCCGGCAACCGCGTCATCCTGTTCGCCGACCTTGCCGTCATCCCGTTCATCGTCGCGATGACCGCGCCGCTGGTCAGGGGCAACGTCTTCCGCATGGTGGTCATCGGCACGGTGACGCTCGCCGTCGGCTTCTATGTCGCCAACGCGCTGGCGCCGCTTTTCACAAGTGCGGCCGTCGCGTCCGGCTTCAAGCTGCCGGCGGATGCGCTGCAGATCACCTCGGTGGTCGACGGCTTCCTCTGGGTTCCCTATGTGATCATCGAAGCGATCCAGGGGCTCGGCGTGATCGGCATCGTCGTCATCGCGGTGGTGATCGCTGCGCTGTTCCTGTTCTACCGCCGCAATCCGCTCGGCTGGGAGCGCGCGGCAGGCGCCGAGGACGAGCCGGCCGAAGGCACCGCCTGAGCCGGCCCCATCCTGAACTGACAATGACCCGTGCGCCCGAGCCACACGGCGGGCGCACGATCCGCATCAATGGAGTGACCCTTGTCGAACGGCCTGATCCAACTCCTGGACCCCGAGGCAGTCGTCCTTGGCTCCGACGCCTCGACCAATGAGGCGATCATCCGCATCCTGGCCGCCAGGCTGGAGGCGTTGGGCTACGTCAAGAGCAGCTACGCCGACGCTGTCGTGCGGCGTGAGATGACGATCCCGACAGGTCTGCCGCTGGAGCGCGCCGACAATGTCGCGGTTCCGCATACCGACCCCGAACATGTGCTAAAGCCGGGTGTCGCGATGGGCACGCTCAAGCGGCCCGTCACCTTCGCCAATATGGAAGATCCCGACGAGAAGCTGCCGGTGGGCCTCGTCTTCCTGCTTGCCATCAATGACAAGGACAAGCAGATTGACACGCTGCAGACCGTCATGGCCACCATCCAGAACCCCGCGGCGCTGGATGGCTTGAGGACGGCCAGGACCTTCGACGACGTCCGCGCCATTCTCGGCTGACAAAGGAAAGAACATGTCCAGACAGAAGACCATTCTTTTTGCCTGCGGCACGGGCGTCGCGACCTCGACGGCGGTCAATGCGGCGGTGACCGAAGCGATGAAGAAGCGCGGCCTCACCTTTCACGCGCAGCAGGCCAAGGCAACGGAAGTGCCCGGATTGGCCGACAGCGTCGACTTCATCGTCGCCACCACACCGATCTCGGCATCCGTGAAAAAGCCGGTGATCAAGGGGCTCCCCTTCCTCACCGGCATCGGCAAGGACAAGGCGCTGGACGAGATCGAGGCGGAGCTGCGCAAATAGAGCAATTCCAGGAAAAGTATGAGCGGTTAAGTTCGGCGCCTTCGCCGTAACCTTCCGTCCGCGAATTGCGTCAAAACAAAGAGATAGAGCCGGTTCAGCCTGACAGGGCCGGCGAAGCGATCTTCGCTCCGTAGAGCATGTCGTCCTGCAGCCGGCGCAGGGCGTAGAGCCTCGTTGTCCGGTCAGGTGCTGCATTGTCCTCGGTCAACAACTCGCCCTTGTTCACCGGCTTCAGCACCTTGCCGCCTTCGAGCAAGCCGACCGGCACGGCGCGGGTTGCCCGGGCATCGCCAACCGTCATGGTCCAGGAGCGGTAGCAGGTCTCGCCGATGGCATCGAAGGTCTCCCCGGCGGCAAGGTCGCGCTTGGCGACCGCGCAGACCTCCGCCACCGGCCTCGGCAGCGGCACCATGTCGGGCTTGCCATGGAGCATGATGCGGGCCGCAGTCAGCGGAACCTCCAGAGAAGTCAGGTGATAGGGCCGGAACAGGCCGTAATAAGGGCCCTTGCCGACATGGAGATCATCCATGCGCTCGACGACGCGCGGATGCATCGCCTCGACGATGACGAAGACGCCGGGCGCCACGCCCTTGCCGATCGTGTAGTCGACGACGCCTTTCCGGGAGAGGAGGCCGCCGTCGGCTTTCGGGATCAGCACCTTGGCCAGTTGATCGCGATCCGCCTTGGGGCCGTGCATGCCCGGGACATCCGGGACCAGCCCCGTGGCATTGGCGATGGCGCACATCTCGACCATGGTCTTCGAGCCGTCGACGAATTCGACCAGCATGCGCGGGTTCATGTTGCGGCGGTCCGCCTCCTCCCGGTAGTCGTCTGGAACGGCGTCATGGTTGAGCGGATTGTTCTTGCCCTTGCCGGCCGCGACGATGCTCAACCCAAGCGCCGAGGCGAATTCGATCAGTTCCATGCAGCTTGACGGCTCGTCGCCCGCGCCGACCGAGTAGACCACTCCCAGCCGGTCGGCCTGCTGCTTCAGGTAACAGCCGATGGTCACGTCGGCTTCGACATTCATCATCACCAGATGCTTGCCATGTTCCATGGCCATCAGATCGAAATCGGCTGCGACGCCCGGTTTGCCGGTGGCGTCGATGATCACGTCGATCAGCGGGTTGGTGACCAGCATCTCGTTCGATGTGATGGCGATGCGGCCGTCTTCGATCGCCTGGGTGACCTTGGAGGCGGTTTCGGCTTCGGCGGCCATCGCCTCGTCGCCATAGGCGATGCGGACCGCCTCGCGGGCGGTATGCGGGCGCCGGGTGGAGATGGCGGCGATCGAAATGCCCGGCATCAGCATGCCCTGCGTCACCAGATCGGTCCCCATCTCCCCGGAGCCGATGACGCCGACGCGCACCGGCCTGCCCTCGGCGGCGCGCCGGGCAAGATCGCGGGCAAGCCCGGTCAAGACGATATTGGTCATGCAAGAAAACCCACGGCTTTTTGCTCCGGCTCGCAATACAGGGAACGATCCACTTTGGCCAATCAAACCAGCCCGACATGGCGATTTCTTGCGCATGCTTTGCAAAACCACAGCAGATTTCGCAGGAGCTTATGCGCGGTCGCTCCTCGATTCGCCGTTTCTTTCAAACCATTAACCATGGCAGCCAGCTTTTGACCCGAAAAAATTGCAGTGAGAGCCGGGTTTCTGTGCCATTTTTGCTACAGGCTTGGTCCCTAATGCCGGGAATCGCACTTTTAAGGTGTGTCTAATCCATTATATGCTCACACCCTCGAAAAATCTGATAGATACTGAACTGACAGCTCCGGTGGCAGGCTTGGGCAATAAGCGCCAATAAAAAAACAATGGCGCGGGGATAGTCACGGGGTAGAAATGACCAGGACGGGTAATGTGACCGTCGGCTGGAGCCTTGCGCTTGCCGTCACGGTGTCTATGCTGGCTTGCGGTAGCGCCAGCGCACTCACACTCAAAGAAGCCGTTGCCGTCGCAGTGGAATCCAATCCGGAGATTGGCCAGGCGATCGAAAACCGCGAAGCGATCGAATTCGAGCTGCGCCAGGCGAAAGGCCTTTATCTTCCGAGCGTCGATCTGGAAGCGTCGACCGGCGTTCGCCGCCTGGACAATGACACACGGCGCGCGCTCGATGAGGATCACAAAGCCCTCTATCCGAACGAGGCCGATCTCACCGTCTCGCAGACGCTTTATGACAGCGGCGCAAGACGGGCGGAACTGAACCGCCAGGCCTCGCGGGTCGATGGCGCCTCCTTCCGGGTTCTGGAACGGTCCGAGTTCATCGGGCTCGCGGTCGTCCAGGACTATCTGGAATACATGCTGCAGGCTTCGATCGTGGCTGAGGCCAAGAAGAACCTTGGCTTCCATCAGTCCATTCTCAGCGACATCAAGCAGGGCATCGCGGGCGGCGCGCTCAACGACGCTGACCGGCAGCAGGCTGAGGAACGCCTTTTTGCCGCCAAGGCGCGGATGCAGGAGGCAACCGAAGAACTCGAGGCGGCCAAGATCCGCTTCTTCAAGAATGTCGGCAAGCCGCTGACCAGCCCATCGCGGCCGGCCGATGTCTCGGCCGCCCTGCCGCGGTCGCTGGACGACGCGATCGGGCTTGCCAGGCAGAACAATCCGCGTGTCCATATGGCCAACAGCGATATCGACGCCGCGGCCTCGCTGGTCGATGCGGCGCGGGCGAAATACGGCCCGACGATCTCCGCCGAGGGTGTTGCCCGCGGCGGGTACGATATCGATGGCGACAATGGCGACACCAGCGACCTGCAGGCTCGGGTGGTGCTGCGCTGGAACCTGTACCGCGGCGGCATCGACAAGGCCAACGAGCAGGAACAGATCCGCCGCACCAGCGAGCAGCGTCTTGCGCTGCACCAGGTGCTGCGCGAGATCGAGGAAGCAGTCCGCACCTCGTGGGACCGCCGCTTCCGCCAGGCGGATCTCGCAAAGACGCTACGGCAGCAGGCGGCCACCAACGAAAAGCTCGTCGCGTCCTATCGCGAGCAGTTCAAGGTCGGGCAGCGCTCGCTGCTCGATGTGCTCGATGCCCAGAACACGCGCTTCAACACCGCGACGCTGGCCGACACGTCGTCTTATGCGTCGCTGTTCGCCGAGTACCGGCTGCTGGCCGCGACCGGCGAATTGCTGAAGACGCTCAACATCCAGCCGGCCAAGCAGTCCGCGGCCTACGCTCGTGAGGAATTCGGTGTGCCGGCTACGGCCGATACCGAGACCTATGCGCGGACGCCGTCGGAGCAGAAGAACGATCTGCCGTTCGACATCCTTGCGCCGGTCAGGAAAAAGTAGCCGATGTAAGCATCGATCTCTGTTCCTTCGGGGCGGATCGTGAACCAGCAACCTCATATCTTGTCGCCCAAGGAGGCCTTCAAAGCCTGCTTCTGCGCTGTTGCGGCCTATCTCGGCAGGCCGAGCGCGGAAACGGTTCTGTTTGCCGGCGTGCCGATTTCGGAGACGCGCATCGAGCCGGATGAAATCCGCCATCTGGCCGAGCGCATCGGACTGGAGGTCCAGGATTTCAGCCATCGCGATTTCCTGCGCGGCCGCTTCGATCTCCCGGCGATCGTCTTCCGCGTCAGCCAATTGCCGATCGCGCTCCTGGCGGAAATGGAGGGCGGGCAATATCTGACGGCGCCCCAGGAAAACGGCCGCACCACGATCGACAAGGCGGAACTCGCCGAGAGCTACATCAGCGGCGGCACGTCCTTTTCGATCACCTATGCCAACACGGCCGAAGAGATGACCGTCGGCACAGCCGCGCGGATCGAAAGACGCCACTGGCTGACCGGCACCATGGGGGCGTTCTGGCGCACCTATTCCAAGGTGGTGCTGTCGGCGGTCTTCATCAATCTTCTGGCGATCGCCTCGCCGATCTTCACCATGAATGTTTACGACCGCATCCTGCCGAACAAGGCGATCTCCACGCTTTGGGTTCTGGCGCTCGGCATCGGCGCGGCCATCCTGTTCGACCTGCTGCTCAAGACGGCCAGAGCGTCGCTGATCGACTATGCCGGACGCAAGGCGGATCTGCGGATATCCTATCTGCTGTTCGAGAAGGTGCTGAATTCCTCGCTTTCGGCCCGGCCCGGATCGACCGGTGAATATGCAAACCGTGTCACGCAATACGAGTTCGTGCGCGAGTTCTTCACCTCGAACACCATCAGCGTCTTCATCGACACGATGTTCGTGTTCGTCTTCCTGGCTGTGATCTATGCCATCGGCGGCTGGCTGGTGATCATACCGGCGCTTGCCTTCGTCATCTCCGTCATCGTCGGGCTGATAACGCAGCGGCGGATCGGCAAGCGGGTCGCGGCCTCGATGAACGAGGCATCGCAGCGCCAGGCCCTGCTGGTCGAATCCATTTCCACGCTGGAGACGATCAAGTCGCTGCGCGCCGAGGCCTACCTGCTGCGCAAATGGGGCGAGCACTCGAAGAACGCGGCCAACACCTCGGAGAAGATCAAGGAGCTCTCGGCGGCGGCGGGCAACATCACCGGCGCCATTCAGCAATTCGTGACGGTTGCCCTGGTTGTGGCCGGCGCCTATGCCTTCTCCGAGGGACAGGTCTCGACGGGCGCCATCATCGGCACGGTGATGCTCGCCGGCCGCGCCGTGGCGCCGCTCGGCCAGATCGCGATCACGCTTGCGCGTTTCCGGCAGGCCATGCTGTCGCTCAGAATCATCAACACGATCATGTCGCAGCCGGAGGACCGCCCCGACACGGTTGGTTTCGTCAACCGGCCGATCCGCAGCGGCGCGCTCGTCTTCAGGAATGTCGGTTTCGCCTATCCCGGCACGGAAAACGAGGTTCTGAGCGGGCTCAACATCACGGTCAGGCCCGGCGAGCGGGTGGGCATCATCGGCCGCATCGGTTCCGGCAAGACCACGATGGGCCGGCTGATCGGCCGGCTTTTCCTGCCGACTTCGGGAGAGCTGCTGCTCGACGGCATCGACATCCGCCAATACCATCCGTCGGAGGTTCGCGCCTCGGTCGGCATCGTCGCGCAGGCCGGCGACCTGTTTTCGGGAACCATCAAGGAGAACCTCCTGATGGCGGCGCCGGAGGCGACCGACGAGGAGATCATCGACGCGGCGAAGGCCGCAGGCGTCGACGACTTCGTCTCGCGGCATCCGCGCGGCTACGACATGAATGTCGGCGAGCGCGGCACCAATCTCTCGGGCGGGCAAAGGCAGTCGGTGGCAATCGCCCGGCTGCTTTTGACGAAGCCGAAGATCGTCTTCCTCGACGAGCCGTCGGGTTCGATGGACCTCGCCTCGGAACGACAGTTGATCAAGCAGCTCAAGGTGGCGTTCGACCGCAACACGACGCTGATCGTATCGACCCATCGCTACAGCATGCTGGAGCTGGCCGACCGCCTCATCGTAATCGAGCAAGGCCGCGTCGTCGCCGACGGGCCAAAGGAACAAGTCATCCAGGCGCTGCAGAAAGGCAGTGCCTGACCGGAACGCGGACATGCTTGCAAGGGAAGACCGGCCACCTCTTTTCGCCTCGGCGTCCGTCTACATCGTCGGCGCCCTGTTCGTGTGCTTCACCGGCTGGGCATCATTTGCCGAGGTGGACGAGATCGCGCGCGGCGAAGGCAAGGTGATACCCGCCTCGAAGACGCAGGTCATCCAGGCCAGCGAACCCGGCGTCGTGCAGGAGATCGCCGTCCAGATCGGCCAGACCGTCAAGAAGAACGACCTCATCATCCGTCTCGACAATTCAGGCAACACGTCGAGCCTGGGCGAGGAGAAGGCCAAGGCGCGAGCGCTGCAGGCACGCATCGCGCGGCTGCAGTTCGAGCAGAGCGGCAATGTCGAAGGGGCCTTTCCCTGCCCCACGGAAATCCAGACGGTCGCGCCGGAAATCTGCGACAACGAGCAGAAGCTGCTCGTCGCGCGGCGCGACAATTTCGAGGTCAAGCTGTCGGTTCTCAAATCGCGCCTCGACCAGCGCGAGAAGGAGCTGGACGAGGCCACCGCCAATTCAGACCGCCTAGCCAAAAGCCTGGCCGTGACCGACCAGGAAGCGGCGCTGGTGGAACCCATGGTCAAGAAGGGCCTGATGGCCAGGACCGAGCAGATCCGCGTCGAGCGCGAGCAGACCGACCTGCACGGACAGCTGGCGCTCGCCGGAGAAACCATCAAGAAGACCCAGGCGGCAATCACCGAAGCGCAGCTTCAGGTGAACGAGCTCGGCCTGCAATTGCAGCAGGAGGCGCTGAGCGACCTGACGCAGGCGCTGGCCGATCTTTCCGTCGTCGACGAAACCATCCGCGGCGCCACCGACAAGGTCGCGCGCACCGATATACGCTCGCCGGTCGACGGCATCGTCAACACGCTCGACGTCAACACGCTTGGCGCCTTCGTACAGCCGGGCGCGGTCGTGGCCGGCATCGTGCCGACATCCGAGACGCTGCTGGTTGAGGCTCGGGTTTCGCCGCGCGACGTCGCCTTCATCCAGCCGAACCAGGAGGCGCTGATCAAGGTCACGGCTTATGATTTCTCGATCTTCGGCGGCATCGAGGGCAAGGTCTCCAACATCACCGCCGACAGCCTCGTCGACCAGAAGACGGGCGAGCCCTACTACCAGGTGCGGGTCGCCACCGAGAAGTCGACGCTGACAAGGAACGGCAAGACCTATTCGATCATCCCCGGCATGATCTGCTCGGTCGACATCAAGACCGGGCGCAAGACGATCCTCAACTATCTCTTGAAGCCCATCAACAAGGCGCGTCAGGAGGCGATGAGTGAGCGATAGCGCCGGCCATCACTCGGAGACTTCGCGCGAAAGGCTGCTGCCGGCGCTCGCGGCCGAGGATTTCGGCCCGGAATTCCGGGTCGTGGCGCGCGGCGGCGTGCGTCGCGGCATCCGGCTGGAGCGCGCCTTCTGGGTGTCGCTGAAGCAGATGGCCGAAAGCCGCAAATGCACGATCGGCATGCTGGTCGAGGAGATCGCCGAGCAGCATCCCGACCAGGGCAACCTCACCTCGGCGATCCGGGTCGCCTGCATGCGCGGCCTCGCCGAGGAAAGCATGGAATTGCGCAAGCTCGCCTCGATCCGCACGATCAACGCGATCCTGGTCGCCTGCCCATCACCGGCCTTCGCGCTGTCGTCGTCAAAGAAGATCCTGGCCTTCAACACGCCGTTCCAGCAACTGGTCAGGCGCCAGTTGCCGAGCGCGCCCGGAGAGGATGGGCGGCAGGATTTGAAGCTGGCGCTCGATCTCAACGTCACCGACATCTTCGCCAGGCTCGACGCCAATGGCGAAACGCCGGTCACCAGCGGCTTCGTCATCGGCGCAGGCGAGCGGCGCTATCGTGGCCAGCTCAGCGCCGTGCGCGCGCCCGTCGCCGAGCCGGAACTTCTGATGGCCTTCGTCTTCAACGGGTAGTTCCTCAACACAGGAGTTTACTGACCAGTTAGTGGGTTGGCAGATCTCCGGCCTGGATTGGCCGATACGCCTATCGCGATCGTCATCCACGGGCGAAGCAA
>CCNC01000073.1 GCA_000824845.1 Mesorhizobium sp. ORS 3359 | reverse complement strand
GAGGATCCATGCCGTGACTTGTAAGCGCCGCGGCGGCCCAGAATTCTGCACCGTTGCATACTCCGGTCCAGGTAACGGCATGGATTCCAGG
>CCNC01000072.1 GCA_000824845.1 Mesorhizobium sp. ORS 3359 | reverse complement strand
CTCCGCCCTGGAATGACGAGGTTCGAGAGGCTTCAGCTCGTCGCCAGCGTTTGCGCTGACACCAACGGACGTTGATAGCCTGGCCCGGCAAGCCTGCAATCTTTCAAAATCACTGTGTTGAGGAACTGGACAATTGGGGAAAGCGCATCGTGGTTTCGTTCGCTGAGCTTGCGCGACAACAAGCAGATGGGCAGTTTTTGCGGAAACGTTTAGCCGCTCCAGCCTACTGCCTGAGATCGGAAGCCGCTGACGATTCCGGCGATCCTTCGCCAGGCGCCACCGTCGCGAAGCCTCCGGCGATGTCGGCGATCTGCGCACCGGACTTCGATCCGTGGATCCAGGCGCGATCGGTGCTGAAGGAATAGAGCGGAACATAGTCGGGCAGATCGCTGTCGCGCAGGACGGCGTTGCCCAGGCTGTCGAGGATGAAGGCGCCGCTTGCCGTGCTGACCGACAGCACGGCATGGAAGAACTTGCGGCGGCGATCCTGGAGCACCACCAGCGACATGCTCTGCGCCGGAATGCCGGCCCTGAGCAGCGCCGCCATCTTGAGTATGGCGAAGTCCTCGCAATCGCCGGCGCGATGCTCGAGGATTTCCGAAGGCTTTGCCCAATAGTCGAGCTTGCCGTAGACGACGCTGTCCTTGCGATAGGCGATCAGGCGGTTGATGCTTGAGTTGACGAAGGAGAGCTTGTCGCGAAAGCCCTTGCCGGCGGCAATGTCGATGATCTCGGAGAAAGCCGGGCTCTCATGATCGCAAGGGCTACCCGCCGTGCAGTCGACGATGGCCTTGTAGACGGGAGCCCAGCGCGCCGCTACGGGGAAGTTGCGCATCGACAAGGCGACGGAGCCGAAAACGCCGGGGATGATCGCGGCGGTATGGATCGGGTCGATGCCGGGTTCGACCTTGGCGGCGGAAAGGGCTTCAACCTCGGCCGCCGGCGCGTAGCCAGCCGAAATGTCCGCGATGCGGTATGCGACGGCTGGCTGCCAGGGCTGCGGCCGGGCCAGCGAAACGCCGCCGAGGCTCACCGGCGCAACCACCTTCTGCAGGGCCGGTTCCGGGGCCGAATTCGCGCTGGCGGATGATGGAGTTGCGAAGCCGGCAAGGCCGACAGCCAGCAAGAGTACCTTGATCCCCGTCGGGGCTGCTTTTTGTATTTTCATAACGCCCACCTTTGACTGTGGACGCTACCAATCTTGTCTCAAATTATCGGAAAGGAAGGTGGGTAAGTTTCAGCGAATCACGATATTCTATTTTTTGTCGAATTTTATTTGAATTTATACTTTCATTTACCAAATCACGGACGCGCGCCGCCGCCTATCCCGCGCTCGTCGGGATCATGTATAACTGAGTATATCATCGCAATTTACCAAGTGTAAAAAATGCGATTCTCTACATATTGGAATATATGAAACAGATGGAAGGTCTGTTGCAAAGTCCGGGCCTCGCATGTCTCTTTCCGGGAAATGCCGGAGGGGCTTGAGCTATGACGAGCAATATCGAATTCGACGCCGTTTCAAATTCCTGGGACGAGCACACCAGCGCCGCTGAAAATCATATCTCGACGGGTGTCCGGGTCGCCCAGGCGACCACTGGCCAGGCGGCGAGCGAGCCCGTGCAGGTCGATGTCGGCAGCGGCGCGCCGGCGCAGGGCGCGGCCAATGCGCCGGCCGCGAACCAGCCGGCAGCCGACGCGAACGCGCCTGCCTCGAACGCTCCAGCCTCCAACGCCGCCCAAGGAAACGCACCGGCCGCAAACACGCCGGCGACGAATGCCGCGGCCGCGAACGTGCCGCATGAATATCATGCCGACGCCGGCAATGTCGTGAAGCTCCCGGCCAATGTCTCGATCGACAACATCAAGGTCGACGGACACAATCTGGTGCTGGTGCAGCCCGACGGATCCGAGATCGTCATCAAGGACGGCGCGCTCAACGTGCCGACCTTCATTCTCGGCGATGTCGAGGTGCCGCGCGTGGCCCTGATCGCCGCGCTCGAGGCGAGCCATGTCGATGTCGCCTTCGGCGCCGACGGCTCGATCTCGGCCGGCGGAAATGGCGCGCCAGGCAGCGCGGGCGGAAACTTCTCGGTTCCTCCCGGCGGCATCGGCGACGGCTTCGGCCTGACCGCGCTGCTGCCGCCGACCGCATTGCAGTTCGGGCAGCCAGAGCATCGCGAGCTGTTCCCGGGGCTGGTGCGCGAGAATTCCACGCCCGCGATCCTCGACCTGACACCATCCGTCGATGGCGGCGACACCACCGTCAACGAGAAGGGCCTGGAGACCGGCGGCGCGATCGGGTCCGGCGAAGCGGGCACGCCCCCCGGAATCGACAACGACACCTCCGAGCACAATACCGGCACCTTCACCATCAACTCGCCCGACGGCATCGGCTCGGTGAACATCAACGGCCAAGTTATTTCGGCCGCCGCGCTCGCCAACAGCGGATCGACGCCGATCGACATCACGACGCCGCTCGGCAATACACTTACCATCAACGGCTACGACGCCGCCACCGGCCAGGTGAGCTACACTTACACGCTGCTGCATAGCGAGCCTCACCCCGGCGCAGGCACCGATTCCATCTTCGACAACATGACGGTGACGGTCACCGACTCGGACGGCGACGTCTCGCTTCCGGGTACGCTCTCGGTCAACATCGTGGACGACGTGCCGACGGCGAACCCCGACGCCAACAGCGTCGCGGCGGGCAGCCATGCGGAGATCTCGGGCAACGTGATCACCGGCGCCGGTGAAACCGACCCGTCCACGAGCGCGGATGTCAAGGGCGCCGATGGCGCCAGCGTCACCTCCGCCTATGGCACGGGTGCCGCGCAGGACGTGACGTCTGCTGTCACCGGCACCACGATTGCCGGCCAATACGGCACGCTGACGATCTATTCGGACGGCCACTACACCTATGACCGCGCGGCGAACACGCCCGGCGGCGTGAGCGACGTGTTCCACTACACGCTGACGGATGGTGACGGCGACCAGTCGAACACCACGCTGACGATCAATATCGGCAACGAGCCGCCGAAGCTGGGGGACATCCCGGCCGCGGGCGCTGACGGTGCGGTCGTCAACGAGGCGGGTCTGGCAAGCGGTACGCTGCATGACGGCTCGAACGCGACGAGCGGCACGATTTCGTTCTCGTCTGCGGACGGCGTCGGCTCGGTGTCGCTGGGCGGCAATGCCCTGTCGAGCGATGCGGCCAACCCGACCGTATTCACCGCCGGTCCGGGGTCGAACGGCCAAGTGAGCGCCTACTACACGTATGACAGCTCGACCGGCACCGGGACCATTCACTACACCTACACGCTGACGGCGGACTATCTCGCCGCAGCCGGCGACAACGGCCCCAACGTGGAGGCCAATCCGAGCTTCGCCGTCACGGTAACCGACCTCGACGGCCAGCCCGCATCGAGCACTCTGACGATCAACGTCATCGACGACGTTCCGACGGCAAAGGCCGACACGGACGCGGCGCAGTCGGGCGAGACGGTGACGGGCAATGTCGAGGCCGGCACGAGCACACATGGCACCGGCGCGGCGGATACCGCCGGAGCCGACGGGATCGCGTCGATCGCCTGGACCGGTTCGCTTACCAGCAATGGCGTCACGACGGTAACCGGCGCGCACGGCGTGCTGACCGTCTACGCCAATGGCGACTACAGCTATCAGGCCACTGCGAACGCGCCAACCGGCACCGACGTCTTTAACTACACGATCACCGACGGCGACGGCGACACCTCGCCGGCGACGCTGACGATCGAGGTGACCGGCAGCCAGCCGCGCGTGGTGGCGGAGGTTGCGGCGGTCAACGAAGCGGGCATTGATACGACCCCCCCGCCCGGCGACCTGGGACCCGGTACGGTGGACGGCTCGCACGCGGGCGACGGCTCGGAGACCGCGACGGGCAAGCTCACCTTCTCGGACCCCGACAACCCCACCGTGACCGGTGTTCAGGCCGGCGATATCGGCAGCGACGTAAGCGGCAATGTCGGCACGAACATCAACGGCACATACGGCATCCTGCACGTCGACGCGGACGGCACCTACACCTATACGCTGACCAAGCCGGAGGCGAATGTCCCAGCGGGCAATGACGGCGCCAATGTGCAGCCCGGGCAGGACGTGTTCACGTTCACGGTAACCGATAGCTTTGGCAATACGTCCACCTCGACCATCAAGATCAACATCACGGACGATGTGCCGACGATCAGCAATGCGGTGGTCGGCAGCTCGGTGACGCTCGACGAGACCAACAACGGTCCGACGACGGACGGCGTGCTCAACCCGGCGATCATGACGGCCACGAGTGCTGCGGCGATCGTGACGCTGACCTCCAACTACGGCGCCGACGGCGCCGGC
>CCNC01000071.1 GCA_000824845.1 Mesorhizobium sp. ORS 3359 | reverse complement strand
GTGGTGCAGAACGTCGCGCTCGAACACCTGGTCGATGGCTCGACGGCTGCCGCCTACAATGACGCGCTGACGCTTGCCGGCAAGATCGCCGTGACGGCGACGGTGACGGACGCCGACGGCGACACCGCCTCGACCGGCGCCATCGATGTCGGCGGCGCCGTCACCTTCCTCGATGACGGCCCCTCGGTCTCCGCGAACAACGCCGTCCAGCTCGATGACGATGCCCTTCCCGGCGGCAATCCGGGCGGCACAGGCGACGTCAATCCCGACACCGCCAACACCACCGGAACGCTTGCGCACGGCTATGGGGCGGATGGCGCTGGCACGACGTTGCTGACCGCCACCGGCATCGTGCTGCCGGCCGGGTTCACAGCGGCCGTGAGCAACGGCGGGCAGACTCTGACCATCAGCCAGGGTGCTACCGCGGTGTTGTTGATCCAACTCGCCGATACAAGCTCGGGCAGCTACACCGTCACTCAGTTGCACGCGATCGACCATCCGGCAGGGCTGAACGAGAACAATGTCTCTTTCACGGTCAACTATGTCACTACCGACGGCGACGGCGACAATGCCACCGGGTCACTGGCAATCAATGTCAATGACGACACGCCGACGATCAGCAACATTCAGGATGCGATCATGCCGAACGTCAACAATACCGACGTTCACGGCACCTGGACGCCGTCCTTCGGGGCCGACGGGCCTAGCGCGACCTCGGCGATCAACCTGGCAATGGGGACCGCGCCTAGCGGGCTGACCTACACGCAGACCAGCCAGGGCACGAACGTCAATGGCGATGCGGTGACGCAGGTCGATGTGAAGAGCGGAACCACAACCCTCTACACATTCTACGAATATGCCCATTATGACGCGGCGACGCATACATCGCAGATGACCGCCTACACGACGCTTGCCGACGCGCAGGGAGCCACCGGAACGAACGAGTACTTCACGCTCGCTGCCGGGGCGGACGGCAATTTCGACTTCCACCTAGTGACGAACAGCCTGCAGTCGACCTCCGTCTTCGACGTGGTCTCGGGGATCCCGAACGGCAACGGCAACTACGTGAAAATTGCGGGTGGAACGGCGAGCTTTGCCAACGATCCCAGCCCGGCAAGCGGCTATGACGTCCTCATCGACGGCTTCACTTCCGCCGATACCAATCCGACGCACAGCAACGTCTTCAAGAATGCTAACGGCATGGGCATCGGCAATGGCAACCTCGACACCAATGAGACCCTAACCTTCAAGTTTGGTCTCACGCAAAGTGCAGTCACGGTCGGCATCGGTAAAGGCGGCAACGACACGAACGAGCATTTCCAGGTAACCATCTGGGATGCGACTCACACGACGTCGGCGACCTGGAACGTGACCCAAGCCGACGGCTCGCCGTTGATCGTCGACGCCGCGCACTGGGGAACCAACGGGTCAAGCAGCGGCGCGTTCTTCAACTTCAGCGAAGTTGACGTCAAGAACATCGCCAGCGCTGGCGGGGACGACCCGAAGGTCGTGCTATTGTCGCTGACCTACAACTCCCAGACCATCGTCAGCGACACCACGCTCAACTTCGCGCTCGGTATCACCGATCATGACGGTGACAGCGTCACCAGCACCGACAACCTGTCTGTGGCTCTGATCGGAACACATTCCGGCAGCGGCTATCAATTGACGGGTCTAGACACCACAAGCGAAGTCCTTGCCGCAAGCTCGGGGGCCGATACGCTCCACGGCGGCACCGGACTCAACGACACCGTCGACTACAGCAACGCAAGCGCCGGAGTCACTGTCAACCTGCTGACCCAGCTTGTCGGAGGAGCGGGCGCGCTCGGCGACGCGATCAGCGGGTTCGAGAACGCAATAGGTTCGAACTTCGCCGACACGCTGACAGCCAACAACACCGGTAGCATCCTTTCCGGTGGAGGCGGCAACGACACGCTGATCGGGGGCGCCGGCAACGACACCCTGATCGGCGGTGCTGGCCAGGATACTCTCACCGGCGGCGGCGGCGCCGACACGTTCAAGCTCGACCACCTCGATATCAAGGACCTGATTACCGACTATAGCGGCGCGGGCGGTCAAGGCGATAAGATCGACCTGACCGCGCTGTTCGAGACGGCGGCCGGAGGCAATATCGCCGACTATGTGCACTATGACGCTGGCACGAAGACGCTGAGCGTCGACACCAACGGCACGACCGGTGGCGCCAACTTCGTGGACGTGGCGCAACTGACGAACGGGCCTGCCGCCGGCACGATCAACATTCTCTATGACGACACGAACCATGTGCAGCACACGGCCACGGTTTAGCACTTATGTGTGGCGGCTTAGCACTTATGTTTGGCGGCATCCCATGCTAAGCATTAGCGAACCGTGAATTCGCAGTTTGGAGAGGGGCTTATATGAGACATTCCGCAAGATTGCTGGCTTCGGCCGCGGCGCTGTTTTTGGCCGGGTCGACGGGCTTTGCCGCCGATATCATCGGCGAGCCGGCGGTGAATTATTGCCGCACCGTCGGCACATCGGACCTGGTGCTGACCGACAACATGGTCGAGCTCAAGGACCATGTGGTGAAGCTGATGGACGAGTCGGTCGCCGTCGCCAACAGCCCGGAATGGATCAACTCGTCGCGTCCCGCCTTCGTCTGGGCGTCGGAAGCCAAGGTCGCCTGCGGCATGGCCTATGGCTACCTCAAGACGAACTACAAGGACGAAGACACGCTCAACAAATGCGAGTGCTTCCACGACCGCATGGTCGAGTACATGCACTGAGCTGACGGTGCGCCGCGCCGACCGGTTCCAATGATGACGATGCAACCCCGGGCGGAGGCCTCAGCGACCGCGCGGCCGGCTGCCGCGCATGGCAGGACGCCGCCAACTGATCTCCGACGCGAGCGTTGGCGAGCCATGGCGCTCGCCCTTGCCGTTGCGGCGGCCGCGTCTGGATGCCAGTCCAAGAGCGGCGCATCGGATGTGCTCGATCCGTCGGCGATCGCGGCGCAGCAGGCAAGCAGCGCGACCCCTGGCACCCCGGCCCCCGCGACGCAGGGCGCCGGAACCGCGGCCAGCGCGACGTCGAGCGGCCCGACCTCGGCCGTGGCAGCGAAGGCCAACCTGACGTTCGGCACGGGGCCGACCAAGGTGACCATGCTGCTGCCGCTTTCCGCGCCCGGAAGCACGGGCGAGAACGGCCGGAAGATGTATGACGGCGCGCGGCTCGCAATGGCCGATCTCGGCGACAAGCTTTTGACGCTGACGATCCAGGATACGCGCGGCGACAGCGGCTACGCCAAGGACCTTGCGGTTAAGGCGATCACCTCGGGCACGGCCAAGGTCGTCGTCGGCCCGTCCGAGCTTGCGGCCGCGCAGCACCTTGCCAAGCTCTCCGGCTCCAAGCGGCCGCCGGTGCTGGCGCTGGCCGACAATTTCGCCGGCGGCCCCGGCGTCTATTCCGTGCGGCTGAGCGAAGCCGACAGCGCCGCGGCCGGCGCGGCGGCAATCGCCGGTAAGGGCGCCAGGAAATTCGTGCTGATGGTGCCGGCGGGCGCGGATTCGAGCGCCGTCGAATCCCGGGTGGCCAACGCGCTCAGCATCTATGGCGCCACGCTTGCGGTGACCCTGCCCTATTCGCCGACGGATGGCGGCGCGAAGGTGGTGTCCGACATGGGCTCGCTGGTCGAGGCGCCGGATGCCGTGGTCGTCGCCTGCGGCGACGGCAGCCCGGCCGCGGTGCTGGCGGCGCTGAAGGCGAAGGGCATTCCCGGCAAGACGGTGACGCTGATCGGCACCGACCGCTGGCTCGAGCGGCCAGTGGATCCGCTCTATGAGGGCGCCTATATCGCGACGCTCGACCAGAGCGAGACCGGGCCGATCGCCGACCGCTTCAAGGCGACCTACAACTACCAGCCGGACGTCAATGTGGCCTATGCCTACGACATGGTGGCGCTGAGCGCGGGCATAGCGAGCTCCGCCGGCCCGGACGGCTTCAACAAGCAGGTGCTAGAGAATGCAACCGGCTTCCGCGGCTCGACCGGCCTGTTCCGCTTCCGCAGCGACGGCTCGAGCCAAAGGTCGATGCCGTTCTTCAAGGTGGAGAAGGGGCAGCTGAAGCTGGTGGAGAAGCAGACGGCGGGGTTTTAGATGGGGGCGTATTCGCTACTGTTGAGCAGACGGCTCTGGTGACCCGAAGAACCGTGGGACCAGCATTGGAACTCGCCGAGCATATTCTTCGTATTCCGGGAACGTTTCCCGCAGTATCGCTTCTTCATTAGTGGCGCGCCGGTACTGAAAAATACATTGGACGACGCCCAGCGCGACGATCAGCAAAGAGAAGTGGGAAATTATCATCCCCAAAACGAAGACAGCCTCGCATATGTAAAGCGGGTGCCTGACGATGGAGTAAGGGCCGGAGGTCACGAGACGCCTCGCGGTTGCCATGAGTGAAAAAGACCTGCCAAGCCAATAAATACAGAAAATTGAACATGAAGTGCCAAGAAAGATAGCGCAGAGCGCCAGGAGCTGCACCGATCCATTTTCGACCGGGCGGGTCAGCGTCATTGCTACCAGGATCATAAAGGTTCCTGCGACTGAAGTGACCCTGGGTTCTATCCCTTTAGCAGTTCCTTGCGCCGGAAGTCGGCTAATAGTCATCAAAAGCTGAAGCAAAAGAAATATGGTGGAGCTCAGCTGGGTGATGACCGCCAACGTCATCGGATAGGAATCCCTCTGGAAATAGAGGACCAAAGGAATCGCGCTAAATGTCACCAGCACCGTCATGACGATGACGATCGACATGCGCCCAAAGAAATCCTCAGTGAACATGCCCTTTAGCCCCTTCCGCAAGAGGCAATTCAATCAGTTATTTACAGCCTGCACAAGGAGATGGTTTCCAAAGAGTTAACGGAGACCCTGTATACGCGTAGTTAAACTGTTTGATCTAACCTTTAAAAATGTCAAACAGCCTTGCTGTGCTCCGTACGATAGCCCCAATCATCGCGACCTCCGCAATGGTCGCGGTAGTTGCGCTCGCCCCGCATAGCGGCATGTTCGCGTTTTGGCTGACGTTGCCGATGAATGCCACGGGATGGCGATACTTTGGAGCAAACGATCAGTCGCGCCGCTAGGATGTCGATCGCCGCTTGTTGCTACTAGCTTGCAGCAACAGGTCGGCCACGCTGCTGGCCGATGTCGGATATCCAACCCGCAAATGCCCATATGACTGGCGTCGCCAACATTGAAGCGTAGCCGTCGATTGCGTAATGCCAAGCTAGATGAACCGCGGCTAACTGAATTGCGACCAGAAACACGATGCTCGCCCATCGCAGCAGACCGCCAAAGCGCCATAGATAGATCGCGTTCAGAGTAGCTACGGCAACATGCATTGACGGAAAGGCCGAGATACCGCTGCCAATGCGTGGACCATCTAGCTTGGCATTTTCAAGAAGCATGTCCTGAGCATCGAGAGCCCAAACTGGAAAGACCCTGTCCGTCGTCCGCAAGTAATCCATCAGGGGTGCGAATGTATGGTCGTCATAGAAAGACACGACGAACGCCGGCCCCACAGAGGACACCAACGTCGCCACGACGTTACCCAACAGAATCCATATAAGAACAAATGATAATAGATACTGAGAGCGAAGCCGCTCGCTCTCAACGGAAAATGTTACGCAAAATAATATTGTAAACATCACCATGAACCACACATTGTAAGCGAAGTTCAACATGAATGTCACTACTCCAGATCCGAGAAATGGATGAAGTATTTTCCAAGCATCAACCCCGCCATGGATAATCCTATCCCCATATATTAGAATCTTATCTGCATAAAATGGAACAATCCGGCTGATTCCGTCTTTCATGCTCGTAAACAGAGAGAAGAAGATCGGCAACACCAGCGTGACCGGAAGCCCGACTGCAAGTCGCTCCGGTAGCCTATTAACTAAGAGGCGATCACGGAGGGCGGGGTAAATTCGAGGTGGCCGATCGAGCATTACTCGAATGGAGATAACCGCAAACAAGATAACGCTTACAGCGAACCCGGCCAGCAGGAACACCCTGCTGTAGATCTCCATACTAACGGCAATATTCCATCGCTCTGACGCTACCGCCGCTGCTAAAGCGTATAGTGCGATTGATAGAAAAAAAAACCGGTTGGCTCGCCAGATCAACCACCCCCTGCCAGACGTAATGGCGCTCGCATACATCAGTTGAGCTGCTCCAGTATCCCGGAACTCGTGGCCACGACGATGGCGTGATAAATCTGCAACGCTAGCGAACAGATGGCGGCTGCGGAGATTGGCACGCCAAATGGAACGACACCCTTACGATCCATGTGCTGCACATAATGGCGAAATATCCCGGCAGGCAGGAGAAAGGGATTCCTGACCAATGCAGCCGTGGCGATCGCAAATACTAGTAGCAGCACGGAAAACACCGCCAGGCTGCTTCCTCCGATTAGAAATGGCGTCACGCTCATCAGCTTGACATCGCCGGCGCCGATCTTCCGCAAAAGCCAGAAGGGGAAAAGCGCAAGGAACAGCGCGACGCCGGCAAACGCGCTCAGGCCCATCTCCAACCACGAGTGAGTTTGCAACGCTTGGAATTGCAGAGCCCCAAAGCCGAGACACAGCAGCAGCAGCACGTCACGGTTCGATATGCGCTGCGTGGAAAAATCTGTCCAAGCGATACGCGCGAGCAGTAAGATGGCCAGCGCCTTGAAGACAAGCGAAGCGGTCAGCAGAACGGTCATGACCGCTCAATGTTTCGGACGCTGGACGATAGCAGCTTCAGATTGTTGGCCACGGTCGGATCGTTGGGCGCCAACTCATAAGCTTTGAGGAAGTTGCTGCGTGCGTCCTGCAGCTTGCCGCGCAGCAGGTAGGAATAGCCAAGGTTGTTGTAATATTCCGGCGTCGCGCCGAGCAGACGGTAGGCCCGGCCGTAGGCCATGTCAGCTAGATCGAAGCGTCGAATTCGATCGCAAGAAGCGGCGAGGCCCAGCCAGGCCACGCCGTCGTTGGGCGCAAGCCGCGTCGCCTTGTAGAACAACGCACCTGCGTTGCCGTAATTTTCCGAGCGGAACTGCGTCTTGGCCTCGGTGACCGCCTGGTCAGATGCGTAGTAGTCGACATCGCTGATCGTCTTCAGCCCGTCGAAGGTGTCGCCAAAGGCGGTATAGTCGCCTTTGGCCGGCTCATTGGTCCGAACGACACCGCCGGTGGAATCGTTGGTCTGGCATCCGGCCAGGAAGATCAGCAACAGGCTAGTCGCGACTGCGAGGCGCTTTGTCATTGTGTGTCCCACGAGTCCCCGACTCTATTTTAGAACCTAATCATATGACGGACTAGAAGAAAATGCCCTTCATGCGGATGATAACTGGCAACATGACAACCATCATCACCACCGGGAAAATGCAGAAGCCAAGGGGTATCATCATCTTGACAGGCAAGGCGTTGGCGCGCTCTTCGGCCCGCAGGATCCGCTGACCGCGCATCTCGGCGCTGTATACACGAAGGGCATCGGTGAGACTGGTGCCAAGTTCTTCCGATTGCCGGAACAACACCGCAAGTGCCTTTGCCTCATCCAACCCGATGCGATCGGCGAGCTCGCGCAAGGCCTCGCGCAAAGGTTTGCCAGCCCGCAACTGCAGATTCATGATCGTCAACTGGATGCCCAGCCATTTGTGTGTGCCCGCCATTTCCTGGCTCACTCGCTCGACGGCAGCCTCCAGACTCATGCCAGCATCGGCACAGGTGATCATCATATCCATGAAGTCCGGAAAGGCTCGGCGATAGACTTGCTTCTGCTTGCTTTCAAAGCGATCAAGCATGATGCTTGGGATGACCATACACCCTAGGCCGATCAGGCCCGCACCTATAAAGGCGAAGAAACTAGGTACTCGTGCTGGCAATATTTTCGACAGCAGCGCGTACATAAGCAGAAAACCTATTGCGACAGCTGCTAGCCGACAGAGCGTATAAATAAGAGACGCGCTCGGTTGGTAAAAGCCGGCGCGAAAGAGCTTGGCCTCGAGGGCGTCAGGCTCATTACGCTCCTTCTCCATCGATTTGAAATAAGCTTCGACCGGTTTTTGAGCCTCTGTCCTGGTGAGATGGTCCTGCCCAAGAATCGAGCGGCGATCGACGGGCCCGTCGCCGACGAGACTGCCCGTGACTAACCTTCGTGTCTGCATCGCCGGCAGGAACACCAATGCCGCAAACAAAAACAGGGCTCCCGCTGCGATGAACACGGCCAGAGAGACGAGAAGGCTCAAGTCGTTCAAATTCGAAAGAAGGCCCATGGTCGCTCCTAAAAATCAAAAGTGACCATGCGATACATGATGTAGTCGCCAAGCAATGCCCATGCCCCGAACGCGGTGAACACCGGCAGGATCAGCGGGTTTCCCCAGACTTGACCATAATAAGAGGGTGCCACGAGCAGTAGGATCAAAAACATGAAAACTGGAAACAGCGAGATAATCCATGCGGATGCGCGTCCTTCGGCTGAGAGGGCCCGAATCTTTAACCGGAGTTTTTGGCGTTCGCGCAGCACAGAGGAGAGGTTGGCCAGGATTTCAGTTAGGTTACCACCCGTCTTAGCCTGAATTGAAAGGGAGATGGACAGCAGATGCAAACCCTCGAATCCGACCCGCTCGGATAGTTTCCGCACGCCCTGCTCCATACTTAGTCCGAAGGTGATTTCGTCGGCGACGATGCCGAACTCGGTGCCCAAGGGATCCGGCATTTCGCGAGCGACAAGACCAATGGCCACGGAGGTAGGGTGTCCTGCGCGAAGCGACCGCACGATCATGTCGAGCGCGTCTGGTAACTGCCTGGCGAACTTCAAGATGCGCCTATTGCGAGCTCTTCGTAGAACGAGAAGAGGCAACACGATAGCCACCAGAAGGAAGATAAGCAGCGCCGCCAACGCGGAAAAGCCAATCAGAAGCCAAAAAATCAGCGCCAGGGCGAAACCTGCGAGAAGGAACGACACCGCAAATGCTACCGGATTTCCGGTAACACCTGACCGGGTGTACAGCCGGTTCAACCAGACGAAACCAGAGACGAAGTCGCCTGAATCGGTCAAGCCGCGTTCCCGCAGCAGGCTTTGCAACGTCTGTTCGGCAGGAGTGTCGTCAGCGAGGCGGCGCAGCCGATGGTTGACGGCGGACCGTTGTGAGCGCCGGCGGGTAAGGGACAGGTAAAAGGCCTCGCCCGCAAGGATGACCGAGGCGGCCGCGACGACATAAATGAAATAGAGTAGCGCCTGTCCTGTGAGCATTACATCGCCACCTGCGGATTGAAAGCATCCTTGGCGAAATGCAAGCCGAGCGTCGCGGCTTCACCGGCAAAGCGCGGGCGCACACCGGTGGCTCGGAAATCACCGATGATCGTGCCGTCGGCGGCAACATCGCGCCTGACATAGTGATAGATTTCCTGCAGTTGCACGACATTGCCTTCCATGCCGGTGATCTCTGAAATCGAGATCACGCGACGTCCTCCATCGGAAAGGCGCTGTGTCTGCACGATGATATCGATGGCCGAAGCGATCTGCGCGCGGATCGACTCATGCGTCATCGGCAACCCGGCCATGCCGACCATCTGCTCCAGGCGCGAGATGGCGTCGCGCGGCGTGTTGGCGTGGATGGTGGTCATCGAGCCTTCATGGCCGGTGTTCATGGCCTGCAGCATGTCGAAGGCCTCCTCGCCGCGCACTTCGCCGACGATGATGCGGTCGGGCCGCATGCGCAGCGCGTTCTTCACCAGCTCACGCTGGCGGATCTCGCCCTTGCCCTCGACGTTGGGCGGGCGTGTTTCCAGCCGGCCGACATGCGGCTGCTGCAGCTGCAGCTCCGCCGCATCCTCGATGGTGACCAGGCGTTCCTTCGACGGGATGTAGCTCGACAGCGCGTTGAGCAATGTCGTCTTGCCGCTGCCGGTGCCGCCCGAAACCAGGATCGACTTGCGCGCCTGCACGGCGATCTTGAGCATGTCGATCATCGGCTGACGGATGGAGTTGAACGCCATCAGGCGCTCCAGCGAATAGGGATTCTTCGAGAATTTGCGGATCGAGACCAGCGGGCCGTCCACCGAGACCGGTCGCACTGCGATGTTGACGCGCGAGCCATCCGCAAGGCGGGCATCCGCCATCGGCGCGGATTCGTCGACGCGACGGCCGATGGCCGAGACGATCTTGTTGATGATGCGCAGCAGATGCGCCTCGTCGCGGAAGCGTATCGCGGTTTCCTCGATCATGCCGCGACGTTCGATGAAGACGCGCTCATGCGTGTTGATCATAATGTCCGTGATCGAGTCGTCCTTTAGCAGCGGCTCTATCGGACCAAGGCCCAGCATCTCGTCGGCCGTATCACTGGTCAGTTGGTCTAGCTCGCGGGCATTCAAGGGCACGTTCCGGCCGCGGACGAATTCGCGCACGATCGGCCGGATCTCGTTCAGGATTTCATCCTTCGACGCGGTCTCCAGCGCAGTCAAGTTGAAGCGATCGATGAGATGGCGATGCAGCTCGACCTTCAACGTCAGGAAGTCGAGGCCCTGCGGCTCTGCCTCCGCGACCATGGCTGCAGCCGTTCCATTGCCGGCTGCAACGAGAGGCACCGCCTGCGGCGCCCGCTGCTCACTTGGCCCTTTGATGAAGCGACCCAACATGCCGCCCGCCCCTTTTGATATCCCCAAGACGGAAACTAAGCGTTAACCACGGGGGGCACAAGCGGCGCGAGGCAGAGCACCGGCAATTACTTGCGACATAGTTAAGAAAGTGACCGTGAAGCAACATAACTATTTCAAGGCCGTCTTTGGGTCCCGGACTAAGGTCTTAGGACGTTTGCCGCAGCGGAGGCGACGATGCCCCTAAGCCATTAGATATAAATAAGTATGTAGAAACCCTAATCCAACCGCAGAAAGGCCTAACCATGGCCGAATTGTGAACGAATGGTTAAGGAGACTTGAAAAATGAGGCGAATCAAGCCCTTGTCCCAAATGAAAATACCAAAATCCGAGTATTGAAGGGTTAAACGTCCGTTAATCCGTTTGACACTGCTTTTTCGCACGACCTAGGATTGAACGTGACGGGGGATGCTTGGGTATGGGGTTCATCCTTAGCTCTGTCTCGTCGGGTTCAAACCTCCAAAGGGAGAAATTGGCATGAAGAAGCTCATGACGATGGCCCGGCAGTTCCGCGACGATGATAACGGCGCTGCTATGGTCGAATATTCGATCCTGATCGGGATCATCACCGCAGCGGTGATCACGATGATCATCGCCGTTGGTGTCTATGTCACCAACTCGTGGACTACGCTTTGCTCCAACCTGGAGAACAATGGTCCGTCCGGCCTGACGACCGGCATGAATTGCGCTGGCGCTGGCTGATAGCCGAAATAGAAATGACCGGGCCTGGACGACCTCCAGGCCCAGTCGATCTGATAGAAGTTCGATTCAACTGGGCTTGGGGTAAATGCGCGCCAATACACTGATCATGATTGTGCTCGCTGGTATATTCGGCGTTCTGGCAGTCGTTCTCGTCAATATCTGGCTTGCTGGTCAACGCAATGCCTTGGCGCAGTCAAATGGCGTTCAGGCGAGCACCGTCGTGGTCGCGGCGGTGCCCTTGAAATTTGGCGATGCGCTAAGCGCCGACAAGTTGCGGGAAATTGCCTGGCCGGCTGGAGCCGTGCCGGCTGGCGCCTTCAAGACCGTTAAAGAGGCGATCGCCGGGAATGGAGCGCGCCAGGCGTTGCAATCCATCAGCGCCAACGAACCTGTCCTCGCTGCAAAGATTACCGGCCCAGGCCAGCGAGCCACACTGTCGGCGGTGTTGGGCGAAGGCATGAAGGCAGTTTCGATCCGCGTCAATGACGTGCTTGGCGTGGCAGGTTTTGTCTTTCCGGGCGACAGGGTCGACATACTGCTGACCCGGGAAGTTCGCGGCGATGAGGGTGCTGATAGAAGTTTCGTCGACGTGCTTCTGCAGAGCGTGAAAGTGCTGGCCGTCGACCAGGTTGCCGACGAAAGCAAAGACGCTCCGCAGGTCGTCAAAGCGGTCACGGTCGAAGTGAGCACTAAGGACGCTCAGAAATTGACGCTTGCGGCGGGCGCAGGACAATTGTCTCTGGCTTTGCGCCAAGCCGCCGCCAGCAAAAGCGAGACGAATGAGAGGGTGACGCTGGCGGATTTGACGGCGGACACGCCTGACGATGTCGCCAAGCGCCAAGCCGAGCTTGACAGGCAGGCGGCCGAGGAGGCCGCACGCAAACAGGCCGATGAGAAGATCGATGGCCTCGCCAAGGCGGTGGAGCGAGTCGGCAGCCAGATCGATCAGATGAGCAAGACAAAGCCGGTCACGGTCGTGGCCGCTGCGCCTCAGGCTCAGCCCGTGAAGGAAGTGATCAAATACGTCCAGCCGGAACCGCCGAAGCAGGCGACGATCGGCGTATTCCGGGGCATCAAGCTGGAAACATACGAAGTGCCGCGACAAGACTGACGAGGGTCGGCGCGGCGGGGCTGCCACAAGCAGCAAGCGGGGAGACGGGGAATGAAGGGGTCTTGGTTCAGGATAGCGGCGGTCGCGCTATCCTTCTTGGTCGCACCGGCGATCCTTGGCCACACGGCCAGGGCGGCTGACCGGTTCATCGATGTGTCGCGTCCGTCGCTGCATCGCGTGTTCGTGCCGGTTTCCCAATCCGCCACGATCCAGGTGAACGCCACTTTGGGCGACATCGTCGTCGGCGACGAGAAGATCGCCGATGCGCAGCCGATGACCGACAAGACGCTCTACATCATCGGCAAAGCCGTCGGCACCACTACCGTCAATCTGTTTTCCGAAGACAAGCGCTCACTCGGCGCCATCCAGATCGAGGTCGGCCAGGATGTCAGTGACATGGCGGCCGCGATCCGCCAGGTTGCGCCAAGGGCGCGCATTGAGATCGGCTCGATCAATGGCAAGGTGCGGTTGAGCGGCCATGTCAAAGACGCCGCGACCCTGGCACAGATCGTCGAGGTCACCCAGCAATATGGACCGGACGCCATCATCAATGCCGTCACCATCGACGACAGCGAGCAAGTCAATCTTTCGGTGCGCATCCTGGAAGCCAAGCGCAATGCCGATCGCGATCTCGGGGTATCGCTCAAGGGCTCGAACAAAAGCGGCAAAACAGTTTGGGGAACTGGCGACGCGACTGTCGACAAGGACGGCACCGTGCTTGGAACCGGCGATCTGATTAGCGGACTTCTGTCAGGATCGAGCCCATTTGCGGCATTGATAACGCGCGTTATCGACAGCAATGTCAAAGTCGACCTGATCATTCAGGCGTTGGAAACAAAAGGCGTCGTGCGCACTCTTGCTGAACCGAACCTCACCACGGTGTCCGGCGAGACCGCCAGCTTCAATGCCGGTGGCGAAGTGCCGGTGCGCAGCGTCAACGCGCAAGGCGAAGTCGAGATTGTCTTCAAACAGTTCGGCGTCAATCTCAATTTCACGCCGGTGGTGCTGGACGACGGCAAGATCCACATCAAGCTCGCGCCGGAAGTAAGCGACCTGACCGGCTTCACTAGCGCCGGCGATCCGATCTTCACCAATCGCAAGCTAGCAACTGTCGTCGACCTGCGCGACGGCCAGAGCTTCGCGGTCGGCGGCCTGCTTTCCAGCAAGAACACCATACAGCAAGACCAGGTGCCGTGGATCGGCCAGGTGCCGATCATCGGTGCGCTGTTCCACAATTCAAGCACGGCTAAGGAAGAAACCGAGCTCGTGGTCATCGTGACGCCGCATCTCGTCCGGCCGGTGAGACCCGGCGAACAACTGGCGACGCCTTTCGACAAGACGAAGCCGGCCAACGATCCAGAACTCATGCTGCTCGGTCAGCTCGAGGTCAACAAGGACATGATCCGCATGTACGAGCATGGCGATGGCGTCACCGGGCCTTACGGCCACATGCTGGATGTGAAATCGAAGGACAAGCTGCTCTATGTCAAAAAGTAAGCTCCTGCTCGTCCTTCTCGGCACCGGCCTGCTCGCGGGCTGCGCCGCCGACTATCTTCACAATTACGACACGATGACGCTGGCTTCCGGCGACTCGCAGAAGGCCAACCAGCTGCTGCAGACCGTCGACCCGTACAATCCAGTTTCGAACAACACGAAGATCGAAGGCGACGGGGCACGCTCCGTTGGTGTCGTGCAGAAATACAAATTACCGCCAAGCTCATCCGCGCCGTCGACGAACATGACAGTCAATGTCGGGCCGTCAACGAGCGCCAACTGAACATAAGGATGCGGGGTCGCGCCAGGCGACGAGGGCTGGCGCAGGGCGAAAAGAGAGTAAGGTCATGTTGGGGACCATTCGAAGATTCTGGCGCGATCAGCGCGGCATGGCGCTCGTCCTTGTCAGTATCATGCTGCCGGCAATCATCGGCTTTTCGCTGTTGGTCATTGATATGAGTCGGGCTAACAATCTGCATAACGATTTGCAGAAGGGCGCAGACGCCCTCGCGCTAGCAGGCGCGGCCGAGTTGGACGGCACCACCGGCGCCTGGGCCCGCGCCGAGCGCGCGATGGCGACACTAGTCAGCAACGGGGGTCATTTCTCCACGGCGGGAACGAATGGCACCTTCACGCTTGCCGCTGGCCAACCTGGAGGCACCCTGCGATGCAACAGCGCGGGAAACATCTCCTGGTGCTTCCTCAAGACCCTCCCCAACGACAACGTCGCCATAACCACCACCAACTACGCCAACACCGACCCTGCTGTAGGAGAACTGGAGACGCGGTTCGTTCAAGTGAAGGTGACGCCATTCGGGTTCGCCGCGATCTTTCCGGTCTCCTTTCTATCTTCATCCAGCACCGGCGAATTCAATGTGGGCGCTACCGCGGTTGCCGGTTTCGGATCCAGCGTTTGCGACTATACGCCGGTCTTCATGTGCAACCCCTATGAAGACACCAGCATCACCGGCGGTGTGACGCTGGAGCAAGCCGCGCAAACAAGGAAGTATCGGCGCCGGCAAATCGTGCTGCGCGGCGATGGCTCGTACGCGCCCGGCAACTTCGCTTTCCTGTCCTCTCCTTTTGGAACCGGCGCAAACGAACTCGAAAAGATGCTGGCCGATTCCAAGCCGCAAAACTGCTACTCTCGCGATGGCGTTCAAACCGAGCCCGGCCAGAATAATGGTCCGGTGAAAAACGGCATCAACTCACGTTTCGGCATCAATTCGTCGAACTATTCGGATGGGCCAGCAGCCAACGTACGTAAGGGCGCGACGAATTGGGATCAGTACGTCGCGAGCAACAAGGTCACCTATGAGACCGACCCCACCAAAGGTGTCGGTCTTGAGCGCGATTCCTGTCAGATCAGCAGCACTTGCACGATGATGGGCCAACGAATGGGAGCGGGCGACTGGAACCTTGCCAGATATTGGAAGGCTAACCATCCATTGCGCGACTCTGGAAATGGCGCAGGAAACTTGCCGACCGCGCTATCCGGCACAGGCGACAATCTCCCCACACGTTACGAGACCTACAAATACGAGCTTGATCCCAACGGCGATGGGAACACATCAGACAACATCGTTGGCGACGCTGCGGTCAGCGGTGAAAAAGGCACGCCTCCCACGGCGGCCGGTTCACCGATTAATACGCCCGATCGCAGATTGCTCTACGGAGCGATCCTCGACTGTAAAGCCCTCCAGGCCAGCGGTTTCAACTTCAATGGTCGCGTTACTGTTCCGGTTCGCAGGTTCGCGAGTTTCTTCATCACCGAGCCGGTCAAGGACAACGGCAAGAACATCTACGTCGAGTTGGTCGACATCACCGGCAAAGGCGGGCGCGGCACGCTCGACAACTTCCTGCGCGACGAAGCGCAGCTCTACAGGTGATGGCAATGTTCCGAAACGTTGTACGTCAACTGAAAGAATTCCGAAGAGACCAACATGGCGCGGTACTCGTCGAGATGACACTCGTAGCGCCGCTGATGCTTCTCCTGTCGGCCGGCGTGTTCGAATTTGGTAATCTGATCCACGACAAACTCCTGGTGGAAGCAGGCTTGACCGATGCTGCACGATTCGGAGCTCGCTGCAATAGTCAGCTGTACACCGATTATGCGACTGCTGGTTTTTCAGCGATCGACTGTGCCGACATGGCGAGGAACATCGCAGTCTACGGCACGGCCTCAGTAACCGTCGTCAGTGGCAAGGTGACGAATCCCCCCCGCGTCAGCGGCTGGCAGAAATCAGATGTTACGGTGACCATAGGGGCCAGCAGCTCCTGTCATGACGCCGTGTCCGGCAGCACCACCCTTTATCGATCAGTGACGCCCCAGGTGTGCATCGTCAGGGCGGCGGGGACCTATCCCTATAGCGGCGTCGGCATGCTGGCTCTTCTCGACATCGGACCGATCACGCTGAGCGGCTCCCATGAGGAGCGGTTGATCCGGTTCTGACGATGATGAGGCGCTTCGCAAAATCAGAGCACGGTGCGGCCATGGTCGAGATGACCATCGTCGCGCCTTTGCTGTTCGCGCTGACGCTCGGCTTCGTCGATTTCGGCTACGCCCTCTATCAATGGAACGGCGCGACCAAAGCCGTCCAGGTGGGCGCGAGACTCGCCTCGATCTCCGATCCCGTGGTGTCGAAAACCGCGCTTGCCAATGCAGCGCCAAGCTCGGTGCCGGGCGCGCCGGTCGTCGCCGGCTCCTATTCGTTCGTCTGCAAATATACCGGCAGCACCGGAGCCTGCAAAGACAAGAACGGCACATCCACCAATTTCGACACCAACGCCACCAATGCCTTCAGTCGGATTTTCAGAGGCGACACTGCCGTCACCAACAACGATACCTGCCCCGCCCTCACCGGCACCCAGCGGCCCGGCATGTGCCATTTCCTTCCCGGCCTCAAACGAACAGAGGTCGCCATAACCTATTCGGCGACAGGGCTCGGTTTCCAGACCAGGCTCGGTGGCCCTGTGCCCACCATCACAGTCCAACTGCAAAACCGGACTTTCCAGTTCTTCTTCCTGGGCGGACTGATGGGCTTCAATGATATCAACATGCCCTCCATGCTGAGCACGGTCACGGGCGAAGACCTGAACACGAGCGCGCCAACATGAACGCCATCGACACCAGAGTTCTCCCGACCAAGCGCAAGCAGGTGGCGCTGTTTTCCGCCGATGCGAATTTCAAGCGCGACGTCACCACGCGGCTCGACGCGCTGGCGATCTATGACGTCAAGGTCTCGGATGCCGCGGAGTTCCTGAAGGGGCCGCCGGTCGACAGCCGGCCGGGCATCATCATCCTCGATCTCGGCAATGGCGAGCTGCTCGGCAATCCGGGAATCGTCGAGGCGCGCTCGGCATGGGCGTCGGTGCCTTTGATCGCGATCTCCGGCGAATTAACCTCCGAGCAGACGCGCGTGCTGGTGCGCATGAACGCCTCCGACTGGCTGCACAAGCCGCTCGACGCCAAGGAGCTGCTCAACGCCGTCACCTTCCACGACACCGGCAGCCAGGGCACCAAGAGCCGCATCATCACCTTCATTGCCGCGAGCGGCGGCGCCGGCGCCACCACACTGGCGATCTCGGCGGCGGAGCACCTCGCCTCGAAGTCGGCCGAGCGGGCGGCGGCGACCTGCCTCGTCGACCTCGACTTCCAGAGCGCCAATTGCGGCGCCTATCTCAACCAGTTCAACCAGTTCGACCTCTCCGGCATCATCGGCCAGCCAGACCGGCTCGATGTCGAGCTGATGGACGTCATCAAATTGTCGCGGCCTTCGGGCCTCACGCTCTATTCCTTCGAGCGGCCGCAGCTGCCGTTCGAGCCGCACGGTTCCGACTTCGTGTTCCGGCTGCTCGACCTGGTCGCCTATCGCTTCGACGACATCGTCATCGACCTGCCCAACATCGAGACGCCGTGGCACGATTCGGTGCTGCGCACGAGCGACGAGATATTCATCGTCTTCGAGCTCAACGTCGCTTCGCTGAGGCAAGGCAAGCGGCTCTACAAGAAGATCCGCGAATTGCGCGGCAACAAGGTCAGCATCACGCTGGTCGCCAACAAGCACAAGCGCAAATGGTTCGGCAACCACTTCTCGCGCAGCGAGCTGGAGAAGATCTTCAAGGCGCCGCACATCAAGTCGCTGGCGCTGGACAATGCGCTGCTGGCCGATGCGCTCAATCGCGCCATCCTGCCCTCCGAGGTGGACGGACGCGCGCGCTTCAACAAGGACTTGAAACGCATGTTCAAGGAGCGGCTGGACAATGCCCAGCGCTAACCTTCGCACAACCCTTGCCGCGGCCGGCCTGATCGGCATCGCGCTGGCGTCGGCCTGCGACGTGGCGATGGCGGGATCGGGCCCGCCGCCGCTGCCCGCCATGGGCCCAAGCCTGCGCAAGGCGGTCGTCTTTGAGACCGGCGAGCAGCCGGGCACCATCGTCATCCGCAAGAACGAGAAGGCGCTCTATCTGGTGACCGGCCAGGGCCAGGCGCTGCGCTACCAGATCAGCGTCGGCCGCGACGGCTTCGGCTGGACCGGAACGGTCAAAATCGCATCCAAGACCGAATGGCCGGAATGGCGCCCGCCCAAGGAAATGCGCGCGCGCCAGCCGGAACTGCCGGCGATGGTGCCGGCCGGTCCCTACAATCCGCTCGGCGCCAGGGCGCTTTATCTTTCGCGCGACGGGCGCGACACGCTCTATCGCATCCATGGCACAAACGATCCCAAGGGCGTCGGTTTCGACGGCACGTCCGGATGCTTCCGGCTGACGAACACCGATGTGATCGATCTCTTCAAACGCGTCGTGGTGGGCGCAAAGGTGGTGGTTGAATGACGATGATCAGCGAGCCGGACGTTCCGGCAATCGAACTCGGTCACCGGGAAACCGTTCCGGGAAAGCCCAGCCGCGCCAGGATGATCGGCGTCATCGCCGTCGGCGCGTTGCTTGTCACCGCCGTCAACGTGACGGCCGCGGTCTATCTCTATCGCGGCGTCAAGGACCTCAAGACGATAGAGGCGCGGCTGGATCAGCTCGGCCAGTTCGAGCAGCGCATCGGCGCCCGCATCGACACCGTCAACAACGGTTTCCAGAGCCGGTTCGAGACGCTGGACCGCCAGCTGCAGGCGAGTTTCGGCCGGATCAACGGCGATGTCGCCAGGCTGGAGCAAGGCCAGCCCGTCGGGGCCAGCGAACCGGCGACCGGCGCTCCGGAGCCGAGCATGCTCGGCAACACAACGGTGGCGGATGCGTCCGCGGTCGATGAAAGCTCCGGCGACGGGCTGCCCTCGTTCCAGCGCAAGGTCGCGCCTCCGGGTCCAAACCCGTCCTACCAGCGCATCCAGCAGCCCGACGGCAAGGTCTATTACAAGAAGATCAACTGATCGCGCGGGCCGCCGTCCGGGGCGGCGGGTTACAGATCGCGCTGCAGCGCCAGCATACGCACCGAACGTGCCTCGGCGCGCAGTTTCGCGTCGCGCAGGAAAGCAACGTGGCAATAGGCGCACGCCGCGAGACCGAGGCACAACACCAGGCAGTTCTGCAAGCTTAGATCGACTATAACCGAGAACTGGAGACCATGGGGCGTGACGAACGCGGCAACGGTGCTCGCCGTTTCCGCGTGACTGCTCTGCGCCATCATAAGCCCCGCGAAAATCAGGGCTGCGTGATTGGCCAGAAAGAAGCCGGCCGACCTCTTTGCCTGGCAAATCATCCAGCAAGCGCCCGCCGCGAAAACAAGGATAGCGGCGTCGACGGCCATCGACCCGCCGAGATAGACATGCGCCTGCTGCCAGAACATGGTCGAGTAAGGCCGCAGCTCGAGCCAGGCGTGCCACACAGCGGGGCTCGCCGGATAAAAGCCGAGAAGCAGCGCCGCCATCCGCTCCGCCGCCAAGAGAAGCAGCATCAGGGCCGGAAAGGCAAAAAGCAGTATCGGCTTGCGCATCATGTCATCCCCTCGACATCCGATGACCGATTCTAGGCCGCATTGGTTGCGCGAGACTTAACGCAACGCCTTGCTTTTCAAGGAATGTCGCTCATGTCTAATGTGCGGAGGGGTCAATGGTCGGGGTGGCGCCGTGTCGACAGGAGCTAACGGGTTAGGCTCGAGCAGCATCACCGGCCGTCGGCGCGATCCCGCGGAGGCGCGCGCGTGAGCCAGGCGAGACCGCGCCCGCTGCTGGCGCCGATGCTCGGTGGCCTCGGGCTGCTCGCCGGCATGCTGCTGATCGCCGAGGGCAGGCGCTGGCTGCCGCCCGACCCGCCTCCGGTCACGCCAGCCCAAGATGCCGGCGACTTTAGGCCTGCCTCTCAGGTTCCGCTTCAAGACACGCGGCCGGGCGAGCCGGCACGCAAGATCGCCGAGGATCTCATTGCACCGCCGCCGCTCGACCCGTCGGGGATCGAGCGCATCGAGCCGCGCGCTCCGCTCGGCGAACTCGGGCTCGCGCCGCGACCGAAGACGCCGATGCCGCGGGATTGGCGCGAGACGCTGCTTTTCGGTCCGGTCGCGACCTCCTCGGCGGTCTTCGAGGCCATGGGACGCAGGGTCGCCATCAGCGGCACGATCGACATAGACCCCGACAGGAGCTGCACGTTCGACAACACCGCCTGGCCCTGCGGCCAGCGGGCGCGGGCCGCCTTCAACGCCTGGCTGCGCGGCCGGGCGCTGAAATGCCTGCTGCCGCCGGAGGCCGACCGCTTCGCCATCGCCGCGCCCTGCGCGCTCGGCAAGCAGGATGTCGGCGCCTGGCTGGTCTCAAATGGCTGGGCGCTGGCCGCCCCCACCGGCATTTACGGCAAGGCGGAAGCGGTGGCGAGAGAAGCCAGGATGGGCATTTTCGGACCGCCGCAATAGGGCGATCGCGGGAAAGCCGGTTTCCGTCACGGAATTGCGTGAAAGCAGAATGGTCAGAGCGGTTAGGCACTTTTATAACTTGGCCTGATCCAACGGTTGCCGGTGCGCCGGATCCAGCGCTTCCCATGGAGAAGAAGCCGACTTTGAATCAAATTGTCCGCTTCGCTGAACCGAAATTGCAACGGACCTCCTGTAAGCCAATGCGTCGAACAGGAGATTGGCCCTTGACCACGAAAACACCGATCGCGCCGGCTCAAACGTGGAAGCACCTCATCCTGCTGGCCGTGCTTGGCACCGCCGGCTGCGTCGCCCTTTCGCTGGCGCTGAACTACCTGATGCTTTTCAGCGACAGCCTGACGCCGTTCGCCCGCGGCGCCCTCACGGCCATCATCGTGCCGATCGTCATCGGCCTGCCGCTGTTTGCCCTCACCGGCTGGCAACAGATCGAGATCCGCCGTTACCGGCAGGAACTCACCAAATCCGGCACCTACGACCAACTGACCGGCTGTCTGAACGGCAAGGTGTTCACATCGATGGTCGACAGGAGAGCGGCAAGACCGGCCGGTCCGCGCTCCGGCGCCTTTCTGGTCATCCATCCGGAGCATCTGGCGTCGATCAACCTGCGCTTCGGTCTGGAATGGGGCGATGAGGCCTTGCGGCTGATCGCATCGGCCATCCGATCCGCGGTGCGCAAGGACGATCTGATCGGCCGGCTCGGAACCTCGATGTTCGGCGTCTTCCTGCCGGGTGCGAGCGACCAGGACGCCAAGGAGATCGGCGAGCGTATTCGCGGCGCGGTCGGCGAAATCTATTTCGCGCCGAAGGGCGACAAGGACGTGCTTGCGATCAGCGTCGGCGGCGTCGTCTTCGAACATGAGCTCGATTTCGAGGACATGTACCGCTTCGCGGAGGAAGGCATGGCCGAGGCCCCCGACGAAGCCGGCCTGCGGCTGTCGCACGTCACCAACTGAACCGGCGGTTCTGCTTCTTGGCCGCACCGGTAAACGCGGCTGGGCTGTGGTGGCGCCGGAACTGGAGGCCTCGCCCGGAATCGAACCGGGATTGAAGGATTTGCAGTCCTCTGCGTGACCATTCCGCCACGAGGCCTCGCAGGCGAGGCATTGCCACTGGGTAGGCGCCAGACCATCGTCAGGCGCTGCCCGATGCGACAACGCAGGGAAGGCTGGTGCTGCGAGAGAGGATTGAACTCTCGACCTCTCCCTTACCAAGGGAGTGCTCTACCACTGAGCTACCGCAGCCTGCGATGGCGGCGCTTCTGCCATATCGAACCGGCAAGCGCAAGGCCAAGAAAAACCCAAAGCGTCGCATCTGATTCCTGGCCCCCATTAAGCGGTTTGGGGTGGTATGCGCGGCCGATCCACAGCGTGAAACCCGCCGGACGGCCTGCTTTCATGACATCGCCCGGCCAAAATGCTACCCATTGCGGAATCGCAGCCGGCTGACCACCGGTCAGGGATTGGACGATGGGCGAGAAGACAAATCCACCGAAAAAGGGCGAAGCCGCGCGCAAGGAACGGTTGGCCGAGGCGCTGCGCGCCAATCTGCAAAAGCGAAAGGCGCAGACGCGTTCGCGGCGCGCGGGCGACGCCGATCCGCGGTCGGAAGGCTTGCCGGCTGCTGGAAAAATGCACAAGGACTGACCAAATCAGCCATACTGCCCGGCCATAGTCGGTCCGGTTTCAGGAAAATCCTATTTCTTGAACCAAGCCGGCCAATGGTCTAAGCCGGGCGCATCAACCGATTGGAACGGCCTGTTCTGGCCGAGGGGACGTTTTCTTATGGATCGCATCAGAATTGTCGGCGGCAATGAGCTTGCCGGTACCATTCCGATCTCGGGCGCCAAGAACGCGGCACTGCCGCTGATGATCGCCTCGCTGCTCACCGACGACACGCTGACGCTTGAAAACGTGCCGCATCTGGCCGATGTCGAGCAGCTGATCCGCATCCTCGGCAACCACGGCGTCGACTATTCCGTCAACGGCCGACGCGAGAGCCAGCAGAAAGGCTATTCGCGTACGATCAATTTTTCCGCCCGCAACATCGTCGACACCACCGCGCCTTACGAGCTGGTTTCGAAGATGCGCGCCTCCTTCTGGGTGATCGGGCCGCTGCTTGCCCGCATGGGCGAGGCCAAGGTGTCGCTGCCCGGCGGCTGCGCCATCGGCACGCGCCCGGTCGACCTGTTCCTCGAGGGCCTGCAGGTCCTTGGCGCCGAACTCGACGTCGACAATGGCTATGTCCTGGCCAAGACCCGGAATGGCCGCCTGGTCGGCAATCGTTACGTCTTCCCGAAGGTTTCGGTCGGCGCCACCCATGTGCTGATGATGGCGGCCTCGCTCGCCAAGGGCGAGACGGTGCTCGAAAACGCCGCGCGCGAGCCGGAGATCGTCAATCTCGCCGAATGTCTGATCGCCATGGGCGCCAAGATCCACGGCGCCGGCACCTCCACCATCACCATCCAGGGCGTCGAGGCGCTGTCCGGCGCCCGTGTCCGCGTCATCCCCGACCGCATCGAGACCGGCACCTATGCCATGGCGGTGGCGATGACCGGCGGCGATGTGGTCCTGGAAGGCGCGCGGCCCGACCTGCTGCAGAGCGCGCTCGATGTTCTCGTCGAGACCGGCGCCGAGATCACGCCGACCAACGAGGGCATCCGCGTCAAGCGCAACGGCGCCGGCATTGCGCCGGTCGACGTGACCACCGCCCCCTTCCCCGCCTTCCCGACCGACCTGCAGGCGCAGTTCATGGGCCTGATGACGATGGCCAAGGGCAAATCGCGCATCACCGAGACGATCTTCGAGAACCGTTTCATGCATGTGCAGGAGCTCGCGCGCCTCGGGGCCCACATCACGCTTTCCGGCCAGACGGCGATCGTCGACGGCGTCGCCAAGCTCAAGGGCGCTCCCGTCATGGCGACCGATTTGCGCGCCTCGGTGTCGCTGGTGATCGCCGGCCTTGCGGCCGAAGGCGAGACCACGGTCAACCGCGTCTACCACCTCGACCGCGGCTTCGAGCGGCTGGAAGAGAAGCTCTCGGGCTGCGGCGCGGTGATCGAGCGCATTTCGGGCTGACGTACCGCGGCATTCTTTCCGAGCGGTTGCGCCGAGCGGAAAGACCCACTAGAGCGTGGAGTTCAACCACGCTCTAGCTTTTTGTGTGAGCATGATCCTTACCGAAAACCGGTCTCCACTTTTCGGGATCATGCTCTAACAGAACGCTGAATTGTCAAAGTTCAGGTGCGCATCCCGCATGGCAGCTCTCAAGCTCATCGCGCTCGACGATCAGGATCTGAGTATCGTCTCGGCGCATGTCCAGGACGCCGTGATGAAAGTCTCCGACCTGGAGTACCTGCCGGCGGCCAAGCGCTTCGTGCTGACCATGAACCGCTTCGTCTGGGAAGCGAAATCGGGCCTGTTCCGCCAGCATAATGAACGGCGGCAGAGCGTTCTGCATTTCGACCGCGTGCTCGGCGTCAAGACCAGCGGCATACAACGCGACAAGCCCGCCGAAGTGCTGTCGCTTCTGGCGATCAGCTTCATTGCCATCAGCAAGCCGGCCGGCATCGTCGAACTGGTGTTTTCGGGCGGCGGCACCATCATGCTCGACGTCGAATGCGTCGAGGCACGGCTTGCCGATGTCGGCGGCGCCTGGGAAGCCACCTCGCGACCTGTGCACAGAGGCTGACGATGGCCATCACGCTCCGCCAGTCCGATACCGATTTCGAACAGCGCTTTTCGGCCTTCCTCACCACAAAGCGGGAAGTGTCGGCCGATGTGGAGGCCGTGGTGCGGGATATCATCGCCCGCGTGCGCGCCGAAAGCGACAAGGCGCTGATCGACTACACGCTGAAGTTCGACAAAGCCGATCTCGGCGCGCTCGGCATCGCCGTGTCGAAGGACGACATCGCCAAGGCCTATGAAGCGGCCGATCCGGCCACCGTCGAGGCGCTTAAATTCGCGCGCGACCGTATCCGTTCGCATCACGAGCGGCAAAAGCCGAAGGACGACCGCTACACGGATGCCGCCGGCGTGGAGCTCGGCTCGCGCTGGACGGCGATCGAGGCCGTCGGCCTTTATGTGCCCGGCGGCACGGCGAGCTACCCGAGCTCGGTGCTGATGAACGCCGTGCCGGCCAAGGTCGCCGGAGTCGAGCGCATCGTCATCGTCGTGCCGGCGTCGGGCGGCGTCATCAATCCGCTGGTGCTGGTGGCGGCCGACCTTGCGGGCGTTTCGGAGATCTACCGCGTCGGCGGCGCGCAGGCCGTTGCGGCGCTTGCTTATGGCACCGAGACGATCAGGCCGGTCGCCAAGATCGTCGGGCCGGGCAATGCCTATGTCGCGGCGGCCAAGCGCCAGGTGTTCGGCACGGTCGGCATCGACATGATCGCCGGACCGTCGGAAGTGCTGGTGGTGGCCGACGCCGACAACGATCCGGACTGGATCGCCGCCGACCTTCTGGCGCAGGCCGAGCATGATGTCTCGGCGCAGTCCATCCTGATCACCGACAATGCGGAATTCGGCAAGGCGGTCGAGCAGGCGGTCGAACGCCAGCTGAAAGTCCTGCCGCGCGGCGAGACGGCGGCCGCCAGCTGGCGCGATTTCGGCGCGGTGATCCTGGTGCCGACGCTGCAGGCCTCGCTGCCGCTGGTCGACAGGATCGCGGCGGAACATGTCGAGCTCGCCTTCGACGATGCCGAGAGCTTCCTTTCCAGGATCCGCAACGCGGGCGCCGTGTTCATCGGCCGGCATACGCCGGAAGTGATCGGCGACTATGTCGGCGGCTCCAACCACGTGTTGCCGACAGCACGTTCGGCGCGTTTCTCCTCGGGCCTGTCCGTGCTCGATTTCGTCAAGCGCAGCTCGATCCTGAAGCTCGGGCCGGAGCAGCTCAAGGCGCTGGCGCCCGCCGCGATCGCGCTTGCCAAGGCGGAGGGGCTCGATGCGCATGCCCGCTCCGTTGCGATCAGGCTGAACATGTAGCGATGTCTGGCCGCGACCAAACCCGCGACAGGCTGATCGACGTCGAGCTCGACGAAACGATCGGACGTTCGACGCCCGACGTCGAGCACGAGCGGGCCGTGGCTATCTTCGACCTCATCGAGGAGAACAGTTTTCGGCCGGTCAACGACGACGGCGCGGGTCCGTACAGGCTCAAGCTTTCGCTGGCCGAGTCGCGCCTGGTCTTTGCCGTCAGCCGCGAGAACGGCGCCGAGGTGGTCACCCACATCCTGTCGCTGACGCCGCTCAGGCGCATCGTCAAGGACTACTATCTGATCTGCGAAAGCTATTACGAGGCCATCCGCTCCTCGACGCCCAGCCATATCGAGGCGATCGACATGGGGCGGCGCGGCCTGCACAATGAAGGCTCGCAGACCCTGATGGATCGGCTCGCCGGCAAGATCGAGATCGACTTCGACACGGCGCGGCGGCTGTTCACGCTGGTCTGCGTGCTGCACTGGCGGGGCTAGATTATGATGACGTTTCGTTGAACCGCCGTCCTGGTCCAGCTCTTTGTTGGAGCATGATCTTTTCCGAAAACCGGTTCCCACTTTTTGGGATCATGCTCTTTTGTTGGAGCATGATCTTTTCCAAAAACCGGCTCCCACTTTTTGGGATCATGGTCTTTTGTTGGAGCATGATCTTTTCCAAAAACCGGTTCCCACTTTTTGGGATCATGCTCTAGTGCCGGCCGCCCTGCCCCACTCGATCCTGTTTCTGTGCGGCATGAACGCCGTGCGCTCGCCGATCGCGGAGCAGCTGGCGCGCCGCATGCTGCCCGCCACCACCTTCGTCGCTTCGGCCGGCGTGCGCGCCGGCGAGCGCGATCCGTTCGTCGATGCGGTGCTTGTCGAGGACGGCCTGTCGCTTGGCGAGCGCCAGCCCCGGACGCTGGAGGATCTGGAGGATGATTATTTCGACCTGATCGTGACGCTGGCGCCGGAGGCCCACCACGCCGCGCTCGAGCTCACCCGCTCGCTCGCCGTCGAGGTCGAATACTGGCCGATGCCGGACCCGACCGACACCGGCGGGACGCGCGAGCACATCATGGCGGCCTATCGCGACGTGCGCGAGCGGCTGAAAACGCGCATAAGCCGACGTTTCCTGCTTCCAGAGGCAGAAAACGCCACGGATTAAGCGTGTTCACAAGCGCACGATTATCATATAGGTTCCGCCGCAATTTCCAGCCGGGTGCTGGAACTACCATCCAAGCAAAGGTATCGAATGCCGAAGGAAGAAGTCCTCGAGTTTCCAGGTGTGGTCACCGAACTGCTGCCCAATGCGATGTTCCGCGTGAAGCTCGAAAACGAACATGAAATCATCGCCCACACGGCCGGCCGCATGCGCAAGAACCGCATCCGCGTGCTGACCGGCGACAAGGTCCTGGTCGAGATGACGCCTTACGACCTGACCAAGGGCCGCATCACCTACCGTTTCAAGTAGCAAATCGGCGTAAGCACGATGAGCATCCTGCAGAAGCTCGTGCTTGCCTCGGGTTCGCCGCGCCGCATCGAACTCTTGCAGCAGGCCGGCATCGAGCCGGACCGCGTGTTGCCCGCCGACGTCGACGAGACGCCGCAGCGCGCCGAGCATCCGCGTTCGCTGGCCAAGCGCCTGTCCAAGGACAAGGCCGAGAAGGCGCTGGCCTCGCTGAAAAGCGAGGAAGATTACGCGCCCGCCTTCATCCTCGCCGCCGACACGGTGGTGGCGGTGGGGCGGCGCATCCTGCCCAAGGCCGAGACGATCGACGACGCCATCAATTGCCTCGGCCTGCTCTCCGGCCGCTCGCACCGCGTCTATTCCGGCGTCTGCCTGATCACGCCCGGCGGCAAGCTGCGCCAGCGGCTGGTGGAGACCAGGGTGCGCTTCAAGCGGCTGCCGCGCGAGGAGATCGACGCCTATGTCGCGTCGGGCGAATGGCGCGGCAAGGCCGGCGGCTATGCCGTGCAAGGCCTGGCCGGCTCCTTCGTGGTCAAGCTGGTCGGCTCCTACACCAATGTGGTGGGCCTGCCGCTTTATGAGAGCGTGGCGCTGCTTTCCGGCGAAGGCTTCAAGGCGCACAAGAACTGGCACGTCGCGCGGCCATGAGCCTGGACGACAAGGTGACACCGCTTCGGCCAAAGCGGCCCTGCCCCGAATGCGGGAAACCTTCCTCGCGCGAGCACTATCCGTTCTGCTCCGCGCGCTGCAAGGACATCGACCTCAATCGCTGGCTGAAGGGCGCCTATGTCATTCCCGACCGCGACGGCGAAGAGGAAGACGAGGACAGCCCGAAGCCGGGCCCCAAGGACGAGGGCTAAGCGCCAGCGGCATGCCCCCTTCTAAAGCGCGTCGCGATCTTTCAGATCGCTCCATGCGCTTTGGGTTTTGATTTTACGCATGTCTTTATCACGAAACCGGTTCCCACTTTCGGGAGACATGCTTTAGGGTGGTTACGGGCAATCAGATACCGGCTTTGCCGGCAAGTGCGATTGCTCGTTTGCCGACATCGTTCGAACCCCATCAGGCGCCTGCGACAATTGCCCCGGAAAATCGCCCGTTAGGCGCTGGACAGCCAAGATTCCCGTGCTATAACCCACGCGCTTTCAAGGGGCGCCGCCTGGTGCCTTCGCGAAACCCGGCGGGCGCATCCCGTCAGCCGGCGCAGGCCCAGATAGCTCAGTTGGTAGAGCAGCGGACTGAAAATCCGCGTGTCGGTGGTTCGAATCCGCCTCTGGGCACCATTCCCTCTTCTCCCCAGGCTCCCTTTCGCCGAACCATCTACGCTTAAGTCTCCGCAAACGGCTGATTTTGCGCGTCTTTTCGGCACGAAAGGTTCGCTTGGGCGAATTTCATCGCGGTTGGGCAAACTTCGTCCAACGGGGCGAGGTGTTGGTATTTTTGTTGGTATCGGAGAACCTGTTGGTATCGAAGCACCAATAGGAGGTCCTACAAATTGGCTCTCTCCGACATGAAATGCCGAAACATCCGGCCTGCGTCCAAGCTCCAGAAAATATCCGACGGCGGCGGGCTCCAGCTATGGGTCCAGCCGTCGGGAACAAGGCTATGGCGCCTCGCCTATCGGTTCGGTGGGAAGCAGAAGCTGCTGTCTCTGGGCAGCTATCCTGTCATTTCTCTCGCTGATGCCCGCCAAGCGCGCGATGAAGCCAAACGTCTCCTCAAGGCTGGTGCCGACCCGGCCCAGCAGCGCAAATTCCAGAAGGCTAATTCGCCAAATGACACCTTTCGCTCAATCGCAGACGAATATGTTGAGAAGCTGAAGAAGGAAGGACGTGCCGATCGGACGATCAGCAAGGTCAAATGGCTGCTCGACTTTGCCTATCCGACAATCGGCGCCAAGTGCATTCGGGAGATCGATACGGCAAGCATCCTTACTGCTCTCCGTCGCGTGGAGGTTCGCGGTCGATACGAGTCGGCCAGGCGCCTACGCTCAACAATTGGCACTGTGTTTCGATTCGCAATCGCGACAGCACGCGCCGAGGCAGATCCGACGATCGCTCTCAGGGGCGCGCTCATCAGCCCGACGGTCACGCCTCGTGCCGCGATTACTGATCCTAAGGCCTTGGGCGGCTTGCTGAGGGCGATCGATGCATTTGATGGACAGCCTACAACCCGTGCCGCCCTGAAGCTGATCGCACTGCTGTTTCCCCGCCCCGGCGAGCTTCGCGCGGCAGAATGGAAAGAGTTCGATTTCGAAAGCTCGGTGTGGATCATTCCTGAAGCACGCATGAAAATGCGACGGCCGCACCGCGTACCCCTTTCAAGGCAGGCCTTGAGCGTCCTGGCCTCACTCAGAGAAATTTCTGGTGGCGGATCGCTGCTGGTTCCTAGCGTTCGATCGGCTTCGCGTCCGATTTCCGACAACACGGTTAACGCCGCCCTGCGCCGTATGGGCTACGGCAAGGAGGAAGCTACGGCGCACGGTTTTCGAGCAACGGCATCAACTCTGCTAAACGAATGCGGAAAATGGCATCCGGACGCCATCGAACGGCAGCTGGCCCACATTGAGAACAACAACGTTCGTCGTGCCTACGCCCGGGCAGAGCACTGGGAAGAGCGCGTCAAGATGATGCAATGGTGGGCCGATTACCTGGATGAACTCGAGAGCAAAAACGCGCGGGTAATCTCAATCGTGGGGCGCGGCAAGCCTGTTGTCCATGCACGACCGGGGGAGTCCACTTGGGACCCAACAGCGACAGCTCACCAAACATCGAGGCGAATCTCCAAGCTCCGAAAATCACATTAACGGTCGAAGACGCCGAAGCTGGCGCGAGATGGTGGGCCCGGTATATCCTTGGTGTGATCTCGTATGGTCTGGCGGACCTCTAGTTGCAAGAATTCGGATTGAGGCTCCGCCCCCGCGCGAGACCACGTCGACCTGAAAAGGATAGGATGCAAGTAGGTTGGTTGCGGGGACCCGCAAACCCCTTTTGTCATAACATCGGCAAGGCTTTGATTTTGTTCAGGATTGGCGAATTCGAGGATGCCGAACAACTCGCCGCGCAGCTCGGCATGCACCTCACCGCGCCTGTCCCCGGGCGTAAGCACGATCTCACCGATCAACGACCGCAACGCCCATTATCGCTGGCCTGGATGGCTCTTACGAATGCACAATGCTCAGCTCGCACGGTCCATGTCACGCAAAGGATGCTCACCGGATAACGCAGCCTGCGAGGGCTTCTTCGGACGGCTGAAAAATGAGATGTACTACCATCGCGACTGGATCAACACGACGCTCGAAGACTTCATGCAGCAGGTGGATTCCTACATCCGGTGGTACAATCAGCATCGCATCAAGATCTCACTCGGTGGCCTGAGCCCCTCCGAATACCGCCGGAACCTGGGAATTGCAGCATAACCAGTCCAAGAATTCGTCCGAGTCACTTTTGGAAGCCGTTTGACAGCCTCCGGTCTACTCTGCAACCTCGTGACTGATTTTTGGCTAGATAGGAGCCGGATTTGAACAGCATCGCTTCCGCCGCCCTGGATGCTACCCAGCTTGCCTTCGTCAATGCCACCCAGACAGACATAAGGTTGCTCGCACCTGCCGGAAGTGGCAAGACACTTTCCCTCCTCCATCGCTGTGCTGAACTTCACCGTCGCTCGGTCGGAAGCTCGTCCTTCCTCATCGTTTCCTTCACGCGGGCCGCTCGTGACGAGTTGCGGGCCAGGCTTTCAGAGCCGGCGTTCGCGCCCTTCTCGACACGCGCCGATGTTGTGACGCTCAATGGATGGGGACATAGGCGGCTTCGCGCGATGTCGACCCAGCCACGACTCCACGTTGCCGAAATCGAGCGAGCCAATCTTGTAAGGACCGTGCTGGCTCCTGCGTGGTCATCGGTTCCTGAGCTGGACAAGGGTATGAAACACCAGCCCTTCAAGTTGCCGAAGCTGTTGGCGGATCTGCTTGATACTATGAAATCGCTGGCCTTCGACCATGAAGATGGATCGCTCGCAATGGCCGATCAACGATTGGAGTCCTTGGAGGAGCTGGGCCTGCTATCGTTGCTCGAAGATTTCATCGTCAAGTTCGAGGATCTCGGTGTCGTCGACAACCGCCGGTGGGAGACTTTCCTAGAGATCGCGCTGCCATTCTTCAATGCCGCCTGCGTTCAGCAGTTCGCGACCGGTTCGTTCACCCTTGAAGACCAAAAATACGGTGCTTGGCTCGACCAGCGGCGACAACTGGCTGCCGGAAATCTACCCGCTCCGGGGGCAAGGATCACAGACATCCTCGTCGATGAATTTCAGGATATCAATCCTCTCGACCTGGCACTGATTATGAAGGTTGCCGACCTGAATCAGTCGGCACTCACCATTGTCGGCGACGACGATCAGGCCATCTTCGAGTGGCGTGGCGCGGCGCCCGATTTCATCCTTGAACCGGATCGGCATTTAGGGCGGCCGTTCAAGACCTATATTTTGGAGAAGAATTACCGCAGCCCGCGAAACATCGTGGAGAAATCCGCTCGTCTCATCGCGCACAACAAGCGAAGAGTCGCAAAGAGCATGCATGCCGTTTCAACCGTTGAAGCGCAAACCTTCATGTATTCAGGGCAAACTTTTTTGGATTCCGTCGAAAGCGTGCTCGACGAAATCCGGAGCTTCGTTGGAAAAAAGGCACCTGGAGCGCGGATGGCCCTGCTATCGAGGAAGCGCGCCCAGCTAATTCCCTACCAGATTCTGCTCGCGCGAGAGGACATTCCTTTTTGCGCCGCGGAAGACCTTCATCTTTTCCTATCCGACACCTTTGACCGGCTGCTGGGCGCGCTTCGGACGCGCACCATGGCGGGCCTTGGTATCGCAGTCCCGACGATTGTCGATGACGTCATGGCCCTTTGCAATTCCGTGCAGCGGTATCCGCTGCGCCGGGTTGAAGCAGATGCGATGGCTAGGCATGTGCGCTCGGTGAGACCCAAATCCTACGATGCAGCCATTGCCCAGCTCCAGACTTATTCAGGTCCGATCCGCGGGCAGACCGACGAGGGCGCCACAGCCGCCAACTTCGCAATCCGGCTTCGAAAGCTGCTCCACGCGCCGACTGTAAGAGCGGCTATCGAGGCTCTTCAGACCCTCTACGCAGGATTCAAAAAGGATCATGGACGCGGCTCTGAGGATATCTTCCTGGCCGATCCACCGTTCGCCTATCTGGCGGAATTCTCAGAAACCTACGGGGAGGACTTCCAGAGCTTCGTCGATGATTTGGAGAAGGCGAAGGATACCCTTGTCAAGCTGCCCGGAATGGACTCCGATGATTCAGCAAACGAGGAGTGGAAGAAGCCCATCCACCTGATGACAGCGCTGCGAGCCAAGGGGCGCGAGTTCGATACAGTGGTCATGCTGGATGTTGTCGACGGCATCTGGCCACTTCGGTTTGCTCAAACTGAACGAGCGCTCGAGGGCGAGAGGCGACTGTTTTACGTTGCGATGACCAGGGCGAAGAAGCGCTTGATCCTGACGAGTTCGGGTCGCATTGGCGACAAGCCCACAATTCTGTCGCCTTACCTCGCCGAGGCTGGATTACCCTGACGATCAGACCCTTCCGAGCGTTCTGCCGAAGAGGGCTTCGACATCGCCATCCTCTACAGGTGGGACAAGCATGTCGCGCGAGAGCTGGCGCTTTCGCTCCAACAATGCATCGAGTGTCTGATCGAAAGAGGTCTCGCCAAATTCCGGATGGACTGCGATTGGCACATGGACAGTGACCGGCCTTTGCTGCCCGATGCGATAACAGCGATCGTTGCACTGGTCTTCTACGGCCGGATTCCACCACCGCGACAGATGGATCACGTGGTTTGCGGCAGTGATCGTGAGACCGATGCCGGCAGCCTTGGGCGAGAGCACAAGCAAGTCGAAACGTGAGCTTGAGGACTGAAACCTTTCTACGATCTCAAGCCGCTTTTCTCCCGGAACAGTCCCGTTAATGATCGCCGGCTGGCGTGGCATTTGCAAATGAGTGGCGATCGCAGCTGCGAAAACCTTCTGGACCTCAAGGTCTTCAACAAACACCAGTGCCTTCTCGCCGATTGTGTTTAGGTGCTCCAGAACTTTGACCGCATGGACCATGCGCGCCGATTTTGCGATCCAATCCCGCACCGAGGTCATGTCGAGCGGATCGCAGCCAGAGCTCCCGGTTGGATGCAATGATATGCCCCGGAATGCATGAATCGCCCGCAACATATCGCCCTGGCTTGTGCCGCCGGTTTGTGCCCGAAAGACTGCCGCGGCATAGGCTTCCGCCTGTTCCGGCGGCATTTGCATCTGCCTTTTTGAGACCTCGCGTTTTGGCAAGCCCTCCAGAATTTCCGCCTTCATCCGCCTCAATAGCACGGGCGGGGTCTCTGGCCTCGGAGGCTGATCAAGGCTGGCTTTCAATCGCCGAAGGTCGTCCCCGCCGCCTTTCTCGTAGCTCTGGACGAAGCCCTTAAGATCCCCGAGATAGCCCGGAACCACGCGATCCATGATGCACCATAAGTCGGCAAGACGGTTCTCAATGGGCGTCCCTGTGAGGGCCAGCGCGAATTCGACATTCATAGCCTTCGCGGACTGTGTGTTGATCGAGCCAGGCGACTTGATCTTCTGCGCTTCGTCAAAGACGGCCACACTGAATGGGACGCGCGCAAAGGCCCGATGGTAGTCGGCGAGTGTCTCATAGGTCGTCAGTATCCAGTCGGCCGAGCGCAACCTGGCGACGTCAAGCGCAGTTTCGGCAGTCCAGTGCTCGAGCCTTTCCATCTTGAGGTGACGCAAGGCCGAACCGAATGCATCTATGCGCTCGCCCAACGCTTGCGGCGCCAGATGTCGGTCGGCTTCCTCGACCCAGTTACGCAAAAGCGCCGTCGGTGCCACGATTAGCACCGGCTTCTTTTGCGAGCCTGCATCGATGCCGAGCTTGCTCCGGATTTGTCTGACCCACACCAGGAAGGCTAGAGCCTGAAAGGTCTTTCCCAAACCCATGTCATCGGCGAGTAGCACGCCTGGCCAGCCTGCCTTGTAGCTGCCGACCAGCCAATCAAAGCCGTCCTTTTGATGCGGTTTTGGTCTTGTCGTGACAACCTCTGTTGGAGGAAATTCGTCGCCTGCCACGGTCTGCCTGGCATTGTGGGAGACGGCAAATTCCTTGCCTTCAAAATTTTGTTGAATGATGAGGCGTTCTTGTTCACCCGCGTGCGGGTCCCTTTGAGTTTGTTCTAGCTGATTGCCCTCCTCAACGGCCTGAGTTGGCGCATTTCCCTGACGGTCGAGACCAAGCCGTTCAAAAGCATCCTGGACCTCCGGGACCTTGAATGCCCGATCACCCAATTGGATTTTGCTGTCGCCTTGCTGATCTGCAGCAGCCACTGCGGTCTTGAGACCGTCGAAAATCCGTTGATCCATTTCGACGATCTGGTCGCCGATCCTGACGGGAAAGCGCTCGGGCAACCATTGGCCGGCCTTGTTCTTAAGCCATGGCATGGCAGGCGGCTCCCAGACGCCGAGGCCGAGAATGCGCTCCGAATACTGCCAAGTTTCGACCAGCAGAGTCTGCGCCATCTCACCTGTTTCGTCGCCGAGCGCCCGTGCAATTTCGATCCTGGGATTCTGGAGGAATGAAATACGCTCTTCTCGCGGCGCGGAACGTTTCGTCCGGATGACATCCAAGGCGGATTTGAGCGCCGGATCGACAACAAGGTAGGTGTTTCGATCGAGAACATAGGCATCCCGACTGGTGGATTCGGCAGCAAACAGTTCGCTTGCGAAACGTCTTTGGAGCGGCTCAGGTAACAGAGCGTCAGAGACGAGATCTGGTGCCGCTGGCGCGTGCTCGGTTCCTTCCGGGGCGGGCGCATCATCATTAAGGGTTGCCGATTTCTCTCGACCCATGACAACGGGGAGGAAATCTGGCCCATAGGGGGTCGCGAAGACATCCAGCGCAACCGCCCCTGCTTGATAGATCGTGAGGCTGGTAAGAAAGCGATCTTCGGTACTTACCTCCTGTCCGGTGGTCATCTTCAATGCATTTTGCACCGGCGCCCAAGCAGCGATCCGTATGTCCGAGCCGGAACTCTCGGTTGCGTTGTAGCGATCGATAGCCTCGGTCAGTGCATAGAGAGGCCCTGACAGGCGGCCCTCCAAGGCACCCCACCGGGCCAGTGCTCCGGTTCTTTCAATCCTTATTCTGCGAGTGTCGGCATCATACCAGCTGACGCGAATGCGGGCCCTCGGATCGGTCATGATCCCTTGAAACGCCAACGTCACTGAAAGAGTGCCAAGTGGAGGCAATCTGACAGCCTCCGCCACGGAGGCAGGCAATGCCGCAATCGCAGGGTGCACAACCAATACCTCGGTGGCCGAGATGTCAGCCTCGCCACTATCTGCAAGCGCCAGCAGATAGCGCGCAGCAGCGCCCTCCTTGCCTGTCAGATGCGGCCAAAGCGAGGTCTCGACGACTTGGGTGCCAAGCAATCGTCGCCGCAAAACCTTCAATTGCACGCCGCTGGGAAGAGATACATGCCGAAAGCTCAGGCTCACGGCATGTACTCCTTGGGTGAAAATCGCATACCAGTCATACCCTGGATCTGGCGGGCAGCCAGATGCTGCCAGGCGTTCGGCCCAGTGTGGGGATAGTGTGTAATCTCGAGTATCGGCGGATACCTTGTACCGGTGCGCAAGAATTCGGCGTCGTAGCCATCGTCATAAAGGCGCGGAGCACCCTGACGTTGCGCATCCTGCCAGAACCTGCATTTGCCGTTGAAACTCCACTCCGCACAAACCCCCTCGCCGATACGCAGTAGCAAGACGGCATGTCCGGCCTGCACGGCGCCGGAGGTGAACTGGGCAAAACCGGTGTTCTTGCCGAACCGCCGTCGTGCCTCTCGAGCCCCTTCGCGGTCCATCACGACCCAAGCGGCCGAAATGGCATCGCTGTCGTGCATTGCTTCCCAGAATGTCCGTCGATAGTGCCAATAGTCGTTTGGGTTGACCTCTTCGACAACGTCCAGGAATTGCCGGAGGGCCTGCTCGGTCAGCCAGGAGACCGCGATGTCACGAGATCGCGGCATGCTTGCCCAATTGCCGCTTCGCGTGCGGGGATCACCCACGCCTTCGAGCGAAATCAGCAGGTCAAGTGTCCTGTCGCGAATGGCCTCATCTGGTCTTTGGTTTGCATATGGCAGCAGCAATGCATTGGCGACGAGGTCCTTGTGGCCGGGAAAGTTCAGCCGCTTCGTTTCGCCATTAACTGAAATCAGCTTCACGAAATCGATGCGTTCGAGCGAAGGCAGCCTTTTGTCTTCCGCGACGCGCTCAAGCACTCGCCGGGCGCATGGCTCAACAAAGCCGCCACCGAGTACGAGTTCCATCTGTAGTCCTTGTTCTGCCAGCACGGTGCGAGGCGACTTTCGGTGCGCGAACGCTGCCTCGCCTATCCGCCGCGGCCCGTCGCTGATGTCGAATATCCGGTACTTCTCCTCCAGCGTGTCAAACGGCTTTCCGGCGACGGCGGCAAGGTCGCGCAGCGTGGCGGCCACGGCTGAAAGGCCTGGTCGATCTTCGTGGAAGCTGATCAAATATGAAAGAGCTAGCGCCCTGGAGGCACCCTTGTGCTTCAACCCACGAAGCTGCCCGAGAAAAGGCTCGAGCATCGCCGGGTCCGTCGCGATCGCGAACCGGGTCTGCCAAAGACACCATGCGCCGTCGCGTGCCTGCCTGCCGGTGATGCTATCGCCTTTTGAAAGTGTGAGCGCCAGCTGTTCGGATATCGCGTCATAGTCCTTTGTCCGAGGTGCGTCACCGTCAGTATCGCGCAGCTTGCCCGCCGTGATCTCGATCTGCGCAGGCGCCGACGCACGCGCCGGCACGCCGTGGCGTATGAGCAGTTCTGCGATCGCCTCCTTGAGATGTTTGCTCAATCTTATGGCCTTGCCGTCGGAGCAGTCGAGATGACAGGTGTTCCGGTCGGGCTCAGCTCGCCGACCTTCTTTTCCATCTTGTCCAGAAGATCGAGGACTTCCGTCAACCTTTCGCGTCGATCGGCTTCCATTACAAAACGCAGATCGATCCTGCGATTGATGCGGAAGCCTTCGCTATCGTCCTGCTCGGTCGCCGGGCGCGTGTACGCATAGCCGGAAACCGACAGTATCTCGCGATGATCGGAATTGCGCAGCTTGCGCAGACCTGGGAAATTGTCGACGATCCTGCGATAGGTGTTGACAGCTCTTTCAGTGGAAAGCTGCCAGTTCCGGCCGTCGTCCCCGGTCCTGTCGGTGTGACCTTCAATAAAGACCGTTTCGACAACGTAGCCGGAGGCGCCTGGGCAGGTCTCGGTGTCCGGGCAGGCGGCATAGTTGGCGAGCACGTCAAGCAGGACCTTTGCCACAGCATCGACATTGCGTTTGGCAGTGTCGTCCAGCGCCGAGCTGTCCGGCGAGAAGCGAATGGCCTCTTCCGTAAGTCGTAGTACTCCGGTCTCACGCTCGATTGTGACTTTGAGGCCCACTTCGTCCAGTTTGCGCTGAATTTTCTCCAGCAGCCTGGCACGCGCCTGGTCAGCTTTGTTCAATTCGGCGATCTCGGCTGCTATCTGGCGGCGCAGTTGAGCTATCTGCTCTGCCAACTCGTTTGCTTTTTGCAATTGCTGCTGCTGCTCCGCTGTCAACTTCACGGTCTCATCGGTCTGCTGTCGAAAATGCAGGGCAAACACCATCAGCATGATGATGAAGATAAACAGGATGCCGACCATCATATCGGTCATCGACACGAAATAGTTCTCGTCCTCCTCGGCGTGAGACACAGCTCGGTGATCGGGCTCGGCGACGATCATTGCTGGGTCCCGCGCGCACCGTTGGAGCTGCTCAAAGCACCACCCACCTTCGCGGCTTCCAGACTATCGGCAATGGACTCCGCGCTGTCGGACATCTGGGTCAGGATGCCCGAAAGCTTGCCGATTGCTTCCGATAGGCCCCTGTCTACGCTCTGCACGTGTGTTTCAAGCCTTTGTTGCTGGTCGCTCGTGGATCTAGACAGCACAGACACGGCTTGGCCGAGCGCCGTGTCGACGTCATCGAATTTGCCTGCAAAATTGTTCCAGAAGTCGCCAGATGACTTGTTGGCCGCCGAGAGATCCGCGGCGAGTCCAGCCATCTCTGATTGCGCCAGTTTGAGCGCATCAAGGGTCGCTGTGACTCCCTCCGTCATCTTCTCCGTGGCCAACGAGAAGCGATCGCCGACGCTGACAAGCGGCGCGGTCGCTGCCTGAACGCTCTGGGCACTCTTTCCGAGCGCTTCTGCGGTCTTTCTGGCTTCGCTTGATGCTCCCTCGAGTGCTGCCTTCTGACCGATCAATGCGCCCTCAATCGCTCGCATGGAAGCGGCAAGCTCATCAAATCGCCTACCTACTGAAGCGACGGCATCTTCGACCGCGCTGCTGATCCGACCCGATATACCCTGAACTGTGGCTTCCAACTCCGACAAAACAGCTTTTTGCATGTCGGTGGATTGCGAAACCGAGACCTCGATCTGCCTTCTGGCCGCGTCTCCGTGTTCTCCCATGGTCCTCTGCATCGTTTGCAGACCATCTCCCAACTCGCCAATCCGCTTGTCGAGCTTGTCCATGACAAGGCCCATGGCCGCCTCGAGCTTGGTGGACGCACCGCTGGCTGCTGTGCCAAGGGCAGTGTCTATTTCAGCGTTGGCTTTCTCCATTGTCTGGCGGAGCAAATCCATGACTGTCGCCAACGCATCGCGGCTTTGGCCCGAGCTCGTCTCGAAGCTTTGGCCCGCGCGCTCCACCATGCGGTTCAGATTGTCTGCCGCATCGGACAGCTTGGTTGCAAACTCGTCGCCGCTGCCGCGTAGCCCACCCTGCATTTCAACGATGGACATCTGGAGCTGCTTCAGGGTTGCTGCGAGCTCGCGAAGTTCCGTCCCAGCTCCGTGCTGCAAGGAGTCGGTGAATTTGTGCAGCATCTGTTGCACGCCGTCCTGGCTGTTGGCAGTCAGGCTGCCAACAGCGTTTCCTATCTGGTCGGTCACCGGAGCCATCGCTTCAACGATCGCGGCATTCAGCCTCGGTGCGAGCTCGGACCCCATGCGACTGAAGAACTCACCTTGAGTGATGTCCTTCAGTTGCACCAACTGATCCTGCAGGGTCCTGTTCATTTCCAACGAGATCGATTGTGGCGCGGTATAGAGCAGGCCACGCTCGAGCGTGGCGTTGAATCGCTCGAATGCACTTTCGACCAAGACAAAATACCAACGAAAAATGACGGACAAGACGATGGAGGCACCCAGTCCCGCGATCGAGGTTGAGAACTTGAAAGTGGCGATCTGCAGAAGCGCGCCCATCTCTTGGGCCATCTTGTCGGCGTCGCCGGCATTTGCGGCCGCCCCGGCCTTGTAAAGAGCGAAGACCAGGCCAATGAACGTCAGAAGCAGCCCAACGCCTACAAAATAGCCGGGCACCGCGTTCATCATCTTGAGGCCGCTCAACCTCTCGCGGGCCAGCGCCAGATTGAAAAAAGTCTGCGGCCGGACAGTGTTGCCAATCGCTCTGTCGCCGTCGGTGTTGAACAGCGTCTCTTCGAATTCGAGCCATGCATGCCCGATCAATGAATTTCGCTCGAGAGTCTGGCGCAGACTCTCGAAGTTTGAGGCGAAGGATTTGCGAATGGCGTCCCGCCCTCGCTCCTTGCCCTTGGCCCGGGTGACCTGACCCGTCGCACGCCACAGCGCGATCTGGACCGGAAAAACGTGGCAAATGTAGAAGGCAGCCGCGAAACCGATTCCGGTGAAGAAGAGACCGCCGGCAAGTCCGTACGCGAATGCCGGTTTGCTAATGGACTCGATGTTCCCGGATGTGGCGCCCAGGATTGTGCCCCACACCAACGGTAGATTGATGAACGGTAACTCTTTTGCCGCCAGGAGAACCGCGGCAGCAGCGATCAGCCAGAATAGTACTGACCGCGTTAGCCAATTGAAGAACACGAACATGAACCCGCCCCTTAGTCGCCCGCCAGAGACTTTTATTGTTTGCAACGCAGGTTGCAAGGCTTCCGCAACATTGCTCCACATCCACAGAGCCGATCGCGGCCTGCTTCGGGGACGAAACAGATAGCTTGTTCGCTCACAAGTCCACGATGGAAGCCATTTCCAGGTACCGGCAGAAAGCGTTAGCCAGCTGCATTTGCCGAGGCGTCCGGCAATCGGGCTCGAAGATGTCGGGACTTGCGACGATGATGCAAAGACATTTTGCGCGCGATGTCGCTACGTTGAGCCTGTTTGCGCTATAGAGGAATTCCATGCCTCGTGGCGCGTCGGCATAGCTCGAAGTCGTCACCGAATAGATGACGATAGGCGCTTCCTGGCCCTGGAACTTGTCCACCGTCCCGACGCGGGCACCTGGCAACCGGTCCTGGATCTCGAACACCTGGGCGTTGTAGGGAGCGATGATGAGGATGTCTTCCAGCTTGAGCGGAGCTTCCACCCCTTCACGGTTGATCCAGCGTGCGCCCGCGTTCAGGATCTCCTCCACGACCTTGCCGACCCGGTCCGCTTCTTGCGGGCTTACGCTCTGGTTGCCGGCATGAGGCACGGGGATATAGCGCAGGCCGGCGCCGCCGAGCGGACCGTCCATCAGAATGGACTGGTTCTCCAGACCGGGGCGTGGATGCAGCCTGCCCTCATAAAAGAGTTCAGAGGTATAGGCGCAGATCGAAGGATGCAGGCGCCAGGTCTGATCAAGGAACAGCCCTTCCTCCTCGCCTATCGTCTGTCGCCCGGCCAACAGATGCTCGAGGGCCGAGATGTCGGCGCCTTCTGGATGCGAGCCCTGCATCGGCTGTTCAAGCTGCTGCGGGTCGCCAAGCAGGACTAGACTTGTTGCGGCTGGTGAAATCGCAAGCACGTTAGCGAGCGACATCTGCGCAGCCTCGTCGATGAACAGGACGTCAACTGCGCCCACAGCATCAGGGCGCGACCACATCCAACCGGTCCCGGCGATGACATGGTTGACTTTCCCCGCGGCGCTCAGGACTTCGGCGTTGTCGGTCGAAAATGAAATATGGGCGATATCTTCCGTTTTCTCGGCCACTTTGTGCATGCACCGGAGATCAACTCCCTGCTGCCGCGCCTCCTCGATCGCAGCGTCGAGCAGGTTGCGAATGACCTTGTGGCTGTTGGCGGTGACCCCGACGCGCAGCCCTGCCCGGACAAGCTCGAGGATCATCCGCGCGCCGGTATAGGTCTTGCCGGCGCCGGGCGGCCCCTGGATGGGCAATACACCGTCGAGCACCGTCACCAGTCGGCATGCGGCCGCCGCAATCGTCTCATCCGGCTTTCGCAACGGAGCGCCGCCGACATCGGGCGGCAAGCGTTGCAGAAGATGGCGTGCAGCCTTGAACGGTCCCGGTCCCGCCATACCGTGCTCGGCGACATGCTCACCGATTCTGACCAGCGATTCCGCCAGCACCTTGCTGTCGACATCGCCGTGCTCGAACACCGCATCGGGATGAACGTCGGCGGTATCGCCGCGCTTCTTGATGTCGATCAGCCGGTTCTCGAGATCGACCGCCACGACCTTGCCGAATGTCCCGCCGCCGACGCTGCGCAAATCCTCCCCTCCCCGGAATTCGGCTTCCTGCGCGGGAAACTGATAGCGGTGAACCGGCGCCTTAGCGGTCCCACCGGCGACCTGCCGGAAGCTCAGGCCGGAAATGGCCGCCCGCTCGTCAAACAGCTCTTCGACCGAAAGGCCGGCCAGGCGGAAATACTCCCACCAAGTGGCCTTCTTTTCCCGACGGTGCCAATCGAGAATGTTGGCAAGGAGAGATTGCGCGTGCTCGACCGCCGTTCGCTGAGCCGGATCGACCGGGATGCCGTTCATTAGGCGCGCCACCAGGGCTTCGATCCGGGCCTGCCAGGCCGTGATCTCGGCCGTGGCTTCCTCGGGCACGAGTATTGGGCGCGCAATGATCTCGCCCCCGCCTTCAGCTTCCGCGCGAAGCGCCTCGAGCCAGCCCCGAAGGCTGGCCGTCGAGAGGCAATCGTCCTTGTTGTAGCCGGTCACCGCTTCGCGATCGGCTTGGGTGATGCCGGCCGGATCGCCTAGTTCGAGGCAGGCCTGCACCTTGTTCAGCGCGCGATTTGCATCCTGCAGCGCGACGGCCCGGACAAAGCCGAAAAGGGGCTCCAGCTTCTTGATCGAATAGCTCTCGACGCTCGCCCGCACAGCATGGCGCACCACCCCGTAAAGATCGACCAGGATTTGGCCGCGCAGCAGGCCATCGACCTGTTCCTCGCGGCTGGCATATCGTCCCATAAGCCGCTTGAGAGCACCCGGTTCATAAGGCGCGTAGTGATAGACGTGCAGATTGGGGTGAAGTTTGCGGCGCTCGGTCACGAAGTCGATGAAGCGTTCGAACGCCGCCTTCTCGTCAGCCGGCGTGAAGCACCAGTCGCCGACATAGCTCATCTCGCCCGACGCGGCCTTGAAGGCATAACCAAACAGATACTCCCGTCCGCCTTCGCCAACAAAGGGGTCACCTTCCAGATCGAAGAAGATGTCTCCTTGGTCCGGCTCCGGCAGCCGGCAGAGGCCGAACCCGGATTCTATCGGGAGCCGCTCATGCAACAGGGTCTGGGCCGTGCGGCCCATCACCTGGATTCGGGCCTGCTCTCGGATCCGCACATAGGAGGACGCCGCGCCCCGATCCGGCTTCCACGGCAAAGGCAAGGGGAGCTCGCCGAGCGCAGTCATCGTGGCGATGCCATGGCGCTCGAGTTCGCTTCGCTGGATCGCGCTGATGCCGGCGACGAGCGAGAGGTGATCATCCTCGCGGCGGCGCTTGTCGCAGTCTCCCCGCCAGCGGCAGATATCGCAATATGGCACCGGCTCCGGATAAATATCTTCGTCGGCGCCGACCGCAGCCTGCAGCCGGCCCCTGACATAGCGGAAATAGGCCGCGTAGTCGCTGAGGCGAAAGCGTTCCGGCGCAAAGCCTGTCACTGGCGGCACGACATAGGCGAACTCCGGCGCCCGGCCCTGCGCCCCGGCGAGGAGATCGGAATAAAGGCACAGCTGCAGGACCGTCCCGCCTTTGGTTTCGCGGGCGAGCTTGGTGTCGATCACTTCGTAGGACCAGGCGCCGAGCTTGCTCGGCACTTCGATGCGGCGGAGAATGTCGGCGCGTCCCGCGAAAGGCGCAGCCCGCAGGGCAGCCTGGACAATGACTGGGGCGCCGGCCCGCATGGCGTCCAGCGTGGCCGCTACGGCATTGCCGTCAACCCCTTTTCCGTCGATGACGATCAGCGCGACCCCCGAGGCGCGCAGATGATCGATGAAGCCCGCTTCATGCTGGGCGCCGCGCTGTTGGAGGATTTCCAGAAACGGGTCCCAGACATAAGGCTTCTTGAGGTCGCCGTCCGCGACAAGGCGATCGAGTGCTGTCAGGTGTCCGCAATTCAGATGTCCGACCAGGTCGGAGGCGCTCAGCTGTAATTCCTTGCCGATTTTCTGCATTGGAATGATCCGGGGCAACCCACATTTAGGGAGGCGTATCGATTGGCTTTCACATTTTACTCAAACCCACCAATACAGTCTTCTGTCCTCGACATATCACTATTTCTAACGGACGATCTCAACAATACTCTGACCACCGCGGATAGTGCACGTACACCAAATGCAAGCGTTTGGAAGCTTTTACGGCCTGTAGCAAAAGCACCAACTTAGACGAGGCGCGACCTGGCGGGTTCCCATGAAATTCGGGCATGCCGAGAGTTGCCCCTATCGTCCGCTCCACCCGATACGAACACGAAATCAACATGCTTGTAGCCAAGCGTTCCGGTTCAAGGGCGCGGTCCTGGCTCACCAGCTTGTCCACATAGACGCGGTGCTGCTGATCCTTAGCTACAAGGGGCGACCCGTCTCAAATCGTGCCGCTGCGCCGCGCGCCAAGCCAATTCCGCAAGGCCGAGCTTTATCGCTGATCCTGAAGCACGAAGCAGTACGCAGCACGTCAAATCGCGAAACCGCCACGTGCATCCCGCGGGCGAAGGGGCGGGATGCCGCGCTCATCAAGCCGTTTATGGACAACATCAAGAGGCTAAGGGACGCCGGCGACGGCGTCAGGGGCGCGAAGAAATGGGCAAAAAGGACACAAGCGCAACCAAGCAAGAAATATACCGGGAATTAACTTGACAGCAACAATCCCATGCCTATTTTGCGTCTTGAGGCTGCAAAGCCTTTCAGGCTCACCGTATGGGGGCCGCGAAAAACCGGGGTAACACCCGGTTTTTTCGTATCTAGTCGAAGCAATAATATTTGATGCCCAGCTGGGGCAGATGCTCAGCGTCCAAGGCGAAGTCGGCAAGACGCTTCCTGTCTCGCAGACTTCGATGGATCCAAAATTTCTTATCGTACCCATGCCGAGCCATGGCATAGATGAAACTATCTGCGACTTGAAGCATTGTATGAGACTTTGGCTTGTGCTGAATGCGCCCCAGAGTCTCCGCAAATTCAACTTGCCTTAAGGGCTTGTATTTCTCGCTGTTTTTACCGTCGAAGCCCAAGCCATTTTCCTTCAGATTGTGAAAATAGCCGGTGACAGTCTCGTTAACTGCTGCGTCTTGTTCAAAGACGACATGCAGTTTCCTCCCCTCCAGTCGGGCGATTTTCGCGGCTCGTTCCACCGTTATGTCAAACGCGCTTCGGCATAGAAGCCATTTATCCTTGTGTTTCTCTAGATACCCTCGCGCGACATAGCCGGGTCGGTCTATGACACATCCGATGCCGATTACTGGAGCGCTGCACAGGACATGACGCCAGCCATCCCAGAACGCCTCCCGAGTCGCCTGATCCTTGCGGCCAAGCCATGCAAACCCTTTTGATTCGGACAGCATGTCCGTGATGTGAAGGGGCTGCCGAAGTTTCCACTCGTAGGAGAACTCCGCCACTAGTTTCCTTACGGCATCATTGTCTTCACCTCGCACCAGATATCCGCCGAAGCCAAACCAATCGCGCCCCTCGCGGGATGCATCGGCTTTCTTGTCTGGGTGACGGTTGCCCGATTCATCCATGTACAGAGTATAGGGGCGCGGCATTTCTTGTCTCACAAATGGTGACGCTTCATGACAGTTAGGAAGCGCGTTGCCAATACCCCGCCCAAATACTCGACACAGAATGGTTGAGTGCGCCGCCAAGCGGGGCATAAGCATTGCCGCCATTTGACCGGCGACGGTGATCTTCAAGCCAAGCCGCATGGTTGGCGTACTGGCAGAGGTACTTGTTCGAAACGTGAAGGTGCTGACCGACGGCCAATGCGGCGCAGGCGACTTAACTAGCTCTCGACCATGTTCGTATGCTTGCGGTGGCCGTCGCCGTAGCTGACAGAGTGATTGATTCGGGTCGAAGCGTAATCGGCTTCCAGCGCGAGCTTGGCATCGGCAACCCTGCAAGCGCCGGCGGTTTCTGCGCCTTCGCCTTCGCGGTTGCGGATGAAAGTCGGAGTGCGGCCGGCGCGCTCTCGCAGAGCGACGACGACGCGGCGACGGTCCTTCCGGTCCTGAGGGCGGTTCTCAGGCCGCACAACGCCGCCCAGGTAAGCCGCCAGCAATCTCCACCTCGCCTCCAAGGATTCCGTCCTTGCACCTTTGCTACATAAGGTCGGGCTTCTATGCCGCCAGGCTGTTGCTATGGCTTCGAGAACATCCGGTCGTAAAGGCGGCGCCAGAAGCCCGGCCTAGCCTTGGGCGTTGCAGCCTGAAGCGCCGGCCGTCGAAGCACGCCTGGCCGTTCAATCTCGTTGACGGCGAAGGCCAGTGAGGGAAGGGTGGCGTTAGGACTGTTTGTTGATAGGCTTTGCTGTTAGGGACCGGCTAATCATCAACGCCGACGACTACGGGCACTTACAAACGCAAAAACCGCCCCGGATTAGACCGGGACGGTTATAGATTTATGATGAAATTGGTTGCGGGGACCGGCTTTGAAGCTGCAACCTCGTAGAGTTCAGCACGGCCATTCAATGGCAATGCGAGGGGCTGCACGCCTGCCTTGACCGACTCATAAATGCAAGCGACCGGTAACGGTCTGCAACAAAAACAAGCACTTACCCTTAAAGGCGGGTTAAAGCAGGGTTTATGCAGCCTTTTGAAAACCGTTGGGATTTTCTGAATCCGGCTTCTCACCGATCGCCGCGGGCAGCCGCCGCCTTATCCGGTGCACTCTGGCCGCTCACGGCGCCGGCGGCTGGCCACCGTGATCAGTTCTGCTGGATCGAAATGCCTTTGTCGTCGATCTTGAGCTCGACGCCTTTCGGCCTGGTCTGCTCGCGATAGATATAGAACCCGAGTGCAATGACCACGATCACGAGAGCGCCGATGATGACATAGAGCATGTTCTGCTTCATGGCGCGTCCCCTGTGCCTGCTGGAAGATCAGGCCTGTTTCACCAGCTTGATCAGCACCAGCAGGACCACCGCGCCAATCGTGGCGTGGATGATCGCGGCAAGGATCCCGCCGCCCACGGCAAAGCCAAGCCTTGGGAATATCCAGCCGGCGATCAGGGCGCCAACGATGCCGACGACGATGTTGCCGACCAGTCCGAAGCCGAAACCCTTGACGATCAGGCCGGCAAGCCAGCCGGCGATCGCGCCGATGATGATGAAAACGAGCAGGCTTTCAATTCCCATTGCCAATCCCTCCGTGAGCGGAGGACCAACGAAGCCACGCACCCCGAATCGGCCATCCGACTGTGACGGATGGAACCTATTGGAAAGCGGCCGGCCTCGCCAGCGGCAGCTTCATTCGTCGTCGTCACCCGATGCCGGACGCCAGCTCGTCGGATCGACCTTCTTTTGCGTGTCGCTGTCGGTGTAGACCCACCAGCCGCCATCGCGATACTGGCCGACGGATTCATTGACGACGCCGTCGCCGTCCTTCCACAGGATGGTGACTTTCGAGCCGTCCTTCGGCGCGCTTTCTATCGATTTGCGCTCTGCCATCTCACTCCCTCCACGGACCGGCCCGCTCCGTGAACCGGCCGAACCGGCAAGAACGCCCGCCGCCGCGCCGGGTTCCGTCAACTATGCGCGAAAATGTCTTCCTCCGCCCAGCCCATCAGGTCGAGCTTGGCGCGCGTCGGCAGGAAACGGAAGCAGGCGTCGGCCTCCTTGGTGCGGTTTTCGCGCGCCAGGCGCGCTGCCAGCACCTCGCGCAGGCGGTGCAGATAGAGCACATCGGAGGCGGCATAGTCGAGCTGTTCGGGCGAGAGCGTCTCCGCTGCCCAGTCCGAGGATTGCTGCGCCTTGGACAGACCGATCCCAAGCAATTCGTTGCACAGATCCTTCAGCCCGTGGCGGTCGGTGTAGGTGCGGACGAGCCGCGAGGCGATCTTGGTGCAGAACACCGGCTCCGCCATCACGCCGAAGGCATTGTAGAGCACGGCGATGTCGAAGCGGCCGTAATGGAACAGCTTGGTGATCGCGCGGTTGCGAAGCAGGCTGACGAGATTCGGCGCTTTCTTCTGGCCAGGCGCGATCTGGATGACGTCGGCGCTGCCGTCGCCGGGCGAGATCTGCACCACGCAGAGCCGGTCGCGATGCGGGTTCAAGCCCAGCGTTTCCGTGTCGATGGCCACCGCCCCGACATTGTAGCGGGTGAGGTCGGGCAGGTCGTTCTTGTGGAAACGGATATCGGTCATTCTCTTCTCCGGATCGCGGTCCGCGGCGCCGCGCATCGCCTGGGATGCGTCAGCAGCGGCGGCGCGTTGCGCTGGTCATTCGTCCTTGCCGCGATCCGGAGAAAAATCAACAGAAAGTTGAATCTCACATCTTGCGCGATTTCCGCCTCACCGGGTCAGAGCATCGAGGATGCGCGCCCAGGACCGCTGTCCCTTGTGGAAGGAGGTCAGCTCGTATTTCTCGTTCGGCGAGTGGATGCGGTCGTCGTCGAGGCCGAAACCGACCAGCAGCGATTCCATGCCGAGATAGGTCTGGAAATCGCCGACCACGGGGATGGAGCCGCCACCACCGATGGTCAGCGCCTGCTTGTCCCATTCGTCGGACAGCGCGTCCTTGGCCTTGGCCAGGAACGGCGAATCGTAGGAAAGCTGGATCGCGGGCGAGCCGCCATGCGGATGGAATTCGACCGAGCAGTCACCGGGAATGCGCTCGCGCACGAAAGCCTGGAAGGCGGCCCGGATCTTTTTCGGGTCCTGCTTGTGGACGAGCCGGAACGACACTTTCGCCGATGCTTCCGCCGCGATCACCGTCTTGAACCCCTTGCCGGTGTAGCCGCCGATGATGCCGTTGAATTCCGCCGTCGGCCTTGCCCAGGTCATTTCGAGCACCGAGCGGCCCTTTTCGCCGGCCGGGATGGAGAGGCCGACCGGTCCGAGGAAGGTCTCGGCCGTCTCGCCAAGGCCTTCCCAGGACTTCAGCACTTGGCTGGGCGTCTCCTCGACGCCATCATAGAAGCCCGGGATGGTGACGTGACCATCCTTGTCGTGAACGTCGGCCAGCACCTTGGCCAGGATGCGGATCGGGTTGGCGGCCGGGCCGCCATAGAGGCCCGAATGCAGGTCGCGGCTGGCCGCCTTGACGGTGACCTCCTCGCCGACCATGCCGCGCAGCGACACGCAGATCGACGGCGTCTCGCGGTTCCACATGCTGGTGTCGCAGACCAGCGCGAAATCCGCCTTCAGCTCGGCGGCGTTGGCTTCCAGGAACGGCTTCAGCGACGGCGAGCCGGATTCCTCCTCGCCCTCGAACAGGATGGTGACGCGGCACGGCAGATTGCCGTGCACCTGCTTCCAGGCGCGGCAGGCCTCGACGAAGGTCATCAACTGCCCCTTGTCGTCGGCCGAGCCCCGGCCGGTGATCACCTTGCGGCCAGGCTCGATCTCCTTGATCGACGGCGCGAACGGGTCGGTGTCCCACAATTCGATCGGATCGACCGGCTGGACGTCGTAATGGCCGTAGAACAGGACATGCGGCGCGCCTGCCGGTCCCTCGTGATGCGCCACCACCATCGGATGTCCGGGCGTGTCGCGCACGCTCGCGTCGAATCCGATCAGCTTGAGCTCGGCGACCAACCATTCCGCCCCCTTGCGGCAGTCGGCGGCGAAGGCCGGATCGGTGGAGATCGACTTGATGCCGAGCAGGCCGAACAGCCGCTCCAGGCTCTGGTCGAGATTCTGATCGAGACGCTCAAGGACGGGGGAGATTCTGGACATGCTTTTTGCCTTTCGATTTTGGCCAGACCCTAAAGGGCCACGCCGAAAACGAAAAGCCGTGATTGTTGGACCAACCCGGGCAATCGCTGCCGCAACATAAAAGGAGACCGCCGTGGTGGAGGGGAAACCACGGCGGTCTTTACTCGAAACGATGCGGCAGCCCGGAGAGGGGGGATAGGCTGCCGCAGTTTGCCCGGGATAGGCGGGGGACGGGCCTTGCTCCGGACTTCGGCGAAAACTGCCGATGACCTGTATTTGGGTCTGTGAACGTGGCGATTCAAGGGCATGAAAATTACACTTTTGTAACATGCCCGTGAGCGCTCGAATTCGGGCCGGACAGGATCTGTCAGGGGTGTTGCCCGAACCGGTGCGTTCCGCAGCCTTTGGCATGGACCGCGAAGGCTGGCCGCGCTATCCCTGCCGGCATGAAAAAAGGCGACCACCTCTTCCTCGTCGACGGCTCCGGCTACATTTTCCGCGCCTACCACGCGCTGCCGCCGCTCAACCGCAAATCCGACGGCCTGCCGACCAGCGCCGTGCTTGGCTTCTGCAACATGGTCTGGAAGCTGATGCAGGATGCCCGCAACACCAATGTAGGCATCGTGCCGACGCATTTCGCCGTCATCTTCGACTATTCCTCGAAGACATTCCGCAGCGATCTCTACCCGGAATACAAGGCGAACCGCTCGGCGCCGCCGGAAGACCTGATCCCGCAATTCGGGCTGATCCGCCAGGCGACAGTGGCCTTCAACCTGCCTTGCATCGAGATGGAAGGGTTCGAGGCCGACGACATCATCGCAACCTATTGCCGGCTCGCCTGCGAGGTCGGCGCCGACACCACCATCATCTCCTCCGACAAGGACTTGATGCAGCTGGTCGGCCCGACGGTCGGCATGTACGACCCGATGAAGGACCGCCAGATCGGCATTCCCGAAGTGATCGAGAAATGGGGCGTGCCGCCGGAAAAGATGATCGACCTGCAGGCGCTCACCGGCGACTCGGTCGACAACGTTCCGGGCGTGCCCGGTATCGGCCCGAAGACCGCGGCCCAGCTGCTGGAGCAGTTCGGCGACCTTGACGGTCTGCTGGCTCGCGCTTCCGAGATCAAGCAGGAAAAGCGGCGCGAGACGATCATCGCCAATGCCGACAAGGCCCGCATCTCGCGCCAGCTGGTGACGCTGAAGAACGATGTGCCGTTGAAGGAAGGCCTGGACGACCTGGTGCTGCACGCGCCGGACGGACCGAAGCTGATCGGCTTCCTGAAGACCATGGAATTCACCACGCTGACGCGGCGCGTTGCCGAGGCGACCGCCACCGAGATCGGCGACGTCCAGGCTTCCGCCGTCGTCGTCGAGCGGGCCGATGCCGCGCACGGCCCCGATGTCGGCGCCGGAGCGCCACCGCGGCAGCCGGCACCTCAATCAAACGGCGACGCAAGACCCGCCGCGCCCGCCACGAGGGGTGAGGACGCTCCGCCGCAGGGCGACACCCCATCGCTCCTCTCCGCGCTGCGGCTGGAACAGGCGGCGGCGCGCAAGATCGATCCTTCGGCCTATGGCACCATCCGCGACGCGGCGGCGCTCAAGGCCTGGATCGCCGAAGCCCGCGACGCCGGCATCCTCGCCTTCGACGCCGAGACCAGCTCGTCCGACCCGATGCAGGCCGATCTCATCGGCCTGTCCATGGCGGTCGCGCCCGGTCGCGCCGTCTATGTGCCGCTTGCCCACAAGAACGGCAATGGCGACCTGCTTGGCGGCGGCCCGTTGGAGAACCAGATCCCGGTCCGCGAGGCGCTGGCGCTGCTCAAGCCGCTGCTCGAGGACCGGTCGGTCCTCAAAATCGTGCAGGACATGAAATACGACATCGTCGTGATGAGCCGGCACGGCGTCGAGGTCGGCCCGTTCGACGACACGATGCTGATCTCCTACGTGCTCGACGCCGGCACGTCCGGCGGCCACGACCTCGCCTCGCTGTCGGAGAAGTGGCTGGGCCACGCGCCGGCGTCGAAGAAGGAACTGGCCGGCTCGGGCAAAAGCGCCATCGGCTTCGATCAGGTCGATATCGAGCGCGCGACCGCTTATGCCGGCGAACAGGCCGATCTGGCTCTGCGGCTGTGGCAATTGCTGAAACCGAGGCTCGCCGCGAAGGGCCTCGTTTCCGTCTACGAGCGGCTGGAACGGCCGCTGGTGCCGGTGCTTGCCCGCATGGAGCAGCGCGGCATCTCGGTCGACCGCCAGATCCTGTCGCGGCTATCGGGCGAGCTGGCGCAAGGCGCCGCCCGCGTCGAGGAAGAGATCTACGGCATCGTCGGCGAGCGCATCAACATCGGCTCGCCCAAACAGCTCGGCGACATATTGTTCGGCAAGATGGGCCTGCCGGGCGGCTCGAAGACCAAAACCGGCCAGTGGTCGACCTCGGCACAGCTACTGGAGGATCTGGCCGCCGAAGGCCATGAGCTGCCGCGCAAGATCGTCGACTGGCGTCAGCTCACCAAGCTGAAGTCGACCTATACCGACGCGCTGCCCGGCTTCATCAACCCCGGCACCAATCGCGTGCACACTTCATATGCGCTCGCCGCGACGACCACGGGCCGCTTGTCATCCTCCGATCCCAACCTCCAGAACATCCCGGTCCGCACGGCCGAGGGCCGCAAGATCAGGACCGCCTTCATCGCCGAGAAGGGTCACAAGCTGGTCTCGGCCGACTATAGCCAGATCGAGCTGCGCGTGCTTGCTCATGTCGCCGAGATCCCGCAGCTCAAGCAGGCCTTCGCCGACGGCGCCGACATCCACGCCATCACCGCGTCGGAAATGTTCAACGTGCCGGTCGAGGGCATGCCTTCGGAGGTGCGCCGGCGCGCCAAGGCGATCAATTTCGGCATCATCTACGGCATCTCGGCCTTCGGCCTCGCCAACCAATTGTCGATCCCGCGCGACGAGGCCGGCGCCTACATCAAGCGCTATTTCGAGCGCTTCCCCGGCATCCGCGACTATATCGAGGAAACCAAGGCCTATGCGCGCGAGCATGGCTTCGTGGAAACCATCTTCGGTCGGCGCATCCATTATCCGGAGATACGATCCTCCAACCCGTCGGTCCGAGCCTTCAACGAGCGCGCCTCGATCAACGCCAGGCTGCAGGGCACCGCCGCCGACATTATCCGCCGTGCCATGGTGCATATGGAAGAGGCGCTGGAGAAGGCGAAACTCTCGGCCCGCATGCTGCTGCAGGTGCATGACGAACTGATCTTCGAAACGGTGGAAGCGGAAGTCGAGGCGACCATTCCCGTCGTGCGCAAGGTGATGGAAAACGCGCCGATGCCGGCGGTCTCGATGTCGGTGCCGCTGCATGTCGACGCTCGGGCGGCGGATAACTGGGATGAGGCGCATTAGGCGGCATGCCAAGAGGCGCCGCGCCGGCGTCAACCGGCTAGCTGATACTTACGCAGCTTCCGCCCGGCATTTCGCGCAAACCCCGCGAAACTCGATCACCGCCTTCTTGGCGGCAAAGCCTGTCGAGCGCACCCACTCGTCCAGCCGGTGACCGACGTCATGGTCGGACATCTCGGTCACCTGGCCGCAATTGTCGCAAATGGCGAAGGCGGTCATCGAATGGCTGTGGTCGTGCGGCTCGGCGCAGGCGACGAAGGAATTGAGGCTTTCCAGCCGGTGCACGAAACCGGATTTCACCAGCGTGTCGAGCGCCCGGTAGACCTGCAGCGGCGCGCGAAAACCGCGCTCGCGCAACTGGTCGAGCAGCGTATAGGCGCTGAGCGGCCCGCTGGACGCCTCGAGCTTCTCGAGCACGCAGAGCTGGTTCTTGGTCAGCGCATCTCTTGCCGTCATCTTGTTCGCCCAATCGACGCTCGCACGGGATCTCGATGCGAACGGCTTCAATTCCCCCTGAGATAGCGACGAACGAGTGATTTTGCCACTGTTTCCACGGCCCGTGCTGCCTGGCGCCCACGGTTCGCCGGCTAACCGCTACTTGCGCGGCGGCCCTTTGCGTTCGGCGGAGGCCGCCCACAGGTTGATGTCGGACTCGCGTGCGTAAGTATCGATCTCGGCAAGCTCGGCATCGGAGAACTCCAGCGCCTTGAGCGCGCCGACGCAATCCTCGACCTGTTCCGGCCGGCTGGCGCCGATCAGCGCCGTGGTCACGCGGCCTTTGCGCAGCACCCAGGCCAGCGCCATCTGCGCCAGCGTCTGGCCGCGCTTCTTGGCGATTTCATTGAGCGCCTTGATGTTGGCGATCGACTTGTCGTTGATGAAGGCCGGCCTGAGCGACTTGCCCTGGGATGCGCGGCTGCCTTCGGGGATGCCGCCGAGATATTTGTCGGTCAGCATGCCTTGCGCCAGCGGCGAGAAGACGATCGAACCGATGCCCAGCCCCTCCAGCGTGTCAAGCAGCCCGTCCTCCTCGACCCAGCGGTTGAGCATGGAATAGCTCGGCTGGTGGATCAGGCAGGGCGTGCCGAGCTGCCGCAATATGTCGGCCGCCTCGCGCGTGCGCTGCGAATTGTAGGACGAGATGCCGGCATAAAGCGCCTTGCCCGAGCGCACCGCGTGGTCGAGCGCGCCCATCGTTTCCTCAAGCGGCGTCTCGGGATCGAAACGGTGCGAATAGAAGATGTCGACATAATCGAGCCCCATGCGCTTGAGGCTCTGGTCGAGGCTGGCCAGCACATATTTGCGGCTGCCCCATTCGCCATAGGGGCCAGCCCACATCTCGTAGCCCGCCTTGGTCGAGATGATCATCTCGTCGCGATAGGCGGCGAAATCGGTGCGCAGGATCTCGCCGAACGCGGTCTCCGCCGAGCCGGGCGGCGGACCGTAATTGTTGGCGAGGTCGAAATGCGTGATGCCGAGGTCGAAGGCCTTGCGCACGATCGCCTGCTTGGTCCGGTGCGGCGTGTCATTGCCGAAATTGTGCCATAGGCCGAGCGAGATCGCCGGCAGCTTCAGGCCGGACCGCCCGCAGCGGTTATAGATCATTGTCTCGTAGCGGTTCTCGGCGGCGACATAGGGCATGGGAAACCTCGGGATTGGGGCAATGCGGCAACCGCCGCTAGAGCATGAAGCCGAAAAGTGTGAGCCGGTTTTTTTCGGGCGACTTCATGCTCGGCTCAGGGGTTAATTGAATCGATGCTTGCCCCTAACCCTTACCCTCTCCCCGCCGAAACGGGGAGAGGGGTTGCCACCTAGTTTTTCTTGGCCAGCAGCGCCTTCGCGTCCTTGACGCCGAGCGCGGCGGGCCGCTCGCAGCTCGTCTGCATGGCGACGTATTTGCCGCTTTCGCCGGAACGCAGGATGCCGGTCATCACGTCGACGGCGTGCAGCGCCAGCTCCATCGAGCAGCGGTGCGGCCGCCCTTCGGCGATTGCGATCGCCATGTCGGCAAGACCGGCGGTGCGGTAATTGGCCATCATGCCCTGGCCGTGCATCTCGTTCGGCACGCCGAACGCATGGTTCCATTTCGGCAGCTTCTTCACCGGCTTGGCCGCATCGGTGAAGCGCACCTCGCCGCCGAAGAAATTCGGGTCCGGCACGAAGACGGTGCCCAACTCGCCATAGAGCTCCATCGGCGCGTGGCCATGGCTCCAGACGTCCCAGGAGGTGTTGAGCGTGATCACCGCGCCATTGGCGAATTCAAGCAGCGCATGGATCGTGGTCGGCGTGTTGACCGGGATTTTTTCGCCTGCCCTCGGTTTCGACGAGATCGTCCGCTCCTTGGCCGGCGTCGTTGCGAAAGCCGCCACCTGTTTCACCGGCCCGATCAGCTGGATTAGGTTGGTGACATAGTAAGGTCCGATGTCGAGCACCGGGCCGGCGCCGGGCTGGAAGAAGAAATCCGGATTGGGATGCCAGTGCTCCATGCCGTGGCCCATCACATGGCATGTGCCGCTGGTGATCTTGCCGAGCCTGCCGCTGTCGATCAGCTCGCGCGCCAGCTGGTGCGCGCCGCCGAGGAACGTGTCCGGCGCCGAACCGATGCGCAGGCCCTTCTTCTCGGCCCGTTTCTTGAGGTCGAGTCCTTCCTCGATCGACAGCACGAACGGCTTTTCCGAATAGACATGCTTGCCGGCGTCGAGCACCGCTTTCGAGATTTCGTAGTGCACGGCCGGGATCGTCAGGTTGACGATGATGTCGATCTCGTCGTCCTTGAGAAGGTCGTCGACCGTCTCGGCGCGCAGCTTGAACTCCTTTGCGCGCGCCTTCGCGGCGTCCATGTTGATATCCGCGCAGGCGCGCATCTTGATGCCGCGGAATAGCGGCGCCAGCGAGAAATACGCCTTCGATATGTTGCCGCAGCCGATGACGCCAACGCCAAGCTTATCTGCCATTTCGATTACTCCTGCCAGCTCTTGGCCGTCGCGATCGAGCGCCGGGCATAACGCTCGATGTCGTTGGGGTTGTCCTGCTCCATGACGAAATACCGCGCCGCGCTCTTGGCGCGCAATGTCTTGAAAAGGCTTGCCCAGTCGATCGTGCCGTGGCCGACATCCGACCAGCCGTCCTCGTCCAGCCCCTCGCCGGGCTTGGCGATGTCCTTGACGTGCACGGCGACGATGCGCTTGCCGTATTTTTCGATCCAGGGCAGCGGATCGGCGCCGCCGCGCACCACCCAGGCGACGTCCATTTCCCAGCCGATGTCGGGTGCGGCGGACAGGATGTGGTCCTGCGGCAGCGAGCCGTCGGCAAGCGCCTTGAACTCGAAATCATGGTTGTGCCAGGCAAAGCCATAGCCGGCCTTCCTCGCCGTCTCGCCCACCTTGGCCAGGCGCTCGCCGAAGCCGCGCCAGCCAGCGGCGTCGGACGGGCGCTGGTCGGGCATCAGATAAGGGCAGATCAGCAGCGTGATGCCCAACGCATCGGCGATCTTGCGCACGCCGCCGAAGTCGTTTTCCAGCGCGTCTATCGAGAAATGCCCGGTCGGCATCGCAAGGCCGTTCTTGTCGAGCTCGGCGCGGAACGCTTTCGGGTCGTCATAGACGCCGCCGAAGCCTTCCACTTGCTTGTAGCCGAGCTCGCCGAGCATTCTCACCACGCTGTCCCATGGCTGGAAATTGCGGGCGCTGTAGAGTTGGAATGACCAGTTCATCTGTCCTGTCCGTTCGGTTGGTCCTGGGAGATTAAATTCGGTTGCCTGTTTGAGCGTCGAAGAGCGAGGCGCGCATCGGATCGAAGCCGACGCTGACCGGATCCCCGTTCTTCGGCGTGCGTTCGGAGGTGACGCGCACAGTGAAGTTCTGCCCGCCGAGCTTCAGCCACACCAGCGTGTCGGAACCCATCGGCTCCACGACCTCGACATTGGCCGTCGCGGCGAAGGGCCAGCCCGTGCCGCTGTTGAAGGCGACATGCTCGGGCCGGATGCCGAACACCGCGGGACCCGGCGCCGGCTCCTTCTCGAAGGCATAGGTCGCAAGCGGTATGCGTACATCCTCCACGGCAAACTGCCAGTCGCCGCCGTCCTTCTCCAGCCTGCCGTCAATGAAATTCATCGCCGGCGAACCGAGGAAGCCGGCGACGAAGCGGTTGACGGGGCGGTTGTAGATCGTCTGCGGCGCATCGAGCTGCTGGATCACGCCGCCCTTCATCACCGCGATGCGATCGGCCAGCGTCATCGCCTCGATCTGGTCGTGGGTGACGTAGATCATCGTGTTCTGCAGGCGGCGGTGCAGCAGCTTGATCTCGACGCGCAATTCCGAACGCAGCTTGGCGTCGAGATTGGAGAGCGGCTCGTCGAACAGGAAGACATCGACGTCGCGGACCAGCGCCCGCCCGATCGCAACGCGCTGGCGCTGGCCGCCCGAAAGCGCCGAGGGCTTCCTCTGCAAAAGCGGCTCGATCTGCAGGATCTCGGCGGCGCGAGCGATGCGTTTGGCGATCTCGTCCTTCGGCACGCCGGCGACACGCAGGCCGAAGGAAAGGTTCCTCTCCACCGTCATCTGCGGATAGAGCGCGTAGGACTGGAACACCATGCCGATGCCGCGATCCTTCGGTTCTTCCCAAGTGACGTTCTTGCCCTTGATGAAGATGCGCCCGTCCGAAATGTCGAGCAGGCCGGCGATGCAGTTAAGCAAGGTCGACTTGCCGCAGCCGGACGGTCCGAGCAGCACGATGAACTCGCCCTCGGCGACATCCAGGTTGAGCGTCTGCAGCACCGAGACGGCGCCGAAATTGAGCGACAGGTCCTGGATCGAAACGCTGGGATTGGCGATGTCCATCATCATCCTTTCACCGCGCCGGCGGCGATGCCGCGCACGAAGAGCTTGCCGGAAACGAAGTAGACGATCAGCGGAACCAGCCCGGTCAGGATGGTTGCGGCCATGTTGACGTTGTATTCCTTCACGCCTTGCACCGAATTGACGATGTTGTTGAGCTGCACCGTCATCGGATAGGTGTCGGGGCGCGTGTAGACGACGCCGAACAGGAAGTCATTCCAGATGCCGGTCACCTGCAGGATGATGGCGACGACGAAGATCGGCAGCGACATCGGCAGCATGATGCGCAGGTAGATGCCCCAGAAGCCCGCGCCGTCGACGCGCGCGGCGCGGAACAGCTCCTCCGGCATCGATGTGAAATAGTTGCGGAACAAGAGCGTCAGGATCGGCATGCCGAAGATCGAATGCACGATCACCAGCCCGGTCAGCGAGCCGTAGATGCCGATCTCGCGCAGGATGATGACGATCGGGTAGATCATCACCTGGTAGGGGATGAAGGCGCCGACGATCAGGATGATGAAGAAGGTGTCGGCGCCCTTGAAGCGCCAGTTGGCCAGGGCATAGCCGTTCACCGATGCGATCGCGATCGAGAGCAGCACCGACGGCACGGTGATGCGCACCGAATTCCAGAAGCCGCGGGACAGCCCGTCGCAATTGAGCCCGGTGCAGGCGGTCGCCCAGGCCTTCACCCAAGGCTCGAAGGTGATCTCCATCGGCGGCGAGAAGATGTTGCCGAGGCGGATCTCCGGCATGCCCTTCAGCGACGTGACGATCATCACGTAGAGCGGCAAAAGATAATAGAGCGCGACAACGATGAGCGTGCCGTAGAGGAAGATGTTGCGGCGCGACAGCACATGCCGCGGCTTCGGCCCGCTGGGGCCGGAGGCATCGCGCCTTAGCGCTTCGGCGCCGGCGGACAGGGAGGCGACGTCAGCCACGCTTCTTGCCTCCGAATTCGAGATAGGCCCAGGGCACGATGACGATCACCACCGAAAGCAGCATCATGGTCGAGGCGGCAAAGCCTTGGCCGAGATTCTGGGCAAAGAACATGTAGTCGTAGACATATTTCGCCGGCACTTCGGAAGCGATGCCGGGACCGCCGCTGGTCTGCGCCACGACGAGGTCATAGACCTTGACGATGCCGGCGGCGATGATCACCAGCGTGGTGATGAAGACCGGCCGCATCATCGGGATGATGATGAAGAGATACGTCTTCCAGGTGGGGATGCCGTCCACTCTCGCCGCCTTCCAGATGTCTTCGTCGATGCCGCGCAGGCCGGCGAGCATCAGGCACATGATAAGCCCTGTGCCCTGCCAGAGCGCGGCGATTGAAATGCCGTAGATGACGATGCTGGAATTGTAGAGCGGGTCGAAGCTGAAGCTCGTCCAGCCGAGGTCGCGCACGACGCGCTGCACGCCGAAGTCCGGATTGAGCAGCCACTGCCAGACCAGCCCGGTGACGATGAAGGACAGCGCGAAGGGATAGAGGAAGATGGTGCGGAACGTGTCCTCGAAGCGGATCTTCTGGTCGAGAAGCGCCGCAAGCAGGAAGCCGATGACCAGCGAGAACACCAGCGAGATCGCGCCATAGATCAAGAGGTTCTCGATCGAGACCAGCCAGCGCGATGTCGACCAGAGCCGGTGGTACTGGTCGAGCCCGACGAAGTTGAGCCGTGGCAACAGCTTCGAATTGGTGAAGGAATAGAGCACCGTCCAGGCCGTGCCGCCGACGAACACCACCAGAGCCGTCAGGATCATCGGGATCGACGCGATCTTGGCGTTCAGGTTGCGGAAAAGCTGGTTGGGGCGTTCGCTGTTGCTCATCTCGGCAGCCGGGCAATGAGACGTCAGGCTCCCGGCCCCGGATAGGCTGGGGTCGGGAGTTGGCGGGGGCGCCGTCGATCAGTCGGCCGACGCGATGATGTCGGCGAAGCGCTTCTGCGCGTCTTCGAGCGTCATGTCGGCCTTGGCGAAGAATTCGGAGAACAGGTCCTCCTTCTGCTTCTGGCTGTCCTGCGAGAGCAGCTGGTCTGTCCATGGAATGACCGCGCCCTTGGCGAGGATGGCGAGACCCTTCTTCATGCAGTCGTTCGCCGTGTTGAGGTCGACGTCGCCGCGCACCGGCAGCGAGCCCTTCTTGAGGTTGAAGGCGACCTGGGTCTTGGGATCGAGCAGCGTCTCGGCCAGCACCTCCTGCGCCTTGGACTTGTCGGCGTCCTTGAGCAGCGGGAAGTAGAAGGCGTCGCCGCCGGTGGCGATCACCTCGTTCAGGCCGAGCCCGGGCAGGCAGGTATAGTCCTTGCCGGCGGTCTTGCCGGCAACCTGGAACTCGCCCTGCGCCCAGTCGCCCATGATCTGGCCGCCGGCCTTGCCGGTGATGACCAGATTGGTAGCCTGGTTCCAGTCCTGCACATTGGTGTTCTTGGCCATCTTGCGGGCGTCGTCCGCCGCCTTGAACACCTTGGCGATTTCGGGACCGGCGGCGAATTTGGCGTCCTTGTCCTTATACACTTTCAGGAAGGCGTCGGTGCCGCCGACCGCGGCCAGCAGCACGTCGAAGGCGCCCGATGCCTGCCAGGGCTGCCCGCCGACCGCGAGCGGGATGATGCCGGCTTTCTCCAGCGCCGGAGCGGCGGCCACGAATTCATTCCAGTCCTTCGGCATCGGCACGCCGGCCTTTTGGAAAGCCTCGCTCGACAACCACAGCCACTGCCAGGAATGGATGTTGACCGGCACGCAATAGATCTTGCCATCGATGGTGCAGCTGTCGAGCAGGCTCTTCGGCCGCACGATCTCGGTCCACTTGTCCTTGGTGGCGATGTCGGTGAGGTCGCGCATCAGCCCGGCCTGCACCAGTTCCTCTGCCTGGCGGCCGTGGTTGAACTGGGTGGCGCCCATCGGGTCGCCGCCGGTGATGCGGCTGATCATGATCGGCCGCGCCGTGCCGCCGGAGCCGGCGATGGCGCCGTCGACCCAGTGATTGCCCGTGGCGTCGAATGCCTTGGCAAGCTCGGCCACCGCCGCCGCTTCGCCGCCCGAAGTCCACCAATGGGTGACTTCGAGGTCGGTCGCGGCCGCCGGGCCGGCGAAATTGAGCGCAACCGTCGCGGCAAAGGCGGCAGTCAGGAATTTGTATCGCATTTCGGCTTCCTCCCAGAATCTGAAACGTTACAGATTTTCGATACGGCAAATGGCCGGCATAGGCAACCCCCTGTTTCAAAGCGGCCTAAGATTTTTTCGAGGCACGAACAAAATCCTTCTCTCAAAGCGCCAAAGCTGGCGCCAAAGTCACTAATCGCGGCCGAAATCGGCCCAGATCGATATTTCTTTTTGATTCCAGGGACTTTGGGGCCATCTCCGCACGCGGACAGCAAGGTCACGACTCGCCGGCCAATCACGAAGATTGGCAATCTGTAACGTTTCAGTATACTGATGCTCGCCGCGGGCAGAAGTCGCGCAATCGTCAACGCCGCACGATTGCCGGTCGGCCCTGCGGCTGCTATGCGCCTGGCGGGCGGGACGAATGGATAGACGAGTAACGAAGAAGGGCAACGACGACGCGTCGGGCAAGGAGCGGCCGACACTGAAGACGCTCGCCTTTATGACCGGGCTTGGGGTCACGACGGTGTCGCGCGCACTCAAGGACGCACCCGAGATCGGCGCCGAGACCAGGCGCCGCGTCCAGCTTGTGGCCAAGCAGATCGGCTATCGCCCGAACCGCGCCGGCGTGCGCTTGCGGACCGGCAAGACCAACGTCATCTCGCTTGTGCTCAATACCGAGCACGAGCTGATGAGCTTCGTCTCGGACATCATCTACGGCGTCACCGAGGTGATTGCCGACACGCCCTATCACCTGATCGTCACGCCCTATTCGCGCTCGCAGGATCCGCTGGACCCGGTGCGCTATCTGGTCGAGACGGGCTCGGCCGATGGCGTGATCATCTCGCGCACCCAGCCCAACGACCCGCGGGCCCGCTATATGCTGGAGCACGGCGTTCCCTTCGCCACGCATGGCCGCACCGACATGGGGCTGGTGCATCCCTATCACGACTTCGACAATTACGCCTTTGCCGGCGAAGCCGTCCGCGCGCTCGCCGCCAAAGGCCGCAACCGGCTGGCGCTCGTGACGCCCCCGGTTGGCCTCACCTATTTCCGCTACACGGTGAACGGCTTTGCCGATGCGCTGAGCGAGGTCGGCGCCTCGGAGGTGCCGTTCAATACCGTCTCCATCGACCATACGATCGAGCAGATCAGGATGCGCACCGCCCAGCTCATGCGTCGAGACGACCGTCCTGACGGCATCATCAGCAGCGCCGCCGCGGCAACGCTCGCCGTCGTCGCTGGCATCGAGGATGCCGGCTTGAAGCTCGGCCGCGATGTTGACGTGGTGTCGAAACAGTCATCGGAGGTGCTGCACCTGTTTCGGCGCGAGCTGCTTGTCGTCAACGAGGATTTCCGGCTGGCCGGCTACGAGCTCGCCCGTGCCGTGCTTGGCTGGATTGCAGGCAAGGAACCCGGCTCGCTGCAATCGCTGAGCAAGCCGAGTGAGGTCCTGCCCTATCGGGGCTAGTGTCCTGCGCCACTCCCCCACGGGCCATGGAAGGCGCCCTGCTCGCCGATGCGCTCGAAACCATGCGCGCCGAAGAAGTCGCGCTGTGCCTGGATGAGGTTCGACGTGCCGCGTCCCTGGCGGTAGCTGTCGAAATAGGCCAGCGCCGAGGACAGCGCCGGCACCGGCGAGCCGGCCTCGGACGCTCTTGCCACGATACGCCGAAGCGACGGATGCGCCTCCTTCATCATGGCGATGAAGGCCGGCGCCATCAGAAGATTGGTGGACGCGCCGCCGGAGCCGAAGGCCTCGGCCATCGTGTCCAGCATCTGCGAGCGGATGATGCAGCCGGCGCGCCAGATCTTGGCAATGGTCGGCATCGGCAGGTTCCAGTTGAACTCCTTGGATGCGCCGCTCATCACCGCGAAGCCTTGCGCGTAAGCAGCGATCTTGCCGGCGAACAGCGCCAACTCCAGATCCTTGAGCAGCGCGGTCTTGTCACCGGAGATCTTCTCGACGCCGATATTGCCATAGGCCCTTTCCGCCGCCTGCCGCTCTTCCTTGATCGAGGAAAGCACCCGCGCCGCGACCGCGGCCTCGATGGCGGTGGCCGGAATGCCCAGCTGCTGCGCTTCGATCACCGACCATTTGCCGGTACCCTTCTGTCCGGCGCGGTCGAGGATGATGTCGACCATCGGCTTGCCGGTCTTGGGATCGTCGGCGGCCAGCACCTTGGCGGTGATCTCGATCAGGTAGGAGTTGAGGCGGCCCTTGTTCCATTCCTCGAAGACCTTGCCGATCTCCTTGGGCGCCATGCCGAGCCCGTCGCGTAATATGCCGTAGATCTCGGCGATCATCTGCATGTCGGCATACTCGATGCCGTTGTGGATGGTTTTTACGAAATGGCCGGCGCCGTCATGGCCGAGCCAGGCCGCGCAAGGCTCGTCCTTGAATTTTGCCGAGATCGCCGTCAGCACCTTCTCGACGCGCTTCCAGGAATCTTCGGTGCCGCCGACCATGATCGAGGGCCCGTGGCGCGCGCCTTCCTCGCCACCGGACACGCCCATGCCGATGAAGGTCAGGCCCGAGCCGGACAGCTCCGAGAAGCGGCGCATCGTGTCGCGGAAATTGGCGTTGCCGGCATCGATGACGATGTCGTTGTCGGAGAGCACGCCGCGCAGTGCCGCGATCTGCTCATCGACCGGCTTGCCCGCCAGCACCATTATGATGATCGGTCGCGGGGGCCGGATCGCCGCGGCGAGTTCCTCCAGGCTGTAGCAGGGAACGACCATGTCCTTCAGCGGACCGGCGCTCTCGACAAAGGCGTCGGTGCGCGACGGCGTGCGGTTGAAAACGGCGATGCGGTGCCCGTGCTCGGCGATGTTGAGCGCCAGGTTGGACCCCATCGTGCCAAGGCCGATCAGGCCGATTTCGGCTTTTTCCATCGTTTCTTCCCTGCTTTCGAATGCTTGTTGTGGCCGCGTTCGGGGGCGATGCCCACTGTTTCGCAAGATGAATGACGGGCCTTGGCGGCGCCGTCAACCGCCTCGCCGTATTCTGTATGGACTGGATCTCAATCGGATCGAATGTCGATCGGCGCCTCGATTTTTACCGCCTCGAAATCCGAAACGAGGATATCGAGCCGGGCGTTCCATCGGCCGGGCAGCGGAATGACGAGATTGTCGACGCGCCAGGTGCCGTCGCCGGGTTTCCTCGCCGGCCGCTTGATCGGCTCGATGCCGGAATCAGGCTTCGACAGCACCAGCGTCACCTGCTTGGCGTCGAGCGGTCCGAAATCGCCGGTCATGATCACCATCGATGCAACGACTGCGCCGGCATGTCCAGGCGTGATGCTGAGATCGGCCATCGCTTCCAGCGTGTGGATGTGGATCGACACCGGCTGTGCCGCGGCGATCGCCAGCGCGCGTGGCGGCGGGGTGAAGCGCCAGCCGGCGGCGACGCCGAAGATCGCGAGCACGATCACCACCTCGATGCCGATCGAGCGCACAAGACGTCGTTGCACTTCGGTGTCACCGGCCTCGGCGGGCGCCGTCAGCGTCCAGCGATTAACCGCGGCTAGCGTGAACAGAAAAAGCAGCAGCGCTAGCTTCAACAGCAGCAGGCGGCCATAGGCGGTGTTGATCAGCGCGGCCGGCACCTGCACCTGGATGGTCGCAAGTACGATGCCGCTTGCGGCAAGCAGGATGACGACCGGCGGGATCGCGCGGGAGAAGCGGCGCAGGAAGACTTTTGCTTCCGCCGGCTCCCGCCGCAATGCCAAGCCTAGCGGTGCCAGCGCGCCGACCCAGAAGGCGATTGCCGCGCCATGCAGGAAAACCAGCGGGCGCGTCAGCCATTGCGGCTCGGCGGCGCTGGCGTGGCCGCTCGCGGCGAGAGCGCCGCCGACACAAAGCAATGCCGCGCTCGCCGACAGCTTGCGAAGACCTGGCGGCCCGGCAAGCGAAAGCAGCGCGAGACCAAGCGCGATCAGGCCGACCACCACGGTCCATACGAAGCTGGTCTCCAGCGCTGCCTTCCACACGGCCGGCGTAGCAAAGCGCGCGAGCGGCGCGCCAAGTCCATCGAGCCCCTGCAGGCCGAGGGACACCGGCGCTGCGACGAGCCCCAAAAGCAGCGCCGCCGCGACAAAGCGCCGGCCGCGGCGCACGTCCCCGGTCAGCAAGGCGAGCGCGAACGCGCCGCCGACGCCGAGGAAGAGGCCGGCATAGAGAAACAGCCTGGCGGCCCAGATCGCCGCTCGCAGCGTCCAGTCCACGGCTTCGCCCGCCACCGGCGCGGCACTTGGCGCGCCGATAGAAAACAGTGCCGAACCGCCGACCGGATGGCCGTCGGCCGACACCACCCGCCAACTCAACACATGCGTGCCGGATTTGAGCGTTTCGGGATTGTCGATCTCGACCGTCTGGTCGTTGAGACGGAAGGATGTCAAAGCAAGCTGCGAGCCATCGGGCCGGACAAGCGTGAGCACCAGCGGCGAGACGGGTTCGCTGAAGGTCAGCGAGAACCGCGCCGGGCTTTGCGCCAGCACCGCGCCGTCGGCCGGGTCGGTCGCCACCAGAGCCGCATGCGCGAAGGCGCGGCCTGGCATTGCCAACACCCCTATCGCCATGAGCGCCGCGACCAGCCAGGCAAGCAGGCCGGTACGCATGCGGATCGTCGTGGAGGATTGTGCTGCGTTCATGCCTTCGTGACAGGAGATGGTGGCGCGCCCGGATGGAGCGCGCCAACAAAAGATCATTTCTTCGGCAGCAATTTGATGCCGGGCGCCGGACTTTCCAAGGCGTCCTCGTCCTGGCCCGCCGCGGGGATCTCGATCCAGCGGTCGGCGGCGTCGCCGCATTCCTGCACCACCGGGAAATAGAGCATCTGGCCGGCCGGCAGGTCGGCCGCCAGCGAGGCGCGGAAGACGAACTCGTCATAGAATTCGTCCGGCAGATTGCCGCCGCTCCAGTCCACTTCCTTGACCCCGGTGGTCAGCGTCTCGCCATAGAGCTGGTAGGATTTCTCGTATTTGCCCTTCTTGATCTGCAGCATCCAGCCGGGCTTGGGCATCGGCTTCACGGCGATGACGCCTTCGGGGATCTGCACGCGCACGGCCGTCGTCGCCTTGCCCTCGCAGCCATGCGGCACGCGCAAGACCGCCTTGTAGCTGGAGCCAACAGACGCTTCCTGCGTTTCGAGCGTGATATGGGCGAGCGCGACATTGGTCCCGAGCACGCAAAGCGCGCCCGCCGCCAGAAGATATTTCTTCATGAATTGTCCCTCTGATTTCGAATTGGCGGATTATTCGGCGTGGTCCATGTCCATGTCGCCACTGCCGGTCTCGCCCATGCCTTCGACGGCAAACTCGACCTTGACGCTGCCGGCCTTCTCGAAGGTCAGGGTCGCCGGGAATTTCTCGCCTTGCTTCGGCTGCCGCTTCAGGCCGGTGAACATCAGATGGTAGGCGCCGGGCTTCAGCGCGACCTTGCCGCCGGCCGGGATCTCCAGCCCGCCCTCGACCGGCCGCATGGTCATGACGCCGTCCTTGACGCCCATCTCATGCAGCTCGGCCTTGTCGGAGATGTCGGAAGAAATCGACAGCAGCCGGTCGGGCGCGCTGCCCTTGTTGACCACGGTGAAATAGCCGCCGGCCACCTTGGCGCCGGGCGGCGTCGCCCGCGACCAGGGATGCTGGATCTCTAGGTCGCCGACCTTGAACTCATGCGCGAGGGCGCCGGGAACGCAAGCCAGAAGAAGAACAACGAAAAGCCCGGCGAAGGCGAGATGCCGCTGGAAGTCGAGCTGCTGCGCGCCGCGAAGAGCGAAGGCTTGCGCCTGGGGTAGAAGATTGGACATGGTTGCTCCATGAATATGAGGATCGCGCCGCTTTGCGGCCGCGAACAGTCTGATCTTTGATGAATGGGTCCGCGGAATGTTCCGCGGATCAGACCATTGCCGGCGGCGCGCGCGGATTGGCCGGCGAGCGGTCGCGAGCAAAATCCTGGTGCCGGAAGGCCGGAAGCTGGAAGGTAACCGCCTCGAAAAGCCGGGTTCCGGCCAGCGCGCCCGCGTCCGGCGACGGCAGATGCGCTGGCGAAACCATGCCGCAGCCGAACGAGCAGCAGGCCGGCATATGCTGCTGGTGCGAATCGCCGACGGGGAGTTTTACGGCCCCTTGATGCGTGCAGATGACGTTGCCGAAGGCATCGAGCTGCGACGGCGCGCCAAAGGCGAAAGCGCCGAGCGACGACTGAAGCAACAGGAGCAGCGCCGCGACGAACGCGGCCCGCATGCTCCATCGTTTCAGCCGGATATGCAACGGAAAGCCTCTCCCGGAAATTCGATCGACCGTAACACGGACGATAAGGCGGGAAAATCGGCAAAACCGCGCTGCGGCAACGCGGCGCGATACCCGTTCATGCCCGGGCAAATGTGCCTGTCAACGTGCCGTCGGCGGGCTGCGCCTGCCGTCCCTCGGGAATCGAGCTCAGCAGCGTCTGGCGCGCCGACTTCAGGTGCTTGCGACAGGCGATGTCCACCTTGGCGGGATCACGCGACTTCAGCGCCGCGATATAGGCAAGATGCTCCTGGATCGCGACTTCGTTGCGCTGGCGCTCCTCGGCCTTGTTCCACTGATAGTGGTAGTGGAAGATCATCGCGATCACGTCATAGAAGTCGACGATGAAGCGGTTGTGCGAGGCGCGGTGGATCAGCCGGTGGAGACGCTCGTCGAGTTCCGAGAATTCGTTGAAGCGCGTGGCTATGTCGCTGGCAAGCTGGCGATGTTCGACCTCCAGCCGGTCGAGATCGGCCCACACGGCGCTGTCCACCGGCAGCTCGGCGAAGGCCGCCGCCGAACGCAGCTCGAACATCTCGCGGATCTCGGTCAGCTCCAGCGCGAAGGCGCGCGTGAAACCCTTCAGCACCCAGTGGCTGTTGCGCCGCTTCTCGATGAGCCCGAAGCGTGAGAAGCGGATCAGGAATTCGCGCACGCTGGTGGTGCCCACCCCGATCTCGCGCGCCAGTTCCAGCTCGTTGATCTGCATGCCGGCCTCGGCGCCGCCGGCAAGCAGCCTGCGCATGAAGGAGCGCTCGATGATCTCGGCCAGCGAGTCCGTCTCTTCTTCGGGGAAGAAATCCTCCGGCCGCGGCGTCCTGAGCACTGTCTTGTTACGCTTGTTCCAGGCGATCAGCCCGGTCTCTTCCATGCGCGAAAGGATGCTGCGCACGGTGGTCCGGCTCACACCGAGCAGCGTGCCGAGTTCCGGCTCCGACGGCAGGCTTTGGGTCTCGTCGAGCAGCCGCAGGCAGCGGTTGAACGCGTCCTTGTAGACGTTGTTGCTCTTCGACATGCCTGTATCCCCCAACGCTTGCGGCGGACGGCCGGAAGCGCGATATGATCGGTGTCTCCTAACGCACGGCCCCGAAAAGCGGAATCGTTTTTCGCCGGCTTGCCAAACGGGCGGTCGCGCATCGAACAAGGGGCGACAGCCGCCGCTGATGAAAAAACAATTGACGCAAAAATGTTTTTTCACGATAAAAGACATTACCCCCAAACGGGCGCATGTCAATCCGCCCGCATTCCCAGGATGACCCAGGGCAGCCGCTCGTGAACTCCGCAAACACCATTCTTCTTTCCCCCGCCGACAATGTCGCGGTCGCCAATGGCCGCATCGAGATCGGCACGGCGCTGCCGGGCGGCGCCACCGCGATCGCGGTGATCGAGCCTGGCCACAAGGTGGCGATCAGGCCGATCGCCGCCGGCGAAGCGGTGGTGAAATACGCGCAAGCGATCGGTCGCGCCACCCAGGACATCGCGCCGGGCGAGCATGTCCACTCGCACAATCTGGTCTTCGAGAGCGGCCGCCTGCCGGTGGTGCCGCCGAGCGAGGCCGAGCATGCCACCGAAGCCGACCGCAAGCGCACCTTCATGGGCTACCGCCGCGCCGACGGGCGCGCCGGCACGCGCAACTTCATCGGCATCATCGCCAGCGTCAATTGTTCGGCCACCGTCTGCCACGCCATTGCCGACGAGGCCAACCGCACGATTCTGCCGAAATATCCCGGCATCGACGGCTTCGTGCCGATCGTCCATGGCCAGGGCTGCGGCATGAGCGGCACCGGTGACGGCATGATGGTCTTGCACCGCACGCTTGCGGGCTATGCCCGCCATCCGAATTTCGGCGGCGTGATGATGGTGGGGCTCGGCTGCGAGGTCAACCAGCTCACCCTCTACGGCCAGAAGGGTGTGGCGGCGGGAAAACGCCACTTCAACATCCAGGAGGCCGGCGGCTCGCGCAAATCGGTCGAGAAGGCGATGGGCGTGCTCACCGAGATCGCTGAGGAAGTCGGCCACCTCAAGCGCGAGCCCATCCCGGTCAGCGAGATCGTCGTCGGCCTGCAATGCGGCGGCTCGGACGGCATGTCCGGCATCACCGCCAACCCGGCATTGGGCGCCGCTGTCGACATCCTGGCCGGCGTCGGTGGCATCGGCATCCTGTCGGAGACGACCGAGATCTACGGCGCCGAGCACCTGCTCGCCTATCGCGCCGCCACGCCCGAGATCGCCGCCAAGCTCGACGGCTTCGTGAAATGGTGGGAGGAGCATACCGCCAAGCACGGCGCTTCGATCGACAACAACCCGTCGCCCGGCAACAAGCGCGGCGGCCTGACCACGATCCTCGAGAAGTCGCTAGGCGCCGTCGCCAAGGGCGGCCAGACGCCGTTGAATGGCGTCTTCGGCTATGCCGAGAAGGTTTCGGGCCACGGCCTGGTGTTTATGGATACGCCCGGCTACGACCCGGTCTCGGCCACCGGCCAGGTGGCGGGCGGCGCCAATGTCATCGTCTTCACCACCGGCCGCGGCTCTTGCTTCGGCTGCCGGCCGACGCCGTCGATCAAGGTGGCGACCAACTCGACCATGTACCACCAGATGGAAGAGGACATGGACGTCAATTGCGGCGTCATCGCCTCGGGCGAAAAGACCATTGCCGGCATGGGCCGCGAGATCTTCGAGCTGATCATCGAGACGGCGTCCGGCCGCAAGACCAAGAGCGAGGCATTCGGCTACGGGGACAACGAGTTCGTGCCCTGGCATCTCGGCGCGACGCTTTAGTCAGAAAGTCAATACTGCGGCGGAAGCCGGGAAACCGGCCTTCGCACCTGCGGCCTTGCGAGGGAATGAATATTCCATATTGACAGAACAATGGAATTATTGTTCCGTTGCGATAGAGAGGAACGGGAAGCATCCATTGCCGCCAAGGCGAGCCGGTAGGGCAGAACAGACCCTCACCCGCATCACACAAACGGCAACAGACACCGCTTGCATCGGCCATGGCAATGCTCTATCAAAAAATGGTATCTGTTTTTTATTGATAAAGTTCTGTTTGGGCCGCGCCTATCCAGATGGAGCTTCCTCAACCTTCACCAGGCGACTTAGGGAGGAACCTAATGAAATTCGTGACCAGCCTTCTCAACCGCCGTGCTTTCGTGGCCCTGGCCGCTGCGTCGATGCTTGCCGGCGCCATGCATTCCGCGCCCGCCTCGGCGGCCGACGTGACCATTCCAATCATCGTCAAGGACACCACCTCCTTCTACTGGCAGATCGTGCTGGCCGGCGCCCGCAAGGCCGGCAAGGACCTAGGCATCAACGTGCCGGAGCTCGGCGCCCAGGCCGAAACCGACGTCAACGGCCAGATCTCGATCCTCGAGAACGCCGTCGCCAGCAACCCGGCGGCGATCGTCATCTCGCCGACTGAGTTCAAGGCGCTTGGCAAGCCGATTGATGAGGCAGCCTCCAAGGTCAAGGTCATCGGCATCGACTCCGGCGCCGACTCCAAGGCCTTCACCTCCTTCCTCACCACCGACAACGTTCAGGGCGGCCGCGTCGCCGCCGACGGTCTCGCTGCCGCGATCGGCGCCGCCAATGGCGGCAAGGTTGAAGGCAAGGTCGCGCTGATCACGGCCCTTCCCGGCGCCGGCTCGCTTGAGCAGCGCAAGCAAGGCTTCATCGAACAGATCAAGGCCAAGTATCCGGGCCTCGAGCTCGTCGCCGACAAATACGCCGACGGCCAGGCCACCACCGGCCTCAACATCGCCACTGACCTGATCACCGCCAATCCGGACCTCAAGGGCATCTTCGCCTCGAACCTGATCATGGCGCAGGGCGTCGGCCAGGCCATCGCCGAGAACAATCTCGGCGGCAAGGTGGCGCTGATCGGCTTCGACAGCGACGAGAAGCTGATCAAGTTCCTCAATGACGGCGTCATCTCCGGCCTCGTCGTCCAGGACCCGTACCGGATGGGCTATGACGGCATCAAGACCGCTCTGGCCGCCTCGAAGGGCGAGAAGGTGGAGGCCAATGTCGACACCGGCGCCAACCTCGTCACCAAGGCCAACATGAAGGATCCCAAGATCGACGCGCTGCTCAACCCGAAGCTCAACTGAGCAAGCATCGTCACACTCGTTTCCGGGGCCTCGCGCCCCGGAAACATCCGTCAGGCGATTTGGAAATCCGCGGGCCTGATCTAGGTTTTGACTCCAAGATGCGCGTCAGACGCATCGCTGCATACCCAATGGTTGAAACCAATGTGGGAGGATTGTCATGACGTCGACGGCGCAGGAACTGCACCCCGCCCCCACGCTGGCCCCGGGCAGGACGATCCTCGAGCTCAACGGGCTGGAAAAGCGCTACCCCGGCACGCATGCGCTGAAGCCGGTGCATCTCGCCTTCAAGGCGGGCGAGATCCACGCCATCGTCGGCGAGAACGGCGCCGGCAAGTCGACCCTGATAAAACTTCTGACCGGCGTCATGCCGCGCACCTCGGGCGAGGTCATCTGGGAGGGCAAGCCGGCGGCCTTGGCCACCCCGCATGAGGCGATGGCGCTGGGTATCAACGCCGTCCACCAGGAGGTGGTGCTTTGCCGCCATCTCACGGTCGCCGCCAACATGTTCCTCGGCGAGGAGGAGTCCCGCTTCGGCCTGCTGCAGCAGCGCGCCATGGTCAAGGATGCGCAGAAGATCATCGACGGGCTGGGCTTCGACCTGCCGGCGCATGTCGTGCTCGGTGATCTCACCATCGGCCAGCAGCAACTGATCGCCGCCGCTCGCGCCACGGTGCGCGGCACGAAATTCCTGATCTTCGACGAACCGACCGCCTATCTCACCCGCAAGGAGGCCGACCAGCTGTTCAAGCTGATCCGAAGGCTGAAGGGAGAAGGCGTCACCATCATCTACATCAGCCACCGCATGGAGGAAGTGTTCGAGCTTGCCGATCGCGTTTCCGTGCTGCGCGACGGCACGTTGGTCGGCACCCGCAACATCGCCGAGACCGACGAGGCCGAGCTGGTCAAGTTGATGATCAACCGCTCGATCGAGCAGATCTACCACAAGGAGCATTTCACGCCGGGCGCCACGATCGTCGAGACGAAGAACCTTTCCGGCAAAGGTTTCGAGAATGTCTCGGTGACCGTCCGCGCCGGCGAGATCGTCGGCCTCTACGGCCTGATCGGCGCAGGCCGCAGCGAGTTCGTCACCACGCTTTACGGCCGCCACAGGAAATCGGCCGGCCAGATCCTGTGGGAGGGCAAGGAGGTCCAGGTCAATTCCGAGCACGATGCGATCAAGCTCGGAATGGCGCTGGCGCCGGAGAGCCGTCGCGATCAGGGCCTCTGCCTGAACCTGTCGGTCGGCATGAACCTCAACCTGCCGATCTACAAGCGCATTTCCAGCAACGCGCTGATCTCGGGCGCCAAGGAGAAGGCCGAAGCCGATCGCCAGATCGCCGACCTGCGCATCAAGACGCCGACGCGCAGCGCGCTCGCCTCCAGCCTCTCGGGCGGCAACCAGCAGAAGATCGTCATCGGCAAATGGCTGGCGCATGGCGCCAAGCTGTTCATCTTCGACGAACCGACGGTCGGCGTCGATGTCGGCACCAAGGCCGAGATCTACCGCCTGTTCTCGACGCTGCTGTCGAAGGGGGCCGGCATCATCCTGATCTCGTCCTATCTGCCGGAAGTCTATGAGCTTGCCGACACGCTGCACGTGTTCCGGCGCGGCAAGCTGGTCGCCACGCATGGGTTCCGCACCGCGAGCCACGAGGACATTCTGGGTCAGGCGCTGGCCGAGAAACAAGAAAAGTCGGGAGGACAAAAATGAGCACTGAGGCGATCCCCGCCGAAAAACCCAAGCGCAATTTCAACGCGCTCTTCGGCCTGACCCTGCTTGGCCTTCTGCTGCTGATGTGGATCGTGCTGGCCGTCGCCACGCCCTCCTTCGCCACGGCGCTCAACATCACCAATCTTCTGCGCCAGGGCTCGCTGATCGCCATCCTCGCCGTCGGCCAGACCTTCGTCATCATCACCGGCGGCATCGACCTGTCCGTCGGCGCGGTGGTCGGTTTCACCACCGTCGTGGTGGCGCTTCTGATCAATGCCGGCTGGCCGATCTGGGCGGCGGTGCTGATCACCTTGCTGGTCGGCGTCGCCATCGGCCTCTTCCACGGCTTCGGCATCGTCAAGATGGGCTTGCCGCCCTTCATCATCACCCTGGCCACCATGACCTCGCTGCGCGGCATCGGCCTCCTGATGACCAACGGCAATTCGATCTCGATCAACAGCGATCCGTTCCAGGCCTTCTCCCGCGGCTCGCTGTTCGGCATCCCCTATCTGTTCTGGATGGTGATCCTGGTCGCCATCCCGTCCTACATCTTCCTGCACCACACGCGCTGGGGCCGCTATCTGTTCTCGGTCGGCTCCAACGCCGAGGCCGCCCGCCTGTCCGGCGTCAACGTGCCGCGCACCATCTTCATGGCCTATATCCTGTCGGGCCTGCTCGCCGCCTTCGTAGGCGTGCTGCTCGCCTCGCGCATCGGCATCGGCAATCCGACACAGGGCGACACCTATGAATTGCAGGCCATCGCTTCGTCGGTGATCGGCGGCACCTCGCTCTTCGGCGCCATCGGCTCCGTGCACGGACCGCTGATCGGCTCCTTCATCCTGTCGACGATCAACAACGGCGCCAACCTGCTCAACGTCAACACCTTTTGGCAACGCGTCATCACCGGAGCACTGATCATCGTCATCGTCTACTTCGACGGCTTGCGCCGTCGCGGCAAGTGACTCCTCCCCGAAACGTCCGCGCCGGCCCCGCTCGAGCGAGGCCGGCGCTCTTTTGCTTTGGATTTGCGACATGAAAGCCGTCGTTTGCCGCTCGCCCGGCGACCTTGTCCTCGAAGACCGCGCAGCGCCCGGGGCGCCGCCACCCGGATGGGCGCGCGTCGCCGTCAGCCATGTCGGCATCTGCGGCACCGACTACCACATCTTCGAAGGCAAGCACCCCTTCCTCGTCTATCCGCGCATCATGGGCCACGAGGTTTCCGGCACGGTTGTCGAAAGGGGTGAAGGCGTCGATCTTGCCGTCGGAGAGCCAGTCATCATCAACCCCTATCTGGCCTGCGGCCAATGCATCGCCTGCCGGCACGGCAAGCCGAATTGCTGCGTGAAGATCGAGGTGCTCGGCGTCCATCGCGACGGCGCCATGTGCGATGAGATCCTGGTGCCGGCGCAGAACCTTTACCCGACGAACGGCCTCTCGCTGGCCGACGCCGCGGCGGTGGAATTCCTGGCGATCGGCGCGCACGCGGTGCGCCGATCACTCGGGCAGCCCGGCCAGCGCACTCTGGTCATCGGCGCCGGCCCGATCGGGCTCGGCACGGCGATATTCGCCCGCATCGCCGGGCTGGATGTCAGCTTGTTGGACATGAGCAGCGAGCGCCTCGGCTTCGCCGAAAAGGAACTCGCCTTTGCCCCGCTCGACACCTCGAAGGCATCGGCTGGCGACCTGGTGCGGCAGGCGACCGGCGGCGAAGGGTTCGACCTCGTCTTCGACGCGACCGGCAACACGGCGTCGGTTCAGTCGGCCTTCGCCCATGTCGCACATGGCGGCACATTGGTGCTGGTCAGCGTCGTCAAGGACGACATCACCTTCTCCGACCCCGAATTCCACAAGCGCGAGATGACTTTGGTCGGCAGCCGCAACGCGCTGAAGGCCGATTTCGAGCATGTCGCCGCCTCGATCCGCAACGGCGCCGTGCCGTTGGGCAAGCTCGTCACCCATCGCACCACGCTCGCCGCAACGCCGCGCGACCTCGCCAGATGGACGCATGAGAAATCGGGGCTGATCAAGGCCGTTATCGAGGTGGGGTGAGACGCCACTAATCGCCAGCCGACAGCCTCAGTTCCACCCGTTCCGCCGGGAACCTCGACTCGGCGAACTGGATCGGCTCACCGTCGAGCGTGACGTTGACGGCGACGGTGACCAGCACGATGGCGCCCGGCTGCAGATCGAGCGCTGCGAGGTCGTCGGCGTCAGCGTGCCGCGCCGACAGCACCGTCGAATGCCGCAGATAATCATTGATGCCGAAGCGCTTCAGTGAGGCGGTGATCGATCCCGTTTCCGCCATTGCCGCCTCGATGCCGGCGAAGCGCTTGGCGTCGAACCAGATCGTCGCGCGCGACACCGCATGACCATCGGCCTCGCCGCGCGTCTCCAGGCGGATGACCGCCGCGCCCTTGGCGATGCCCAGCGCCTCGGCGATGCGCCGGCTGGCCGGCTCCGTCGATGACGACAACAGCGCGATGTGCCGCTCGCTCGTCTGCCCCTGCAGCCCGGTCGAGAAGCGCGTGCGCGCGCCGATCGGATAGGACAGCCGTTTGCGTGACAGGACGAAGGTGCCGCGGCCCTGTTCGGCCTTCAGCACGCCTTCCTGCACAAGCGCCGCAATGGCGCTGCGCACCGTGTGGCGGTTGACACCGTAGCGCTCGGCCAGCGCGACTTCGGGCGGCAGCGCCGCGTTCTCGGCGAAATCGCCGCTCGCGATCCCCTGCAGGATCCGGTCGGCGATCTGCCGCCACAGCGACACGCCATTGCGCCTTTCGATGCTGCTCGCCAGTCCGGTCATTCATCGCCCCCCATTTCTTCGCCAGCCCGGGCAATTTTCCGGGCCTGTCATCCACCCGTCATGGACTCCCGTTAGGAGATAGGTATAATTTGTATAGTTGTCTATATCAATAGACAAATTATACGCTGTGCAAGGAGCAATTCCATGCGAGGACAGGAAGCGCGCGAGCAGGCCGGGCGGAAAGCCTTGATGGCGACGCTGGCGCATGCCGAAGCCGATGAGATCGCGCGCCTGTGGAACGAGGCGGGTCTGCCCTCCGAGGCCGAGCTTTTGCGCGGCCCCGAAACCGGATTGGTGACGGTGCGCGGACGGATCGGCGGCGGTGGCGCGCCCTTCAATGTTGGCGAGGCGACCGTCACCCGCGCCACGGTGCGGCTGCCCTCCGGGCAGGTCGGCCATTCCTATGCGCTCGGCCGCGACCAGGACAAGGCCAGGCTTGCCGCGATCGCCGACGCGCTGTGGCAGGACCCGGCGCAGCGTGAAGCAGTCGAGGCGAAGCTCGCCGCGCCTTTGCGCGCGGCGCTCGATGCAGCGCGCGAGACGCGGCGCGTCGAGACGGCGGCCACGAAAGTGGATTTCTTCACCATGGTGCGCGGAGAGGACTGATGGATATCGCCACGCAATCGATCGACGGCGGCTTCGCCGAGCCGGTCTTCAATGCCCAGGCCGTCTTCCGCGCCATCATGGACGCGATGGCGCGCCCGGGCTTCGTGCAGGCCCTGCCGCAGCTCGCCCGCCCGCCGGCGCCATTGTCGGCGACTGCCGGCGCCGTGGCGCTCTCGCTCTGCGACAATGACACGCCGCTCTGGCTCGACCCGCCGCTGCAGGCGGAAGCTTCGGTCAAGGCCTGGCTCGGCTTCCACTCCGGCGTGCCCTTGGCCAACACGCCGGCCGACGCGCATTTCGCCCTGATCGCCAATCCGAAGGAGATGGCCGCGCTCGACGGTTTTGCGCAAGGCACGCAGGAATATCCCGACCGCTCGACGACGCTGATCCTCCTGGTCGACGACCTCGCTTCGGGCCCGTCGCTGCTGCTCGAAGGCCCCGGCATCGAAAAGACGTCGATGATCGCGCCTCCGGGCATGCCGCGCCATTTCGTCGAGCAGTGGAAGCAGAACAACCAGCGTTTTCCGCGCGGCGTCGACATCATCCTGGCGGCGCCGGGCAGCCTCGCCTGCCTGCCGCGCACCACCCGCATCAAGTCGATGGAGGCGTGACATGTATGTCGCGGTGAAAGGTGGCGAGGCCGCCATTGCCAATGCGCACCGCCTGCTGGCCGACCGCCGCCGCGGCGACCGCGCCGTGCCGGCGCTGCGCCTCGATCAGATTGTCGAGCAGCTGGCGCTCGGCGTCGATCGCGTGATGAGCGAAGGCTCGCTCTATGACCGTGAACTGGCGGCCCTCGCCGTCGTCCAGGCGCGCGGCGACATGATCGAGGCGATCTTCCTGGTGCGCGCCTACCGCACCACGCTGCCGCGCTTCGGCTACACCAATCCGGTCGATACCGGCACGATGCAGGTCGAGCGTCGTATCTCGGCCACCTACAAGGACCTGCCCGGCGGCCAGGTGCTCGGCCCGACCTTCGACTACACCCACCGCCTGCTCGATCCCGAGCTAGCCGCCGGCGCCGAAGTCGAGACGCCGGCGCAGCGCCCGGTCGAGCCGGAGGCCATGCCCCGCGTCTCGGCGATCCTCGCCCATGAAGGCCTGATCGAGGCCGATGGCGACATGCCGCTTGACCATGTGCCGGGCGACATCACCCGCGAGCCGCTGCAATTCCCGATGGCGCGCGACATCCGCCTGCAGGCGCTGTCGCGCGGCGACGAGGGTTTTCTGCTCGCGCTCGGCTATTCGACGCAACGCGGTTACGCCCGCAACCATCCCTTCGTTGGCGAGATCCGCATCGGCGAGGTCGAGCTGGAGCTCGACGTGCCGGAACTGCCCTTCGCGGTGCCGCTCGGTTCCATCCGCGTCACCGAATGCCAGATGGTCAACCAGTTCAAGGGCTCGGCCAAGGCGCCGCCGCAATTCACACGCGGCTACGGCCTGGTCTTCGGCCAGAGCGAGCGCAAGGCGATGGCGATGGCGCTGTGCGACCGGGCGCTGCGCGCCGGCGAGCTTGGCGAGGATGTCGTCGCCGCCGCGCAGGACGAGGAATTCGTCATCTCGCATTCCGACAATGTCCAGGCGACAGGTTTCGTCGAGCATCTGAAGCTGCCGCACTATGTCGACTTCCAGGCCGAGCTCGGCCTCGTGCGCCGCATGCGCGCCGAATACGAGGCGCGGGAAAATGAAGACAGGCCTGAGCAGAAAAGGGAGGCCGCTGAATGAACGCGCAATCGACCGACATCGCCACCTATAACTTCGCCTATCTCGACGAGCAGACCAAGCGGATGATCCGCCGCGCCATCCTGAAGGGCATCGCCATTCCCGGCTACCAAGTGCCTTTCGCCTCGCGCGAGATGCCGATGCCTTATGGTTGGGGGACCGGCGGCGTCCAGGTCACCGCCTCGATCATCGGTCCCGATGATGTGCTGAAGGTGATCGACCAGGGCGCCGACGACACCACCAACGCCGTCTCGATCCGCGCCTTCTTCAAGAAGGTCGCCAAGGTCGACGTCACCACCGAGACAGCGAAGGCGACCATCATCCAGACCCGCCACCGCATCCCTGAGCAGCCGCTGACCGCCGGCCAGGTGCTGGTCTTCCAGGTGCCGATCCCCGAGCCGCTGCGCTTCCTCGAGCCGCGTGAGACCGAGACGCGCAAGATGCATGCGCTCGAGGAATACGGCCTCATGCATGTGAAGCTCTACGAGGACATCGCCAAGCATGGCCGCATCGCCACCACCTACGCCTATCCGGTCAAGGTCGAGGGCCGCTATGTGATGGACCCTTCGCCGACGCCCAAATTCGACAATCCGAAGATGCACCGCTCGCCGGCCCTGCAATTGTTCGGCGCCGGCCGCGAGAAGCGCATCTACGCGGTGCCGCCCTTCACCGAGGTAGTCAGCCTCGATTTCGAGGACCATCCCTTCGAGGTGCAGACATTCGATCAGCCCTGCGCGCTCTGCGGTGCCGAGAATGTCTATCTCGACGAGGTCATCCTCGACGACCATGGCGGCCACATGTTCGTCTGCTCGGACACCGACCACTGCGAGAAGCGGCGCGCCGACGGCCATCATGGCCACCTTGCCCCCGAGACCCATTCTGCTTCTGGAAAAATGGAGCCGGCCGAATGACCGACGAACCGCTGCTGCGCGTTTCAGCGCTCTCCAAATTCTACGGCTCGCGCGTCGGCTGCGAGAACGTCACCTTCGACCTCTGGCCGGGCGAGGTGCTGGCGGTCGTCGGCGAGTCTGGCTCCGGCAAGACGACGCTGCTCAACTGCCTGTCGACCCGGCTGCTGCCCTCCTCCGGCACCGCCAGCTACCGCATGCGCGACGGCCAGTGGCGGGAACTCTACCGCATGAGCGAGGCCGAACGCCGCTTCCTGATGCGCACCGACTGGGGTTTTGTCCATCAGAACCCGGCCGATGGGCTGCGCATGACCGTATCGGCCGGCGCCAATGTCGGCGAAAGGCTGATGGCGGTCGGCGACCGCCACTATGGCAGGATCCGCGCTACCGCCGTCGACTGGCTGTCGCGCGTCGAGATCGACGAGGACCGCATCGACGACGAGCCGCGCGCCTTTTCCGGCGGCATGCGCCAGCGCCTGCAGATCGCGCGCAACCTGGTGACCGGGCCGCGGCTCGTCTTCATGGACGAGCCGACCGGCGGCCTCGATGTCTCGGTTCAGGCGCGCCTGCTCGACCTGTTGCGCGGGCTGGTCACGGACCTCGGGCTGGCGGCGATCGTCGTCACCCACGACCTCGCCGTGGCGCGGCTTCTGTCGCAGCGCATGATGGTGATGAAGGATGGCCGCGTCGTCGAAAGCGGCCTCACCGACCGCGTGCTCGACGATCCGCGCGCGCCTTATACCCAGCTTCTCGTATCTTCGATTTTGCAGGTCTAGCCGCATGGTGCCGAAAAGTGGAAGCCGGTTTTCGGACCAGACCATGCGGCAAAACAAAGGACTCTAATCATGGCCACGCCGCTTGTTGTTTCCGATGTCGCCAAAAGCTTCACCATGCATCTGCGCGACGGCGTCACGCTGCCGGTGGTGGCGGGCGTCTCCTTCTCGATCCGCGCCGGCGAATGCGCCGTGCTCGGCGGTCCGTCCGGCGCCGGAAAAAGCTCGATCCTGAAAATGCTCTACGGCAACTATGCCGTCGACGAGGGCCAGATCATCGTCCAGCATGGGGACGGGCTGATCGACCTCGCCTCCGCCAGCCCGCGCACTGTGCTTTCGGTGCGCCGCCACACGATCGGCTATGTCAGCCAGTTCCTGCGCACCGTGCCGCGCGTCTCCGCGCTCGACGTCGTCGCCGAGCCGCTGGTCGAGCGCGGCGGGGATCGCGAGACCGCGCGGGCGAAGGCTCGCTCCTTGCTTGCGCAGCTCAACCTGCCCGAAAAGCTCTGGGCGCTGCCGCCGGCGACCTTCTCCGGCGGCGAGCAGCAGCGCGTCAACATCGCGCGCGGCTTCATCACCGAGCATCCGATCCTGCTGCTCGACGAGCCGACCGCTTCGCTCGACGCCAGGAACCGCGATGTCGTCGTCGAGCTCATCGCCGCCAAGAAGGCGGCGGGCGTTGCGCTGCTCGGCATTTTCCACGACCTCGACGTACGCGACGCGGTCGCCGATCGCGTCATCGACGTCACCGCCTTCGCCGCCGGAAAGATCGCCGCATGAAGAAGCTGTCGGAGACGCCGCTGATCCATCCGACGGCGCAGGTCGAAAACTCGACGCTCGGCCGCTGGACCGAGATCGCCGAGCGCAGCCGCGTCGCCGAATGCGAGCTCGGCGATTATTCCTACATGATGCAGGATTGCGCCGTCTGGTGCGCCACCATCGGCAAGTTCTCCAACATCGCGGCAAGCGTGCGCCTCAACGCCACCAACCATCCGGTCTCGCGGCCGACGCTGCACCACTTCACCTACCGCGCCTCGGATTATTGGGACGACGCCGAGCATGAAAGCGAGTTTTTCGCGCAGCGCCGCGCCAAACGCGTCACCATCGGCCACGACACCTGGCTCGGCCACGGCTCGACCATCCTGCCCGGCGTCACCGTCGGCGACGGCGCGGCGGTCGGCGCCGGCGCGGTGGTGACGAAGGATGTCGCGCCCTACACCATCGTCGGCGGCGTGCCGGCAAAGCCGATCCGCGAGCGCTTCGACCGCCGCACCGCCGAGCGCTACCAGGCCCTGGCCTGGTGGGACTGGGATCATGCAAGACTGCGCGCCGCTCTCGACGACTTTCGCCAGCTGTCGGCCGACGCATTTCTGGAGAAATACGGTTGACGCAATCGATTTTTTGCCAAACCATTGCCTGGATACCTTAACGGGACTGAGCAAAAATGGCCTTTATCGTCTCAATACTTTTTTGTGTCGGAGTGGCACTGCTGGTATTGGGCATTCTGGCAGTGAAGCGTGAGGTTAATCGCTGGGGCCAGCCCGACGTAGTATCCTCAATCGTTATGATAGTGGTAGGCCTTGGGCTATCAGCGGCAGGATTAGTACCACTCTACATTCTGTGGTTCCTTGCCAACCTCACGGGAAAGCCCGGCTAACCTTCCCGCATACCGAGGACTATTTTGTATCATTTTTCAGGAGGTGGACTCGTCTGTTCGGGGCGATACTCGCGCAGGCACCATTCACATCCTTGACATAGGACTCGGACAAGAGCCGATCTCCCCCCTTGGAGATCGCCATGCTCGCTGCTCTTAGATCCTCGCTCGCCGGATTTTTCGAAGGCACCAATCCGACGCCGCCCACGCATCTCGGCACCCGTTACGACACAGCCGGCAACTTCCTCCCTGAACCCGGCAACACCGTAGTCTGCCATCTGGCCGAAGGCTCGCTTTCGCAAGCAGCTATTGTCGAGGTGCGCGAGCGCATGCTCGCTATGCCGGATGCCGATCGGCTCGCCTTCACGCCGATCTCCAGCCTGCATATGACGCTCTTCCAGGGCATCATCGAATATCGCCGCCGCCTTCCCTACTGGCCGTCGGACGTGCCGCTCGACACCAGCATCGACGACATGACCCGCCTCTATCTCGAACGCCTGCAAGGCTTCGAGGGACACGGCCCCTTCAAGATCAAGATTGCCGAAGTCGTGCCGACGGGCCTCACCGTCGCCGGCGCGACCGAACAGGATCGCCGGATCCTGAAGGCCTGGCGCGATGCGCTGTCTGTGCCGTTCGGCTACCGCCATCCGGACCAGGACACCTATGTCTTCCACATCACCTTTGCCTATCAGATCCGCCGCCTCGCCGACGAGCGGGCCGCGGCCTGGCAGGTCCTGTTCGAGGATTGCCGCTCGTTCCTCGAGCGGGAAGCCCCCGTGATCGAGCTCAAGCCGCCGGCCTTCTGCAGCTTCAAGGACATGAAGCATTTCGAGGAACTGCTGGTGCTTGGCTGACGCCGAGCAGCGACACAGACCGGCATTCCCCGCCAAGCCTGTGACTCGTAACAAAACTGACATCAATCCGACACCCCAGCTTCATCCGCCTGCGCTAGCGAAGGTTAACGGACCCTCGAAACCGCGACGTACCGGAGTTTTGCCATGTCAGCATCATCGGCCACGCTCGAAATCCGCGGCGTAACCCGACGATTTGGCAAGAACACCGCTGTCAGCGACATCAACATCTCGATCCCGCGCGGTCAGATGGTCGGTATCATCGGCCGCTCCGGCGCCGGCAAGTCCACGCTGCTGCGCATGATCAATCGTCTCATCGATCCCAGCCAGGGATCGATTTTTTTTGACGGCGCCGAGGTCTCCTCCCTGAAGGGCTCGCCGCTGCGCCGCTGGCAGCGCGACTGCGCCATGATCTTCCAGCAGTTCAACCTCGTGCCGCGCCTCGACGTCTTGACAAATGTGCTGCTCGGCCGCCTCAACCATCGCTCCACGGTTTCCAACCTGCTCGGCATGTTCACGCGCACCGAATGCGCGGAGGCGGTGGCCGCGCTCGAGCGCCTCGACATTGCCCGCACCGCGCTGCAGCCGGCCGGCACGCTGTCCGGCGGCCAGCAGCAGCGCGTCGCGATCGCCCGCGCCATGATGCAGCAGCCGAAAGTGCTTCTGGCCGACGAGCCGATCGCCTCGCTCGACCCGCTCAACGCCAAGGTGGTGATGGATTCGCTGCGCGACATCAATCTGCGCGAAGGCATCACCGTCGTCACCAATCTGCACACGCTGGACACCGCCCGCGCCTATTGCGGCCGCATCATCGGCATGGCCGCCGGCAAGGTCGTCTTCGACGGCGCCCCGCAAGACCTCGACCGCGACGCCGTGCGCACCGTCTACGGCGCCGATGCCAGCGGCGCCGAGATTTCCGAGGCCATCACGTCGACCAGCGTGACTGTCAGGCCGAAGATCACCGCATCCGCCGGACCGCTCGAACCCGCCTTCCCTGGCTACTGAGTCCATCGCCCGGCCCCAGTTGGTCCGGGCAAATCTTGGATTTCGGCAGAGCAACCCGGATCGCCCGCCAGCGTCAAAGGCAAGACTTGAAAAATCAGAACGCCGCCGGCACGCAGCCGGAACAACAGGAGAGAGAGCAAATGTTCAGGAAGATGGTTTTTGGAGCGGTTTCGCTGCTCGCCATGGCGGCCAGCGCCGCCCACGCCGCTGACATCAAGGAATTCCGCGTCGGCATCCTCGGCGGCGAGAATGAGACCGACCGTCTGCGCAACTATCAGTGCCTCGCCGACCACCTGAAGTCGGAATTCGGCTTCGAGAAGGTTTCGCTGTTCCCGGCCGCCGACTATGACGGCGTCATCCAGGGCCTGCTCGGTGGCACGCTTGATTTCGCCGAGCTCGGCGCGTCCGGCTACGCCAGCGTCTATCTGAAGGACCCGAAGGCGGTCACCCCGATCCTCACCACCAAGCAGACCGACGGCTCGACCGGCTACTATTCGATTGGCCTGGCGCTGAAGACCTCCGGTATCACTGACATCAAGTCAGCCAAGGGCAAGAAGCTCGGTTACGCCGATCCGGATTCGACCTCGGGCTACCTGATCCCGCTGACGCAGATTCCGAAGGACACCGGCGCTTCCAACGAGACCTACTTCGCCTCGACCCAGTTCAACGGCGGCCACGAGAACAACGTGCTGGCCGTGCGTGACGGCAAGGTCGACGTGGCGGTGGACGATTCCTCGGGCATCGGCGACTTCAAGAACGGCTACACCTCCGGCACCTTCCATAAGGAAGTCGCCAAGGGCGCCGTCGACCCGAACGATTTCGTCGAAGTGTGGCGCTCGGGCCTGATCCCGAACGGTCCGCTGGTTGTCCGCACCGCGCTGGGCGACGACATGACAGCCAAGCTCACCGCATTCTTCACCGCCCTGCCGGCCAAGGACAAGGCCTGCTTCGAAGGTGTCGAAGGCGGCGATTTCACTGGCTACGTCCCGGTGAAGCCGGACTTCTACAACGTCATCGTCGAAGCCCGCAAAGCCGCCATCGGCGGCTGACGGCATCAGGAAAAGGGCGGCGTCGCAAAAAAACGCCGCCCTTTTTGCATTCACAGTCATGACCCTTTCGACAACGATCCATTCCGATGCGACCCGCCAGCAGGCCGACGCCTGGCGGCGCCAGACCTCGCTGCGCCGCTTCTACACCGCGCTTGGCGTCGGCCTGCTGCTTGTCGCCATGTTCGCGACCATGTGGTTCGCCGACGAGGCCAATGCCGGCCACTTCTTCGACCGCCTGCCGCACCTCCTCGATTTCCTGAGCTGGCTGGTCCCGAAGGACTGGAACGATGTCTGGCGGGCGCTGTTCGACATCGCCTCGCCCAGCGACAAGGGCACGCAGGAGTTCAACTTCCCGCTCGGCCGCGTCTACATCTGGGGCGGCTTCTACATTCCCGAATATTTCGAGCTGATGCTGACCACGGTGAACGTGGCGCTGGTCTCGACCTTCATCGGCTTCGTCTTCGCCGTACCTTTCTCCTTCATCGCCGCGCGCAACCTGACGCCGAGCCCGATCCTGCGGCTTATCGTCAAGCGCTTCATGGAATTGCTGCGCGCCTTTCCCGAGATCGTCATTGCCGGCCTGTTCGCGGCCATCGTCTCGATCGGCCCGGTCGCGGCAATCATCGCCATCGGTCTGCATTCGATCGGCGCGCTGGGCAAGCTCTTCTACGAGATCAACGAGAACATCGACATGCGCCCGGAGGAGGGCCTGCGCGCGGTCGGCGCCAACTGGTTCGAGCGCGTGCGCTTCGCCGACCTGCCTCAGGTGCTGCCCAATTTCATGTCCTATACGCTGCTCCGGATCGAGATCAACGTGCGCATCTCGACCATCATGGGCGCGGTCGGCGGCGGCGGCATCGGCGAGGAGCTGAAGCTTGCCATCTCGCGCGGCTTCGGCGCCAAGACGCTGGCGCTGGTGCTCCTGCTCTTCGTCACCATCATCCTCGTCGATCAGTTCTCCGCCTGGCTGCGCCGCAAGCTCGTCGGCGAGCAGGCTTTCCTGATGAGCGCCTAGACCATGATCCCGAAAAGTGGACGCCGGTTTTCGGACAAGATCATGGTCAACCTAAAAGGTGGCCTATGGCCATGACCGCCGACGAAATCAGCGCCATCGAAAACCGCCACCCGCAGATCTTCCAGCGGCCGGCCTACAGGCGCTTCTGGCCGCTGCTGCTGGTCGCGGGCACGGTGCTCTATCTTGGCTACGCCTTTTGGTTCTTCAGCCTGCCGCAGGTGCTGCGCGAGTCGCACTGGGAGCGCCTGCCGCTCTTCCTGTCGCAATGGATCAGCTACGACCTGCAGCCGGAATTCCGTCTCGACCAGCCCGAGATCACGCCGAAATATCCGCGCTTCTCGGCGCTTGGCGAGAACCCCGATCCCGATTGGGTGATCAAGAATCCCGACGGCACGTACACGGTCCGGATCGACGGCGACGCCAAATCCGTCACCTTCGACAAGACCAAAGCGACGATCACGGCCAACGGCCTGACCGTGCCCATAACGCTGACCGGCGGCAAGCCGGTCGTGATCGGCCCGGTCCCCGACTGGATCACCGTCCATGACGACGAGATCGTCGCCAAGCTGGGCTTTGCCGGCGAGGTGCGTGTGACCGTCGACCGCGTCAAGGTGCGCAAGCGCTTCCTCGGTTGGGCGAATTTCGTCTTCGATACGCGCTCGTCCTTTTTCGGCAAACCCTATAGCGAAGTCATCTCGCTGATTGTCTCCGGGCCGGAACTCAAGCCGGGCACGTCGAACCTCGCTTTGGCCGCCGACAATTTCTGGAACAACGCGCAGTGGCAGCATGGCGATGTCTGGACGAAGCTCTTGCAGACCATCGTCATGGCGTTCCTTGGCACATTGCTCGGCGGCATCGTCGCCTTCCCGCTTGCCTTCTTCGCCGCCCGCAACATCACGCCGAGCGGCGTTCTGAGCCAGGTGCTGAAGCGCTTCTTCGATTTCATGCGCTCGGTCGACATGCTGATCTGGGCGCTGTTCTTCACCCGCGCCTTCGGCCCCGGACCGCTGGCCGGCAGCGCCGCGATCTTCTTCACCGAGATCGGCACGTTGGGCAAAACCTATTCCGAGGCGCTGGAGAACATCGACGACAAGCCGCGCGAAGGCGTGCTCTCGACCGGGGCCAACGAGATTTTGGTGCAACGCTACGGCGTTCTGCCGGAGGTGGTGCCGGTCTTCATCAGCCAGACGCTTTACCAGTGGGAATCGAACACCCGCGGCGCCACCATCATCGGCGCCGTCGGCGCCGGCGGCATCGGCTTGAAACTGTGGGAAGCGATGCGCACCAATTCGAACTGGGCCAACGTCTTCTACATGGTGCTTTTGACGCTGCTCGTCGTCTTCATCTTCGACAACATCTCGAATTTCCTGCGCCGCAGGCTCAGCCGCACGCTGCATGACTACAACCGGCTGCAGGCCGAGCAGGGGTAGTTGGACTGCTGCCTTCTAAGGGGAGGTCGGCGGGACAGCGCCCTCCTCTGCCCTACCGGGCCTCTCCCCCACTTGGGGGAGATCAGCCGTCATCGCGGCTTTCGCTAATCATCGACGTTGCAAGGTTCAGCGGAGCGGACGGAGCTGCCAATCTCCCCCCTC
>CCNC01000070.1 GCA_000824845.1 Mesorhizobium sp. ORS 3359 | reverse complement strand
GGACAGAGGGGGGCGCGAAGGATCGCGACGCCGATCGGACGGCGCACCCTAAGCCGCCCCCTTCCACCCATCCCTGATATGCCTATACCCCTCGCGATAAACCGCCTCCGGGCTCTCCGCGAAATCGCGCCACACCTTGGTCGCCGCAGCCAAATCCTTCAGCGAGCGTCCGAATGACTCGATCGTCAGCCAGTCGTCATAGCCGCTTTTGCGGATGGCGGAGAAAGTCTCCTTCCATGGAATGTTGCCGCGCCCCGGCACGCCGCGGTCGTTCTCCGAAATGTGGACATGGACGATATTGCGGCGGTGCTTCGTATAGGCGCCGATCGGATCGGCCTCCTCGATATTAGCGTGGAACGTGTCATACATCGCCTTGATGTGCGGCCGGTCGATTGCATCGATATGCTCCGACAGATCAGCCATGGTGTTGACCAGATAGCATTCGAAGCGGTTGAGCGCTTCCAGCCCGACGGTCACGCTCCTCTTGCCGGCATGGTCGCCGATGGCGCGCTGGGAGGCGATCGAGCGCTTCTTCTCGGCAGCGGTCGGCCCGCTGCCGGAAAAGGCGCCGAGCGTCGAATGCAGCGGCCCGCTCAGCCTATCGGCGCCCAGGGCCGCGCTGCAGTCGATCGCCCATTTCATATAGTCGATGCCGGCTTTGCGGGTCGCCGCATCCGGCGAGATCAGGTTCATCGCCGGATCGCCCATGGCCGAGACCGCGGTGCGCTCCAGGCCGATGCGGTCGAGCATCTCGCCGAGTTTCTTATAATCGTCAGGCGCGCCCGCAAAGACCGGTATCTCGACGCCGTCGAACCCGGTCGCCTTGATGTCCTTCAAGAGCGTCTCGTGCTTCTTCGAGACGCTGGTGGTCCACAAAAACATGCACATGCCGATTTTCATCGACACCCCTCCCCGCTTGCGGCCGCCCCTTTACGCTGGCGGGCCGCACTCCCCCTCATCCGGCCGCTTCGCGGCCACCTTCTCCCCGGTGGGGAGAAGAGGTCGGCTCCGGCGCCCTCCTCTCCCCGCCGGGGAGAGGTCGGATTGCCCCGAATTGCTCTTCGCAATTCGGCTGGCAATCCGGGTGAGGGGGGACTCCCCTCAGGCGACGCGCACGACCCCTATAGCTTCGCCCACGCCCCATTCTTCTTCGACGACTTTACGCAGGCCTCGATGAAGGCCATGCCTTCGACGCCATCGGCGATCGTCGGGAAAATCACATCCCTGCCCGGCTTGCCGCCCTTCCGGCGCGCCGCGCGGATGGCGCGGGCGGCCTCCTGGTAGATATTGGCGAAGCCTTCGAGATAGCCTTCCGGATGGCCCGACGGCACGCGTGTCACACGCGCCGCGACCGGCATCGCGCCTGCGCCGGCCCGGGTGAGCAGCTGCTTCGGCTGGCCGAACGGCGTGTACCAGAGATAGTTCGGGTCGGCCTGCACCCACTCCAGCCCGCCCTTCGAGCCGTAGATGCGCAGCTTCAGCCCGTTCTCATGGCCGGGCGCCACCTGGCTGGCCCAGATCATGCCCTTGGCCGGATGCTTGTTGCCGACCGGCTTGAAGCGCAGCATGACGTTGACATTGTCGTCGAGCTGGCGGCCCGGCACGAAGGCGTCGAGGTCGGCCGACAGCGAATCCAGCTCCAGCCCCGAGACGAAACGGGCAAGATTGTAGGCATGCGTGCCGATGTCGCCCAGCGCGCCGCCGGCGCCGGCCTGCTTGGGGTCGGAGCGCCACGAGGCTTGCTTCTGGCCGGTGGCGGCGAGATCCTCGGTCAGCCAGTCCTGCGGATATTCCGACTGCACGATGCGGATGTCGCCGAGCTGGCCCTTGGCCACCATCTCGCGCGCCTGCCGGATCATCGGATAGGCGGTGTAATTATGCGTGAGCACGAACACCTTGCCGGTCTTCTCGACCAGCGCGGCAAGCTTCCTCGCCTCGGCGAGCGAGGTTGCCAGCGGCTTGTCGCAGATGACATGGATGCCTGCCTCGAGGAAGGCCTTGGCCGCCGGCACGTGCACATTGTTGGGGGTGACGATGGCCACGGCCTCGATGCCGTCGGGACGCTTGGCTTCGGCCTTGGCCATCTCCGCATAGGAGCTGTAGCTGCGTGACGGATCGAGCCCGAGCTCGGCGGCGGAAGCCTTCGCGCGCGCCGGGTCTGACGACAGCGCGCCGGCGACCAGCACGAAATCATTGTCCATGCGCGCCGCGATGCGATGCACCGCGCCGATGAAGGCGCCCTGCCCGCCGCCAACCATGCCGTAGCGGATCGGGCCGCCTCCCGTTTCCGACTTCGATGCGCCGACCATTTTTCGTCCTCTCCTCTTGGTTGTCACCTCCCCCTCGAGGGGAGGTCGATCCGCGCAGCGGATCGGGTGGGGTCGCCCGGCGTGAAGCTCGGCATGAACCGACCCCTCCCGGCCCTTCGGGCCACCCTCCCCTCAAGGGGGAGGGAAAGGCAAGTGTCAAATCCCCATCATCGCCCGCAGCAGCTTTTTGTCGGTCGTGCCGGCGGCGAAATCGTCGAAAGCCTTCTCGGTCACCCGGATGATATGGTGTTGGATGAAGGGTGCGCCTTCGGCTGCGCCGTCCTCGGGATGCTTGAGGCAGCATTCCCATTCCAGCACCGCCCAGGAATCGTAATTGTACTGGGCGAGCTTGGAGAAGATGCCGCCGAAATCGACCTGCCCGTCGCCAAGCGAGCGGAAGCGGCCAGCCCGGTTCACCCAGCCTTGGTAGCCGGAATAGACGCCCTGCCGTCCGGTCGGATTGAACTCGGCATCCTTGACGTGGAAGGCTTTGATCCGCTCGTGATAGATGTCGATGAACTCGAGATAGTCGAGCTGCTGCAGCAGGAAGTGCGACGGATCGTAATTGATGTTGCAGCGCTTGTGGCCGCCGACCGCGTCGAGGAACATCTCGAAGGTCACGCCGTCGAACACATCCTCGGAAGGGTGGATCTCGTAGCCGACATCGACGCCATTGTCCTCATAGACGTCGAGGATCGGCTTCCAGCGTTTGCCGAGCTCGCCGAAGGCTTCCTCGATCAGTCCGGCCGGCCGCTGCGGAAAAGGATAGAGGTAGGGGAAGGCCAGCGAGCCGGTGAACGACACCGAGGCGTTCAGCCCGAGATTGCGCGATGCCTTGGCGCCGAACTTCATCTGTTCGACGGCCCATTGCTGGCGCGCCTTGGGATTGTTGTGCACCGATGGCGGCGCGAAGCCATCCATCTGCGCGTCATAGGCGGGATGCACCGCCACCAGTTGCCCCTGCAGGTGCGTCGACAATTCCGTGATCTCGACGCCGGCGTCGGCGCAAATGCCTTTCACCTCGTCGCAATAGGCTTTCGACGAGGCCGCCTTCGCGAGGTCGAACAGGCGTCCGTCCCAGGTCGGGATCTGCACGCCCTTGTAGCCGAGCCCGGCGGCCCATTTGGTGATCGAAGCCAGCGAATTGAACGGTGCGGCATCGCCCGCGAACTGCGCCAGAAACAGGCCGGGCCCCTTCATCGTCGTCGGCATCGGCATCCTCCCTCTCTTGTTTTCGTGACCAAGCATAGCGCCAATTGGAGCGAGGGCCAGCCTGTTTGGTCAGTCCTACCGGCATCTGGACGCCATGTCATTCTGGTATTACCAAATCCCGCAGTTCGGTCAAGCGCCTGAAAAGCTGGAAGAAGCCCCGGACCCGCAATTAGCAACGTGAAATTATCTTATTAAATCATAGCATTGTCAGGCGCGTCCGGCTTCCTATCCCCACTTCTTGCCGCGCGTGAAAATTTGCTGTAGACGTCATGTCAGGCCCAATTGGTCGAACCAGTTCGAGGAAAACCTGGCAACGCCTTGGGGAGGAAACGTGCGGCAGCCTCGGTTCGAGGCGTCGCGGGGTAAAATGTGACAGGCGAATTCTGGGAAGGATAGACCATGCATCTTTCGACGCACAATTGGATGCGGGCGGAGCCGCTGGAGGTGACGCTGAAGCGCATCAAGAAGTTCGGCTACGAATCGATCGAGATTTCCGGCGAGCCCGAGCAGTACAAGACCAAGGAGACGCGCGCGCTCCTGAAGGAGTATGGCATCCGCTGCTGGGGTTCGGTGACGCTGATGCTCGGCGAACGCAACCTCGCCGCCAAGAACCAAGGCCAGCGCGAGCGGTCCGTCCAATATGTCAAGGACGTGCTCACCATGGTGAGCGAGCTCGACGGCGAGATCATCACGCTGGTGCCCGCGACCGTCGGCAAGGTGGTGCCGGACGGCACCGAGGCGGAGGAATGGGGCTGGGTGGTCGATGCCACGCGCGAATGCTTCACCCATGCCAAGAAGGTCGGCGTCCGGATCGCCATCGAACCGCTCAACCGCTTCGAGACCTATCTCTTCAACCGCGGCGCCCAGGCGCTCGCGCTCGCCGACGCGGTGAGCCCCGAATGCGGCGTCTGCCTCGACGCCTACCACATCCACATGGAGGAATTTAACGTCTATGACGCCATCCGCCAGGTCGGAAAGCGCCTGTTCGACTTCCATGTCGCCGACAACAACCGCTTCGCCGCCGGCCTTGGCCAGATCGACTGGCCGAAGATCGTGCGCACGCTGAAGGAAGTCGGCTATGACGGCGCGCTGACCAACGAGTTCGTCGCCCCCGTTGACCGCACGCCGGCCGCGCCCTATCCGGAGATGGTCGAACGCAATCCGGTCGACATCTCCCCCGAGCAGCTCAAATTCATCCAGGACCACGGCTCCAGCGTGCTTACGGAGAAATTCTACACCGATCAAATGCGCATCACCGCCGAAACGCTGCTGCCGCTGATCAAGTAGACCTCCGATCAAAGCTGTCCTTCCGCCTGGCGGGCGGAGGGGCCGAAGGGAAAATATGCGCATCAAAAGCGTTCAGGCCTGGTGGGTCCGTGTCCCGATCGAAGTCGCGAAGCAGCATCGCAGCGACTTCGGGCAAGTGACGACGTTCGACGCCGCGATTCTGCGCATCGAGACTGATGACGGCCTGGTCGGCTGGGGCGAAGGCAAGAACGCCGCCGGCAGCGCCGGCAGCTATGGCGCGCTCGTCCATATGCTCAATCACGAGATCGGTCCGCAACTTATCGGCCGCGATCCGGCCGACATCGGCATCATCTGGGAGATGCTCTATAACGGCGTGCGGCACGAGACGGCGGCGCATGCAGGCCATGCCATGCCGCAGCTGGCGCGGCGCGGCATGAGCGTGGCGGCGATCAGCGCCGTCGACATCGCGCTGTGGGACATCCTCGGCAAGTCGCTCGGGCAGCCGGTGTGGCGGCTGCTCGGCGGCCGCAAGGTCGAGCGCATGCAGGCCTACGCTTCGGGCGGCTGGGCCTCCCCCGACGCCATCGGCGAGCAGTTGCAATCCTACATCGCCAAGGGCGGCTTCAAGGCGCTGAAGATGCGCGTCGGCGCCATGGACGGCGCGCCCCATCTTTCGGCCGCGCGCGTGCGCGCCGCACGGCAGGCGATCGGTCCGGAGGTCGACCTGATGGTCGACGCGCACGGCACCTACACCGTCGCCGAGGCCAAGCGCTTCATCCAGCTCACCACCGATCTCGATCTCGCCTGGTTCGAGGAGCCGGTGATCGCCGACGACAAGCCGGGCATGGCCGAGGTGCGCGCCTCGGGCTCGACGCCGATCGCCACGGGCGAAAGCGAGGCGACGCGCTACGCCTTCCGCGACCTGGCGGTGCTGAAATCGGCCGACATCTTCCAGCCGGATCCCGCGTTCTGCGGTGGCATCAGCGAGGCGATGAAGATCGGCACCATCGCCAGCGCCTTCAACCTGCGTTTCGCGCCGCATCTGTGGGCCGGCGCGCCCTGCTTCTTCGCCGGGTTGCATGTGTGCGCCGCCTCGCCCGCGAGCTTCATCATCGAATATTCGCTCGGCGCCAATCCGATGATCCACGACCTGGTCGAGGAGACTGTCGAAGCCAAGGACGGTATGATAGCGATCCCTGAAAAGCCTGGATTGGGATTCACCATCGCCGAGCGATTCCTGGAGGCGCACGCGCAACGAATTTGACGATGAAAGAAAAGAACCTTCTCGCGGAACTTGCCGCCTATCTCTTCGCCAACTCGGACAAGGAGTCCGGCCGCACGCCTTCGGAGCGCGAGCTGGCGGAACATTTCGGCGTCAGCCGCGGCCAGATCCGCGAAGCGCTTGCCATCCTCGAAGCCATGCGCATCGTCGAGCGGCGCGCCAAGTCCGGCATCTATATCGACACAAAGCAGGCAAGCGTCGAAGCGCTGGCGCTGTTCGCCCGCGCCGGCCTGCCGCTCGATCCGGTGCAGATTTATGAGACGGTAGAACTGCGCAAGATCCACGAGATCAAGGCAGCCGAGCTTGCCTGCTCGCGCGCAACGGAAGAAAACTTCGAACGCCTGCGCGAGATCCTGAAAGCCTCGGAAGAGCGCATCGCCGCCGGCGAGGGCCTCGCCAAGGAGGACCGCGAGTTCCACCTCGAGATCGTGCGCGCGACCAAGAACAGCGTCTTCCATAACATCTGCAGCGTCTATTACCTGATGGGCGAGCAGCGCCTGCCGATCTATTTCAATGATCCCGAACGCTCAGTGCGCTCGCATGCCGAGCACATCCAGATCTACGAGGCGCTGCTTCGCCGCGACGGCAATCTCGCCCAGGCTCTGATGAGCGCCCATCTGCAGGGCGCCGAGAGCTACTGGAAAGGGATCATCGAAGGTCACGCAACAGAACCGAAAAGCGCGGCGCTCGAGAAGGTCTGAGTGCAATGCACAAGATCCTGTCGACGCATCCGCTGCACCCCCGCGCCACGGCCATGCTGGCCGGCGCCGGGCGGCTGGTCGTCGCTTCCGCGCTCGATCCAAAGACATTGACCACTGAGGCCCGCGACGCCGACATCGTCATCGTGCGGGCGCCGCTGCCGCCGGAGCTGTTTGCGGGTGCTTCGAGCCTGCGCGCCGCGATCCGCCATGGCGCCGGGCTGGACATGATCCCGGTCGAGGCGGCGACCGCCGCCGGCGTGCTGGTCGCGAACGTACCCGCCGTCAATGCCCGCTCGGTCGCCGAGCATGTGATGTTCACCGCGCTCGCCCTATTGCGGCGCTTCCGCGTGATGGACCGCGACCTGCGCGCCAAGGGCTGGCTTGCCGGGCGCGAGCATGCCAATTCGACCAGCGAGCTTGCCGGCAAGACGATCGGCATTGTCGGCCTGGGAGCGGTCGGGCAGGCCGTCGGGCATATCGCCGCGCATGGCTTCGACCTCAATGTCGTGGCGACGACACGCAGCCTGCGCCCGGCGCCCGAGCGTGTCGGCTTCCTGTCGATCGACGCGCTGGTCGAGCAGAGCGACATCATCGTGCTCTGCTGCCCGCTGACAGACGAGACGCGCGGCCTGATCAGCCGCGAGCGCATCGCCCGTATGAAGCCCGGCGCACTGCTGATCAACGTCTCGCGCGGTCCGGTGGTGGACGACGAGGCGCTGATCGAAGCCTTGCGGGAAGGCCGCATCGGCGGCGCTGCGCTCGATGTCTTTTCCACCCAGCCGTTGCCGCCCAACCATCCCTATTTCGGCTTCGACAATGTCATCGTCACGCCGCACATGGCCGGCATCACCGAGGAATCGATGATGCGCATGGGCGTCGGCGCCGCCGGCGAGGCGCTGCTGGTGCTCGCCGGCAAGCTGCCGGTCAACCTGCGCAATCCGGAAGTGATCGAGCACTACCGGCGACGGTTTCCGGCTGGCGGTTAGACCATAAGCGGCATCGTGACGGTGTAGGTATGAGATGCTGGCGGACAGCCCCCCTCTGGCGCGAACGAACGCGGCGGCAAATTTTCCTGACGACAAATTTGCCTTGGTTCGCCGCGCCCCTGTCAACCACCGAGCAAAGCCTCAACGGCCGCCGCGATGGCGAGCAACCGCCGGTCATCCCCGTGCCTGCCCACCAGCATCAGCCCGGCCGGCAGCTTGGTGCCCGGCATCGGCAGCGAGATGGCGCAGAGGTCGAACTGGTTGGCGACCTGCGTGTTGCGCAAGAGCAGCCCTTCGGTCCTGTCGCGGAATGCCTCGTCGGCGGCCATGGCGGCAATGGATGGCGCGACCATCGGCACGGTCGGCAATGCCAGGACATCCACAACGTCCAGCCGCCCCGCCATCGCCGCCACAAGCTCGCCGCGACGGCGGATCGTGCGGATATAGGTCGAGGCGGGAACGGCCAGCGCGCGCGACAACGGCCCGGTGACATGCGGATCGACCGGCACGGAAGCGCCGTCCGCCAGCCAGTCGGCATGCACTTCGGCGCCTTCCATGGAGGCGATCGTGCCGCGTTTGGTCGCTGCGCGCATCTCGGCGATGAGATCGTCGATGGACACGTCGGTAGCGCGGGCACCAGTCTGCCTGATACTGTCGACGCAGGCCTCGAAAGCTCTGGCGACCTCGGCTTGCGTCTCGTCGAACAAGACGCCGCGTGGAATGCCGATGCGCAAGGTCGCAAGCGGGACCGGCTGAAGGGCCGCCGGCTCATCTGCGGCCATGATCGCATCGGCCATCGCGCAATCGGCGACGCTGCGGGCAAGCGGTCCGATCGAATCCAGCGTCATCGACAGCGGAAAGGCGCCGGTCAAAGGCACGCGCCCCGCCGTCGGCTTGAAGCCGACGATGCCGTTGAGCGAGGCCGGGATGCGCACCGAGCCGCCGGTGTCCGAACCGATCGAGATGTCGCTTGTGCCCTCGCCGACCGCAACGCCCGCCCCTGATGACGAGCCGCCCGGGATCAGGCTGGCGTCGGCGGCATTGCCCGGTGTGCCATGGTGAAGGTTGTCGCCGATCGCGGTGAAGGCGAATTCGGTCATGTTGGTCTTGCCGACGATCACGGCGCCCGCCTGCCTGAGCCGCGCCACGATCGCCGCGTCCCGCGTCGCCGGTGCGGTGCCGGCGAAGATCAGCGACCCGGCCGTGGTCGGCTCGCCGGCGACGTCGAACAGATCCTTGATCGAGACGATGCGCCCGTCGAGCGGGCCAAGGCTGACGCCGGCCTTGAGGCGAGCGTCGGACGCATCGGCGGCTGCCCGCGCGGCCGCGGCATAAAGCTTGGTGTAGACCCGCTCGTCGGCCGAGCGACTGGCAAGACGTGACAGGATGGTTTCGAGACGATCGCGCACGGATTGCATTTTCGATGTCGGGCCTTGCAAAGTTGCAACGTCTTTTAAACGCGCGGCCTGATGTTGGGCCGGCAAAGAGATAACCCGGCAAGCGTGCCTTTGCACCCTGCCAGCGATTGGAAGATGCTGATGCTGTACAAAGGCAGTTGCCACTGCGGCAAGGTGGCATTCGAGGTCAAGGGTGAGATCGGTGGCGCGGTGCGCTGCAACTGCTCGATTTGCGCGCGCAAGGGCGCGCTGCTGTGGGCGGTGCCGCATGAGAAGCTCAGTCTGGTCGCCTGGGGCGACGACCTCGGCCGCTACACCTTCGGCAAGGCTCAAATCGCGCATCGCTTCTGCCGGACCTGCGGAATCCACCCCTTCGCCGAGGATGTCGGCGAAAGCGGCGAACGCACGGCCTATATCAACATCAACTGCCTCAAGGACCTCGATCTTGCCGCGGTGCAGGTGTTCGAGTTCGACGGTCGCGCCGCCTGAACGCCCGGTCGATCAAAGGCCTTGATTTAGATCAAAGGCTATTCCCGAGCCGCCGCTATCTTGCCTGCGAATTTGTTCGAGAGGGCACGATGGACAGGCGAACGATGCTCCTGGGCGCAGGCGCCGCGCTTGTCGCGGCGGGCACCGGTGTTGCCGGTTGGCGATCGGCGGTCGGGTCCATGGCCCAGTATGAAGCCTTCGCCGCCGGATTGCGTGACCGCCTGACGCCCGCTCTTGAGGCCATCGTCCGTTACGCAACCTTGGCGGCCAATAGCCATAACACGCAGCCCTGGCGGTTCCAGCTTGAAGGGCATGCAATCGAGATCCGGCCTGATCTTCAGAGGCGAACCCCGGTCGTCGACCCCGACGATCATCATCTCTATGTCAGCCTGGGATGCGCCGCGGCCAATCTCATGCTCGCCGCGGCGGCGACTGGCCGAACCGGCGAGGCTTCGTTCACGGCCGACGGCAACGGAATCCGTTACGACTACCTCATGGGCGAGGCGAAAGCGGACCCGTTGGCCGACGCCATTCCGAAACGCCAATCGACACGTGCCGAATATGATGCCCGCGCCACCCCTGCCGCGGATCTAGCCGAACTTGAGCGCGCAGCCGCGATACCGGGTGTGAGCCTGGCGCTTGTCACGGATCAGGGGCGGATGAAGCAGGTGCGGGACCTCGTCCTTGCCGGCAATGAAGACCAGATGAACGACCCCGCATTCATGCGCGAGTTGAAGCAGTGGATACGCTTCAACCCGCGCAGCGCGATGGCTCGAGGCGATGGGCTCTTCTCAGCCGCGAGCGGCAGCCCGGTGCTGCCGACCAGCCTTGGCCGGATCGCGCTGGACCGGCTGTTCAGCGCCGCCCAGGAGAATGAGAAATACGCCCGTCAGATCGACTCATCGGCAGGGGTGGCGATCTTCTTTGCCGAGCGGCCGGACCACGACCACTGGGTCAGGGTCGGCCGGGCGTGCCAGCGCTTCGCTTTGGCCGCGACGAGCCTGGGACTTAAGCTCGCCTTCATAAACCAGCCTGTCGAGGTCGCCCGCCTGCGCGCCGACTTGGCGGCGATTGTTGGCGAGACCCGCAGGCCGGATATCGTGATGCGCTTCGGTTATGGGCCGGCCTTGCCGTTTTCGCCAAGAAGGCCGGTGGCTTCGGTCATCGCATGATGGTTGAGATGATCAGAGGCGGTTGACCCGTCAGCCGGGCTGCCCGCCGGCTCTCGGCCTGGTCGGGCGCGGTGCGATAAGGCGGCAGGCGAAGCGGCTATCCCGCATGCCGCAGGCTGACGCCGCTGCCTTTGTCGAACAGCACAACCTTGTCGGGGTTCCAGGCAAAGCGCACGGCCTGTTCGATCGAGACATCGGTCCTGGCCGGGACGGTGGCGCGCAGCATCGTGTCGCCGACCCTGAGAGTCAGGATCTTCTCCACGCCATGGTTCTCGACATCATGGACCCGCGCCTCGACCGGCGCGCCGCTCTCCAGATGGACATCCTCCGGACGGATACCGAAGACGAGCGGCCGACCGTCGGTCGCGCCGCTCGTCCCGCCCCCGCCAATACTCTTTGCCCCAGTTGAAAGCGGCAGTTCGAAATTCATCGGCGCCATCACCGCGCGGTCGTTGACCAGCTTGCCGTCGATGAGGTTCATCGGCGGCGAACCGACGAAGCTCGCGACATAGGTGTCGCGCGGATTGTTGTAGATCTCATGCGGCGTGCCGGTCTGGACGATGCGGCCATGGTTGAGCACGCCGACCTTGTCGCCCATCGACATGGCCTCGATCTGGTCATGCGTGACGAACAGGAACGTTGCGCCAAGCTGCATCTGCAGGTTCTTCAATTCCGTGCGCAGCGCCTCGCGCAGCTTGGCGTCGAGCGCCGACAGCGGCTCGTCCATCAGGAACACGCGCGGCTTGCGCACGATGGCGCGGCCGATCGAGACGCGCTGCATCTCGCCGCCGGAAAGCCGATCGGTCTTGCGGTCGAGAAGATGCTCGATACGAAGCGTGCGGGCGGCGCGCGCGACGCGGTCCTTGATCTCTGCATCCGGCAGCCGCCGGATCTTCGGTTTCAGCGGGAATTCGAGGTTCTGTCGCACCGTGTAGCGCGGATAAAGCGAATATTGCTGAAGCACTAGCGCGACGTCGCGTTCGGCCGCGCCCCAGTCGGCGACGTCGACGCCATCGATGAAGACCTGGCCCTCGGTCGGCTTGTCGAGCCCGGCGATGAGGCGCAGCGTCGTCGTCTTGCCGGCGCCGGTTTCGCCGAGCAGCACGAAGAACTCGCCGTCGGCAATGTCGAGATTGAGGCCGGTCAGCGCGGTGTGGCCGCCGAATTTCTTGGTGATGTTCTTGAGTTCGATATGGGCCATTACAGCCTTACTCCGAGTGACTTGCCGCTTGCCGTGTCGAAGAAATGCGCCTGCTCCGGATCGATGCGGACATGGACCTTCTCGCCGGGACCCGAGACGTAGCCGGCCTTGGTGCGCGCGCGCAACATTGAGGAGCCGACCTTGAGGTCGACGATGTCGAAGGATCCGAGCGGCTCGATGATGCTCGCCTCGACCGGCATGTAGCCGGGCGCCGCATCGTGCCGGACGAGCACGCCCTCCGGCCGGATGCCGAGCGTCAGGCCACCGTTGGCATGCCCGTTGAGCTTGGACAGGAGCCGGTGCGGGAACTCGAAGCCCGCCGGCGCGTCGCCGACCGTCACTGAAGCGGCGCCGGGCCGATTCGCGACGCGGGCCTCGGCGATGTTCATCACCGGGCTGCCGACGAATTGCGCCACGAACAAGTTCGCCGGGTGCGAATAGACCTCGTCCGGCGTGCCGACCTGCTGGATGAAGCCCTCATGCATGATGACGATGCGGTCGGCGAGGCTCATCGCCTCGATCTGGTCGTGGGTGACGTAGATCGTCGTCGATCCCTGCTTGACGTGGAGGCGCTTGATCTCGGCCCGCATCTCCTCGCGCAGCTTGGCGTCGAGCGCGCCGATGGGCTCGTCCATCAGCATGGCCTTCGGCCGCCGCACGAGCGCCCGGCCGATCGCCACGCGCTGCATGTCGCCGCCCGAAAGCGCCGACGGCCGCTTGTCGAGGAGGTCGGTGATGCGCAGGACCCGGGCGACCTCGCGCACGGACTTGTCGACCTCGCCGCTGCTCATGCGCGTGGCGCGCAGCGGAAAGGCGACGTTCTCGAACACCGTCATGTGCGGGTAGAGCGAGAAGGACTGGAACACCATGGCGATGTCGCGGTCGGCGGCCTTGAGGTGCTGCACCGGCTTGCCGTCGATCAGGATGTCGCCCTTGTCGATCGTCTCCAGCCCGGCGACCGCGCGCAGCGTCGTGGTCTTGCCGCAGCCGGACTGGCCGAGCAGCACGATGAACTCGTTGTCGGCGATGGCGAGGTTCAAATTGTGGATGACCTGGACGGCACCGAAGAATTTCTCGATGCCGCGAAGTTCGATCTGCGTCACTGCCGGGCTCCCTCATGCGTCGCGGCGCCGGTTTCCTCGCTCTGCTCCGGCCCGATCTTGGACGTGATGTTGAAGCCGATCAGCCCGACCAGGATGATCGTCACGCCGTAGGAATGCAGGCTGAGGCTCCATGGCTGGCAGAGCGCGACGATGCCGAGCACCATCAGGATCTGCGAGGCCGGCAAAAGGTACTTCTCGTTGGCGGCGCGGAAACTCATTTGCGGATTGCTCCGAACGTCACGCCGCGAAGCAAATGGTTGCGCAGCAGGAAGGTGAAGATCGCGACCGGCAAAAGGAACAGAAAGGTGCCGGCTGCGATCGTGGTCCAATCCGGCAGACCGGAGCCGATCTGCGACGGGATGAAGGGCGGCGCGGTCTGGGCGCGCCGGTTGGTCATGATCAGCGCGAAGGCGTACTCGTTCCAGGCGGTGATGAAGCAGAACACGGCTGTCGCCGCGATGCCCGTCGCCGCTTCCGGCAGCACGATCTTGAAGAAGGCCTGCATGCGCGTGTAGCCGTCGACGAGCGCTGCTTCCTCATATTCCTTCGGGATCTCGTCCATGAACCCCTTCATCAGCCAGACCGAGAAGGACAGGTTGAACGCGACATAGAGGATGATCAGCCCGATATGCGAGTCGTTGAGGCCGACCATGCGGTACATCAGGAACATCGGGATGGCGACCACCACCGGCGGCAGCATGCGCGTCGACAGGATGAAGAACAAAAGATCCGCCTCGCCGGCGATCTTGAAGCGGGAGAAGCCGTAGGCGGTGAACGTTCCCATGCCCACCGCCAGCACCGTGCTGATGACCGCCACGATCAGGCTGTTCATGAACCGGTCGGGATACTGCGAAAGCTGCACATCCTTGCCGACTTTCAGCACCCGCTCGCCGCCGTCATAGATGCGTTTTTCCCACCATGGCGCGGCCTCGTAGACTTGCGGGTCGACGGGCTTCTGCATCTGCACGCGCTTGGTGAAGAGACGCACGAACGGCGTCACTTCCGGCTCGAACAGCACGGTCGGCGGCACGCTGACGGCGAGCTCCTTCGGCTTGAACGCCGTCGAGGCGATCCAGTAGATCGGCGCCAGGAAAATCAGCGTCGCCACCAGCACGGCGGCGATTGCCGCGCGGTTGAATGCGACCTCGGAAGAAGTGCGGACGGCGGCCATCTCAGCGCTCCTTCACCTTGTTGAGATACTTCACGTAGAGGTTGGTGATGGCCAGCACCATGATCAGCACGATGTAGGCCAGCGCGCAGGACTTGCCCGTATCCCACTGCTGGAAGGCCTGCTTGTAGAGCCGGATCGCGATCAGCTCGGCGGTCGGCTGGGTTGTCATCGTGTAGGCGATGTCGAAGGTCTTGAAGGCTTCCATGGTGCGGAAGATCAGCGCGATCAGGAGGATCGGCGAGACCAGCGGCAAGGTGATGCGGGTAAAGGTGTACCACCATCCGGCGCGGTCGATCGCGGCGGCCTCGTAGAGATGCTGCGGCACCGCCGACAGGCCGGCGAGCGACAAAAGCATGACGAAGGGCGACCACATCCAGATGTCGGTGATCGCAACCGCGTAGAGCGCGCTGTCGGGATTGGAGAGCCAGGCGAAGTCGCCAAGGCCGAAGACATAGTTGATCGGGCCCCACGACGGGCTGTAGAGCAGTTGCCAGAACAGGCCGACGACTGCCGCCGACATCATCATCGGCAACAAAAGCAGCGTGGTGATCAGGCCCTTCATCGGAAAGGAGCGGTTGAGCAGAAGCGCCAGGCCGAAGCCGACGACCATCTGACCCGCCACGGAGACGATGACGTATTTCGCCGTGATGACGAAGTTGGACCAGATGTGGTCGTCGCTGAGCAGCTCGCGATAATTCTGCAGGCCGACGAACTGCCATGGCTCGCTCCGGTTCGCGGCGAAATTGGTGAAGGAATAGCCGAGCGAATAGATCAGCGGAAAAATGTTGAAGACGATCAGAAAGACCAGCGTCGGGATGATGAACAGGTTGCGGATGGTGAGATCCGACCAGCCGCGAGCGGCAGCCCTGGACGCGGGATCGAGATTGGTGAGGGCTACCGAAGCCAACTTTGTCTCCTGAAAACAGGAATGCCGGAGGGGAAACCCTCCTCCGGCATTCTGACTGCGATGCTTTACTTGTAGCGGTTGTACTTGGTGAAGGTCGCCTTCCAGTCGGCGGCGGTCTTGTCGAGCGCCTCCTGGGCGGTGCCCTTCCCGCCGACCACGAACGGATAGATGTTCTGGTTCAGCTGATCGAGCACTTCGGCGTATTCAGGCGTTGCCCAGAAGTCCTTGACCATGAACATCGTGTCGTAGAACGCCTTGTTGTAGGGCGTCGCGTTCTGGAAGGCGTCCGACTTCAGCACGGCCTGGCTGCAGGTGTAGCCGCCGAGCTCGGCCCACTTCTTCTGGGTCTCGTCCTTGATGAACCATTCGAGGAACTTCATCGCCTCGTCCTTGTTCTTCGAATACGAGACGACCGAGATGCCCTGGCCGCCGAGAGCGGCGAAGCGCTTGCCGTCCGGGCCGGCCGGGTTGGCGAAGAAGCCGGTGACGTCGGCATAGGGATTGGTGGCCTTGTTCACCAGCGGCGGGAAGAAGGCGAAGAAGTTCATGCTCATCGCGGCGAGGCCGCCGGTGATCGCCTGATTGTCTTCCACGAAGAACGTCTTGCCCCAGCCCGGGGGCGTGAACTTGTAGAGTTCCTTGTACATGTCGAGGCCAGCGGCGGCCTCTTTCGAATTGGTGATGCCGTCGACCTTGTAGGTGGCGTAGTCGCCGAGATCGCCGCCATAGCTGAAGATGGCGCTTTCGACGCCCATCGCCATCGCGTCATAGGAATTGTCGGTGTAGATGGCGACGCCGTAGCGCTTCTGGTCCGGACGGTGGAAGAACTCGGCGATGTCGCGCAGCTGCGCATAGGTCGTCGGCACGGCGAGATCGTAGCCATACTTCGCCTTGAAGGCTTCCTTTTCCTTCGGGTCTTCGAACCAGTCCTTGCGATATGACCAGCCGATCGCGTCGCCTTCCAGCGGGATCGCCCAGTATTTGCCGGACCCACCGGGATATTCGGCATAGTATTTGATGGTCGCCGGTGCCATCACGTCATTGAGCTTGTGCTGATTGAAGAAGTCGGTGAGGTCGACATAGTGGCCTTGCGTCGAACCGGCGCCGAGCCATTGCGAGTCGCCGACGACCATATCGTAGGCGTCGCCATGCGCGTTGAATTCGGTGAAGGCCTTGGTCTGGAAGTCGGGCCACGGCGTGGTCTGAACCGTGACCTTCACGCCGGTCTCGGCCGTGTAGTCGTTGACGAGTTCCTGCAGGTAGTTCGCCGGATCCCATTCCGCCCAGAAGATGGTGAGTTCCTTGTCCTGCGCGCGGACGGATGTCCCGCAGGCAAGTGCCAGCCCGATACCAGCGATCACGCTGGTCACTATCTTGCGCATAGTTTTCCTCCCTTGTGCGCATTCCACCGTGTCATGCGAGCCGGCGGTGAGGCCGACCCTGGTAGTTCCTCCTGTGATGCTCCTCCCCGGTTTCAGGCCTCCTCGCCCTGCCGGAAATGGATCGCAGCCCTGACTTTTGCTCCGCGTTGTCGGTCCTAATCTGGTATTACCAATTTTCGCTTGGCGTCAAGCGCTTTCTTGAGCGGCTGACAGCAGCCGAACAAGCGGATCGTTACGATATCTGGCTGTTTTCCCTTGTTTTTCCTACTCTGCGATACGTGGAGCCCTTGTCACGGGCGGTCCATTACAATTAACATTCGAAACTGGCCTCGCAATCTGGTCGAACCAGATTTAAGCAGCTGTCGCCCTGACGCTGCAGCCATTCCTGCTCATGTCGCTCCTGATTCCGCCATCGCGGCGCGCACCAGCGCGCCCGCCGCCCATTGCGCCACCGACATCATTTCGGCGCTGTCCAGCCCCCAGATGTCCTTCAGCACCGTGACCACCTCGACGCCGAACACCAACGACAGCGCCTGCGCCAGACGCCGGAACTGACGCGGCTTCAAGCGGCCTTTGAGCGGCGCGATCGCATCCTTCAGCAGGTCGACGCGATGGCCGCGCTTGAAGGCGGGCTCGGATCCGAGCGTGCCGGCCTGTCGCCGCGCCCATTGGTCGAGGGACAGCTTCAGCGCCGCCTTGAACGTCGCCTCGAAGGCCTCGATGCGCGGCATCGCGGTGGCAAACAGATCCGCCACGCGCCGTTCGGCATCATCGGAGGCCGACTTCCAGGTGAGAATCGGGCCGAGCCCTTCATCGACCACGGCCTGCACCAGCGTGGCCTGGCTCGGGAAATACCGGTAGGCGGTTGCGCGCGACACCTCCGCCGCCTCCGCGACCTCGCTGACCGAGGGTGTCATGCCGGACTGCATCAGCCGCGTCGCCGTCTCCAGCATCAGCCGCCTGGTGCGGGCACGCGCCCCCTTCTCGATCACCGGCGTCGGGGCGACCTCATCCTTGGCGACGGCTTGTTGACGTGAGACATCCATATCAATACGATACGCGCGTCTCAAAAATTTGCAATGGCGCAACGCCGGGCAATGACGGGGTCCCCACCAGCGACGAGGCTTTCGCCGAGGAGCTTACGGGTGGGGCAAAAAATTAGGTCCCCACCAGCGACGAGGCTTTGCCGAGGAGCTTACGGGTGGGGCAAGAAGGCAGGCGGCAAAGCCGAACATGCCGGACGACGGGGAAACGCGCATGAAGCGCATCTATGTGGTCGGCACCGCCGACACCAAAGGCGAGGAGCTTGCCTTCCTGGCCGATGCCGTCGCTGCTGCGGGCGGCGCGGTCGTGCGCGTCGATATCGGCACGCGCGGGGCGACCGTCCCGGTCGATATCCCGGCCAGCGAGGTCGCCGCGCATCATCCCAAGGGAGCCCACGCGGTTCTCGGCCTCGATGACCGCGGCGCCGCCGTTGCCGGCATGGGCGCCGCCTTCGCCGGTTTCATCCGCTCGCGCGACGACATCGCCGGTGTGATCGGCATCGGCGGCGGCGGCGGCACCTCGATCGTCACTGCCGGCATGCGCGCGCTGCCGCTCGGTCTGCCAAAGCTCATGATCTCGACGCTGGCATCCGGCGACACCGCGCCTTATGTCGACGTGTCCGACATCATCATGATGCCATCGGTGACCGACATGGCGGGACTGAACAGGCTCTCCCGTGTCGTGTTGCACAATGCCGCCCAGGCGATCGCCGGCATGGCGGCAAAACCGGCCCCGATCGCCGCCGGCAAGCCGGCGCTCGGGCTCACCATGTTCGGCGTCACCACGCCTTGCGTGACGACGATCGTCGAGCGCCTGCGCGCCGACTATGAGTGCATGGTCTTCCACGCCACTGGCACCGGCGGCCGCTCGATGGAGAAGCTCGCCGACAGCGGCCTGCTGGCTGGCGTCCTCGACATCACCACGACCGAGGTCTGCGATTTGCTGTTCGGCGGCGTGCTGCCGGCAACAGAGGACCGCTTCGGCGCCATCGCCCGCACGAAATTGCCCTATGTCGGCTCGGTCGGCGCGCTCGATATGGTGAACTTTTGGGCGCCGCCGACCATTCCGGAACGCTACCGCGGACGGCTGTTCTACGAGCACAATCCCAATGTCACGCTGATGCGCACCACGGCCGACGAATGCCGCCGGATCGGTGAATGGATCGGCGGCCGCCTTGCCCGATGCGGCGGTCCAATCCGCTTCCTGATCCCGGAAATGGGCGTCTCGGCGCTCGATATAGAAGGCGGCGCCTTCTTCGACGCGGAGGCCGACGCGGCACTGTTCGACGCGATCGAGCGCACGATCGAGCCGACGAAAGACCGCACCGTCATGCGCCTGCCGCTGCACATCAACGACCCCGCTTTCGCCACGGCCGCCGCCGAGGCGTTCCTCGACATCGCCAAGAAGTGAGACAGCATGGCCGCCATTCCGCGCAAAACGATCCTGGAGAAATTCCGCAAGATGATCGCCGATGGCGTGCCGATCGTCGGCGGTGGCGCCGGCACCGGCCTGTCGGCCAAGGCCGAGGAAGCGGGCGGCATCGACCTGATCATCATCTACAATTCCGGCCGCTATCGCATGGCCGGGCGCGGCTCGGCCGCCGGCCTGCTCGCCTATGGCAACGCCAACGAGATCGTCAAGGAAATGGCCTATGAGGTGCTGCCGGTGGTGAAGAAGACGCCGGTGCTGGCCGGCGTCAACGGCACCGATCCCTTCGTCATCATGCCGCTGCTGCTTTCCGAGCTGAAGACGATGGGCTTTTCCGGCGTGCAGAACTTTCCGACCGTCGGCCTGTTCGATGGCACCATGCGCCAGAGCTTCGAGGAGACCGGCATGGGCTTTGGGCTTGAGGTCGACATGATCGCCGAGGCGCATAAGCTCGATCTGCTCACCACGCCATACGTCTTCAATCCCGACGAGGCGCGCGCCATGACCAAAGCCGGCGCCGACATCGTCGTCGCCCATATGGGTGTGACGACCGGCGGCTCGATCGGCGCCACCTCGGCGAAGACGCTCGACGCCTGCGTCGGGGAGATCGACGCCATCGCCGACGCCGCGCGCTCGGTGCGCAAGGACGTCATCCTGCTTTGCCATGGCGGGCCGATCTCGATGCCCGACGACGCCCGCTACATCCTCGAGCGCTGCGAGGGTCTGCACGGCTTCTATGGCGCAAGCTCGATGGAACGGCTGCCGGCCGAAGCGGCAATCGCCAAGCAGACGGCGGATTTCAAGACGGTCATGAAAAGGAAGGGATGAGGCGATGGCCGACAAGAGCAAAGTGTTCGTCTATCCGAAGGATGTGAGCGCCTTCGGTTTCGACTGGGGCAGACTGTCGCTGACCGTCGCGCCGGAAGTGAATGGCGCCGAGCGCTTTTCCGGCGGCGTCGTCGACTTGCCGCCCGGCCAGGGCCACCCCCGCCACAATCATCCCGGCGCGGAAGAGATCATCTTCGTCATCTCCGGCCATGGCGAGCAGATGGTCGAGGACGAGAAGGGCAATCCGGTGGTCGCCAAAGTCGGTCCCGGCTGCACCATCTATGTGCCCGAAAGCCGCTTCCACTCGACGCTCAACACCGGCGACCAGCCGATGCAGCTGTTTGTTGTCTATTCGCCTGCGGGGCCTGAGCTGGTGTTGCGGGAGCTGCCGGATTTCAAGCTACTGCCGGCTGGCGCATAATCTTCAGCGTCGCAACCCCCTCATCCGGCCGCTTCGCGGCCACCTTCTCCCCGTGGGGGAGAAGAGATTGGCGCCGGCGCCACCCCGAACCTCTCCCCTCGGGGAGAGGTCGGATTGCCCCGAATTGCCCTTCGCAATTCGGCTGGCAATCCGGGTGAGGGGGAGTCGAGGCTAAGCTGCCGTCCCACCCCTGTTCCACCCACGCCCGCGATCGCCGAACATCACATAGCCACTGTCCGTCACCGCGACCGTGTCCTCCAGCTTGATGAAGCCGCGCGTCGGGTGAAGCATGGTCGTCTCCACCGAAAGCACCATGTTCCTTTCCAGCGGCTTGGCCGCATAGGTGCCTTCATAGGCGACCGGATGGTTGGTCATCAGGAACGGCGCCTCATGCGTGATCAGGCCCATGCCGTGGGCGAAGAAATCCGTATAGGCCGCAACCTTCGAGGCCTTCAGGACGCTTTCCGCATGCGCGATCATGTCGCCGCCGAGCGTGCCGGCCTTGACCTTGGAAAAGGCTGCCTGCTGCACGGTTTCGACCTCGGCGAGCAGATCCTCCAGCTCGGCATCCGGCTCGCCGAGCACGCCCATGCGGCAAAGATCGCCGATATAGCCGTGATAGTTGCCGCCGGAATCGATCGACATCACCTCGCCCTTTTTCCACGCTTGGCTGGACGCCGCGCGGTTGTGGCTGGAGCCCAGCGTCAGCAGGCAATATTCGAAATGCGCGCCGCGATTGGTCTCCTCCCGCCGGAGTTGCTCGATGATATCGGCCTTGATCGTCCCCTCGCGCGCCCAGCTGATCGTCGCCAGCATCGAGTCGGTGATCAGCTCGGAGGCGATGCGCAGCTGTTCCAGCTCGGCCTCTGTCTTGATGGCGCGCATGCTCTCGAGCATGCCGGTCGCGTCGATCAGCTTGGCGTCCGGCAACGCCTTGCGGACCAGCGCATACGCGTCGGACGGCAGGAAGCCCGGCTCGATACCGATGCGCGCCGCCGACTTCCCGATCTGCTTGAGATGCTCCACCGCCAGATTGGCGGCATCGAGCGTGCCCCAGCAGGCGGCATGCAGGGTCGGCGTCCAGAACGGATGGTTCTGGTGCTCGCCGCCTTCCATCTTGTTGCCGATATAGGCCGCGTGCTCCGGCCCGCCCTTCTCGTAAAGGACGATCGGCAAATAGCGGCTGTGGCCGATGGCGTCCATCGCCGCGAAGAAGATGAACTTGTAGCCGCCGAGAAGATATTGCGTGTTGTGCTTGGACGTGGCGAACAGCACGTCGATGCCGGCCTCTTCCATCAGCCGGTCCACCCGCGCCTGGTCGAAGGGAATGCTGCTGACCTCGGTCTTGCCCGGAGCGATGTTCATCTGCCTCTCCCTGTTTTCATCGGCCGCAGGAGCGCCGAACGTTTTGATTTATGGCTGTGGGCCAAATCTGCAACATTTTGACCGCTCTGGTCCAGCCAGAACTGATCACTTTCGCGCCAAAGGCGGTTTGTGTCCGAATCTCTATCCCGCTTCGCCACAATCTGGTCCTACCAGATGAGAGTATGAGAGCTTTTTTCAGCCGGCTGGTCCAGCGGACGGAAATTTCAAAGCCAAGCCATGATGCGCCAAAACCGTCTCTGGCGAAACCTCTGCCAAGCCCCATAATCACGTGATTGGCGTACCTGCCACGGTGCGAAGAGGGGAGTTTGAACGATGTCCGAATTGACGATTTCACGCCGCGGCCTGCTGGCCGGCTCGGCGCTGCTGCTGGCCTCGACCGCGCTGCCGACCATCGGCTTCGCGCAGACTCCGAAGAAAGGCGGCCGCCTCGTGCTGGCCGCCGATTCCAAACCGCGCAACCTCAACCCGGCGATCGTTGCATCGAACGGCGTCTTCTTCATTTCCAGCAAGATCGTCGAGACGCTGGCCGAAGCCTCTTTCGACGGCAAGGACGGGCTTGAGCCGCGGCTGGCGCTTTCCTGGGAGGGCGCTGCTGACGGCCTGTCGGTGACCTTCAAGCTGCGCGACGGCGTCAAATGGCATGACGGCAAGCCCTTCACCTCCGCCGACGTCGCCTTCTCGGCGCTGCAGATCTGGAAGCCGCTGCAGAATCTCGGCCGCACCGTGTTCAAGGACCTGGAGGCCGTCGACACGCCGGACGAACTGACGGCCGTCTTCAAATTCGCCAAGCCGACACCGTTCCAGTTGATCCGCAACGCGCTGCCGGCGCTGTCCAGCGTCGTGCCGAAGCACATTTATGAAAACGGCAAGATCGAGGACAACCCGGCCAACAACGCGCCGGTCGGCACCGGTCCGTTCAAGTTCGCCGAATACAAGGCCGGGCAATATTACCGGCTGACGAGGAACGACGCCTATTGGGGCAAGGACGAGCCCTATCTCGATGAGATCGTCTACCAGGTGCTGCCGGATCGCACGTCCGCCGCGGCCGCGCTGGAGGCGGAAGAAATTCAGCTCGCTGCCTTCTCCGCCGTGCCGCTCGCCGATCTCGATCGCATCTCCAAGGTGCCGGGACTGAAGGTCATCACCAAGGGCTATGAGGGATTGACCTACCAGCTCGTCGTCGAGATCAACCACCGCCGCAAGGAGCTGGCCGATCTGAAAGTGCGGCAGGCGATCGCGCATGCCATCGACAAGGACTTCGTCGTCAAGACGATCTTCCTCGGCTATGCCGCGACCGCCACCGGTCCTGTGCCGAAGAACGATCCGCAATTCTACACCGCCGACGTGCCGACCTACCCTTTCGACGTCGCCAAGGCCAACGCGCTGCTGGACGAGGCCGGCTACAAGCGCGCCGACGACGGCAAGCGCTTTGCCCTGAAGCTGCTGCCGGCACCCTATTTCAACGAGACGAAACAGTTCGGCGATTACCTGCGCCAGGCGCTCGCGGCGATCGGCATCGACGCCGAGATCGTCAACAACGACTCGGCAGCCCATATCAAGGCTGTCTACACCGACCATGCCTTCGACCTCGCCGTCGGCCCGCCCGTGTTCCGCGGCGACCCGGCTATCTCGACCACCATCCTGGTGCAGAGCGGCATTCCCGACGGCGTGCCCTTCTCCAACCAGGGCGGCTACAAGAACGCCGAGCTCGACGCGCTGATCGTCAAGGCGTCCGAGACACTCGATACCGCCGCCCGCACCGAGCTCTACAAGGAGTTTCAGAAAAAGATCGCCGCCGACCTGCCGCTGATCAACGTCGCCGAATGGAGCTTCATCTCCGTCGCCCGCGATACGGTCGGCAACATCGCCAACAACCCGCGCTGGGCTGTGTCGAACTGGGCGGACACTTATTTGGCGGGCTGATCCCGCACTTGCGGATCGGCAGTCGGGGTGCTCAGCTTCGAGAATGAGAGTTCCTTCGCGCCCCCCTCTGTCCTGCCGGACATCTCCCCCGCAAGGGGGGAGATTGGCAGCTTCCGCGCCCCGCACCCCTCTACCACGTTGGCGATTAGTGAAAGCCGCGATGACAGCTGATCTCCCCCCAAGTGGGGGAGATGTCCGGCAGGACAGAGGGGGGCGCCGTAGAGCGCGACCCCGGAGGATTGCGAGCAGCGTCCTTTCGCCATGACCCGCGCCCTCATCCTCCTCCGCCGCCGTCTCGTCGGCAGCGTCTTCGTCCTCCTCATCGTCGTCATCGGCAGCTTCCTCCTCCTTGAAGCCGCACCCGGCGACGCGGTCGACGCCTACATCGTCTCGACCGGCGGCGATGCGGGCATGATCGAATTGCTGCGCCACCGCTGGGGTTTGGACCAATCCGAGTTCACCCGCCTCGCCAACTACCTTTGGGCGCTGATGCATCTCGATCTCGGCCAGTCCGTCACCTTCTCGCGACCGATCCGCGAAATCATTCTCGAACGCCTGCCGACGACGCTGATCCTGATGGGCAGCGCCACCGCTCTCTCCTTCGGCCTTGGCTCGGCGCTCGGCATCTATGCCGGTGCGCGGCCAGGCAGCTTTCGCGACCGCTCCCTGTCGATCGGCTCGCTGGCGCTCTACGCCGTGCCCGGCTTCTGGCTCGGCCTCGTGCTCATCGTCGTCTTTGCCGTCGACCTGCGCTGGCTGCCGATCGGCGGCATCGAGACCATAGCCTCCGGCAAAACCGGATTTTCCCGCGCCGCCGACATCGCCACGCATCTCGTGCTGCCGGTCTCGGCGCTCGGCTTCATTTATCTCGCGCTCTATCTGCGCATGATGCGCGCCGGCATGGCCGAGGCCTGGCGGCAGGATTTCGTGCTCGCCACCCGCGCCAGGGGCCTGTCGCGCCGCCGCATCGTGCTTGCACATGTTGCCCGCAACGCGCTTCTGCCATTAGTCACGATGCTCGGCCTGCAATCGGCGCAGATGCTTGGCGGCAGCGTCGTCATCGAAAGCGTCTTTGCCGTGCCCGGCCTCGGCCGCCTGGCGCAGGAAGCCGTCGCGGGGCGCGACACGCCGCTGCTGCTCGGCATCATCCTGGTGAGCGCGGTGCTGGTCGTCGTCATCAACCTTCTGGTCGACCTCGCCTACGCTGTCCTCGATCCGCGCGTCGGCGCCGGCGAGGCAAGCGCATGAACCGCCTGCGCCGTTTCTTGCGCACCCCGGAAGCGATCGCCGGCGCGCTTATCCTCGCCCTGCTGGCCGCGATGGCACTGGCGGCGCCGATGCTCTTTCCCGGCGATCCGCAGGCGATCGCCGGCCCAGCGCTGCTGCCGCCGTTCCAGGACTGGCGGCTGCCGCTCGGCACCGACCGGCTCGGCCGCGACGTGCTGGCGGAGCTGTTCCATGGCGCCCGTACCTCATTGGCGGTCGGCCTGGCGGCGGCTGCCGCCGCGCTCCTGATCGGCGCCGTGGTCGGCACCTTGGCCGGCTTCGCCGGCGGCCTGATCGATGAGGTGCTGATGCGCATCACCGACGCCTTCCAGACCGTGCCGAGCTTCCTGCTGGCGCTGGCCCTCGTAAGCATCGTCGGGCCTTCGCTGGGCGCGGTCGTCGCGGCGATCGCGCTCAGCGCCTGGACCGGACCCGCGCGCGTCGCCCGCGCGGAAGTGCTGTCGATCCGCGAGCGCGACTACGTCGCCGGCGCCCGCGTCATCGGCATGCACCCGCTGGAGATCGCCTTTCGCGAGGTGCTGCCCAACGCGCTGCCGCCAGAGCTGGCGCTATCCTCGGTGATCGTCGCGGCTGCGATCCTCACCGAGGCCGCGCTTTCCTTCCTTGGCCTCGGCGACCCCAACCGAGTTACCTGGGGCGGCATGATCGCCGAAGGACGCACCGTGCTGCGCACCGCCCCGTTCCTGTCGATCGTACCCGGCGTCGCGCTGGTGCTGACCGTTCTCGGCGTCTACCTCGCCGGCGAGGGCGTGGTGGAAAGCACCGCGGTGCGCAGGAGCCTGTCGTGACGGCGTTGCTCTCGATCAGGGATCTAAAAGTTGCCTACCGGCGCGACGGCATGGAGGTGCCGGCGCTGAAAGGTGTGAGCCTGGACGTTCTCGAAGGCGAGCGCCTGGCGATCATCGGTGAAAGCGGCTCGGGCAAGAGCACGCTGGCACTGGCGGTTGCGGGGTTGTTGGCGCGGGGTGTCGAGATTGGCGGGACCATCAATTGGAAGATACCGAAAGCGCAAGCGGAGATTGAGCCCTCGTCCCCGCCTTCGCCAATCTCCAACGTTGCTGGGGGAGAGCCGGCAGCGGAACTGCTAATCTCCCCCCTTGTGGG
>CCNC01000069.1 GCA_000824845.1 Mesorhizobium sp. ORS 3359 | reverse complement strand
GGGGGGCGCCGTAGAGCGCCAGCCTTTCCATCTTCACGATAAACCTCTCCTCCTCGGCCGCGACATCGGCTTCGTCTTCCAGGACCCCTCCTCCAGCCTCGACCCGGTCATGCCGGTCGGCAAGCAGATCGCCGAGGTCGCGCGCACCCATCTTCACCTCACTTGGCGCGAAGCCATCGCCAAGGCCAAAACCCTACTCGAACGCGTCCGCCTCCCCAATCCTGACGCCACTCTCCGCGCCTACCCCCACCAGCTCTCCGGCGGGCAAAAGCAGCGCGTGGCCATCGCCGCGGCAATCGCGGCCGGACCGAAACTCCTGATCGCCGACGAAGCGACCAGCGCGCTCGACACCATCGTCCAGGCCGAGATCGTCGCCCTGATCCGCAGGCTGGTCAGCGAGGACGGCATGACGCTCATCTTCATCAGCCACGACATCGCGCTCGCAACCTCGCTCGCCGATCGCATCGCGGTTCTGCGCCATGGCGAGCTGATCGAGCTCAGCGGGACCAGTCAAATCGTCAACGCGCCGCGCCATGCCTATACGCACTCCCTGCTCGACGCTCATCTTGGCCTCGACGCCGAGCCTCTGCTTGACCGACAGGGCATCTCGGCATGAGCCTGCTGGCCGTCTCCAATCTCGCCAAGCACTACCATCGTGACGGCAAGCCTTTCGCAGCGGTCGACGATGTGTCCTTCGAAATCGGACCGGCGGAGACGCTGGCGCTCGCCGGCCCGTCCGGCAGCGGCAAATCGACGATCGCCCGGCTGGTGCTGCGGCTGATCGAGCCCGATGCCGGCCGCATCGGCTTCGAAGGCGGCGACTTCCTCACTTTGTCGGGCGCCACTTTGCGCGCCCGGCGTGCCCGCCTGCAGATGGTGTTCCAGGATCCGCTCGCCGCCTTCAATCCGCGCGCAACTGTGGCTCGCGTGCTGGACGATCCGTTGCGCATCCACAACATCGTCCCGCGTGCCGAGCGCCCGCGCCGCATCGCGGCGCTTTTGGAGCGCGTCGGCCTCGATACCGGCCTCGCCGCGCGCGCCATCCACGAGATTTCCGGCGGCCAGCGACAGCGCGTCGCGATCGCCCGCGCCATCGCCACGCGGCCGTCGCTGATCGTGCTCGACGAGGCCGTCTCGGCCCTCGACGTATCGGTGCGCAGCCAGATCCTGGAATTGCTGCTCGACCTGCAAAGGCAGGAACGGATCGCCTATCTGTTCATTTCGCATGACCTCGGCGTCATCCGCGCCGTGGCGCATCGCGTCATCATCCTCGATGCCGGCCGGATCGCCGAAAGCGGCGATGCCCGCGCCGTCATCGCCAACCCGCAATCGCCGGTCGGCAAGGCCCTTGTCGAGGCGGCACCGAGATTGAACAGGAACCGGCCATGATCCCGCAAAGTGGCAACCGATTTGCGGACAAGATCATGGTCAAACAACAAGATCAGGACGCACGATGACCGATCCCGAAGCAGCCAGAGCCGAGAAACTGTCGCGCGAGCTCGATTCCGCCTTCCGCAACCGCGCAGACCTCTACCGCCTCTTCCTCGAAGAACTGACCGCCGAGCTCGGCGCCGAGCAGGCCGAGGCGGTGATGATCCGCAGCATCGAGAAACGCGGCCGGGAAGTCGCGGCGGCGGCCTTCGCCGGCTTCGGTCCCAACGACGCGCCGGCGATCGGCGAGGCGTTCCTCGCCGTCAGCCCGGATGGCGGTCGCATGTATCCGACCCAGGTCGAGCGCGGGCCGGACCACATCGCTTTCAAGGTCAAGCGCTGCCCGCTGAAGGACGCCTGGGTCGAGGCCGGCGTCGGCGAGGAGAAACTCGCCACGCTCTGCCGTATCGCCGGCGCCTTCGACCGCGGCCTGTTCGAGGCGACCGGCGTGCGCTTCGCCAATGTCACATGGACGCCGGGCCACGGCTCCGGCTGCTGCCACATCGCGCTGTCCAACCGCGACGCCTGAAGCAATTCCAGGAAAAGTGCGCAGCGGTTTTCCGTCCGGAATTGCGCAAAAAACAAAGAGACTATCCGGCGACACCTAACCTTCGGCAAAGACGTGCAGCTCGCCGCCTGCCTCGTCGATGGCGGCGCGCAGTTCCGCTGACGGCTCGATGTCGGTGACGATGTCCGAGATCTCGCTCAGCGCGCAGACGCGCTCCAGGCCGCTGCGGCCGAACTTGTCGTTGGTGACGACCAGCATCGTCGACAGCGACCGCCTCATCATCGCCCGCTTCACCGCCGCCGCGCCCGAGATCATGTCGCTTGGCCCTTCGGCGTTCAGCGCCGAGGCGCCGATGATAGCGACGTCGGCATTGTAGCGGCGCACGAATTCGACCGTGTCTTCGCCAAGCACCGCGGCCTCGCGGCTGTCGTAGGTGCCTGGGCAGAGGATGACGCGGAAGCCGGGATTGGCGCCGGCCACAGAGGCGACGCCGATTGAGTTGGTGATGATCGTCAGCTCCCGCCCGTGCTGCGAGAGGCTGCGCGCCACCTCGTAGGTGGTCGACCCGCCATCGATCATCACGATCGAGCCTTTCTCGATCAGTCCGGCCGCACCGCGCCCGATGCGGGCCCGCTCCTCGACCATTGTGAGGCCGCGCTCGGCAATCACCGGTTCCGACGTCACCAGCGAAATGGTGGCGCCGCCATAGGTGCGGTTGACGAGCCCCGCCTCGCCGAGCTCGATGAGATCGCGGCGGATGGTCTCACCGGCGACGCCGATGCGGCGTGCAAGCTTCGAGATGCGGATCGATGCCGAGCGCCGCACCTCCGACAGGATCAGCTCATGGCGCTCTTTCTTCGTCAGTCGGCCCGGCTCGATATTCATCGATCTTCCTTCTCGCTTCCCGGCGCGGAGACATTAGCCACGCTGGGGAAAGGAAACCAGCGTCAGTGTCTGAGCCGATCGCGCATCGCATACCACAGCATGCCAAGCACATAGAGCGGACCGCGCAGCGCCGTGCCGCCTGGGAACGGCAGCGGCGTCAGCGTCGAGAACAGGTCGAGCCGCGAGGCGTCGCCCGTGATCGCTTCCGCCAAAAGCTTGCCCGACAGCGTCGACAGGATGACGCCCTTGCCGGAATAGCCATGCGCGAAATAGACCTCGCCATAATGCCCGACATGCGGCAGGCGCGACGTCGTCACCGACACCAGCCCGCCCCAGGCGTGGTCGATGCGGCAGCCCTTGAGCTGCGGAAACGTCTTTTCCATATGCGGTCGCACGAAGCCGGCAATGTCGGCCGGCGGCGACGGCGTGTAGCGCTCGCCGCCGCCGAACAGCAGGCGGCCGTCCGCCGACATGCGGTAGTAGTTGACGACGAACAGCGTGTCCGAGACGGCGACGTTCGCCGGAACGACATTGCGCTCGCCCAACGGCTCGGTGGCGACGATGTAGTTGCCGACCGGCATGATGCGGCTATTGACGCGCGGCTCCAACCCCTTGAGCAGAGCATCGCCGGCCAGCACCACATGCCTGGCGCGGACCGAGCCGTTATCGGTGAACACCCGGATAGAGGGCTCGCGCTCTAGCCGAACGGCAACCGAGTTCTCATGGATGACGACACCTGCGCTGACTGCCGCACGGGCGAGCCCGAGCGTATAGTTCAGCGGATGCATGTGGCCGCCGAGCGGCTCGAACACCGCGCCCTGATAGGGCGTGTCCACTTTCTGCCGCGCCTCAGCCGCCGACAGGATCTCGACATCGGTGAACTTCATCACCTTGGCCAAGCATTCGGCCTCTTCCTCGAAGTCGCGCATATCCGAAGCGCTGACCGCGCCGACCAGATGACCGTTCAGGCGCAAGTCGCATTCGATGCCGTGGCGCTCGATGATGTCGAGCACCAGCCCGCGCGCCTCGAAGGCGAGGTCGAACAGCGCCTTGGCCCGTTCCGGCCCGAACGACTTGACCAGGCCCCTGGCGCCCTTGCGCAGGCCGGGGATCATCTGGCCGCCATTGCGGCCCGAGGCGCCCCAGCCGATCTTGCCGCCTTCGAGCAGCACCACTTTGAGGCCGCGCTCGGCCGCATGCAGCGCCGCCGACAGTCCGGTGCAGCCGCCGCCCACCACCACCAGATCGGCCTCGACGTCGCCGGCAAGTGCCGGATGGTCGGGTGCCGGATTGGCCGTGGCGACATAATAGGACTTGCCGATATCGAGACCGGAATTGAAACCTGTCGAACGCGAAGCCATGGTCACACCTTGAGCAGCAGGTGGTCGCGTTCCCAGGACGTCACGACGCTCTGGAACAGGTCGAGCTCGACGCTCTTCACGCGCAGATAGGTCTGGAAGAAATCCTCGCCGAGCAGCGCTCGCACCGGCTCGCAGGCGGCGAAACGATCGAGAGCTTCCTCCATTGTCTTCGGCAGCGTGCTCTTGCTTTTATAGGCATTGCCAAAGACCTCTTCCGAGCGTGCAAGCTTCTCCTCGATGCCGAGATAGCCGGCGATCAGCGAGCCGGCCATCGCCAGATAAGGATTGGCGTCGGCACCAGGCAGACGGTTCTCGATGCGGCGCGCGGCGCGGCCGCCCAGCGGCACGCGCAGGCCGCAGGAGCGGTTGTCATGCGACCACTCGATGTTGGCCGGAGCGCTGTGGCCGGGGCGTATGCGCCGGTACGAATTCGCATGCGGCGCGAACAGCGGCATGATTTCGGGGATGTATTTCTGCAGCCCGCCGATGAAGTGCGAGAACATCTCGCTGTCCTCGCCGTCTTCGCCGGCAAACAGGGGCTCGCCCTTCCGATCGACGATCGACATGTGCAGATGCATGGCGCTGCCGGCCTGCGCGGCGATCGGCTTGGCCATGAAGGTCGCGTGCATGCCGTTCGCCTGGGCGATCTGCCGCGCCAGGCGCTTGAACAGAAGCACCTGGTCGGCGAGCGTCAACGGATCGCCATGCAGCAGATTGATCTCGAGCTGCGCCGTGCCGGATTCATGGATCAGCGTCTCCACCGGCAAGCCCATGACGGCGGCATGTTCATAGAGCCGCCGCGTCACCGCTTCGAACTCCTCCATCGCCTGCATGTCGTAGGGATGCTGCACGCTCTCCGGCCGGCCGTTGCGCCCGACCGGCGCGGTGATCGGACGATCCGGATCGGGATTCGGTGCCGTGAGGTAGAATTCGAGCTCCGGCGCCACCACCGCGCGCCAGCCGCGCTGTTCATAAAGCCCGAGCACGGCTTTCAGCACATGGCGCGGCGAGGCCTTCCACGGCCGGTCGTCCATGTGGAACGTGTCGGCGAAAACATAGGCTCTGCCGGCGCTTCCTGGCGCAAGGCACAGGCTCGAAACGTCCGGCACCATGCGCATGTCCGGATCGGAATAGGCAAAGCCCTCATCGATGGAGCCGGAATAACGGCCGTCGATCGCCACCAGGAAGGCGCTGCTCGGTAGATACAGCGCTCGGTCGTCGAGCGACTTGAGGAACTTGGCTACCGGCAAGGTCTTGCCGCGCAACACGCCGTTGACGTCGGGCACGAAGCATTCGACTTCGTTGATCGCGTGCGTCTTCAGCCAGCTTTGCGTGTCCGCGCCGGGGAATGAGGTGTTCAGATTGTCAGGCATTGGTTATGTCCGTACGAAGGAGAGATCGCTTCGGCGGGCATGTCCGTTCCGGGTGGGGCGTTATCTAAGCTGCGTTATCCGAGGACGGACGCCCGCCTGATGGCCGGCCGAGGCCGGGTGCAATGCGCCTTCCACCCCTTCGGTCCAGCCGTCGCGAACGACATGCGAACCGACCTTGGTCTCCTTCGCGCGCTGCAGATTTTCATGGCGGCAGCAGCGCATGATCAGCGATACCCGGCGCGCGCAAAAGAAATACCGCAGGCAACAAAATGCCTGGCGCGGTATTGCTGTTTTGCAGCTTGCATGACTGATCCTGTCAAAGTGAGCTTATGATTTGACCGATCATCGCCGCCGGCGCAAGTCCGCTTCGCTGGACCAGATCAGCCGATGCTCTCGCCGCCGTCAACCACCAGCGCCTGTCTGGTCGAGATCATCGACGCGCGGATCGGCTGAGCCTCGACTCCATCGGATCGGAGGCCGCGAACACCGCGCTCGCCTCGCTGACGATCGAGACATGATCCCGGGCCGCCTTGCCCGCGGCCGCCGCGTCACCGCGCATGATCGCTGTGACGATCACATCATGCTCCTGCCAGGACTTGGCCAGCCGGCCCGGCAGCATGAATTGCGCGCGCCGGAACGGCGCCAGCCGGCTGCGGGTCGCCACCGTCAGATCATGGATATGCGTGTTGTGGGCGCCGCGATAAAGCCTGCTGTGGAACTCGGTGTTGAAATACTCGTAATCCTCCTCGGCGCCGAGCTGTACCATGCGTGCCGACGCCTGATGCTCCATCTCCAGCGACCGGCGCTCGGCGCCGGTCATGCGCTCGGCGGAGAAGCGGGCGCAGATCGCCTCAAGCTCGGCCATGCTCTCGAACATAGAGGCCAGATGCTCCTGCGTGACCACGGCCACGATGGCGCCCCGGTTGGGCCGTCTCTCGACCAGCCCAATGGCGCTCAACTGGCCGAGCGCCTCCCGGACCGGCGTGCGCGAAACGTCGAAGCGGGCAGCGAGCGAGCCCTCGTCGAGCTTTTCGCCGGGACGCAGATAGCCGGTGACGATGCGGTCCGCGATCGCCCTCACCATCTGATCCACGGTCGTGCCCGACCTGACCAAGCGCCTTCCCGACACGTCTCCTCCCGCCCAGTTTAATTGCGGACGGCCCGCTGGGTGGACGACCCACGGGCTGTTTCGACTCAAGATCGCATCCCTGTATGCCTAGATTTTAGCCTCAATGTCAAATTGATCGCTTTTCAGGCAAAAAGTGCATGCACTTGCCTTTGGTTTATGCAGACCTTCTAAATTCGTTTGTTGATTTTATTACAGAAAAACCGAGAAAGGAACTGGCACGGCGATTGCATGCACTTTCTTGACGAGGCGTTAACCGACCCCGCCAGGGTCCAAGAAAGGGGAGCATTCGATATGACCGGGAAATTCATGCTTAGCCGCCGCGACCTGCTCAAGACCTCCGCCGCCGGGGCGGCGCTCGGTCTGGCCTCGGCGGCCTTTCCGATCCGCGCGGCGCGCGCCGCCGCCGCCACTGTCGGCTTCATCTATGTCGGTCCGAAGGACGACTATGGCTACAACCAGGCGCATGCTGAAGGCGCTGCGTCGCTGAAGGGCATCGAAGGCATCTCCGTCGTCGAGGAAGAGAACGTCCCCGAGACGGTCGACGTCCAGAAGACGATGGAATCGATGATCAATCTCGACGGCGCCTCGCTGATCTTCCCGACCTCCTTCGGTTATTTCGATCCGCATATGCTGGCCATGTGCGCCAAGTTCCCCGACGTGCAGTTCCGCCATTGCGGCGGCATGTGGAACAAGGACAAGCACCCGATGAACGCCGGCTCCTATTTCGGCTATATCGGCATGGGCCAGTACTTGAACGGTGTCGTCGCCGGCCACACCACCAAGTCGAAGAAGCTCGGCTTCGTCGCCGCCAAGCCGATCCCGCAGGTCCTGCTCAACATCAACTCCTTCCTGCTCGGCGCCCGCTCGGTCGATCCTGCGATCACTTGCCAGGTGATCTTCACCGGCGAGTGGTCGCTGGCGGTGAAGGAGGCCGAGGCCACCAATGCGCTGATCGACCAGGGCGCCGACGTCGTCACCTGCCATGTCGACAGCCCCAAGGTGGTGGTCGAGACAGCCGCCGGCCGCGGCGCCTTCATCTGCGGCTACCACGCCAACCAGAGCCCGCTGGCGCCGGAAAAATACCTGACCGGCGCGGAATGGAACTGGGCCAAGGTCTACAAGATGTTCGTCGACGACCTCATCGCCGGCAAGCCGCTGCCCAATTTCACGCGTGGCGGACTGGCCGACGGCTTCGTCAAGATGAGCCCGCTCGGCCCTGCCGTCGGCGAAGCGGCGCGCAAGCAGTTCGACGCCATGCTGGCCGAAATGATGAAGGGCGGCTTCTCCGTCATCAAGGGACCGTTGAAGAGCAACAAGGGCGCCGTCGTCGCGACCGAGGGCCAGGCCTTCGTCGAGACCGCCATCGAGCTAGAAAGCATGGACTATCTCGTCGAGGGCGTCGTCGGCTCGACGGCCTGAGGCATTGCGTGTCTCCCAAAACTGCGCAGCGGTTTTGGGATCACGACACGCATCCGAGCAAGAGCTTGAAGCACGCTTCAAGCAGGCTGAGGGAGACGGGACATGGTGGACACTGTGAGCAGCCCGGACGTGCGGACCATCCTCGACGCCGGAGGATACCGGGCGGCGCTCGAATGGACCGCCAGGCGGGCGGAAGCCTTCGTCATTCCGCTCGCGGCGCTGGTCGTCGGCATGGTGCTGTTCAGCCTGTTCATCCTGGCTGTCGGCAAGTCTCCGATGCAGCTTTATGAGACGATGTGGCGGGGCGGCTTCGGCTCCTGGTTCTCGATCCAGAACTCCCTGTCGCGCGGCGCGCCGCTCCTGCTTGCGGCGCTCTGCGTGGCGCTGCCGGCGCGCCTTGGCCTGGTCGTCATCGGCGGCGAAGGCGCCATCGTGCTGGGCGGCGTCGCCGCGGCCGCCATCGGCGTCGCGTTGAACGGCGCGCCGTCCTTCCTCGTAATCCTCCTCATGGGCGTGGGGGGCGCGGCCGCCGGCGGCATCTGGATAGGTGTCGTCGGCGCGCTCCGCCACTACCGCGCCGTCAACGAGACCATCTCCAGCCTGCTGATGGCCTACATCGCCATCGCGCTGATGAACCATCTGGTGGAAGGGCCGCTGCGCGACCCGGCCTCGCTGAACAAGCCCTCGACCCAGCCGCTGGCTGACATCTACCGCATCGGCAACATACCGGGCATGGAGGTGCATTGGGGCCTGGTCGTCGGCATCCTCGCCTGCGTGCTCTCCTGGCTGCTCATCGAGAAGACCCGCTGGGGCTTTGCTGCCCGCATCGCTGGCGGCAATGTCAGGGCCGCACAAGTCCAGGGGCTGGCCGTCGGTCCGCTGATTGTCGGCTTCACCGCGTTGGCGGGCGGTTTCGCCGGCCTCGCCGGCATGCTGGAGGTCGCGGCCGTGCAGGGCAGCGCCAACGGCTCGCTTGCCGCGGGCTATGGCTATACCGGCATCCTCGTCGCCTTCCTCGCCCGCCACAACCCGCTTGCCATCATCCCGGTCGCCGTCCTGCTTGGCGGCATCGACGCGTCCGGCGGACTGATCCAGCGCCGCATGGACCTGCCCGACGCGACCGTGCTGGTGCTGCAGGGCATGCTTTTCATCGTCATCCTGTTCAGCGAGACCTTCTACGGCCGCTTCAAGCTCTTCAACCCGGACCTCTGGCAGAGGCCCCATTTTTTGAAGGGAAATGTCTGATGGAAACGACCGACATCGGACTGTGGGGCGTGCCCCTCGCCATGCTCGGCGGGGCTATCCGCGTCTCCACCCCCTTCATCTTCGTCTCGCTCGGCGAAGCCATCACCGAGCGCTCCGGCCGCATCAATCTCGGGCTCGAAGGCACGCTGGTGTTCGGCGCCATGAGCGCCTACGCGGTGGCGGTGATGACCGGCTCGCCATGGCTCGGCCTTGTGGCCGCGGCGCTTGCCGGCCTCTGCTTCGGCCTCTTTCACGGCTGGATCTGCAAATTCCCGAAGGTCAACGACATCGCCATCGGCATCGCCCTGATGCTGTTCGGCACGGGGCTCGCCTTCTTCTTCGGCAAGCCCTTCATCCAGCCCTCGGCGCCCGACCTGCCCGCGATCCCCTTCGGCGCCTGGTCCGACATCCCGCAGGTGCAGGCGGCGCTCAACGTCAACGTGCTGTTCCTCATCGGCGCCGCGCTGGCCGTCTTCCTCTGGTGGGCCTTCCGCAACACGCGCGTCGGCCTCATCGTGCGTGTGGTCGGCGACAGCGCCGATGCCGCCCGCGCGATGGGTCTCAATCCCAACACGGTGCGGCTGCTCGCCACCGGCGTCGGCGGCGCGCTCGCCGGCATCGGCGGTGCCTATCTGTCGCTCTACTATCCCGGCAGCTGGACCGAGCGCATCTCGTCGGGCCAGGGACTGATGGCGGTGGCGCTGGTCATCTTCGCGCACTGGAACCCGCTTGGCTGCTTTGCCGCGGCGCTCCTGTTCGGCGGCGCAGGCGCGCTCGGCCCGGCGCTGCAGTCGGTGGGCGTGACGCAAGGCTACTACCTCTTCTACGCCGCGCCCTACATCCTCACCCTCATCATCATGATCGCCACCTCGTCGCCGAGCCGCACGCTCGCCGGCGCGCCCGGCGAACTGTCGATCACCAAATGACCGCGCACCACGCACCGCCCCTGGAATCGCTTGAGAGACCGGAGTTTTCGCCATGAACGCCAGAGCCGAGATCACCCAGCGCTACATCGACGCCGATCCCTATCCCTGGCCCTACAATGGCGATCTGCGGCCCGAGAACACGGCGCTGATCATCATCGACATGCAGACCGATTTCTGCGGGCCCGGCGGCTATGTCGACCATATGGGCTACGACCTGTCGCTGGTCCGCGCGCCGATCGAGCCGATCAAATCGGTGCTCTCCGCCATGCGGGCCAAGGGCTACACCATCATCCACACGCGCGAAGGCCATCGCCCCGACCTCGCCGACCTGCCGGCCAACAAGCGCTGGCGCTCGCGCCGCATCAATGCCGGCATCGGCGATCCGGGTCCGTGCGGGCGCATCCTGGTGCGCGGCGAGCCGGGCTGGGACATCATCCCCGACCTCTATCCCGCCGAGGGCGAGCCGATCATCGACAAGCCCGGCAAGGGCTCCTTCTGCGCCACCGATCTCGAGCTGATCCTCAACCAGCGCGGCATCGACAACATCGTGCTCACCGGCATCACCACCGATGTCTGCGTGCACACCACGATGCGCGAGGCCAACGACCGCGGCTTCGAATGCGTGATGCTGGAGGATTGCTGCGGGGCGACCGACTACGGCAACCATCTGGCGGCGATCAAGATGATCAAGATGCAGGGCGGCGTGTTCGGCGCGGTGTCGAATTCCGCCGCGCTCGTCGCACAGTTGCCGTGAGGAGCCGGCGATGACCGGAACGCATAGCAAAGCGATCGGGGTCGAGACCATCGGCATGACCATGCGCTTCGGCGCCTTCACGGCGCTGGACGATGTCTCGATCAAGGTGCCGGCAGGCTCCTTCCACGCGCTGCTCGGCGAGAACGGCGCCGGCAAGTCGACGCTGGTCAAATGCATGATGGGTTTCTACCACCCGACATCGGGCGACATGCTCGTCGATGGACGTCAGGTCGCGATCGCCAGCCCCAGGGACGCCTCGGCGCTCGGCCTCGGCATGGTCTATCAGCATTTCACGCTCGTGCCATCGCTGACGGGCGCCGAGAACCTGGTCATCTCGCGCGAGAAGGTGCCGGGCGTCATCGACTGGCGCAAGGAGCGCACGGCGCTTGCCCAATTCATGGAGCGCATGCCCTTCAAGCTGCCGCTCGACGTCAAGGTGGCCGAGCTCGCCGCCGGCGAGAAGCAGAAGCTGGAGATCATCAAGCAGCTTTATCTCGGCCGAAATTTTCTGGTGCTGGACGAGCCGACATCCGTGCTCACCCCGGGCGAGGCCCAGGAAGTGCTTGGCCTGGTGCGCGGCATGACCAAGGCCGGCGATCTCACCGTGCTGATGATCTCGCACAAATTCCACGAGGTCACCGCATTCGCCGACGACATCGCCGTGCTGCGCAAGGGCAGGCTCACCGGAACCGGAAAGGTCTCCGATCTGACCCACAAGGCCATGGCGGCGATGATGATCGGCGACCAGCCGATCGCCGCGCTCGACAGCCGCGCGGCGCCGAAGCCGGACGCCGAGATCGTGCTCAAGGTGAAGGCGTTGAAGGCGCCGGACCGGACCGGGCTGAAGTCGATCGACATCGCCGATCTCGGCGTGCGCTCCGGTGAGATCGTCGGCATCGCCGGCATTTCCGGCAACGGCCAGAAGGAGTTCCTGGAAGTGCTGGCCGGGCAGCGGCCGCGCAATGGCGGCGAGGTGAAGGTGCGCGGCAGTGCCTACGCGGCGACGCGCGCCGAGGCGCGCGCGCTCAATGTCCGCCTCATCCCGGAGGAGCCGCTGAAGAATGCCTGCGCGCCGAGGATGACGGTCGCCGAGAACATCGCCTTCCGCACCTTCGACGTGGACGGCAACGGCAAGCCGGTGAGCTGGATCAGCGCCGGCGCGATCAAATCCTTCAGCGCCCGTCTGGTCGAGCAGTTCAAGGTCAAGACCGCATCGCTGTCTTCGCCGATCGCTTCGCTGTCGGGCGGCAATGTGCAGCGCGCCGTGCTCGCCCGCGAGCTCACCGGCGAGGTCGACCTTTTGATCGTCTCCAACCCCTGCTTCGGCCTCGATTTCTCGGCCGTCGCCGAGATCCGCGCCCGCATCATGAAGGCGCGCAACGCCGGAGCCGCGGTGCTGCTGATGTCGGAAGACCTGGACGAGCTGCTGGAACTCTCGGACCGTATCCTCGTCATGTCCGACGGCGCGCTGGTCTATGAGACGCCGATCGCGCAGGCGAGCGTGCAGACCATCGGCGAGCACATGGCGGGGCACCACTGATGGCGGAAATCGCAGCGCAGCCCTTCGCCTTTGCCTTCAGGCCCGAAACGACGGCGCTCATCGTCATCGACATGCAGCGCGACTTCGCCGAACCCGGCGGCTTCGGCGCCAGCCTTGGCAACGACGTCAGCCGGGTCACGGCGATCGTGCCGACGGTGAAGCGGCTGATCGAGGGCTTTCGCGCCGCCGGCCTGCCGGTGATCCACACCATGGAGTGCCACAGGCCCGACCTTTCGGACCTGCCGCCCGCCAAGCGTGACCGCGGCAACCCGTCGATCCGCATCGGCGATGTCGGCCCGATGGGCCGCGTGCTGATCGCCGGCGAGCCCGGCACCGCGATCCTAGACGAGCTCGCTCCCTTGCCCGGCGAGATCGTCATCGAGAAGCCCGGCAAGGGCGCCTTCTACGCGACCGGCCTCGGCGACGACCTGAAACGGCTCGGCGCGCGGCAACTGGTGTTCGCCGGCGTGACCACCGAAGTCTGCGTCCAGACGACGATGCGCGAGGCGAACGACCGCGGCTATGAGTGCCTGGTCGCCGAGGATGCGACGGAAAGCTATTTTCCCGAATTCAAGGCGGCCGCGCTCGCCATGATTAGGGCGCAGGGCGCCATCGTCGGCTGGACGGCGACCACAGATCAGGTCCTCGAGGGAATTGCGAATGCCTAATCTTGCCTTTGCCGGCCTCCTTGACGGTGGCTGGCGCGATCTGGCGTTCGAGCCTTTCCGCAACGGCGTCACCGTGCACTGGCTGCTCAAGGGCGGCCCGGTCGAACCGTCGGTCGCGCTGCTCAAATATCAGTCGGGCGCCGGCGTGCCGCGCCACCGCCATGCCGGGCTGGAAACCATCATCGTGCTGGAAGGCACCCAGAGCGACGAGAACGGCGACTATCCAGCGGGCAGCGTGATCCTCAATCCGGTCGGCAGCGAGCATTCTGTGTGGACGAAGGACGGCTGCGTCGTGCTGATCCAGTGGGACCTGCCGGTGATCATTCTGGGGGAGACGAAATGAGCGACATCCGCTTCGACATCGCCAGCCTGCGCGCCGCCTACCAAAGCGGGCTTGGCATCGCCGAGGTGATCGATGCGGTCCTTGCCCGCATCGATGCGGCCGGCGACCCCGGCATCTTCATCCACCTTGCGACGAAAGAAGAGTTGCTGGCCGAGGCCGAGGCGCTCGGTCCTTTCGATCCCGTGGGCAAGCCGCTCTGGGGCATCCCCTTCGCCGTCAAGGACAATATCGATGTCGCCGGCATGCCGACCACGGCGGCCTGCGCCGAATATGCCTACACGCCGGACAAAGATGCGACGGTCGTGGCGAGGCTCAAGGCAGCGGGCGCTTTTGTCGTCGGCAAGACCAATCTCGATCAGTTCGCCACCGGCCTTGTCGGCGTGCGTACACCCTGGCCGATCCCAAGGAACGCGATCGATCCGAAACTCGTGCCGGGCGGCTCCTCCTCCGGCTCGGCGGTTGCGACGGCGCGCGGCATCGTCTCCTTCGCGCTCGGCTCCGACACCGCCGGCTCTGGCCGTATCCCGGCCGGCCTCAACAACATTGTCGGGCTGAAGCCGACGATCGGTGCGCTGTCCACGACCGGCGTCGTGCCGGCCTGCCGGACCCTCGACTGCGTCTCGGTCTTCGCGCTGACGGTCGATGACGCCTATGCCGTGTTCTCGGCCGCTGCCGCACACGACGCCGCCGATCCCTATTCGCGCGCGGTCGCCGTCCAGGCCCTCGCCGCCCGTCCACCGGTGCTGACTGTCGGCATCCCGGCAAAGGCCGATCTGAAGTTCTTTGGCGACGCGTCGATGCAGGCAGGCTTCGAGACCTCGCTCGCCGCCCTGGAAACGCTCGGCGCCCGGCTTGTCGAAATCCCGTTCGGCGACTTCTACGCCACCGCCAACCTTCTGTACGAAGGCGCCTGGGTGGCCGAGCGCTATGCGGCGATCCGCGATTTCTTCGAGGCGAATGAGGCAGCCCTCCATCCGGTGACGCGCAAGATTATCGGTGGCGCCAGGAACCTCTCGGCCGCCGACGCTTTCCGCGGCCTCTATGCCTTGCAGGCCTACAAGTCCCGCCTGGCCCCGGTCATCGCCTCGGTCGACCTCTTCTGCGTGCCGACCGCGCCGACCCACTACAATGTCGATGCCGTGCTCGCCGATCCGATCGTCGCCAACAGCCGGCTCGGCACCTACACCAATTTCGTCAATCTGCTCGACATGTGCGGCATCGCCGTGCCGACCGGCACGCGCGACGACGGCCTGCCGATGAGCGTGACCCTGCTTGCCGCCGCAGGACGCGACGGCCTCGTCGCGTCAGTCGCGCGCGATCTCCATGCCGCGAGCGGCCTCGCTCTCGGCGCGACCGGATGGGAGCAGTCGAGCGCGCAGCCTGTCGGCGCGCCGGCCGATGACGGCACGATCGAACTGGTGGTGGTCGGCGCCCATCTTTCGGGAATGCCGCTCAACGGCCAATTGAAGGAGGCCGGCGCAAGCTTCAGCAGGTCGGCGCGGACGGCGCCGTCCTACAAGCTCTATGAGCTCGCCGGCCAGACCCCGCCCAAGCCTGGGCTTGTCCGGGTGGGCCACGGCGGCACCGCCATCGAGATCGAGGTCTGGCGCCTTTGCGCCGATGCCTTCGGCCGTTTCGTCGCGGCCATCCCGCCGCCGCTGGGTATCGGCACCATCGAGCTTGACGACGGCACCTCGGCGAAGGGCTTCCTGGCCGAGAGCGCCGGCCTGGCGGCGGCAACGGACATTTCGGCCTATGGCGGCTGGCGCAGCTACGTCGCCAGGAGGAACGAGATTCAACGCCGATTGGAGAGCGTTCCCTCCAACTGAGCGGCGGCCCGGCTCAGCGGCGACCTCGTCGGGTCAGGCCGCCATGCCAAACGCTTCGGCGTCCGCCTCTCAGACCAGCTCGAACCGCTCCACGGCGCGCATGATGCCGCGCAGCTCGGCAAGGCCTTTCAGCCTGCCTATCAGCGAATAGCCGGGATTGATCCTGGTCTTGCCGATATCGTCGGCGAGCAGATGGCCATGGTCCGGCCGCATCGGGATGCGCCAGTCGGGCCGGCCTTCCTTGCGCCGGCGCGCCTCCTCTTTCATCAGCGCCAGGATGACTTCGGTCATGTCGGTCGAGCCTTCCAGATGCTCGGCCTCGTAGAACGAGCCATCCGCCTCGCGCGTCACGTTGCGCAGATGCGCGAAATGGATCTTCGGTCCGAACTCCTCGATCATCGCGACGAGGTCGTTGTCGGCGCGCACGCCGTAGGAGCCGGTGCAGAAGGTCAGTCCGTTCGACGGGCTGTCGACCGTTCCCACGATAAAGCGCGCGTCGTCCGCAGTGGAAACCACGCGCGGCAAACCGTAGAGCGAGAAGGGCGGATCGTCGGGATGGATGCACATGCGTGCGCCGACTTCCTCGGCGGCCGGGATGATCTCCTTCAGGAACCAGGCGAGGTTGGCGCGCAATTCGGCCGGGCCGATCGCGGCATAGTCGGCAAGCGCCTGGCGCATCGTCTCGCGATTGTAGGTGCGCTCGGTGGCCGGCAGGCCGGCGATCAGATTGCGTTCTATTCTGTCGATGTCGTCGTTGCTCAAGGTCTTGAGCCGCGCTTCCGCTTCCTGCAACCGCACCGGGCTATAGCTCGCCTCGGCATTCGGCCGCTTCAGCACGAAGACGTCGTAGGCGGCGAAGTCGAGCGCGTCGAAGCGCAGCGCATAGCCGGTGGTCGGCAGCCGGTACATGAGATCGGTGCGCGTCCAGTCGACTACCGGCATGAAGTTGTAGCAGATCGTCGAGATGCCGGCCTTCGCCAGCGCCCGGATCGTGTCCCTGTACCAGCCCGCGTAACGCTGCCGTTCCGGCGTGCCGGTCTTGATCGAGTTGTGGACGGGAATGCTTTCGACCACCGACCATGTCAGCCCGGCCGCCTCGATGATGCGCTTGCGTTCGAGAATGGCGTCGAGCGGCCAGGCGCTGCCGTCATAGATGTCGTGCAGCGCCGTGACGATGCCAGTCGCCCCGGCCTGCTTGATATGATCGAGCGTGACCGGATCGTTCGGGCCATACCAGCGCCAGCATTGTTCCATGACTGCCTCCCAAAGCATGCGTTTTCATCCGTGTCGTATCTGAACGGCCGCCATGCATCAAAACAAAGACGTAAAGCCGCATCGGACCGAACCCATTTCGGCGCGAGCGCTCAGCGTGGTTGCGATCGACCATATTGTCGGATGACAATGGCCGTCAAATCAGGGGATCGCGGCGCCTTCCGACGAACCACCGACAGGCGCTTTCGTCCATCATTGCAGGAGTTTTGTCCATGAATGATTTCGACAGCAAGGTTGCCCTGGTGACGGGAACGACCGGGATCGCCGAGGCAACCGCGCGCCGTCTTGCCGAGGGCGGCGCCGCGATCATCGCGCTGGGCATCGACCAGGCCGCCAACGCGATGCTGCAGGCCGAGCTCAATCGCGCGGGCGCCGCCGCGCTCGTGCTCGCCACTGACGTTGCCGTGGCTGACCAAGTCGAGAGGGCGATCGCTTCCGGCGTCGAGAAATTCGGCGGGCTGGACGTCATCGTCAATTCGGCCGCTGTGCATCCCTACGGCACGGCCACGACGACGGATTTCGAAACCTGGAACCGGGCGATGTCGGTCAATGTCGGATCGATCTACCTCACCGCCCGTTTCGGCATACCGGAGATGATCAAGCGCGGCGGCGGCGCCATCGTCAACGTCGCCTCGGTGCAGGGCACCGCCTGCCAGGAGAATGTCGCAGCCTACGCCACCACCAAGGGCGCCATCCACACGCTGACGCGCTCGCTGGCGCTCGACTATGCCCGAAAAGGCATCCGCGTGAACTCCGTCAGTCCGGGATCCGTCCGCACTCCGATCCTCGAACGCGCCGCCCGCGCCGACGATCCTAATGCGGATGTCGAGGCGGCCTTCAAACGCTTCGGCGAAGCGCATCCGCTCGGCCGCATCGGCGAGCCGGAGGAAGTGGCGGAGCTGATCGCGTTCCTGTGCTCGTCCAAAGCAAGCTTCTGCACCGGGGCAGACTACAGGATAGATGGCGGCCTTTTGGCGGGCATCGGGGTTCGATAACGCGGCAGTCGCAATGACGCGGTTGGGCGACGCGCGCGCTCCCTTGCGGCAGCGCGCGTTAACCGTCTATCGTGCGTCCCAATGCCATCGGAACCTGTCCCCGCGGCGGATAGAGCGACGAAGCAGTTTTCAGGACGACGAGTAACGCAGAGCCAATGGCCGACAAATCGCGAATCGGACTGACCGCTGTCGATACCGTTCCCCTGCACGAAAAAGTCTATCTGGAGCTCGTTCGGGCCCTTATGTCCGGACAGTTGCAGCCTGGCCAGAAGCTGACCTCGCGCAAGCTCGCCAAGGAACTCGGCACCAGCGACATGCCGGTGCGCAGCGCCTTCACCCGGCTGCAGGCGCTGCGGGCGCTGAGCCCGATGCCGAACGGCAGCGTCGAGGTGCCTCTGATCTCCGCCGATCGCTTCTCGCAATTGACCGCGGTGCGCACCATCTTGGAGGGCACCGCGACCGAGCTCGCGACGAAACGCATCAACGGCAACAATCTGCGTGCGATCCGGCGCCACTGCGCCGAGCTCACTGAGGCTGCCCGCAATGGCGGGATCGAAAACTATCTGCGCAAGAACCACGACTTCAAATTCGGGGTCTATCGCCATTGCGGCAATGAACAGATGATCTTCCTCATCGAGACGGTGTGGATGCAGGTTGGGCCTTTCCTGCGAAACCTGCATATCGGTTTCGAGGACGATCTCGCCGGCATTCTGGGTATCGACTACCATGAGGAGGTCGTGGCGGCGATCGAGGCCGGCGACGGCGAGCGGGCGCGTCGGGCGATCGTGCGCGACATCGAGGAGGGCGCCACGCATATCCTCGGGCAGGTGAAATTCCCCGAACTGCGCCACTAGCCAACACACGGCGAATCCGGCTTGGCTTTCGCTGGCTGTATCGCTATGTTGCGATCGCAGATCGCGAAAATGGACCTGAAATGCCGCCCGATATCCCAGCTAGTGACTTGAAAAAATGAAGAAAAACCATTCGGCGCCAGCCGATACGGTCTTCATCAACTCACAAGCTGAAAATTGGATATCGTAGCCTGCAAGGGCTACAGCACCTAAAAAGGGGCTGGAAATTGAGCGATGCGATTGCGGACGTTTTGAACTGGCTTGAAAGCAGGAACGACATCCAGAGCCTGAGGGCGGCGGTGTGCGACCTGAACGGCATCATGCGCGGCAAGCGCATTCCGGTCGAGCAAGCGCGCAAGGCGCTCGAAGGCAAGCTGCGCATGCCCTATTCGGCCATCGGCCTCGATATCTGGGGCGAGGATATCGAAGGCAATGCCCAGGTCTTCTCGACCGGCGATGCCGACGGGCTTTGCCACTGGACGGGACGCGGCATATTGCCGGTCAACTGGACAGCCCATCCGACAGCGCTACTGCCGCTCTGGCTGGCGGATGACAGCGGCGCGCCCTATCTCGGCGATCCGCGCCGCGCGCTCGCCCGCATCCTCGACCGCTACGCCGCGCTCGGCCTGACGCCCGTCACCGCGACCGAGCTCGAATTCTACCTCGTCGACCCGACCTCGCAGCGGCCTGTTGGCCCCGTCTCCCCGGTCACCGGCAGGCGGCTCGATTCCGACGCCGCGCTCTCGATCGACGAGGTCGACGATTTCGAGGCCTTCATCCACGATATCTACGAAGCCTGCCGCATGCAGGACATTCCGGTCGACACCGCGATTGCCGAGAACGGCGTCGGCCAGTTCGAGATCAATTTGAACCATGTGCCCGACGCCTTGCGCGCAGCCGACGATGCGGTGCTCTTCAAGCGTACCGTGAAGGGCATCGCCCGCAAGCATGGTTTCGCCGCCTGCTTCATGGCCAAGCCCTATGGCGAGCGCGCCGGCAACGGTTTCCACGTGCATTTCTCCGTGCTCGACAGGGACGGCCGCAACGTCTTCGACGACGGCTCCGACCGGGGCTCCGAAACCATGCGCCACGCGGTCGGCGGCCTGCTTGCCGCGATGGCGCAAAGCACGCTGGTGTTCGCGCCGCATTTCAATTCCTACCGCCGACTGCGGCCGAGATCCTATGCGCCGACCGCCGTCGCCTGGGGCTACGAGAACCGCATGGTGGCGATCCGCATTCCAGGCGGACCTTCGGCTGCGCGCCGCATCGAACATCGCGTCTCCGGTGCCGATGCCAATCCCTATCTGGTGCTGGCGGCGATCCTCGGCGCGGCGTTGATCGGCATCGAGCGCCAGCTCTCGCCCGGCGAGCCGACCGGCGGCGAGGGCCAGGGGCTGACGCTCGCCAAGCTGCCGCCGGACTGGGCCTCGGCCATCGCCGCCTTCGAGGCCGGTCCGCGCGTCGCCGAGATCTTCCCGGACGTGCTGCGCGACGCCTTTGTCGCCTGCAAGCGCCAGGAGCTGAACACGTTCGCGCTGAATGTCAGCGACTTCGAGATCGAGACCTATCTCGAGAGCGTTTGAGACCGGCGACGCTGAAGTGGGAGCAGGAGAGCGGCCGGTACTGCAAAGATCCTCGGTTGAATCAAGCAGCGGACGCTGGAAGGGCTATAAAAGGGAACTCTCCGAGTTGGGCTCGCGGGGTGCTCGATCAGTGACTGCGGAACAGGATTTGCCTTCTGCTCCATTCCGGCGACGGGCACCAAAAAACAAAAACGCCCGCTTTCGCGGGCTGTTTTGGTTTTGGTTG
>CCNC01000068.1 GCA_000824845.1 Mesorhizobium sp. ORS 3359 | reverse complement strand
GAACAACCTCCTGAAAGCTCACAGCTAGAGCGGCCTGCGACCGAAAAGCTGGTCGTCATTGTAATGTCAAAGCGCGGGGCCTACCTCTTGCCGGTCCGAAACCTTGCCCGCGCGCCTTCGGCCGGGCCAATTCTGGAGGCATTGATGCTCGACCCCAAGAAGCTGCTCGACGACCTTCTCGGCTCGCAAGTTCCCGGTACGGGCTCGACCGTCCGCGACAAGGCGGGGCAGGCGGTGCAGATGGCGAAGGACAATCCGCTGGCTGCCGGCGCGCTTGCCGCCGTGCTTCTCGGCACCGGCACCGGACGGCAGGTGACGGGCGCGGCCATCAAGCTCGGCGGTCTGGCGGCGATCGGCGGCCTCGCCTACAAGGCCTATCAGAATTACAAGGCCGGCAACGAGCCGGCGCAGGCGTCCGCGTCCGCCGAGCCTGAACTGCTGCCGCCGCCGGCCGATACCGCTTTCGATCCCGCGCAGGCGCCGCAGGGCGAGGCCGAGTTCACGCTGACGCTGGTCCGGGCGATGATCTCGGCGGCGAAGGCCGATGGCCATATCGACGACGAAGAGCGCAAAAAGATCGCCGACAAGCTCAAGCTCGCCGGCATCGGCGCGGAAGCGGAAAAATTCCTGCTTGCCGAGCTCGAAAGGCCACTCGATCTCGACACGCTGGTCGCCGGCGCCAAGACCGATGCGCAGAAGCTGGAACTCTACACCGCCTCGCGTCTGACCATCGATCCCGACACACGCGCCGAGCGCGGCTATCTCGACCTGCTCGCCGGCCGGCTCGGCCTGCCGGATGCCCTAGTCGATCATGTCGAGGCGACGGTCTCGGCGGCCAAGGTGCCGGCCGGCAGCGCGCCTAGTTCGCCGTGGTGAACCATGTTGGTAAACGCCGCTGCGCACTGCCTTGCCGGTCGTTAATCCCTCGTTAACTCAGCAAGCGCATCATTCTAATCAGTCGGACCGGCTTTTCCTCCTCCCAAGCGCGGTTCAGATCGGGGCGGTCGCCAATGGCCGCCCTTTTTGTTGCCTCTTGTTTGTCGCCAATAGCGGCTTGCCATGATCCCCGGCATTTGCGATGCCACGTCTTTCCGAGCATGACCGGGAGGACGGCGATGACCGCCATAGCAGAGAAGACCGCCATCGTTACCGGAGCCGGCACCGGCATCGGCAAGAGCGTCGCCACCGCGCTGCTCCAGGCAGGCTGGAACACGGTGTTCTGCGGCCGGCGCAAGACGGTGCTGGAAGAGGCGATCGCCGATGCGGGAAAGACGCAAGCCAAGGCATTGGCCGTCGCCTGCGACATCAGCAAGGCGGCGGAAGTCGACGACATGTTCGAGACTGTGCTCGAGGCCTTCGGCCGCGTCGACCTGCTCTTCAACAATGCCGGCATGGGCTACAAGTCGACGCTGATCGACGAGATCCCGGTCGAGGTCTGGAACGACGTCGTCGGCGTCAATCTCACCGGCTCGTTCCTGTGCGCGCGCGCCGCCTTCGGCGCGATGCGGAGGCAGAAGCCGATGGGCGGCCGTATCATCAACAACGGCTCAGTTTCGGCCTATGCGCCGCGCCCGGGTTCCGTGCCTTATACGGCGACCAAGCACGCCATCACCGGGCTCACCAAGACGCTGGCGCTCGACGGCCGGCCCTTCGACATCGCCTGCGGCCAGATCGATATCGGCAATGCGCTGACTGAGATGGCGCAGCCGATGACGGTGGGCGTGCCGCAGGCCAATGGCTCGATCGCCGCCGAGGCGGTGATGGATGTGCAGCGCGTCGCCGACGCGGTGCTGCATATGGCCAGCCTGCCGCTCGACGCCAACGTGCTGTTCATGACGGTGATGGCGACGAAGATGCCGTTTGTCGGGCGCGGATAAGCGCCTGACGCTCACTTCTTCAGAAATGCCTCGATCCGCTCCAGCGCGCGCAGGATGTTCTCCTCGGAATTGGCGTAGGAAAGCCGGATATAGCCTTCGCCGAGCACGCCGAAATCGGGGCCGCCGATCAGCGCCACGCCGGCATCCTCCAGCAGCGCCGAGGCGAGCTTCTTGGCCTTCCAGCCGGTCTTCGACACGTTGGGGAAGGCGTAGAAGGCGCCCTTCGGCGTGATGCAGGAGATGCCGGGCAGCGCGTTCAGGCCCTCGACGACGATTTTCCTGCGGTTGTCGAAGGCGCGCATCATCTTCTCGACATCGTCCTGCGGGCCGTCGATCGCGGCGATGCCGGCAAACTGGCTCGGCGCGTTGACGCAGGACCAGCAATTGACGGCCAGCTTGCGCACCTTGTCGTAGAGATGGGCGCCCTTGTCGCCGTTCGGCCAGATCGACCAGCCCATGCGCCAGCCGGTCATCGCCCAGGTCTTCGACCAGCCGTTGAGCACGATCAGCCTGTCGCGGATTTCGGGGAAGTTGAGCAGGGAGCAGTGCTTCTCGCCGTCATAGGTCATGACGTCGTAGATCTCGTCGGACATGATCGCGACCTCGGGATGCTTCTCCAGCCCCTTGACCAGCTTCTCGATCTCGGCGCGTGGCGTGACGCCGCCGGTCGGGTTGGCGGGTGAGTTGAGGATGAGCAGCCTGGTCCGGGGCGTGATCAGCGCCAGCGTCTCGTCGGCCGAGAAGGCAAAGCCGTTCTCCTCGCGGATCGGGACCGGCACGGGCGTGGCGCCGGTGAACTCGATCATCGAGCGGTAGATCGGAAAGCCAGGATCGGGGTAGAGAATCTCGGTGCCGGCCTCACCGAATATCAGGATCGCGGCGAACATGGTCGGCTTGCCGCCGGGCAGGATCATCACATTCTCAGGCGAGACCTCGACGCCGGTGGTGGACAGTGTGCGGCGCACGACCGCCTCGCGGGTGGCGAGCAGGCCGTTGGCCGGCGTGTAGCCGTGGTGGCCGTCGCGCAGCGCCTTGATCGCCGCCTCGACGATATGCTGCGGCGTCTTGAAGTCGGGCTGGCCGATGCCGAGATTGACGATGTCGCGGCCCTGATGGGCAAGCGCGGTGGCCCTGGCCAGCACCGCAAAGGCGTTTTCCTCGCCAAGACGGTCGAAGGCCGCGATCGTGTGGAGCATTTTTCCCGTCCCTGTGGTTCTTTCTGTGAGCGAGCGTTTTTGTGACCGTCCGCTGGGAAAAGTCAACGGATTGGAGGGGTCGGTGTCGGAAGATCTGAAGAATTGGCAACCGCGCCCACGGCCGGAGCGCAAGGCGATCGAGGGCCGCACCGTCCGGCTCGAGCCGCTGAGCGCGGCGAAACATGGCGACGGCCTCTACGAGGCCTCCTCGGTTTCCGATGTCGGCGGACGTTTCGCCTGGCTGCCCGACTACCCGCCGGAGACGCGCGCAGCCTTCCAGCCCTGGCTCGACAAGGCGGAAACCAGCGAGGATCCGCTGTTCTTCACCGTCATCGACAAGGCGAGCGGCAAGATCGCCGGGCGCCAGACGCTGATGCGCATCGACGCCGCCAACGGCGTCGGTGAAATCGGCAACATTTATTGGGGTCCGCTGATCTCGCGCAAGCCGGCGGCGACCGAGGCGCAGTTCCTGTTTGCGAAATATCTCTTCGACGATCTCGGCTACCGCCGCTACGAGTGGAAATGCAACAACCGCAACGAGCCTTCGAAGCGCGCTGCCGAGCGCTTCGGCTTCAAGTTCGAAGGCATCTTCCGCCAGCACCTTGTGGTCAAAGGTGAAAACCGCGATACGGCGTGGTATTCGATCATCGACAAGGAGTGGCCGGCCTTGCGCAAAGCCTATGAAGGCTGGCTCGATCCAGCGAATTTCGATGACGAAGGCGGCCAGAAGCGGCGGCTTGAGGATTTTCGCGCCGACTTCGGAGCGTAACAGGAGTTTGACGATGGCGCACGGTTCGCATGATCACGGTTCCGCCGGTCATAGCCACGGCGCCGGGCATGTGCATGGCTCGACCGACAAGAAACGGGTGCTGGTCGCGGCCTGCCTGACCGGCGGCTTCGTGGTCGCCGAGGCGCTCGGCGGTCTGCTCACCGGATCGCTGGCGCTGCTCGCGGACGCCGGCCATATGCTTGCCGATTCGATCGCGCTCGGTCTTGCCTGGTACGCCTTCCATCTCGCCGGACGCCCGGCCACCGGCCGTCTGACCTATGGCTTCGGCCGGGTGAAGACGCTGGTCGCCTACACCAACGGCATCACCATCTTCGTCATCGCGCTCTGGATCGTCTACGAGGCCTGGGGGCGGCTGATGAACCCGGCGCCCGTGCTTGGCGGGCCGATGCTGGTGGTGGCGGTGGCCGGCCTGCTGGTCAACATCGCCTCCTTCTTCGTGCTGCATGGCGGCGACCGCGAGAGCCTGAACATGCGCGGCGCCATCCTGCATGTGCTGGGCGACCTGCTGGGCTCCGCCGCGGCAATCGCGGCAGCCCTCATCATCCTGGCAACCGGCTGGACGCCGATCGATCCTATCCTCTCCGTCCTAGTGTCGCTGCTCATCCTGTCGACGGCATGGTCGCTGATGCGCGAGGCGGCGCATGTCCTGCTCGAAGGCGTGCCGGCAAGCCTCGATCGCGACGTGATCGCCAAGGACATCGAAGGCGCGGTCAAGGGCGTGCGCGAGGTGCATCATATGCATGTCTGGTCGCTCGACGGCACCTCCAACATGGCGACGCTGCATGCCTGCTTGAATGACGGCGTCGATCCGCATGTAGCGGTGAGCGCCATCAAGAAACGGCTTGCCGCCAAGCACGGCATCGATCATGCCACCGTCGAACCGGAATTCGGGCAATGCGCCGACAGTCATGACGAGCATGGCCATCACCATGATCACGATCATACGCATGGCGCGCCCGCCGATCGCCGGCACTATCACTGATCAGGATTATGCCTAACAGCCTCGAAGCCAGGAAAGCCTGCTGATGGATCGTGACACACGCAACGCGGCGATTGCCGCGGCTGTGATACTGCTCGTGTTCGGTCTCGCCGCCTATTTCCTGCCGGCCATCATGCTGGCCGCGGGCAAGGTATCGACCATCCTGGCGGCTGTCATCGCGGTGGTCTTCATGGTCGGGCTGTTCGTCGTCCTATGGCTGCGCGGACGCAGCCAACGCAAGAAAGGTCTCTGAAGATGAGAATTCTGATCACGGGCGCGGCCGGCATGGTGGGCCGCAAGCTTATAGCGCGGCTGGCCAAGGACGGCGCCTTGCGCGGGCGCAAGATAACGGCGCTCGACCTGCATGACATCGTGGCGCCGCAGCCGCCGGCGCTCACAGGCGTCGATGTCTCGATCCACACCGGCGATCTTTCCGCGCCCGGCGCCATGGCCGCTCTCGTGGCTCCGCGCCCGGACGTGATCTTCCACCTGGCGGGCATCGTCTCGGGCGAAGCGGAAGCCAATTTCGATCTCGGCTACCGGGTCAATCTCGATGGCACGCGGGCGCTGTTCGACGCGGTGCGGCTGGCGGCCTTCGCGCCGCGCCTTGTGTTCACCTCGTCGATCGCGGTCTTCGGCGCGCCCTTTCCGGATGTCATTCCGGACGAGTTCCATCCGACGCCGCTCACCTCATACGGCACGCAGAAGCAGATGAGCGAAGCGCTGCTCGCCGACTACACGCGGCGCGGCTTTTTCGACGGCATCGGCATCCGACTGCCGACGATCTGCGTGCGCCCCGGCAAGCCGAACAAGGCGGCCTCCAGCTTCTTCTCCGGCATCATCCGCGAGCCGCTCGCCGGGCAGGAGGCGATCCTGCCCGTGCCGCGCTCGGTGCTGCACACCCATGCCAGCCCGCGCTCGGCGGTGAATTTCCTCATCCATGCGGCCGAAATCGACGGCGACAAGGTCGGACCGCGTCGCAACCTCACCATGCCCGGTGTCGCCGTCACCGTCGGCGAGCAGATCGAGGCGCTGGAGCGCATTGCCGGCGCCGAAGTCGCGAAGCGGATCCGCGAGCAACCCGACGAGACCATCTGGGCAATCGTCAAAGGCTGGCCGACACGGTTCGAGGCAAGGCGGGCGCGGGAGCTCGGCTTTGCCGCCGAGAAGAACTTCGACGAGATCATCCAAGCTCATATCGAAGATGAGCTTGGCGGGAAGATAGCGTAGGCTATTCAGCGCTCGGCGCTGAAAATTCGGGCGGTCAGACGCCGCCCGACAGGCTGGCCGACAGAAGCAGCAAGCCGACGATGAAAATGAAGGCGGCGCCGCCGATCTCGACGACGGAATGGATGCGGTTGCCGATGCGGCCGTCGCCGGCGAAGTAGACGGCCCAGTTCTTGGCCAGCACGGCGATCGTCGCCAGCGTCGAGACGGTGATCGCGGTGCCGATCGACATTGCCAGCACCGACAGCAGCCCGCCGAGCCACAGTCCGTTGAGCAGCGCGAAGCTCAGCACGATCAGCGCGCCGGAGCAGGGGCGGATGCCGACGGCGGCCACCGCCGACCAGGCGGTCTTCCAGTCGAAGCGGTCGCCCGACAGCATCGCTGGATCCGGCGCATGCGAATGGCCGCAGGTCTCGCAGACTTCGCCCGGGCCATGGTCGTGATGCTGATGTTCATGACTGTGACTGTGCTCGGCATGGTCGTGATGATGGAGATCGTGCGCGCCGTGATCATGGCTATGTGTATGGTCATGATCATGATCGTCATGCACGTGGAGGGCATGCGAATGCGCGGCGTGCGCGTGCGCATGGGAATGGCCGGCATGGGAATGCGCGTGAGCGTGCGCGTGGGAGTGCCCGCCATGCGAACGGCCGGCATGGGCGGCCGACAGGCTGTAGGCGGGCGCTTTGCCGAACAGGCGCAGCGCCGATGGACCGAGCTTGCGCCAAAGCAGCCAGGCGCCGAACAAGGTGACCAGCACGAAGCTGGAGATTTCGAGGAACCAGGCGGCGTCGGTCATCGAGATTGCGGTGCCGCGCAGCACGAAATAGGCAAGCATCATGACGACCACCGCCGTCAGGCCCTGCAGCAGCGCGGAGACGAAGGAAAGCAGGATGCCGCGCCTCAGCGCCACTTCGTTGGCGACCATGTAGGACGAGATCACCGCCTTGCCGTGACCGGGGCCTGCGGCATGGAAGATGCCATAGGCGAAGGACAGGCCGATCAGCAGCCAGAGCTTGCTGCCGTCCTGGCGCATCGCCTTCATGGCCGCCGCCAGCGAATGGTAGAATTCCTGCTGCCGGAGATTGATCCACATCAGGATATGGGCGAACGGGCCTGTGGTGCTCGGCGCCATGCCGTCATTGGTGCCGATGCCGAGCGAGCTTTGCGCATGCGCGGCACCGGGCAGGTGGGCGATCACCAAGGTGAGGGCCAGAAGGCCAAGCGCCAAGCGGATATTCGTGGGAGGCCCCACGAATATCCGCTTGGATTCCCTTGTCTGCCGCAGGTTCCGATCGCAAAACCGTGCGACACTTTTGCGGAACCTGCTTGCGCGTAACGACGGTTTCATCACCAAATCATCCTTCCGGCGGGCAGTCCAATTCGAGCTTGGTGGCGAAGATCTTGCTCATGTCGGTGCCTGTCGGATCGTTGAAGAACGCGTCCGTCAGGGTCTTCTGGTTTTCCTTGATCGCCTCGTCCGGATCCGGACGGATGACCTTCTTGGCGCAGGTCGAGGGCAGGCCTTCGACGGTCATGTTGGCGTCGTCGGTGAAGTCGATCGCGGTGTAGAAGGTCGGATCGTAGACACCGATGTCGATCTTGCCGGCAAGCTTGATCGGCGTCTTGGGCTGCGACTCGAACAGGATGATCAACTGGTCGTTGTCGAAATTCGCCATCAGATGCGGCGGCGGCACCATGGGCACGTCCTTGCCGTCCTGGGTGACGAGCTGGAAGTAGTTGAACTCGGCCAGCGAGGAATGGACGGTATCGGCCACTTCCTTGAGCTCTTTGTCGTCAAGCTTCAGATCGGAGTTCTTGTCGAACTCCATCATCACTGTACTCGAAAACAGGTCGTCGAAGCGCCAAAGGTGGCGCAGCGCCGTCACACTTTGGTGATCCTGGCTGAGGATGACGTCCAGCCGGGCTTCGGCGAAGACATGCGGATGGACTTCAGCCTGCTCGACCGAGGCCAATGTGGCCGCAAGGGCCGAAGCCAGCATGGTTGCTTGCCGTTTCAGATGCATTCCGTGCCGCGATTCCATTGACTTAGAGCGGTTCTGCGTTCCACGCTGACCCGCTCTAACTATTTGTTTTGCGCAATTCCCGACGGAAAACCGCTACGCACTTTTCCTGGAATTGCTCTCGGGAGCGAGCCCGAGAGTTAGCACAAAGGGGGCGAAATTGGGACGCTCGCTCAGGCCCCCGTGTCGCGCGTCCTGAACCAGTGCACCAGGAAGTCGACGAAGACCCTTACCTTGGCCGGCAGATAACGGCGGTGCGGGTAGACGGCGAAGATGCCGGTGCCGGCCAGGATGCGATCGTCGAGCGCGGTGACCAGCTTGCCGGACGCGAGGTCGGGGGCGGCGATGAAATCGGGCAGCATGGCAAAGCCCAGGCCGGAGAGCGCGGCGGCTCTCGCTACGATCGGGCTGTTGACCTCGATAGGTCCGGAAACGGCGACGCTGATGGATTCCTCGCCTTCGCCCTTGAAGCGCCAGTTGGCCAGCGAGCGGCCGTTGGTGTCGACGATGCAGGGCAGGTTGGCGAGATCTTGCGGGCGCGTCGGCGCGCCATGCTTGGCGATCAGCTCCGGCGACGCGCACAGCCTGACCGAGAACGGCGCCAGCCGCCTGGCGATCAGCGAGGAGTTCTCCAGCCGCGAGATGCGCACGGCAAGGTCAAAGCCTTCCTCGACAAGGTCGACGAAGCGGTCGTCGAGATGGATGTCGAGCACGATGTCGGGATGCTGCCTGGCGAAGTCGACCAGCGACTGACCGATCGGCGCGTCGGCGAAGGTGCGGGCGGCCGACAGCTTGATCCTGCCGCGGACGTCGCCGGAAGACTGGCGAACCGCCTCGGCAAGGCTGTCGACCTCGCGCACGATCTCCGAGGCGCGCTGATAATAGGTGTGGCCGGCCTCGGTCAGCGAGAACTGGCGCGTGGTGCGGTTCAAGAGCAGCGCGCCCAGCTCGTCCTCCAGCTCGCGCACATATTTCGACAACAGCGCCTTGGAGCGGCCGATCTTGCGCGCCGCGGCCGAAAAGCCTTCCGCCTCGACCACGTCGATGAAGGCGCGCATGCGGGTCAATGTATCCATGGTCAGACCTTTCGTGCCGCGTCGAGAATCCTGCGGCCGAGCCGTATCAGGGCAACGTCGCTGCCGGAAGGCCCAAGCAGCGACAGGCCGAAGGGCGCGCCGTCGACGGAGCCGATCGGCAAGGTGATCTGCGGAAAGCCCGAAAGACCCGAAAGGCATAAGAGATGCAGCGCCCTTTCGCGGTAGGTCTGGAACTGTTCCGGGGTGCTGGCGGCGAGCGGCGCCGCGCCGGGAACGGTGGGCAGGACGAGAAAGCCGTCATTGCCAAGCAGGGCGCCGAGCTCGGCCCGGAAAGCCAGCCGCCGCGCCGCTTCGGCGGCGGCAGTTTTGGCGTCTATGGTGCGGCCGAAGGCAAAACGCTCCCCGACGCCCGGGCTGAGGCGACCGCCGGCCGAGATCCACGGGCCATGCTCGCGCCAGGCCTCGAAGGCTTGCAGGCGGCGAAAGCACCAGTAAAGCTCGTCGGGGAGCGAGGCGAAGGCGTATTCGGTCTCCACGGGCTGGCCTATGACAGCGGCGGCCAGCGCCTTCATGCGCGCATATTGCGCGGCCTCCGCCGGACCCATGACGAAGGCGTCCAGCCAGCGGATCGAGAGCGGGCGGTTGAGCGGGTGCTGATGCGGGTCGCGGCCGAGCAGAAGCTTGCCGACTGTCTCATAGGTCTCGATGTCGTCGGCGAACCAGCCGAACGTGTCGAAGCTCGATGCCAGCTTCATCGCCCCGTCGAGCGAAATGCGGCCATGGGTGGTGCGTAGCCCGATCAGGCCGCAGAAGCTCGCTGGCGCGCGGATCGAGCCGCCGGTGTCGGAGCCGGTGGCGATGTTCCCCAGCCCACCGGCAACCGCGGCCGCCGAGCCGGAAGAGGAGCCGCCGGTGACGCGATCGGGCGCGGCGGGATTGACCGGGTATGGGAAATGCGCGTTCTGGCCGAACAGCGAGAAGGCCAGCTCGTCGGTCTGGGTCTTGCCGACGAATCGCGCGCCGGCGTCGAGGATGGCCTGCACCGCTCGCGCCGTGCACGAGGCGGCATGCGCCTCCTCGTATTTTTGCAGGTTGCCGCAGCCGGTGCGGTAGCCGGCGACATCATAGATGTCCTTGACGGCCAGGCGCAGGCCGGCGAGCGGCCCCGATTCCGCATGCGCCACAGGCATCTGGCGCAGGTCGAGGAAGGCGTTCAGCGGTCCTTGAGTTCCTGGCATCGTTCGATTTCCGGATACGGTCGGACAAACATTGTTCGATGCCAGAAATTTTACAACCTGGGCTTACGATTTTTATTGATTGTGAAACCCTTCGCTCCTATATCGCGCTTGCCCAAAGTCGCACGTGCCTGTGGGTGTCCGCCGATCCTCGAATGGTGAGGGCAATCGGTAAGGTAACTGGAGCCAACCCCTCCAGTCGGTCAGTGGCCAACCACAAGACCGAGGACACCTTGAAGCAACGACGGTGCGGGCCTTTCTGGTTCTCTTCCGGTTGTCCAAAGACCGGGGTTACTAAAGAGGCACACCTTCATTGCCGGCAGTGCGGACGGGGTTCTCCCATCCAAGCCAAGGCAGACAAAGCGAACCGAGGCCGGGCAAGGCCAAGGTTCATCGCCGCGAGACGGCATTTCATGGTTCCGGGGTCTCCACCGGCTGGTTCCATGGATTTGACGTCCCGCCTTTGTTTGATCGCGTGTTCGCGAGGCCGACAGCTCGCGTCCGCACCCTTGTGCGCGCCGAAAGGCGTGATGGAGAGACCCCGATGGCCACCCAGCGCATCCTTGACTTCCTCGCCACCCGACGTCCGAACGGTCCCTGCCTCGTCGTCGACCTCGATGTCGTGCGCGACAATTTCCGCGCCTTCGAGAAGGCGTTGCCCGATTCCAAGATCTATTATGCGGTGAAAGCAAACCCGGCGCCGGAGATCCTGCGCCTCCTTGCTGCGATGGGCTCGTCCTTCGACACTGCATCGGTTGCCGAGGTCGAGATGGCGATGGATGCCGGCGCGCCGGCCGATCGCATTTCCTTCGGCAACACCATCAAGAAGGAGCGTGACATCGCACGCGCCTACCAGCTCGGCATTCGCCTCTACGCCGTGGACTGCGTCGAGGAGGTCGAGAAGATCGCACGCGTCGCCCCCGGCTCGCGCGTGTTCTGCCGCGTGCTGACCGACGGCGAGGGCGCCGAGTGGCCGCTGTCGCGCAAGTTCGGCTGCGTGCCCGCGATGGCCGTCGACGTGCTGCGCCATGCCAAGGGCCTCGGCCTCGACGCCTATGGCGTGTCGTTCCATGTCGGCTCGCAGCAGACCGACCTGTCGGCCTGGGACCGCGCGCTGGGCGACGCCAAGAAGGTGTTCGCGACGCTCGCCGAGGAAGGCATCGTCTTGAAGATGGTCAATATGGGCGGCGGCTTCCCGACCCGTTACCTGAAGGACGTGCCCGCCGCCCAGACCTATGGCCAGGCGATCTTCTCGGCGCTGCGCAAGCATTTCGGCAACGCGCTGCCCGAGACGATCATCGAGCCGGGCCGCGGCATGGTCGGCAATGCCGGCGTCATCAAGTCGGAAGTCGTGCTGATCTCCAAGAAGGCCGACAACGACAATGTGCGCTGGGTGTTCCTCGACATCGGCAAGTTCGGCGGTCTCGCCGAGACGATGGACGAGGCGATCCGCTATCCGCTGGTCACCCGCCATGACGGCTCGGAGACCGCGCCCTGCGTGCTCGCCGGCCCGACCTGCGATTCGGCCGACGTGATGTACGAGAAGACGCCTTATCCGCTGCCGTTGTCGCTGACCATCGGCGACGAGGTGCTGATCGAAGGCACCGGGGCCTACACGACCACTTACTCGGCGGTCGCCTTCAACGGCTTCGAGCCTCTCCGATCCTACGTGATCTGAGCCGTTCGCAAGAACCGCTCAGATCAACCGGCGCGGGCGCCTGTCGCCCGCCCGGGCTCGCTTGTGGAACAAATCTCCGCTCGTGAAGGATCGCGGATATGGAATACCTGATCAAATCGGCCAACGCGGCCACCGAAATTGCCCCCTCGTCCGGACCGTCGGCTGAGCTTTTCTCCGCGGGGGAGAAGAGCCCGATTGCGGCAGTGCTTCGTGGCGCATTTTCTTACGGCGAACCGGTTTCCACTTCGCCTGAAAATGCGCTGGCGCCCTCCCTTGCCCTCCGGGCACAGGCTGGCTCGCGCGGCGCGCCGGACGAGGGCGCCGTCCAGGCGCCTGCCTTCGTCATCGTCGGCGAAGGCGCGGCCGACACCACGGCGCGCGAAGCGCTGCTCGATCGCGCCATGGGGCCGAAGCGCAAGAAGAAGTCGTCCGAGAAGCTGCGGCGCGGCCGCCGGCCGTCGGAGGGACTGGCCTTCGTCGCCCGCGATGCGTCGGGCGCGGTCGTCGGCACGGTGCGGCTTTGGGATGTGAGGCTGGGCGAGGGCGGTCCGGCAGCGCTTCTGCTTGGCCCGTTGGCGGTCGAGCCGGGCTTGAAGAGCGGCGGCATCGGCTCGGCGCTGATGCGGCATGCGATCGCCGAGGCCGCGCGGCTCGGCCATGGCGCGATCCTGCTCGTTGGCGATGCGCCCTATTACGGACGGTTCGGCTTCTCGGCCGACCGCACCGGAGCGCTCGCCATGCCTGGCCCCTATGAGCGGCACCGGCTTCTGGCGCTGGAGCTGAAGGACGGCGCGCTGAACAGCGCCAAGGGCACGATCAAGGCCGCTGGCCGCAGGATCAAGGGGCAGGCGCCGGGCTTCGTCGCCTGAAGGCTTTAGGCTCGACAAACAACGCAACGCCGCCCGATGGGCGGCGTTGTTTTTTGCGAACGATCAGCCGAGCAGCTGGCTGAGCGCCATGGCGACCGTCATGTCGCCTTCGACCTTTAGCTTGCCGGCCATGAAGGCCATGGTTGGGTTGAGATCGCCGGCGATCAGCGAATCCAGATCGTCGAGCGACAGCTTCACGGTGCAGTCGGTCGGCGCATCGGTGGTCGAGACGGTCGCACCATCGATGACGATGACGCCGTCGCTGCCGGTGTCGAACTTGACCGAATGCTCGAAGCCCGCGCTTGCCACGCGCGACCTGATCTTGTCGGCAATCTCCTGAACGCCCATGGCTGTTCTCCTCGTTGGTTGCGTTGACGCGCACCGGCGCTTGGCCGCTGGGCGACTTAGATGCGCCGCGCCTGCGCGGTCGCCTGTCACCGCGCATATAGCTTCGAGTTGACGTAAACGTCAACGCGGTCACCATGCGTCATGTCGCAACAGGGTAAGCGTGGCTGAGGCATTCGTGCCGGGCGATCAATGCTCCGGCGCGGCCTTGAACGGCTTGGTCATTGCCGCCGCGGTTTCCCCGGCGCCCCTGCGACGGCGAAGCGCGTTGTCGCGGATATCGTCCTTGGAGAGGAAGTTGACCTGGTCAATCAGCACGTCGTGCACCAGCTCGACGCCAATGCGGGTGTTGATGGTATCGCGGATCGACTTGCGGAAGGCGTCGAGATCGATCGATTCCTTCTTGGTGAAATCGATCTGCGGATTGGAATAGAGATAGGAATAGACCTGGTCGGTCATCAACGCCTGCGCCGGCACCGACAGCTTCTTCATTTGGTCCGGCTCGATCGTGTAGACGAGCTTGGTGAGGAAATAGCCGTCGATCGTGCCATCGCGCAGCAGCGGCACCGAGATCATGTCGGTCTTGACATAGTCGAGGCCGCCCAGCATCGGCTTCGGCGGCTCGGCCGCGCCGCGTTGACTGGCCGCCTGGAAGGAATAGAAGACCGCGCCCAGCGTCACGGCGCAGATCCACAACGCGGCGGCGACAAACTTTATCACCGGGTGTTTCCTTGCGCCCAGATCATCTCAATCAGGCTCGGGCCATGCCGAACTCGGCGGCCGAATAGGTACCGTCGGTATCGGCGCGCTGGATGGCGTTCCTCAGAAGCGTGGCGACCTCGTTGACGGCGTTGAGATGGGCAAGGATCGCCGCTTCGTTCTTGGCCAGCTTCTGGCGCAGCCTGAGCAGGCCTTCTTTGTGCTGCTCGAGGAACTCGATCTCGTTGGCGCCCTTCAAGGCGCGGTTGAGCTCGTAGAGATACCGGCTCTTGCGCGCGTTCGACGATTTGAGGTCATAGGCCGTTCCGCTGCGGATGCCGGCGGTCTCCTCGTCCACGACTTCCTCGATGCGGCCGATGATGGCGGCGAGGTTGCCGGGTCGTGCGGCGGCGGACGCGTCCAATGCATTGGCGCGCGCGGGAAGGTTGGAAAGGTCCGTCTGGTCGGCCATGTAGGTCCCTAGATCTTGATGTCCGTCTTTATGGTTGTGTCGTCGCCGGTCATAGACCGTGCGGCCTTGCGCTCAAGCTCCTCGACCATCGAGGTCGAAAGCCTGGTCTGCTGGTCGATCTCCGCTTTCTGCGGTCCGCCGGCAACGGGGCCCACCGGCAGCTTGTGCTTGCCGTCGAGATAGTGGTCGGCAAGCATGGACCGGGCGATGCCGATGCCGCCATGCGCGGCCATGACATCGGCCACCTTCTCGGCGAGCTGCGACTTCCACATGTCGCCGGCAAGGCCCTTGCCGTAAACGCCCTCGGTGTCCTTGGGCATCATGTTCTGGATGAAGGTCGTCAGCACCATCGCCTCGAAGCGCTGGAACTTCTTCGCGGGATTGGCGGCATCCACCTTGTCGGCCGTGGCGCGCGAGAGCTCGGAGCCGGCATCGACCGTGGCGGACGGATCGACCGAGAACGGTGCCGAAGTGCCATTCGCCCTTCTTGCGAGCGCCGCGCGCGCGGCCTCGACATCGGCCGGTTCCGCTGCACGGGCAACGTCCATGACGATGTCGCTGGGTGGGGAAATGGCCAAGAAAGTCCGCCCTTTGCCGGTTTGTTATCCGCAACATGACTGAACAAGCTTGTGGCAGGCTTGCGGGAAAGGGAGGCTGGCCGAGAGACATGGAATGCTGACGTCCGGCCAGCGACCCCATAACGGTCGACACGGCGCCGTCTCAATTTCGAGAGTAGCGGAACAACCGGTTTCACTAGGACCTCTCGCAACCTGACGCTTTCCAGATCGTGGCCAGCGTCAGCGGTCCGTCGAATGGTGAACAAGCATTGGTCAAGTCGTCCGTGCGTTAGTCCGCAGAGCCTCAATGACGGCGCGCAGGCCAGCCGAGAGATATTTGCGTGTGGGGTAATAGAGATACAGCCAATCCTCGGGAACGATCCAGTCCGTGAGGCATGCGACCAAGCGTCCGCTTTCAACGTAAGGGCGCGCCCGATCTTCCCAGACATAGGCGATGGCGATACCGGCGAGCGCTGCTTCGATCATGAGTTCGTGGTCGTGAAGAGCAAGTGGGCCCCGGACGTCGACATCGATATCCTTGCCGCCTTTGGAAAATGACCAGGGGTAGTTCACGCCGCTTGGATAAAGATTGCGGATGCAGACATGCGCAGAGAGGTCTGCTGGTGATTTCGGAACTGGGTGCCGCATGAAATAGCCGGGCGAACCGACCACAGTCAGACGGAGCCGCGGGTTGATCTTCACTGCGGTCATGCCGTCGCGCAGGCTCTCCCCCAAGCGGATGCCGGCGTCGAATCCTTCTTCGACGATGTCGACCAGCCTGTCCGTCGCAACGATTTCCAGTTCGAGGTTCGGATTGGCCTCGATGAGCGGCCCGAGCACAGGCCCAAGCACGAACGGCGCGATCGAATTGGGCGCATTGATACGCACCTTGCCGAAAGGCGTATCGCGGAACTGGTTGAGCGCGTCGAGGGCGGAGCCGATATCACCGAAGGCCGGCGACAGCTGGGACAAGAGCATCGCGCCCGCATCGGTCAGCGAGACGCTCCGCGTTGTGCGGTTGAGCAGACGGATGCCGACGCGAGACTCCAGGTTCGACACTGCATGGCTGATCGCCGAGGCCGTGACACCGCGTTCTTCGCTTGCGCGGCGAAAGCTCCGGTGACGCGCGACCGCGTCGAAAGCAGCAAGTTCGGACAGGTCGGTGGCGCGCATTGATGATTCTCGCTCAGGATTGATGCGAAGAGTATCTCGCTAATCGCCGCGAACAAAAGACGCAATGTCCTCCTGTCAGCCAAGGGTTCGGCAGGAGAAAGCCATGTCGCTCACCATTGAACGCGCCTTTGCAGCCATCGCGGCCGCAGCATCACGGCTGAGGATGACCGCGTCGTCATCCTATTTAACGCACAGGGAACGGCGCGCGACGGGAAATCCTACGTGAACACCTGCGCGTGGTTCTTCACCATGCGGTCCGGAACGGCCGACGAAGCCAGTGCCTTCTTCGATTCAATTGCCTTCAACGATCTTTGGTCCCGCGTCGAACCCGGCCAGTAAACCGAACTTTTCCGCGTATCGAAGCAAGCCGCCAGTCCGGTGCGAACCCGCCTGGCCGTCCGTTCACGAAAGGACACGCAATGCCCAAGGCAATCATGATTATCGGCGCCGGTCCCGGCATCGGCCAGGCCGTCGCGCGCAGGTTCGGCCGTGAGGGCTGGACCATTGTTCTATGTTCACGGAGCCACAAGCGGCTAGCGACGCTGGTGGCCGAGTTGCAGCGGACAGGCGTCGAGGCCCACGCGATCGAGGCTGATGCGACCGACGCGGCGGCCCTGCGCGCAGCGATAGGCTCTGGAGGCAATCCCTAGCAGGCTGGCACCGGCGATTTTCCCGGTTGCCGGCCTGTTGCTCGCTGTCCGTCCCGTCAAGTGCGTTCGGCGAAGGACTAGCGAATTGATAAACGCGGCTCATCAGTGATCGGAAAATAGATGAGCTAATCAAAGATCAGACTCCGCGCCATTCTCCTCCCTCGCAGACGCAAGAAACCTTTCGAGGAGACCTCAAATGGCTAACTTCCAACTACCCGCCCGCAACACGCGGTCGACCTTCGCCGATATGCGCGGTCACCACGTGGCCCTGCGTGTCAGCGATTTCGCCAAGGCGAAGTCCTGGTACACTGAGAAACTCGACTTCCGCGTCGTCCATGAATGGCCCTACGCCGACGAGGAACTCGCCTATCTCGCGCCGCCCAACGACGATAACTTCATGATCGAATTGCTGGCCGGAGGCGATCCGTTGCCGATCGCGGCGCCGTCATACACCGACCTGGGCGATAGCCTCCGCTATGCAGGCTACCACCACTTCTGCATCAACGTGGCCGACATGGACAAGACCGTCGCCGAGCTGAAGGCACGCGGAGTGACCATTGTTACAGAGCCATTCAAGCTCGATGCCATCAGCCGCAAGCTGGCCTTCTTCGCCGATCCGTTCGGCAACCTGATCGAACTCGCCGAGATAGTCGACTGAGCTTCCGAAACCCAAGGGCGGCCCGCTGTGGCCGCCTTTGCGACTCACAGCCATGATGGAGACAAACTTGCCCAAGTCCTGGTTCATCAGCGAGTGCTCGACCGGCTTCGGCCGAGCCCTAGCCCAGCACCTTCTTGCGAACGGCCACAAAGTGGCCGTGACCGCTCGCAATCCGACGCAAGTCGAGGATCTCCTTGCCCGGCACCCCGATGCCGCCGTTGCCATCCGGCTCGATGTGACGGATGCGAAGCAGATCGACGAAGCACTCAAAATAGCTACCCGGCGCTTCGGCGCCATCGACGTTCTCGTCAACAACGCGGGCGTTGGATACTTCGGTTCATTCGAGGACAGCGATCTCGCGGCCGTCCACGCAATGTTCGATCTCAACGTATGGGGACTGGTCAACATGACGCGCGCCATGCTTCCGGCAATGCGGCAGGCAAAGGCCGGCACCATCGTCAACATCTCGTCGATCGGCGGCCTGCGCGCCTTCCCGTCGCTGAGCTTTTATGCTGCGACCAAGCATGCGGTCGAGGCGATCTCAGAATCGCTGTCGGCCGAGGTATCGCCGCTGGGGATCAAGGTCCTCATCGTCGAGCCCAGCGCGTTCCGCACCGACTGGGCCGGCCGTTCGGCGGCAGAAGCGGCCAACCCGATCCCCGACTATGACCAGACCGCCGGCGCAGTGCGGCGCATGATCCGCAGTTGGAGCGGCAAGCAGGCAGGGGACCCGGCACGCGCCGCCGCCGCGATCGTGCGCGCCGTCGAGGCTGAGCGTTCGCCACTGCGGCTGCTGCTTGGGCGCGGCGCACTGGCGGGCGCGCGCGAAAAGCTCGAGACGCTCAGGGTCGATTTCGATGCGTGGGCCAAGACAACCAAAGGTGCCGATTATCCCGGCACCGACCCGACCTGACGGGATCGCACGGTGCGGCTGCCGTCGAGGCGGCCGCACCGGCACGCTATGCCGTTGCGATCGCAGTGCAGTCATCGGTCTAATGAATGGTGCACCTGCGAGATCGTCCAGTCGACAGTGCGATGGTCGATCGTCGCGTGGACCGGCGACCCCGCCATCTCCGTCATGATGCTGGCCGCCGAACGGTGGCCGTCCTCGGCGGTTCCCAGAACACGATGTCGACAATCATGCCGTGGCCGCGCTCGCAGATGCGCCGTCCCATGAAACCGGGCTGACGACGAATCCACAGATCGATATCGGCATTTGCGCTGATGAAGTCGTCGACGGACAGTCCTGCCTTCAGCCTGAGCGTGGTGATCTCGATGGCATGGGTCATGGGGAGCGTCTCCTTCGATCAGACTTGTGTCGTCGGGCGGACGATCAACTCGTTGATATCGACATCTGCCGGCTGGCCGATGGCGAAGGCGATTGCTTCGGCTATCGCCTGTGGCGAGATCGACGTGTTTTCGAGCATGTCCTTGAAGAACGCCCGCGTGCCCGGCTCGGCGATGCCGTCGAACAGCTCGGTGCGGGTAAGACCGGGGCTGATCAGCGTTGCCCGGACGTGCCGGCTTTCCTGCCGCAGTCCTTCCGTGACAGCACGTACGGCGAACTTTGTCGCTGCGTAAACCCCAGCCGTCGGGTCGACCCGATATGAAGAGACCGATCCGATGTTGATGATATGGCCGGACTTGCGCTCCGTCATCGTCGGCAGGACTGCGGCCACGCCGTTCAGGACGCCGCGCAGATTGACGTCGATCATCTGGTTCCATTCGTCCACGCGCACGTCGGACATCAATGCGAGCGGCATGACGCCGGCGTTGTTCACCAGCACGTCGACCTTACCGAAAGCCGCTTCGGCCTGCGCGACGAAGTCCCTCATGTCGGCAAGGCTGGTGACGTCTAACGGAATTGCGATCGCCTTGCCCCCGGATCGGGCGATGTCCTCGGCGATTGCCTGGACGCGATCGATGCGGCGGGCGCCGAGCGCAACACGATGGCCGAGCTGCGCCAGGCGGCATGCCGAGGCCTCTCCTATGCCGCTCGATGCGCCGGTGATGAGGATGGTCTTGCTGGTCATGGGTCCATTCCGGATGTTTGCGTTGATGGTCCGCAGTACCGTCATCGAGGTCTGGATCGTTAGCCCTGTCCTGCAAAAGTCTTGCACGATTCTGCAACGCCTCACCGCGCTCTGATGACCGGTCGTGCAGGATTGTGTTAGGGACCTCTGGAACGTGAGCCGCCAGATGCCGCATCGCCCGCCGTCCGAAACCTACGCTGACATGGCAGATATCGTGGAGCGCCATTTGCCTCGGGATGGCGACTTGGCGTCAACGGTCGCCGGCCTGTACCTCAGCCGCCGCTCCGCGCCGACCGAACCGGTATACCTGTCGCAATGGCCATGCTTTGCGTTCGTCATTCGAGGCAGCAAGAGCGTGACTTTGGGCGCCGTCACGCACACCTACGGTGTCGGCGACTATCTGGTCGTCTCGTTCGATCTGCCCGTCGTCTCGCGTGTCGTCGAGGCGTCAGCCGGCGAGCCGCACCTCGGCTTCGGCATGGCTGTCAATCCCGATTGCGTCAGGGAACTGCTGGCCCGGATGCAGCCCCTGCCGACGTCGAAGTCCGCTTATGGCCTGGCGGTCAATGAAGCTTCGCAGGATTTGCTGGACGCATCCCTTCGCTACCTTCGCTTGCTCGATAGTCCGGCCGACATTTCCGTTTTGGCGCCGGTCATCGAGCGCGAAATCCACTTTCGTCTTCTCACTGGTCCAATGGGCGCTCGGTTGCTTCAGATCGCCATGGCGGGCACGCCCGACAATCGAATCGCCCGCGCCATCGAATGGCTGCGTGGCAACTTCGCTCAGCCGCTGCGCATCGAGGAGTTGGCGAGACGGGTTGGGATGAGCGTGTCGTCGCTGCACCACCTCTTCAAGAGCGCCACCGCAATGACTCCGATGCAGTATCAGAAACGGCTGCGCCTAACCGAGGCGCGCCGGCTGATGCTGGCGGAACGCCTTGATGTCGGAACCGCCGGCTACGCTGTGGGCTACCAGAGCCCTTCGCAGTTCAGCCGGGAGTACCGACGCCTTTTCGGTAAGCCACCCATTCGCGACATTCCGAATTAGACCGCGCGGAGTGGGGGGTCTGCCCGGTACTCTGGGATCGCTTCGCGAGGGGTGACGTACGGCCTGAAGGCACCCAACTCCTCGCTGCATTAAGTCCGCTTTCAGCAAACGCAGGCAGTGCATTGTACGGCCTGGATGAGGGGCAAAAAGTGGTCGTGGTGTCGTCCGTCAGTCATCTTCGGGTTATTACTGAGCTACTCCTCGGCCCGCTTTTGCGTGATAAGGTCGAGCCGCTCGCGGTCGGAGCGCTCGCGTTCGTCGCGGCGGCGCACGTCCTTGTAGGCGCGCTCGACCATGTTAGTGCGCGCCGTCGCGGTGGCGATCAGCGCGGCCTCCTGCCTGGCATCTTCCAGGTTCTGTTTCTGGCGGCCGAGCGCGTCGGTGATGCGCTTGTGGTAGAGCGCGGGAAAGAGGCCAGCCAGCGATTTGTCGGTGTCGAAATGCTCGATCAGTTCCTTGACCTCGGCTTCGGCCTTGACGGCGGCGGCGAGGAAGCCGGCATGGCGGGTCTCGTGCAGCGCCTTCAACTGCTCCTGCACCTTGACCAGTTTCTTCAGGCGGTCTTTGCGCGTCGTCATGGCTATCTCGCCAGCGTGAGGTCGACGAAGCCGTCGACAAACAGCGACAGCAGCGTGCCGACAGCGAAATAGAAGATGATCATGCCGCCGGCGATGACGAAGGGCAGCGAGATGAAATAGACCGGGATCTGCGGCGTCAGCTTGTTGACGAAGCCGATCGTCAGGTTGACCAGGATGGCATAGGCGACAAACGGGCTGCCGAGCCGAAGGACCAGGAAGAAGGCGTCCGACACGGTGTCGGTGACGTCGACGAGTGCTGCCTGCGGGTTGAAAAACACGTTGACCGGCGCGACCTGGTAGGAGGCGACAAGCGCCTTGACGATCTCGTGGTCGAAGTCGAAGACGAAGAGCAGAAGCAGCGCCGAGAACGAGATGATGGCGGCAAGGGCTGCCTGCGGCTCCGGCTCCTCGATCGCAGGCCCCCCCGAGCCGCCATAGCCGATCAGCGTGGCGATGGCCGAGCCCATGAAACGCAGCGCTTCCATATAGAGCCTGGTCATGGCGCCGATCAGCCCGCCGACCAGCAACTCGGAGACGATCATCGGCGCGAGCACCTGCGGACGCGGATCGACGAAGGGGTAGATGCGGTCCCACAGGAAGGCGAGCAGGCCGCCGGTCGCGGCGACCGAGACGAACAGCCTGATCTGAAGCGGCACGCGCGCGCTGGACAGGCCAGGCATCAGCATGAAGCAGGCGCCGATGCGGCAGAAGGCGAGGAAGGCGGCGATGACGACGCCTTGCGAGAGCGCGTTCACGAGATCGTTCCGAGCACCTTGATCTCGACGCCCTTGGCGATCTCGACATGGCTGAGCACGGGAAGCGTCGTGAACAGCCGCTCGATGATCATGCGCACATAGGGCCGCGCGTCGGGCGCGGTGACGAGCACGAAGCGCTCGCCGGCCTCGAGATGCTTGCGGATCGCCTTGGTCGCATCCTGGCCGAACTCCTCGAGCTGGCGCGGGTCGATGTCGAACTCGCGCACCTCGCCCTTGGCGTCGCGCTTGAGGCTCTGGTGGAAGGCGAGGTCCCAGCGGTTGCCGAGGCGCAGCACCTTGAGCGTGCCGCCCTCGGAGAGATCGCCGCAGATCTGCTGCGCCATGCGGATGCGCACATGCTCGACGATCTGCTCGGTGCGGCGCACATGCGGCGCGATCTCGGCGATGGCCTCGATGATCAGGTGCAGGTTGCGGATCGAGACGCGCTCGGCGAGCAGCAGCTTCAGCACCGCCTGCAGGCCGGGGTAGGAGATGTGCGAGGTGCAGATCTCGTCGGCGAGCTTGCGGTATTCGGGGTCGAGCCGCTCCAGCAGCGCCTTCATGTCCTTGTAGGAGAGAAGCTGCGGCAGGTTGTTGCGGATCACCTCGGAGAGATGCGTGAGCAGCACCGACATGTTGTCGGCGAAGGTGAAGTTCTCGCGCTTCAGATCCTCGGCGAAGGTTTCGAGCACCGAATAGGCGCGCATGCCGAAGGCCGGCTCGCGGATCTCCTCGCCGGGGATGTCCGGCACGCCGCGCGTGCCAAGCAGCACCATGATCTCGCCGACCCGCATCTGGTATTCGGCGACCACCGTGCCATGCACCTTGATCTGGTAGCTCTTCGGCGGGATGGCGAAGTCGTCGGCGACGCGCACTTCCGGCACGACGAAGCCATATTGCTGGGCGAATTTCTTGCGCATCTTCGACATCCGGAACACCAGTTCCTGATGCGCCACCATCAGCCTCGTCGAAAGCTGCTTGCCGATCAGGAGCTCGATCTCGGCGGTGACCAGCGACGCCTTGACCGAGTTCTTCTCCTCCTCGACCTTGTTCGCCTTCTCCTGCGTCTTCAAGGCTTCGGCGGCGGCAAGCGCGCGGTTGTGGCGCAGCGGGATGATATAGCCAAGGCCGGCCATGCCGCCGGCGAGCGCGAAGAAGGGGAACAGCGGCAGGCCGGGCATCAGGCCAAGGATGACCAGCAGCGAGGCCGCGACATAGAGCGCGCGCGGATGCGCGCCGAGCTGGCCGAACACCGCCTGGTTGGCCGAGCCGCGCGTGCCGCCCTTCGAGACGAGCATGCCGGCGGCGAGCGAAACGATGAGGGCCGGGATCTGGGTGACGAGACCGTCGCCGACCGACAGTTTGATGAAGACGTCGGCTGCCTGGCCGAGGCCCATGCCGTGGCGCAGATAGCCGATGGCGATGCCGCCGACGATGTTGATGGCGGTGATGATCAGGCCCGCGATGGCGTCGCCGCGGACGAATTTGGACGCACCGTCCATCGAGCCGAAGAAGGAGGATTCCTCCTCCAGCTCGCGGCGGCGCAGCTGCGCCGTCTTCTCGTCGATCATGCCGGCGGAAAGGTCGGCGTCGATCGACATCTGCTTGCCGGGGATGGCGTCGAGGGTAAAGCGCGCACCGACTTCGGCGATACGGGTGGCGCCCTTGGTTATGACGATGAAGTTCACCACGATCAGGATCATGAAGACGATGAGGCCGATGACGAAGTCGCTCGACATCACCAGCTTCGAGAAGCCCGAGATCACATAGCCGGCGGCATGCGTGCCCTCATTGCCATGCGACAGGATCATGCGCGTGGTGGCGATGTTGAGCGACAGCCTGAGCATGGTGGCGATCAGCAGCACGGTCGGGAAGGACGAGAAGTCGAGCGGCCGCTGGATCCACAGCGCCACCATCAGGATCAGCACCGAAAGTGCGATCGAAAAGGCAAGCCCGATATCGATGAGGAAGGCCGGGATCGGCAGGAACAGCACCGCCAGGATGACGACGATGCCGAGCGCGAAGAACACGTCGCGGCCGTTCTTCGCCACCAGGCCGGACGGGAGTGTTTCGCTGATCGCCATGTCGTCCCCAAATCAAGACCCGCCACGCACAGGTCAGGCCCTTGACCGTAACCCTCCAAGCTTGCGCGAAGGTGGGAGAGTGGCTACGGGACCGTGCAACGGTCTTGCGAAAGGATGGCAAATGCTTCTGGTCACCGGCACGATCCGGCTGCAAGCCGACGGGCTCGAACGGGCAAGGCCTGCGATGCAGCGCATGATCCTGGCAAGCCGCGCCGAGCCGGGCTGCCTCCACTATTCCTACGCGCAGGACGTGCTGGATGCCGGGCTCATCCATGTTTCCGAAGCCTGGAGCGACCGCGCCGCGCTCGAAGCGCATTTCAAATCGGCGCATATCGCCGAATGGCGCGCGAGCTGGGCGGAACTCGGCATCGGTGATCGCAAGCTCACACTTTACGAGACAGACGGCGGTGCGCCGACTTGAAAGCGGCCGGCCCTCCCGGCCGAGCTGCTGGCGATCTTCGTCGCGCAGGACGACTGCGGCCCGCTGACCATCCCGGCAGCTGATTAAATCTATCGTCTTTGTCGCGGCGGAAGCCTTCTTAACGCTAATTCGCGCAACGCCAAATTGGCGCCACATGCGGTCGGCATTGCGATTGCCACGCAAAGCCGACGCGCGTATCACCCACGGCAGCTGTTTTCTTCCGCATACCGGCGAGCGGTTCCGTTGCCTGCCAGAAACGACCCACAAGTCTACGCCCGCCGGCTTCGCGCGGTGCTGATCAGCTCGATCCCCGTGCTCGAGGCGCGCGGCATCGTCATCGTGCTGATGGCCGGCATGGTCGGCGCCATCGCGGGCGCGCTGGTCACCGGCATGAGCGCGCTGGTGCAAGGCATGCACTATCTGCTGTTCGACGTGCAGCCGGGCGGCCGGCTTTCGGCGATGTTCTCGCTCGCCGATCCGGTGCAGGCGATGTTCCCGGCGATCGGCGGCCTGCTGCTCGGGCTTTCCGTTATTTGGCTCAGAAAGCGCAAGTTCCGCACGCCGGTCGACCCGATCGAGGCGAACGCGCTCTATGGCGGGCGCATGTCGCTCACCGACACTTTCATCATCGTGGCGCAGACGATGATTTCCTCCGGCTTCGGCGCCTCGGTTGGACTGGAAGCCGGCTACACGCAGATCGGCTCCGGTATAGCTTCCAGGCTTGCCCGCGCCTTCCGGCTGCGCCGCAACGATGTGCGCATCCTGGTCGGCTGCGGCGCGGCCGGCGCCATCGCCGCCGCTTTCGATGCGCCGCTGACCGGCGCCTTCTATGGTTTCGAGCTGGTCATCGGCATCTACTCCGTCGCCAATGTGGCGCCTGTGATGACGGCGGCGATCTCGGCCTCGCTGACGGCGGAAATGTTCGGCGGCGTGCCGTTTCCGCTGGAACTGTCAGGTTTGCCGAATTTGACCGCGAGCGAGTATGTGCCGTTCCTGTTGCTGGGCCTGCTTGGCGGCGCGGCTTCGATCGCCATCATGCATCTGGTCAGCATCGTCGAGCGCGTCTTCGTGCGGTTGTCGATCGACGCGTCGGTCAGGCCGTTCATCGGCGGCATCTTGGTCGGCCTGCTCGGGCTGGTCACGCCGCAGGTGCTTTCGAGCGGCCATGGCGCGTTGCACCGCGAGTTCGCCATGAATTACGCGCTGCCGGTGGTGGCGAGCGTCTTCGTGATGAAGCTGGCGGCCTCCGCCATCTCGCTCGGCTCGGGCTTCCGCGGCGGCCTGTTCTTCGCCTCGCTGTTCCTGGGCGCGCTGCTCGGCAAGGTCTTCGCGGGCGTCATGGCGATGACCGCGCCGTCGGCGGGCGTCGATCCGGCGGTCGCCGCCGTCGTCGGCATGACCTCGCTTGCTGTCGGCGTCGTCGGCGGTCCGCTGACCATGACATTCCTGGCGCTGGAATCGACCCGGGACCTGACGCTCACCGGCGTGGTGCTGGCGGCCTCGATCATGTCGGCGATCCTGGTGCGCGAGACCTTCGGCTACTCCTTCTCGACCTGGCGCTTCCATCTGCGCGGCGAGACGATCCGCAGCGCTCATGACGTCGGCTGGATGCGCAGCCTCACCGTCGGCTCGATGATGCGCAAGGATGTCCGCACCATTCCCGCCTCGACGACGCTTTCCGAATTCCGCAAGGAGGTCCCGCTCGGCTCCGCCCAGCGGGTCATTGCCGTCGAGCAGGCCGACCAGTATGTCGGCATGCTGCTGGTGCCGGAACTGCACAGCGATCGTTCCGACGGCGATACGCCGGTGAGCGCGCTGGCCCAGTTCAAGGACGCCGTGCTGGTGCCCTCGATGAATGTCCAGACCGCGGCCGAGACGTTCCAGCGCACCGGCGCCGAAGAACTGGCGGTGGTAGAGGATTTTGATGAGCGCATCGTCCTTGGCCTGCTCACCGAAAGCCATCTGATGCGCCGCTATGCCGAGGAGCTCGACAAGGCGCGGCGCGATCTGGCCGGCGAAGGTTGACCCGAACGACAGCCCGGCCAATAAGAGGCCGTTTGGAAAATCCACTCCGCCGGCCCTCTGATGGCGTTTTCTGCGCTACTGCAGCACCGCGCGTCCTCTTGACGCGCAAAGGACGCTGCAGCAATTTTGCTTGGCGCATGATCCTTTCCGAAAATCGATTTCGATTTTCGGGGTCATGCGCAGGCTCACGGACCTGAATGTCCGCTCCGCTCCGGTTCTCGAAACCACCACCATATGACTCGCCGGAGCGAATTCGAACCGGTCTCTAAGACGTCACTCCTGGAAGCCATCCCATGCAAGTCAAGCGCAACGGCGATATCTCGTTCTGGTATGCGGATCTGGGCGCTATCCCCGCGCCGCGTTCGCCTTTGCCAGGCGACATCGAGGTGGATGTCGCGATCGTCGGCGCCGGCTATACCGGGCTGTGGACGGCCTACTATCTGAAGAAGGCGAAGCCATCGCTGCGCATCGTGCTCGTCGAGCGCGAGTTCGCCGGCTTCGGCGCCTCGGGGCGCAATGGCGGCTGGCTGTCGGGCGGTTTCGGCTGGTCGCGCGAGAAGTATCTGAAAACCTCGACGCGCCAGGGCGTCACCGCCATGCAGCAGGCGATGGCCGGCTGCGTCGACGAGGTGATCCGGGTGGCGACGGAAGAGGGCATCGATGCCGATATCCGCCGTGTCGACAATCTGACGGTCGCCACCAATCCGGCGCAGCTGGAGCGCGTGCGCGAGGAATGCGAGACGACCCGTTCCTGGGATGCCGATCCCGAGCGGATCGAACTGCTTGACGCCGAGGCGACACGGGCGCGCATCAACATCCGCAATGTCATGGGCGGCTTCGTCATCCGCGGCCAGGCGCGCGTGCAGCCGGCCAAGCTGGTGCGCGGGCTGGCAGCGGCGGTCGAGCGTCTCGGCGTTTCCATCTATGAGAAGACAACGGTCACCGCCATTGCCAAGGGCATCGTGGCCACGGACCGCGGCACTGTGCGGGCCGAAACCATCATCCGCGCCACGGAAGGGTTCACGGCTGGCATCCCGGGGGAAGGGCGGACCTGGCTGGCGCTCAACAGCGCGCAGATCGTCACCGAACCGCTGTCGGAAGAGCTTTGGCGCAAGATCGGTTGGGAGGGGCACGAGCTGCTCGGCAATGCCGCGCATGCCTATTGCTATGCCCAGCGCACGCGCGAGGGCCGTATCACTATGGGCGGGCGCGGCGTGCCCTACCGCTACGGCTCGCGCACCGACATCAACGGCCAGACGCAGCAGGCAACGATCGACCAGCTGCACATGATCCTGACCACGCTGTTGCCGCAGACCGCGGGGTGCCGCATCGACCACGCCTGGTGCGGCGTGCTCGGCGTGCCGCGCGACTGGTGCACGACGGTGGGGCTCGACCCGGCGACGCGCATCGGCTGGGCCGGCGGCTATGTCGGGCTCGGCGTGTCGAGCTCAAATCTATCGGGGCGCACGCTGACCGATCTGGTGCTCGGCCAGGATACCGAACTCACGCGGCTGCCCTGGGTTAACCGCAAGGTGCGGCCCTGGGAGCCGGAGCCGTTCCGCTGGTTGGGCGTGCATTCGATGTACCAGCTCTACCGCATCGCCGATCAGCGCGAGGCGGCGGGGCTCGGCCACACGTCAAGGCTGGCCGCTCTTGCCGACAGCATCACCGGCCATTGATCGGCCAGAAGATCAGTGATCGATCGGGCCCTTGGGCGAGACAAGCGTCGTGCCTGCGGTGGTCGGGCGCTCGATCATGCGGCGCACGCGCGGCGGGTTCTCACCGCTGTGCAGCGCGCGGAGGCGTTCGCCAACCACGGCATCGGCATGGGTGGCGCGGCGGTTGTGGCGGATATACTCGACCCAGGTCGGCGTGTGGTAGTGCTCGATCCACACCGACGGGTTTTCGAGATCCCGCGCGAGCGTCCAGTTGCGGGCGCCGTCGCGACGGCGGATGCGGCCGCGCTCGGCCATGGTCGCCAGGAATTCCGGCACGTCGTCCTCGCGGATGATGTACTCGATCATGACGGCGATCGGGCCGCTGCGCGGCTTGAGGTCGAGCGACAGCGTCGGCTCCTTGAAGCGGTTGAGCGGATCGAGGTTCAGGACAGTCTGCTTCGGCAACGGCAAGACAAAGCCGATGGCCGCGCCGGCAAGCATGGCGACCGCCGCCGCGATCAGCGCGGTTTCGGCGCCATGCGCGTCGGCGACGACGCCCCAGATCCAGCTGCCCAGAGCGATGCCACCGAAGGTCGCCGTCTGGTAGATCGACAGCACGCGGCCGACCACCCATCGCGGCGTCGACATCTGCACCGTGACGTTGAAATGCGAGAGCGCGATCACCCAGCAGGCGCCGCCGATGAGCAGGCCCGCTGATGTCTGCCAGCCATTGTGGCTGACCGCGGCGTTGAGGGCGCAGAGCGCGAAGCCGGCAAACGCCATGCGCACCATCACCTCGCTGGAGAGCAGCTGCCGCAATCGCACACTGATCAGCGCGCCGCCGACCGCGCCGATGCCGAAGGCGCCGAGCATGATGCCGTAGGTCAGCGCATCGCCCTTGACGACGTCGCGCGCCACCAGCGGAAGAAGCGCGAGCACCGCGCCGGCGCTGAAGCCGAAGGCCGAACCGCGCGCCAGCACCTTGGCGATGTTGGGCGACATCGCGACATAGCGCAGGCCGGCACCCATCGCCGCGCCGAGCGACTCGCGCGGCAGGGTCTGCTCGGGCAGCGCCGGCTTCCAGCGGGCGAGCACGACGATCAGGCCGATATAGCTGACGGCGTTGGCGGCGAAAGCGGCCGCGGCACCCGCGGCGGCGACGATGACGCCGCCGATGGCCGGGCCGACGCTGCGGGTGATGTTGAAGCCGAGCGAATTGAGCGCGACCGCCGCCGGCACCTTGGCGCGCGGCACCATGTCGCCGACCGAGGCCTGCCATGACGGGCTGTTCAGCGCCGTGCCGCTGTCGATCAGGAAGGTGAAGGCCAGCAGCGTCCAGGGCGTCATCCAGCCTTGCCAGGTGAACAAGGTGAGCAGCGCCGAGACGACCAGCATGAAGGTCTGCGCCACCAGCATCACCTTGCGGCGGTTGAAGCTGTCGGCGATGGCGCCGGCGACCAGCGCGAACAGCATGATCGGCAAGGTGGTCGAGGCCTGGACCAGCGCCACCTGGTAGGACGAGGTGGCGATCGTGGTCATCATCCAGGCGGCGCCCACGCCCTGGATGAGGCCGCCGAAATTCGACACCAGGCTGGCCGCCCAGACGGCGCGGAATATGCCGTGGCGGAACGGCGCCAGCGCGGAGACGCGTTCGCTTTCCGGCTCGTCGTCGATCATGTTTGCGCCTTCGTCCGCTATGGTGGCTCGCCGCGCCCGAAGAGGCTGGCGACTCGCCAAAGAGTGAGACCCAACAACAGGATGGCAAAGGCGAAAATGCGTCGGCGAAGCTTTAAACCAAGCATCTCGCCGGTCTGGACCAACCCCGGGCTATTTTTCGCCTCTCGTCTCGGCGTGCAGGGCCTCTGTCAGGTCGCCTGTGGTGTCGCCGCGCATGTAGAGCCTGAGCAGCATTTCCATGCCGACGAGCCGCAGGCGCGACGTTTCCTGGCTTCTTGCCATGTCGATCAGGTCGTCCAATTCGGAGGACGACCATTTCATCGCGTCGCGGAGCAGACCGCCGCGCAGCAGCCCTTGCGTGCCGGCCGAAAAAGCATCGGCCATGTCGAAGCCGACCTTTGCCGCACGAATGTTCTCGCGCGGCAGATGGCGTTCGGCGACCTTCTTAAGCAGCCATTTGCCGGTGCCGTCGCGGTATTTCTGCCGGCGCGGCAGATGGAGCGCGAAGTCGATGAGCCGGTTCTCGAGGAACGGCACCCTGAGCTCGACGGACGCCGCCATGCTCAGCCGATCGTGCCTGTGCAGCAGGTCCTGCAGATGCGAGTAGAGGTCATAGAAGCAGCTTGCCAGGAAGGCGCGGTCGTCGAGCGGCGTGACGCCGTCCAGCCTGTCGAACAGCTTCGTCTGCAGGAAATTCAACTCGGGCGACAGGGCTCTGAGCGCCATGCTGCGATCAGAGGGCGAGCCGCGGCCGATCGAGTTGCGGAACGGTGCGCGGCGTAGTTCGGCGAATTTGCGGTCGCGTCTGGGCTTCGAGCGGAACAGGCGCTGCAGCCAGGAGTGGCGCCAGAGCCGCATTGTCGATGCCTGCCATTTGTAGCCGCCGAAAAGCTCGTCGGAGCCCTCGCCGGTGAGCAGCACCTTGACGCCGTCGGCGCGGCATTGCTCGGCCAGCGCCAGCAGCGCGGCGTGGCTGGCATGCCAGCCATCGGTCTCGAGATGCCAGACCGCGCGCGGCCAGAGCTCGAAGAACCGGTCCCTGTCAAAAGGAACCCGGCGCAGGCTGACACCAACATGGCGGCCGGTCCGCTCGGCGTCCGGCGCCTCGCTGCGGCCGAGCTTCGGGTCGACGACGTAGCCGTGCAGCTCCGGCCTGAAGCGCTTGGCGAGCGCAGTGATCAGGCCGGAATCGACGCCGCCGCTGCAGGCGGTGGCCAGGCTGGTGTCAGCGATGCAATGCAGCTCGACGCTTTCCTTGAGCAGTCTCTCGAGCGTCGCCATGTGCTCGGCGTCGGATGTCTTGTCTTTGGCGATGCGCGCCGTCTCGATCACATCGAGGACATGCCAGAAGCGGCGCTTTTCGATGCCATCGCCGGTAATCTTCCAGAGACCGGCGGGCGGCAGTCGTTCTATGCCGTCAAAGACGCTGTAGCTGGAATCGCGGCTCTGCCAGGCCAGCCGCAATGTCAGCTCGCGCGTGTCGATCCGGCGCGCAAAGTCATGGCAGGCGAGAATCGCCTTGTCCTCTGAGGCAAACAGCAAGCGCTCACCGGTGTCGGCGACCGACAATGGCTTGATGCCGAGCCTGTCACGGGCAAGCCACAAGGCCCCGTCGCGGGCATCGAAATAGGCGAAGGAGAACATGCCGTCGAACAGCGGCACCGCTTTCTGCGGGCCCCAGTGATGCAGGGCCTGAAGCACCACTTCGGTGTCGGACACCGTGCGGAAGGTCAGGCCTTCCGACTCCAGCGTCTTGCGCAGCGCGCGAAAATTATAGACCTCGCCATTGTAGCACAGCACGCCGTCGCCGGATGCGGTCAGCATCGGCTCGCGCGCGGCGGGTGAGGGGTCTATGATGGTCAGCCGCCGGTGCCCGAGTGCCAAGCGGGCGTTGTTCCAGTTGCCCTGGTCGTCGGGGCCGCGATGCGCCAATGCCTGCATCATGCGCGCGACATCGGAAAGATCGCCGCTCCCGATCGGATCGCGCTTTCGCCAGACGCCGGCTATTCCGCACATGGCACGCCGGCCCTTGTTGCTTGATGCATCGCTTCCTTGAATCGCCGTTTGCGACAAAGACGCCGGCCGATACCGGCACGGCTACAATCTAGCTGCGACAAACGTCGCCGCAAGCGATCTCGGGCCTTGCGAACAGGCCGCTATACGTCTGTCGCGGCTTTGCGTCAGAAGCCGTGCTCGATGCGCTCGAAGATAACATTGGTGAAGGCCGATATCTGGCTGCCGATGAATGGGCCGGTCAGCGCCACCACGAGCATAATGGCGACGATCTTCGGCACGAAGGTCAGCGTGATTTCCTGGATCTGGGTCAGAGCCTGGATGAGCGCGATGCCGATGCCGACCACCATCGCCACCAGCACCACGGGGGCGGAGGCAGTGAGAACCGTCCACACCGCGTACTGAACGATATCGAGGGCATCGGCCTCATTCATGGCTGATCCCTTACTAAGCCGGCTAGGCGGCCGGCTTGATCGAGACGCCCGCGCCGACCGGGACTTTGGTGCCGTCCTGCAGCACGGCGATGAGGCCGTTGCTGGAAAGCGTCACCGAAGCCACCGTGCCGGTGGTCTTGCCGTCGGCCGAGGTGATCGAGCGCCCGATCAGCGCGTCGGCCTGCGAGAGCGCCGATGACTGCATGATCTGGTCGAGCTTGGTGTTGGTCTGTACCGACTGCTCGACCTGGGAGAAGGTGGCGAGCTGCGCGACATATTGCGTGGAATCCATCGGCTTGGTCGGATCCTGGTTCTTCATCTCGGCGATCAGGAGCTTCAGGAACGACTGATAGTCCACCGCAGTCTTCGAGGTCTGCTGGCTGGCCTGGTTGGCGCCAACCGGGATCGTTGTCGTCATGTCGACGGCCATCTTATGCTCCTACAGCCAGTGCGCGGGGCGCTTCGGGTATCTCGTCAGTGCCTTCGAGCGCCTTGCGCTCGAGCGGATAGAGCGCGCGGATCGCCTTCAGCGCCTCGTAGATATCGTCCTCGCCGACCATGCGGTCGATCTGCTTCAGGCTGTTGCAGATGTCCTGGTTGTCGAAGCTCGCGATCAGCATTGGCAGCGAGCGGCGGAACATGTCGCGAGCCTCGGCGGCGCCCGCCGGGTTGATCAGCATGATCTGCACGATGAAATAAAGCTGCCTGAGCGGTGTCGAGGCCTGGTCGGCCTGGATGACATGGCTTTCGAGCAGGAACTGCACATCGTTCATCAGCTCGATGGTGACCTTGCGGTCGACGCGGATGACAGCGCCGTTGATGTAGATCTTCTCGTTGGGCTTCAGCGAGATCTTCAGCGTGTTGGTCATTGGATGCCGTCTCGGATGATCTGTGAGACCTCGATCAGCCCTTCGAAATTGTTGGTGCGACCCTGGCGGATGTCCTCTGTCTCGCGCAGCAGCCACAGGCCGATGGAGATCAGGTTGGCGCGCAGCTCCTTGGGGAGCGCGTTGTCGCTGGAGCCGAGATCCTCGACGAAAGTTGTCCAGATGCGGTTGGTGAAATGCAGTGCCTCGACCGCCTCCATGGAGTCGGTGCCGACCGCAGCCGCCGCCGCCAGCATGTCGATCGAGCGGGTGAGCAGTTGCCGCTCCCGGTCCTTGGCGTCGGCGACGGAGTCGGTCTGGATGTCGGCGTAGGAGAATTGATACATCGTCGGCGCTCTGGCGTTCCGGTTTACGTGTTCAAGTCAGATAGTTGAGCAGGCTGAGCTGCTGCAAACGCGCGGTCAAGGCAAAGGATGTCTCGATATGCTGCGTCAGGTCGGCCACGCGGGTCGCCGCCTCCGTGGGATCGACGCCTTCGAGATCAAGGATATGCTTCTCGAAGAGGTCGACCTGGGTCTTCATGCGGTCGCTGGCATCGGACACCCGTTGCTGGGCAATGCCTGTTTCGGCCCGTATTTGGGTGATGCCGCCGATGGCTTCGCCGACCAGCGCCTGGGCGCGGCTGACGACCGCGTTCTGCGCGGCCTCGCTGATGCTGCCCGTCATCAGGCTGCTGACCATGGCGGCCGCCATGGCGAGCTTGCGGATGCCTTGGTCGTTGGCGCTGACCGAGGTCTGGGTGGTCTCGTTGAGAGAAATGCGGCTGGTGATCTGCTCGTCGGTGGCGCTCGACCAGTTGGCCTGCCAGCCGGAGCCCAGGAATTGCGGCTCGACCTGCGTGGTGATGAAGTTATCCATCTGCGCGGCGGTGATGTTGGCCGCGGCCGGGTCGGTCTGGGTAAAGCCGAAATAGCTGGTGAAAGCGGTGTCGAACGCCGCCTTGGCCGGCGAGCCGGCGGCGTTGAAATCGTCGATCGGCTTGACGTCGGTGTTGGTGCCGGCAAACAGATATTCGCCGTTGACGCTGGTGTTGAGGATGCCGGTCATCTGCTGCAGCGCCGAGGCGCCGGCGGTCCGCAGGATGCTGGTCGAGGAGTCGCCCGACACGCCGCTGGTCAGCGCGGACAGGAAGCTCTGCGCGCTGTCGGCGATCTGGCCGAGCGAATCCTGGGTCGATTTCAGGCGCGCGGTGACGAGCGCGTTGGAATCGACAATGCCGTTCAGCCGGTCGAGATCGCGCTGGAAGGTGACGGCCTGGGTGGTGCGGCTGCCGAGCGCCAGGCCGATATCGGCGACCGTGCCGGTCTGTGATTCCTTGGTCGCCTTGATGAGCTCGGCCTGCATCTTCGCCTGCTGGTAGCGCAGCGCGTTGGATATGGCAGCCGAGGAAACGCCTGTCGCTTTCATGAATTATCCCACCGCCGCCAACAGGGAATCCAGCATGTCGCCTACCGTCTTCATCATATGCGCCGATGCCTGATAGGTGTGCTCGAGGTCGAGAAGCAGGGACATCTCCTGATCGATATTGACCCCGGTGTCGTTCGACAGCGCCTCGGCCGAGCGTGCCGCCAGCGCCTGCTTGTTGTCTGCATTGGTCGAAGCCTGCTGGCGCACGCCTTCGAACCAGCCGATGGCGTTGGCCGCATAGTCGGAGACGCCGGAGCTGACGGCGATGCCGGTGGACGTATCGAAGGCCATCGGCTGATCCAGCTTGTTGCCGTAACCGATCAGTAGGTCCGCATAGGATGCGCCGCCCCCGGTGTTGGCGACATAGGCCACGCCGTTGGCGCCGCCGTCGCGCAGCAGCGCGGGATTGCCGCCGGCGCTCGGATCAAAGGCGGCGTTGACGCTGATCGACCCGGCGAGGCCGTCGACCAGGGTGCCGGCGGGCGGAATTGCCGGCGCGCCGGACCATGTGAACAGGCCGGTCGCGTTGGGCTGCGACGGCGCGGTCTCGGCAAATGCCGTGATAAGGCCGCGCGCGATTTCGTCGAGCTGGCTCTGCATGGTCGAGGCGACGCCGTCGCGCAGCTTCAGCAAGCCCGCCAGTTTGCCATCGGCTGTGGTGTTGTCGCCGGTGCCGGCGGAAACCGGCACGTTGTCGATATAGATCGTGTTGCCGGGCGTGCCGGCCGAATAGCCGGACGATGGCGTGAAGGTCACCGAGCGCGGCACGGTCTCGAACAGCGTCGTGCCGTCCTTGGTGGTGATGACCATGTCGTTGTCGCCGCGCGTGAAGGTCGAGACCGGGACATATTCCGATATCTTCTTCAAAAGCGCGTCGCGCTGGTCGAGCGCGTCGGATACGTCCGTGCCGGAACGGGTGCCCGAGATGACGGCCCTGTTGGCGTCCTGGAACTGGCTGAGCAGCGAGTTGAGATCGCTGACGGCGGTGGCGATCTGGCTGTCCGCCTGGGTGCGGAAATCCTGGATCGCCTTGGTGCCGCTGTTCAGCGAATTCACCACCTGCTTGGCGGCGTCGACGACGCTGGTGCCGAGGTTCTGGTTCGACGGCGTGGTGGCGTAGAGCTGCAGGGCCTTCTGCAGGTTGGCGATCGCCGTCGAGGGCGACCACGCGTTGTCGACCCCGTTGACCGACAGATCGAGCTGGTCCATGCCGTCGTAAAGCGCGCTCTGGCCGCTCCATGCCGACAGAGCCTGGAGGTTCTGCCGAAACAGCAGATCATTGGCGGTACGCTGGATTTCCACCATTCTGGCGCCGGGCGCCGTGCTGGTCACCACGGCGATGCGGCGGGTATAGTCCGGGTTCGAGGCATCGGCCACATTGCGCGATACGACGCTGGTCTGCTTGGACGTGGCCAGAAGCGCCGACTGGGCAATGCTTAGTGCGGAGGAAAGCGACATGCTGATCTTTCACGGGGCGGCGCCCGTCGTTTATCTCTTCAGGTTGACGAGGACGTCCATCAGGTCCGAGCCGGTCTGGAAGACCTTGGAATTGGCGGTGTAGCTGCGCTGCGCCGCGATCATGTTGGTCAGTTCCTCGGCGATATCGACGTTGGAATTTTCAAGCGCTCCGGAGACGATGGAGCCGAGCTTGCCCTCGTTGGCAAAGCCGATATGGACCGCGCCGGAATCGGTGCTCTGCACATAGACGTTGCCGGGCATGGCGGTGAGGTTGTCGGGGCTCTGAACGTCGGCAAGCGGGATCTTGTAAAGCGCCTTGGTCGAGCCGTCCGCGAACTGCGCGTAGATGACGCCGTCCTGGCCGATCTGGACCTTCTGGATGGAGCTCGGCGCGTTGCCATTGACCTTGGCGTCGGCGACGGTGAAACCGGTGCCGAGCTGGGTCAGCTTGGAGAGATCGAGGTTGAGGGTCTGGCCGCCGGGAACTGTGAAGGAGACGCCCGTGGTCGCGCCGGTGAGCTTGCCGGTGGTGGTGTCGAAGGTGAGGTTGGCCGTGCCCAGCGCGCCGCCCGTATAGGGGAAGGAGGTGCCCGGCGTCGCCTTCGACTGATCGAAGACCGCGACCTGCCATGTGCCGGCGCCGGTGTTGGTGAAGTAGACGTCGAGCAGCTTCTTGTTGCCGAGATTGTCGTAGGCGACCAGCGAGGTTTTCGAGGTGTATTCGGCGGTCGCGCTGTTGGAGGAAGGCAGCGGGCCTGCGGGCGGCGTGGCGCCCGCCGGCAGGTTGCCGCTGAAGATGCCTTCCGTGCTCGGCGTCGCCGTCATCTGCTGGTCGGAGATCTGCACCGGCACGAGGCCTTCGAAGCCGTTGGCGGTCGCGGCCGGATCGCCATTGGCGTAATCGTAGGCCATGAGCTGATAGCCCGCGGCATTGACCAGCCGGCCTTGCGCATCCGGGACGAAGGAGCCAGCGCGGGTGAGATAGGGCGTGCCGCCGGCGTCCTGCACGACGAAGAAGCCGTCGCCGTTGACGGCAAGGTCGGACACCGAAGTGGTGTAGGTCATGACGCCTTGGGTGCTGACGGCGGAGCGGATCGTCGTCGTCACGCCGCCGGAATTATAGGCGCCTCCGGTGCCGGGCATGATCAGGGACGAGAATTCGGCCGAAGAGCGCTTGTAGCCGGTGGTGTCGGAGTTGGCGATGTTGTCGGCCACCGTGGACAAGCGGTTGGCCTGCGCGTTCATACCGGAAACGCCGGTCCGCATCATTCCGTAGAGGCTCATCGATGGATCTCCGCAGTGCCTGGGTAGGAGGCCACAAAACTATGCCTCGTGTCTTGCGCGAGGCTGGCGCGAGATGTGCCTTGGGCGTGATGGCGTTTCGTTGAATCGCCATCACGCCCAAACTCTTTGTTGGAGCATGATCTTTGTCCGCAAACCGCTTCCCACTTTTTGCTTTCGCTGACCTTCGGTTCGGGATCATGCTCTAGGGCGGCCATCAGAACACCAGCCGGTAGCCGAGGAACCGCTTGGAATCGATCGGGTCGTGGCCGAGCTTCTCACGCAGCTTCTTGCGCAGCTTCGAGATGTGGCTCTCCACCACGTTCTCCTCGACCTCTTCGTCGAAGATGCCGTAGATGGCGTTGAAGACCTGCGTCTTGGTCACGCGCCGGCCGCGGTTGCTGGCCAGATATTCCAGGATGCGCCGCTCGCGCCGCGGCAGCGGCAGCGGCTCGCCGTCGATCTCCGGATCGCGGCCATCCATGAAGATGCGCATCGAGCCGACTTCGGTGTAGGCGGCCTCTTCGGAGCCGCGGCGGCGAATGGCGGTGATGCGGGCAAGAATCTCGCGGATATGGACAGGCTTGCGGACGACATCGTCGACGCCGCTTTCGAACAGGCGCAGCGTATGTTCGAGCGAGTGATGTTCGCTGAGGGCGATCACCGGTGCGCCGGTCCGGTCGCGGATCTGGCGCGGCGATACCGCGCCCTCGCGGCAGTCGCCGATGAGAAAGGCCCTGACGGATCTGAGATCGGTGTCGGCGGCGGAACTCACCCATTCGCCGAATTCGCCCGGCGCGAAACCGGCCGTGGCCACGCCCTCGCGATCGAAAAGTGAAGAGTAGCCCTCTGTCACGAGCTCTCGCTCGTCAACGATCACGATCATCGGCCCGCCCTCCGAATCAATTCATTTGCCCCGTGCGGAAAGGGGTACCCGGCTCGACGAATCCTGAAAAACCATCATTTCTTGTAGCTATTTTCTTGGGAGTTTTTTTGGGAGCCGTAATAAAAGCGATCGTGCAGGTGTATTCGCGCCAGCTGTTGGCGGATGAATATTGGCGCCGGCGGACAGGCCGGCGACAGCCATCGGCATTCAGGAGAAAGCAACTATTGGTTGCAGAATGTGCTGGCATTCGGCGTCCATTTGCCGAAGCCGGTGGCGACCATGTTGGCGATGACGCGGCAGACATAGACCTTCTGCGCCGGGTCGTTGTGGGGGCCGGCATGGTAGCGGGCGACGGCCATTGACCAAGTCATGTGCCGGGCGTGCAGGGCGGCCAGGAAGCGTGCGGCATAGTCGACATTCTGATGCGGGTCGAGCATGTCCTCGACGCTGCGGAAATGGTTGCCGTGATAGTGCTGGTTGATCTGCATGCAGCCGAGGTCGATCAATGTCTTGCCTTCGCGGCGGGCATTCTCGAAGGTGGCGAGAGCTTCATCGCGGCTGCGGGGGAACACAGCTTTTCCCTCTATATTCAAGGCATTAGGCTGAAGGCTGCCTTTCTTTCCGGTCTCTGTCAGGCCGACCGCATAGAGAATGCCGGCCGGCACGCCGTAGCGATCCGCGGCGCGCAGGATCTCCGGCTCGCAGGGATTTGTAGCGGCGCTCGCGCCACCGGCCGCTAAGCTAGATATACATATCGTCGCCAGCACGCTCGCGAAGAGGCGAAGCCGGGCGGGCAAATTCCTGTGCGCCATTGCTGTCGTTCCTTCCCGGTTGCCGGCCGCCGCCCGCGCCGTTGCCACCCGAGTTCCCGGGCTGGAACGAAGGCTGGTCGCGACCTGTCGACATCGGCATGGCGCCGTTGGCGTCGGTGCGGCTCGCCGCATGCGCTGCTATCGAAGGTTGCAATATGGTGACCTTGTCGACATCGAAGCCGAGGCTGCGCATCGACTTGACGATGGCATCGCTGTCGGTGGTGAGACGGCGATATGCCTCGTGCGTCTCGGGCTTCATCTCAATCGAAAGTTGCTCGCCCGAGAGCCGCAGGCTGGCTGTGACCGCCCCGAGTTCAGCAGGGTGGAGCTCGATCTTGAGCACGTGTGTCGGAACGGCAACAGAATTGGTCGTCTGAGAGCCTGCCGAGGCGCTTGCGAAAGCCTGCTGAACGCCGTTGTCGGAGGCAAGCGCCTCCACCAGCGCCGACGCCGTCTGGACGATCGGGTTTTGCGCCGGCGCCGGGAAGCTCTGCTGGCTGACGACTTCCATGCGTGTGGCGGAAGAGGACGGTTTGACCGGTGTCTGCGGCGCGGCCGGCTGCGATTGTTGTGATGCCTTGGAGGCGGAAGCCGGTCGCCAGCCCTGCGGCGGCACGGGGCTATCGGCCTGCGGCTCATTCCCTTGCATCGGCAAGATTCCGGTTTCGCCGCGACCAGGCGTGTCGAGAGCCATGTCCGCCTTCACCGGCTTCTGCCCGAAGTCGGGCCCGGAAGGTTCATCGGCCGTCGAACGGGCGGATCGCGACTGCGGCTCTGCGGAACTGCCGACCGGCGCGCGCTTGCCAATGCGCAGTTGCAGCTTCAGTGCCTCGTCATCGCCGGCGCCTTCTCCATCGGCAGCCGAATCCTTGCCGTCCGCGCCCGACGATTGCGCGAAGTGCTTCATGTCGCTCAACGCCATCAGCAACGGCAAGCGGTTCTGCAGCGGCACGGAATCGCTGGCTTGCGCCGTGGCATCCTTGTCGGTCGTGGGCTTCGCCTCATCGGCCCGGGCGGCCGAGGTCCTCGTGGACTTTCCCGCGGCTTTCTGCGAGCCGGTTTTCCCTTGCGGATCCTGGTCCGGCTCCTGCTTGCCGTTGTCGGCCGCCGAGCGCTTTGCCAGATGAGTGTCCGGCAATATGGTCGCGTGCTTGTCCTGTGGCCGATCGGACTTTTCCGTCCCGTGCACCATCTCGCCGAAACCTTGATCCTTGTCCTTGCCGCCGGCGGCTTGCTGCCGCGAGGTCGAAGCAAAGCCCGGCAGGGTCTGGTTGACGCTGGTCATTTCGGGGCTGCTCCAAGGAGTTGGTCGATCTGGTCGAGCTGGCGGCGCGTGCTGGCCACCGCGGCGTCGATGGGGTCTTGCGCCTTCGAGACCGTCGGCGCGGATGCCTGAACCACCGGCGCGGCGTCAGCTTGCATGGGAGCGGCGGCCGTTGTTTCAGCCGGTGTTCGCGCCAGTGGCGGGGCAGAAGGCGGCGAAGCCGCGGGCGGAGTGTCCTTCGCAGGATTGCCCGACGCGACCGGCGGATCGCTTGCCGCGACCGCTGGCTGATCGGGCATCGCTCCTTCCACTGGAGGCAGATCCGCATTGGCCGGATCGGCCGAGGCCTCGGCTGCCGCGTTCGTTTCGTTTCCCTTCGTTGCGGCCGGCGCGGCTTCCGCGTTGGCGGGCGTCTTTACCGGCGCCACCACTTCGCCCGCCACGGCCTGCGCGGCGTCAAGCAGGTCCCGGTCGTTTTGCGAAAGCTTGCTGCGATCGATCCTGCCGAGCTTGGCACGCACGTCATCGACGCTGGCCGATGTCATGGTGGAAAGGCTGGAATAGAGTTGGCTGCGCGGGTCGTCCTGGCTGCCGCCGCCGTTGCGACCCAGTTCCGCCTTGGCCGCGGCAAAGGCCGAGAGCTCCGTCATCCCGTCGATCGCGGCGTGGCGCGCGATGCGCAGATAGATCACCTTCTCGCGCTCGGGATCCATCATCGAGGTGATGTCGGCGATCTTGTCCTGGCTGATCGCCATATGCAGCGTAATGACGCCGGAAACAAAAGCATCGGCGAACTGGCTGGCGTAGGGCGAATAGAGATAGGACGCGACATATTGGGTCGACGCCAGCGCGAAACGGGCGGCGTCGCCTTGCGCGGCCGCGATGCCCACGGAGCGGCGAAGCGCCGCTTCCTCGACCAGCGTGCCGGGGCTGAGCAGGCGCGCCTCGTCCAGCAGGACGAGCGCCTGGGCAGGGTCATCGGCCGCAAGCAGCGAACCCTTCACCAGCGCCAGAAAGGCGCCGATGTCCGGAGGCACGCTCATCGGATCGATCGGCTTCAGCATTTCGATCGCGTTGGCCGGCCGCCCATTCAGATAGGCGACGACGCCCTTGGCGATGGCGAGGCTTTGCGGGTCGGTCATCGCGCGCGAAGCCGCCGCCGCGACCGTCACCGGATTGCCGCCGCTCATGCCGTAGACCAGCAAAGCACGGAAATTCTTCGGCTCCTTGAAGTCCTCGGCATCGGCATCGCGCATCCGGGCGTCGATCATTTCGAGGAGCTTCGCCTGCATCGGCAGCGCGGCATGATCACCGCCGGCAATGCGGTCCTGGATCAGCTGCAGCGAACGCACCAGCTGATAAGGCTGCAGCGCGTCCTGCGCGAAGGCCGCCGATGGCGATCCCGCCGCGAGCAATAGCAGCGCGATCGCGCCGCCGATGACGCTCCTGCCCTTCATCCGCCGGCCGTCATCAGGATTTCGATGCGGCGGTTCGCGGCCGCCATCGGATCGGAGGCGATCTTGGGCCGCCGGTCGGCGAAGCCCGCGACCTCTGTGATGCGGCTTTCGTCGACGCCGCCGCGCACCAGCATGTAGTAGGCCGCATGGGCACGCGCGGTGGACAGCCGCCAGTTGTCGTAGGTGTCGGTGCGGAACGGCCGCGCGTCCGTGTGGCCGCTGATGGTGATGGTGCCCTTCTTCTCGTTGATGATGTGGCCGATCTTTTCCATCGCCAGCACCAGCTCGCGGCGCGGCATGGCCGAACCGATCTCGAACATGCCGAAATCGAGCTGATCGGTGATCGAAATGACGACCCCCTTGTCGGTGGCCTCGACGGAGACGCCGTCGGCGAGCTTTTCGCCCGGCAGGAATGCCTTGGCGAGTTCCTCCTTGATTTCCGCGGCCTGCTGGAGGGCGGCTTTGCTCGGCGCCTTGTCGCCCTTGTCGGCGGCCTGCTCTTGTTCGGTCTTTTCCACTTTCGCCGCTTCGGCTTTGGTGTCGCCGGCCGCGGCCTCGCGCTTGTTGGCTTCGGCTTTCCCGCCCTGTGCCTTGTCAGTCTTGTTACCTTCACCCAACGGCTTCTCGGCCTCGCCCTGCGCGGCCTTCTGACCGCTCTTGGCCTCGGTCTTTTCCGAGGTTGCCAGCGGCTCCAGCGGCGCGGCCGTCAGCGGGGGAGCCGCCGGAGCGGCCTTTGCCTTCGGCACCGCGGCCGTTGCGACCTTCTCGCCAGGCTTGGCGGGATCGCCATCGATCTTGGCGCGTTCGGCCGTGGCCTCGGCGCCAGGCGCCGCCACCTGCTGCGACCAGAAATCAGGCGCGAAGGGGTCGCGATAGGATTCGCCGCCGGAAGCGCCGGTCGCCGGGCCGGCCGCCTGGGCGCCGCCTTCACCCTTGGCGCTGACATTCTGCAGCACCCCCGTATCGGCGGCGATCTCCGCCAGCACCGCATAGGGATCGGCAAACAGCTTTTCATCGGACAGCTGGGCATCCTGCGCGCCGTCCTTCGTCTGCCGGCGTTCCGACGAGCCGGCGCCGCCCTTGCCATCCTCGCCCGCCTTGGTCGCGCCCTGCTGCGGATTGTCCGCGGTCAAACCCACCTTGCTCGGGCCGTCGCCGAGATCCTCGAGGCCCTTGCGGCTGGAATTGCGGTCGATCAGCTCGACCGGATTGAAATAGCTGGCGACGGCCGCCTTGGTCTGCTCGTTGGCGGCGTTGATCAGCCACATGACGAGGAAGAAGCACATCATCGCCGTCATAAAATCGGCGAAGGCGATCTTCCACACGCCACCATGGTGATCATCGTCATGACCGTCGTGATTGCGCTTGACGATGATGATCTCGTGCCGGGGTTCGGCATGGTCGATGGCGCTCATGACAGAACCTCGGACAAGGACGCCGACCACTCGGCGATACGCGTCTCGAACACCATTTCGTCGATGCTGACGGTCAGGTCGAAGCCCGGCGCCTCGGCGAAGTCGAGATTGGCGGCGCGGGATCCAAGCGCCGCCTTCAGCGGCTCGAACAGCGAGAGGGGTCCCCGAACACCGATGCGGACGGCCTCGTTGTCGGCGACCGCGGCGGCGATGGCGCGTGAAAGGGCCTGCAGCGAACGTTCCTGAAGGTCGTCGCTGAGAAGGCCGCCGATGATGCGGGCAACAGTCGCGCCGGTAAGCTCGGCAACGCGCTGCTCCATGGCGTCGATGCGCGTGGCGACAGCGGCGCCGAGGTCGCCGCCGAAGCTTTCAAGAAAGGCTGTCGCGGCATCGTCGCTGGCTTGGCGCTCGGCGTCGAGCGCGGCCTGATGGGCGAGCGCAAGCCGTGCCTCAAGCGTGGCCTCCGCGTCGGCCACCGCCTCGGCGATCAGCGCGCCGATGTCGGCCTGTGGCGCGTGCGGTGCCGGCGCGGCCGGCATATGCGCGGCTTCGCGCGAGGTCGCCGCCTGGCTGGCGTGCGGGGTGCGCGAGCCGAAATCGGGCAGGAGATCGAAGAGGGCCGCCGAGACCATGGCCTAACCCACGGCTTCCGGGGCGGCTGCCCATTTGCGCAAAATCTGCGCGGTGCGCTCCTCATTGAGGTCGACCATGCGGGCAAGCCGCTCCTGCGGCGCCGGCCGGATCTTCTGGCGCAGATCATCGAGCGGGGTTGCGCCGGCGCGCGCGCCGGGTAGCGGCGGGGCCTCGGCGGTGATCGCGGCGACCGGCGCGTCGGGCGTCGGCAGCGAGCGTTGCACGTCATCGAAGCTTGGGCCGGCAATGGCCGCGGTCTTTGCCGACACCGTCAGCGCGGTGGCCATCGGCTTCAGGCCGAAGAAGGCAACCAGGAAAACGACGACGATGAAAGCGCCGGCATTGATGAGCGTGCCGGTATAGGTGCCGATCGAGGCCAGGATGCCCGGCTGTTCGATCGGCTCACCGTCGAGGCCGTTGATGAACTCGACCGCCGACACGTCGATGACGTCGCCGCGCTTGTCGTCGAAGCCGGTCGCCGAGGCCACCATCTTCTGGATATCGGCGACGCGCTTGGCGATCTGCTCCGGCGTGGCGTCCTTGCCGAGGATGGTCTTCAGGCGATCCTGGTTGACGACGACCGCGATCGACATCTTGTTGACCGTGTAGCCGTTCGAAACGGTCGCGATCTTCTTGGAGTTGATCTCGTAGTTGGTGATCTCTTCCTTGCGGTCGTTCTGCGAGGAGGACTGCGGTCCCTCGGTGCTGGTGGTCTGGGTCTCGGGCAGGTTCTGCTCGACGCTGGTCGGGGTCGAGGCCTGCTTCTGATTGCTCGCCTCGTTGGTCTTCACCGATTGCACCGAACGTTCGACGCGCGAGTTCGGATCGAAGATCGTCTCCTCGGTCTGGCGACTGTCGGTGTTGACGTCGGCCTTGACGCTGGCGCGGAAATTGTCGGGGCCGAGATAGGGGGTGAGCGCGCGGCGGATGTTGTCGCCGATCTGCGCCTCGACCGACTGCTCAACGCCCAGCGTGCGCGCGGCGCTCGTGTTAGAAGGATCGTCGCCGGCGGCCAGCAGATTGCCGTTGGAATCGAGCACCGTGACCTTGTCGGCCGAGAGGCCCGGAACAGCCGCGGCGACGAGGTGGCGGATCGACATGGCGCTTTTCTCGGCATCGTTGCCGGCATAGCGGATGACCACCGAAGCGGAAGGCTGCTGCTCGTCACGGCGGAAATTGGCGCGCTCGGACATGACGATATGCACGCGCGCGGCCTTGACGCCGGAGATCGACTGGATGGTGCGCGCGATCTCGCCTTCCAGCGCGCGCACACGGGTGATCTGCTGCATGAAGGAGGTGAGGCCGAGCGAGCCGACATTGTCGAACAGCTCGTAGCCGGCATTGGCGCTGGTCGGCAGCCCTTTCTCGGCGAGCAGCATGCGCGCCTGCGCGGTGGTGCCGGCAGGCACCAGCACCGAGGTTCCGTCGGAGCCGACATCGAAGCCGATGCCGGCGTCGGCCAGCACAAGGCCGATCTGGTTCACGTCGGAACGCTCGAGGCCGACATAGAGCGTCTCATAGGCCGGGCGATTGAGGTAGACGGAGGCGATGCCGATGACGGCCATGACCAGGGCCGCGATGCCGCCCATGAGCGCCAGACGCCGCACGCCGAAGCTCTTGAAATTCGCGATGATGCTCTGGATCTGTTCCGGCACGATTCAACGGCTCCCAGCACGACTGTCCGCCGGCAGACTAGACCGCGAAGCTTGTGCGAAGATGATAGCGCGCGCCGGCAAAGAGCCAGCAAGATGCCGCACGCGCAACTTCCTTCCAAGAGACGAAAAAGGCCGCGTTTCAGACACGGCCTTTTCGTCGGTCGAAGGTGATCAGGCGGCTTAGCCGTTCTTGAACAGCTGCAGGATCGACTGCGAGGAGCTGTTGGCGATCGACAGCGACTGGATGCCCAACTGCTGCTGGACCTGGAGCGCCTGCAGGCGGGTCGATTCCTTGTTCATGTCGGCATCGACGAGCTGGCCGACGCCGCGATCAATGGAGTCCATCAGGCTCTGCGTGAAGGTTTTCTGCAGGTCGATCGAGCTCTTGGCGGCGCCGAGCACGGTGGCGGCGTCGGTAAGCTGGCTCATGACGTTGTCGATCTTGGTGACCATCTGCGTGATGATATCGTCGGTCACGCCCGTTGCCGTGATGTCGAGATTGAAGGCGGAGACGTTGTCGATCTTAACGGGCGTGCCCGCCACCGCGGCCTGGCCGGCGGTGTTGGCGGCGATGTCGGTGGCGCCGCCGGCAATCGCGGTTGCGTAGGCGGCGTCATAAGCGGACTGGTCCGCGGCGGTCGAATAGATCGAGGTCTTGCGATCGAGAATGCCCTGATTCTTGACTGCCGTGGAGAGGCCGGAATCGAACAGCTTGGTGCTCTCGACATTGATGTCGATGGTGCCGAGCGAGATGGCGCCGGACGAAGAGCGGTTGAAGGACGAGACGATCTGGGCGTCGGGCTGGACGCCGTCATTGGCCGCGGCGACCTGCTTGGACGTCACCGAAAGATAATTTGAGCCGGAGAAGGTGGCGGCGTCGGCGAAGGATTTCATCTGCGCCTGCAGCGCGGTGATTTCGGTCTGCGTCTTGGCCTTGTTGGCATCCGACTGGCCGACGGCCGACAGAAGCTTCGTCTTGATCTTGCCGATGGTGTCCAGCACGTTGTTCATGCCGGTATAGGCGGTGTCGACCTTCGAGGCGCCGAGGCCGAGCGCGTCCTGCACCGTCGACAGCGCCGAATTGTCGGAGCGCATCGTGGTGGCGATCGACCAGTAGGCGGCGTTGTCGGAGGCCTCCGAGACTCGGTAGCCGGTCGAGATCCGCGCCTGCGTCTGCTCGAGCGATTTGTTGGTGGCGTTGAGGCTTTGAAGTGCGGTCAATGCCGCAGCGTTCGTCATGATGCTCGCCAAGAAACTCGCTCCTTCTCAAAAGCCGGCATGCCACGCAGGCCTCGACCTGCCCATCGGTTGCGATCGTGCCGGTCGGGCCGAGTCGACAACCTGTATCAATTGGTTAACCATACCTAGCGCGATATGGTTAATGGCTTGTTAAAAATAGGCTTTGGAGAAGTTGAGCAACGAGGACTGCGCGGGCCTTGAGCAAACGCAAATCGGGCCGCGCTTTTGGCGCGGCCCGATGTTTAGCCTGGTCAGTATAGAATGATCAGCCGCGGAAGAGCGACAGGATCGACTGCGACGAGCCGTTGGCGATCGACAGCGCCTGGACGCCGAGCTGCTGCTGAACCTGCAGGGCCTGGAGGCGGGTCGATTCCTTGTTCATGTCGGCATCGACGAGCTGGCCGACGCCGCGATCGATGGAGTCCATCAGGCTCGAGGTGAAGGTCTTCTGCAGATCGATCGAGCTCTTGGCAGCGCCGAGCTTGGTGGCGGCGTTCGTCATCGACTTGAGCGCGGCATCGACGACGTTCATCATCGCCTGGATCTGAGTGTCGCTAGCAGCGGTGGTGCCCGAGAAGATCTTCAGGCTGGCGACCGTGTAGGTGTCGGTGGCTGCCGCGGCAGCGCCGAGCGTCGGAGCCGAAGCAGTGGCCACGACGCTGCCATCGGTGCCGAGGCGGTTGGCGTCGAGGATACCTTTCGACACGCCCGCAGCGGTGCCGGCCTCATACAGCTTGATGCTTTCCACGTTGACGTCGATCGTCGAGATCGAAACCGCGCCGGTGGCGCTGCGGTTGAAGGCCGAAACGATCTTGACGTCGGCCGCGCTCGTGGCGGTGGCGCCGCTGTTGACCGACAGCATGTTGGTGCCGGAGAAGGTGGCGCCGTCGGCATAGGCCTTCAACTGGTTCTGAAGAGCGGCGATTTCGACCTGGGTCTTTTCCTTCGATGCATCGGTCTGGCCGTAGGAAGCGGTCAGCTTCTGCTGGATCTGGTTGATGGTGTTGATCGCGCTGTCCATGCCGGTATAGGCCGTGTCGACCTTCGAGGCGCCGAGGCCGAGAGCGTCCGAAACGGTGGACATGGCCTGGTTGTCGGAGCGCATCGTGGTGGCGATCGACCAGTAAGCGGCGTTGTCGGAAGCCTGCGAGACGCGATAGCCCGTCGAAATGCGGGCCTGGGTGGTGTCGAGGTTCTTCTGGGTGGCGTTCAAGCTCTGCAGAGCGGTCAACGCCGAGGCGTTGGTCATGATACTGGCCATGGTACTCGTACCCTATTTTACACGGATTTTTTTGACATACCGGCATGTCCGGTATGACGGTGCGGCATCATGCCAATGATCTGTGAACCCGATCACCCGCCATCTGCGAGCACTATGCGGGCCAGTCCCTACCAAAGAGCTAAATCGGACGGTTAATCGAAAATATATCGCGCAAAATTTGTGCGGAGCGGAGACGGCATTTCGACACCCGCCCCGGCATCGTCAGGTGAAGGATCGCACCAGGCTGCCGACGAGAAGGTTCCAGCCGTCGATCAGCACGAAGAACAGAATCTTGAACGGCAGCGACACCACCGTCGGCGGCAGCATCATCATGCCCATGGCCATGGTGACGGTGGCGACGATGAGGTCGATGACGAGGAAGGGAAGCACAATGAGAAAGCCGATCTCGAAGCCGCGCCGGATTTCCGAGATCATGAAGGCCGGCACCAGGATACGCAGATCGACCGTGTCGCGCGAGACAGTCTGGCCGCGCTCGCGGGCGAGGTCGGCGAAAAGGTCGAAGTCCTTGTCGCGCACATTGTGCAGCATGAAATCGCGGAACGGACCGGAAATCTTCTCGAACGCCTCGCCTTGCGTGATCTGGTTGTCCATCAGCGGCTTCACGCCGGTGTTCCAGGCCTGGTCGAAGGTCGGCGCCATGACATAGAAGGTCATGAACAGCGACAGCGAGATCAGGATCAGGTTTGCCGGCGTCGACTGCAGGCCGATGCCGGCGCGCAGGATCGAGAAGGCGATGACGAAGCGGGTGAAGCTCGTCACCATGATGAGCAGGCCCGGCGCCACCGAAAGCACGGTCAGCAGGCCGAACATCTGGATCAGGTAGCCAACGGTCGTGCCGTCGGCCTTGCCGATGCCGCCGAGATCGAGCTGCTGGGCCGCGGCGACGGAGGTGGTGACGACGATAAGCGCCGTGGTTATGAGGAACTTTCTCATTCGAGCAGCATCGTCCTGACGAGAACCTGTTTGACATGGCCGCTGCTGCGCAGCGCCGCGCGCTCCTCGAGATCGGCCTTTAGATGCTGGTAGCCGCTGGCGCCTTCGATCTGATGCAGCTTGATCGTGCGCACGAAGGCGAGCAGATCCTGGTGGATCTGCTCCGTCACTTCCGGCAGCTGCGGTGCGTCATAGAGCACCGATGCCTCCAGCCGGATCCAGACGTCCGAGGGCGAGGCGAGATTGGTAGTGATCGGCGCCAGTTGCACCAGCGTTGGCCCGGCGGCAGCCTTGCCGCCCTCGGCGGGTTTTTCCGCGGCGCCGGCGTTCTCCGGCGCCGCAGGCACCGGCGCCGGCGTTTCGCCTTGCTTGAGATAGCCGCCGGAAACCCAGCCCATGCCGATGGCCGCGCCTGTCATGACCAGCAGGATGGCGAGCTGGATCACCAGGGAAGGTCCCTTCTTGGGCTGGACCTGCTCGACATTGGCCATGGCAGCGTTCTCCTGGCCCTAGAAAGGAAGAACCTGGTCGAGGACCTGCTGGCCATAGGCTGGCTGCTGGACCTCGCTCACACGGCCGCGGCCGCCATAGGAGATGCGCGCTTCCGCGATGCGCTCGTAGGGTATGGTGTTCTCCGCGCCGATGTCGGATGGACGAACCATGCCGGCGATGGTGAGGACCCGCAGCTCGTAGTTGACGCGGACCTCCTGCGAGCCCCTGATCATCAGATTGCCGTTGGGCAGTACCTCCGTCACGACGGCGGCGACGTTGAGCTCGATGTCTTCCGAGCGCTTGATCTCGCCGTCGGCATTGGTCTCCGTGCTGGAGCTCAAACCAGCGTCGCCCTTGCCGCTGGTGCTCTTGCCGTCCCATCCGAGCGTGACGTCATAGCCGAGCTTGCGCGCGGCGGTGCGGCTGCGATCGTTCTGGTTCTTGAAATTGGCCCTGTCGTTGAGCTTGATGTTGACGGTCAGGATATCGCCGGCGCGCAAGGCGCGCGGATCGGTGAAGAGCCGGCTCTGGCGGTCGTCCCACAGCGAAAATTTCTTCGGCCGCGAGGCAGGCGGCTCGGGATAGCTGTAAGGGCCGGAGGCACCGATGCCGGAACCGACGGGTGACATAACAGGCTCCCGGCCGATCTCCTTGAAATTGGTGCCGCAGCCGGACAACCCCGCAACCGCGACGAGGACAAAGAACTTCAACTTCATGACGGATCAACCCTTCGCGCCGCGCTGGCCATGATGCCGGTGAGCGTCGCCGCCGCCTTCTGGTCCATTTCATTCAGGATGACGCCGGCCTTGCGCGAATCGAGCTTCATCAGGATGGCCGCCGCGAGCTCGGCGTTGACCATCGCCAGCCGCTCGGCGGCGGCGTCCGGCTTCATGCCGGCATAGATCTTGACGACGCCGTCCTCGGCGCGCGCCAGGAACACTTCGCGGCGCTTCAGCCACTCTTCATATTCGGCTTTCTTCGCCTCCAGCGCTTTCATGCGCTCGTCGATGCCGGCCTGCAGCTGCTTCAGCTCTTCCGCCTGCAGGGCGTAGCGGCGGTCGCGCGCGGCATCCGCGATGTTGGAGCAGAAGCGCTGGACCTCGCTTTCGTCAGGCGCTTTCCCGACCGCAGGCCCAGTTGGCTGGATCAATGGCGTCTCGCGCGCGAGCTGGGCCGGCTGAGCCGGCGCCTGACCGCCGGGCAATACCTGGCGCACTTCATCCGCGCGGACCGCGCCGCCCGCCAACGCGACGATCGCGCCAATGGCGAGGAGGCCGGTCATGGGGTGAAGTCTTGGGCGGCGATGCAGTGTCGAGGAGAGGAGCGCGATCATCGGCGTGCCTATTGGAGAACCAGGTCGGCCTGCAGGGCGCCGGCAGATTTGATGCCTTGCAGGATGGCGATGATGCCGTCCGGCTTCACGCCGAGGCGATTGAGGCCGGAGACAAGCGTTTCGAGATCGGGGCCATCGAGCACGGCGACGCGGGCGTTGGGCCGGCTCGCATCGATGGCCGTGGACGGTTCCACCGCGGTCTCACCCCTGGAGAAGGGTTCAGGCTGGACGACCCGTGGCGCTTCGGTGATGCGTACGGTAAGCGTGCCGTGGCTGATCGCCACGCGCGAGATCCTGACATTGTTGCCGATGACGATGGTTCCGGTGCGCTCATCGATGACGACGCGGGCAGGGGAATCCGACTCGACGACGAGGTTCTCGATCTCGGCATAGAAGCGCGCGGCGGAGACGTTCTTCGGCCGCCTGATCTGCACGGTGCGGGCATCGCGCTCGGCGGCGACCCGCATGCCGAAGCGCTGCGAGGTGTAGTCGTTGACGGCATCGGCGATGCGGATGGCGGTCGAGAAATCGGGATTGCGCAATTGCAGTGTCAAGACGCCCTGGTCGTCGAACTCGGCCGGCACGGCGCGCTCGACGATGGCGCCGTTGGGCACGCGGCCGGCGGTCGGCACGCCCTGCGTGAGTTCCTCGGCCTGACCCTTGGCGGTGAAGCCGCCGACAATCACCGAGCCTTGCCCGACGGCATAGATCTCGCCATCGGCCGCCTTCAGCGGCGTCATCACCAGCGTGCCGCCGGCGAGCGAGGTCGCGTCGCCCATCGAGGAGACGTCGATGTCGATGCGGGCGCCCGACTGAACGAAGGGCGGCATGTTGGCGGTGACGATGACGGCGGCCACGTTCTTGGCGCGCGCGCTGCCGCCTTCGGTGGCGATGCCGAGATTCTCCAGCATGGCGCGGATCGACTGCTCGGTGAAGGGCGAGTTGCGCAGGCTGTCCCCGGTGCCGGCAAGGCCGATGACCAGGCCGTAGCCGACGAGCTGGTTGTCGCGCGCGCTCTGCAACTGAGCAATGTCCTTGATGCGCGCGGCCACCTGGCCGGGCGGCAGCGTGCTTGGTCCGGTGGAAACGCGGAACATGCGCTGGGTCGTCGCCGGATCGTATTCCGGATCGTTGTAGACGCCGCCGTTCTTCTGCGCGAGCTCGCGTTTTGCCTTGGGCGTCAGCCCATCCGCCAAAGCCGGCTGAATACCGATGGCCGCCGCGAGCAGAAGGACAAAGGCGCGCATCACGAAGCGCCGACCTTGATGGTGCCGTCGGCCATCACCGTGCCGGAGATGATCTTGCCGCTGTCGATGTTGCGGATCTTGATCTGGTCGCCGGCCGCGCCTGGCTGCAGCGTGACGCAGGCCGCCGAAATGGTCAGCGCGCCGGCGGTGAAATAGACCTGCACGGAAGCGCCCTGTTCGACCAGCCAGGCGTCGCGGATAGCGGTGACCGGGATGTAGCGGCCGGGCAATAGCGTCCGCTTGGCGACCTTGCCCTGAAGCTCCTCGGAGCGCGTCGCCATGCCGTCCGGCTTATGCTTGCCGGGTATGAGCGTCACCTGCTTGAGCGAGGCGGATTCGATTGTCTCACCGGGATAGATGACCCGGTTGGGGATCAGCACGGCCTCGCCGACCGCCTGGCCGGCAACGATCTGGTTCGCCGACTGGCCGGTGGTGTCCTGCGCGAAAGCCGGCGTGCCGGCGGCCACCAGGACGGTGGCCAGCATGGCGCGTCGGAGTGCGAAAGAGATCGGCCCGGCCATCGTCCGTTACCTGATGTTCTTGGAAACCACCGAGGCCATGTCGTCGGCGGCCTGGATCACCTTGGAGTTCATTTCATAGGCGCGCTGCGCCGAGATCAGCTCGGTGATTTCCTTCACCGGATCGACGTTGGAAGATTCCAGATAACCCTGCTGGATCGTGGCGAAGCCGGGGTCGCCCGGCACGCCGACATTTGCCGGGCCCGAGGCAGCCGTTTCCTGGAAGAGGTTGTCGCCGAGCGGGGCCAGGCCCGCCTCGTTGGCGAAATTGGCGATCTGAAGCTGGCCGAGCAGCTGGAGATCGGTCTGCCCCTGGAGACGGGCAAAGACCTGGCCGGTCTTGTTGACGATCACCTCGACGGCGTCGGTCGGCACGGTGATGGCCGGGATGACGTTGGCGCCGTCCACCGTCACGAGCTGGCCGGTGGCGTTGGTGTTGAAGGCGCCGGCGCGGCTGTAGAGCGTGCCGCCGTCGGCGCCCTCGATCTGGAACCAGCCCCTGCCGGTCAACGCCAGGTCGAAGCTGTTGCCGGTGCTGGCGAGTTCGCCCTGGGTGTGGACGTTGCGCACGGCGGTCGTCTTGACGCCAAGACCGATCGAAACGCCTTCCGGCACCAGCGAGGTGTTGGAACGGTTGGGCACGCCTTGCGTGCGGTCGACCTGGTAGAGCAGGTCGGAGAATTCGGCCCGCGCCCGCTTGTAGCCGGTGGTGTTGATGTTGGCGATGTTGTTGGCGATGACTTCCAGGTTGGTCTGCTGGGCATTCATGCCGGTGGCAGCTATGGAAAGGGCTTTCATGACGCGGTTCCTAGATACTCATGCGACTGATTTCGAGGTAGGCCGAGACGACCTTGTCGCGGATGGCGATGGTCGTCTGCAGCGCCTGCTGGGCGCTCAACACCGCATCGACAACCTGACGGGTGTCGGCGTCGCCCTTGAGCGCCTGTATCGACATCTGCTCGGCACCCTGCAGCGTGTTGACGGTCTTCGTCGCGGCCTGGCTGAGGACGTCGGCGAAGCTGCTGCCAATGCTTTCGCTGGTCTGCGTTCCGACGCCGCCTTGCAAGAGGTTTGGTGACGCGGACTCCGCGCCGTCAACCGCCGTCTTGAATTGTATTGCCCCGATACCGCCGATCATTACTGGTTCCTCATCAGGTCGATGGTCATGGAAATCAGATCGCGAGCCTGCTTGATGACCTGCAGGTTGGCTTCATAGGAGCGGTTCGCCTCGCTCATGTCGGCCATTTCGACCAATGTGTTGACGTTGGGCATCTTGACGTACCCTTTGGCGTCGGCGGCTTCGTTGCCAGGCTGGAATTCGATCGGAAAATCCGAGGGATCGCGATTGATGCCGCTCACTTCCACCAGCGAGCCGCCGGTTGCGCGGTCGACCTCGGACTGAAAGGTGATTGTCTTGCGGCGATAGGGATCGGCGCCGGGCGTGCTGCCGGTCGACTGGGCGTTGGCAAGGTTTTCCGAGACCACGCGCAGGCGCTCCGACTGGGCACCAAGACCTGAGGCCGCGACTTTGAGGGCTGCGGTGAGGGCGTCCATGGTCAGCTCTTCACCACCATCGTCATCATTGAATGGAAGGCCTTGACGATCGCCGTGTTGAGCTCGAAGGAGCGGCGAACCTCGCCGGCCTTCATCAGCTCCTGCTCGAGAACGACGGTGTTCTTCGACGGCATGATCGCGCCGTCAGGATCCTCCGGCTTGACGTTGAAACCGGCATTGGTGGTTTCGGCGCCAAGATGGCCTGCCTGCGTGGCGGTCAGCGTCACCGCGGTGCGGTCGAGGAGCTTTTCGAACGGCTCGACATCATTGGCCGTATAGCCCGGCGTGTTGGCATTGGCGATGTTGGAGGCAATCGCCGACTGGCGCACGGCCAGCCATTGCGACTGCCGCGTGGCAAGGTCGAAAAGATTTACGGGTTCCATGGGAATCTCCCGGACAAGTACGCACAAGACTAGGCGGCCAGTCTTGCGCGGACCTTGCGCGGGGGATGGGCTGTACGGCCGGGCTCGGTTACTTCGAGAGCTGGATCACCTTGTCGGTGCTGGTGACGATCACCCACTTGCCGCCGCGCTGCTCGATCGAGGCGACGCGGCTCGAATCCGGCAGGATGGAGCCGCGCTGAACGACCCACAGACCCGTATCGTCCTCGATCATGGCGCGGCCGTTGGCGACATGCACCATCTTGAATTCGGAAGCGGCGGCCGGGAAGGGCTGGTCGGTGGGCGGCGGGGCGGGGTCATCCTGCACCGTTCCGGTCGCAAACAGGTCGATATCGGAATTGGGAATGTCCTTGGCCGTCAGCGGTCCGCTGCGTTGAGCCACAACGCCACCGCCCTCGCGTCCGGAATTGCTGCCGCTGCCGCCGAACTTGATGGTCTGGACGCCGAACTGCTCCTGGTTGAAGAAGATGTACCAGGGGAACAACGCGCAGATGAGGCCGAGCGTGATGCCGAGCGCGGCGATGACGAAATCGCTGCGGCGGTCGGCGCTCCTGTCGGCCAGTCGCGGGAACTGGGCTTTCGGCGGCTCCGGCCACTCGGTGCGGGGAAAAAGCCCGTCGAGCACGGAATCGCGGCTGGCCTGCGCGGCATCGGCGGTCCCGGCGGCGGATGTCCGCGGCGGATGCGGCCTGTCGGCTCTGGTCAGTAGAGCCGCTGTCTTCTGTGTCTTGGCATGCGCGGCCTTGTCCTTGGCGGATCTTGCCGCGTCGGCCTCGGCCCTTTCCGCCGCCTCGGCCTCGGCAAGCATGTCACGCAACATGCGTTCGGTATATTGGAGCTCAGTCTCCTTGATCGCCATTCAGCTTCCCCTTGAGATGGCGGGCGAGGTCGGCGAACGGATCTGCCGACGCGCGGTCCCTCGGCGATTGCGTAAGCGCCTCGTAGATCAGCGGCACCTGGCGCACGGCGTTGTCGAGCTCGGCATCGGCGCCGCTTTGGTAGGCACCCAAAAGACGGATGTCGCGCGTATCCTCGAAGCGCGCGATCATCGATTTCAGCCTGGTCACCAGCACGCGCTGTTCCGGGCTCCAGGCCTTGTCGGCAAGGCGCGAGATGGACGACAGCGGATTGACCGGCGGATAGCGGCCCTGCTCGGCAAGGGCACGGTCGAGCACGACATGGCCGTCGAGGATGCCGCGCACCGAATCGGCGACCGGGTCGTTGTGGTCGTCGCCGTCGACCAGCACGGAAATGATGGCGGTGATCGAGCCTTTTCCCTCGGCTCCCGGGCCGGCGCGTTCGAGCAGCTTCGGCAGGTCGGTGAAGACCGAGGCCGGATAGCCGCGCGCGACCGGCGGCTCGCCGGTTCCCGTCGCAACCTCACGCAGCGCATGCGCGAAGCGGGTGATGGAATCCAGCACCAGGAGCACGCGATGGCCCTGGTCGCGGAAATGCTCGGCCACGCACATGGCGGTGTCGGGCGCACGCCGGCGCATCATGGCGCTTTCGTCGCTGGTGGCGACGACGGCGACGGTCTTGGCCATGCTCTCGGCGCCGATCGTATCCTCGAGGAACTCGCGCACTTCGCGGCCGCGCTCGCCGATCAGGGCCACGACCACGGTATCGAAGGCCTCGGCGCCGGCGAGCATGGCAAGCAGCGTCGACTTGCCGACGCCGGAACCGGCGAAGATGCCAAGCCGCTGGCCGAAGCAGAGCGGGGTGAAGATGTCGATCACCCGCACCCCGGTGAGGAAGCCGGTGCCGACGCGCTGGCGCGACAGGGCGCCCGGCGTCGCGCCATGCGTGACATTGGCGGCATTCGGCCGGATCAGCGGGGGACCGCCGTCAATGGGGCGGATCAAGGCATCGATGGCGCGCCCGCGCCAGGAGACATGCGGGGCGACCGCCAGCGGGCCGCGACGAAAGACGGCGTCGCCGATACCGGCATCGGCGCTGCGCTCGAAAGGTGCGATCACCACCTCGTCGCTGCCGATCTTGACGATTTCGCCGCGTCGCGCGCCGGCCTTGCCGCGCTGCTCGACCATATCGCCCAGCCTGGCAATTCCGGACAGGCCGCGGACCTTGTAATGGGTCGGCGATATCTCGGCGATGCGGCCGCCGCGCGCAAGCAACGCCTGCGGATCATCGAACCGGCGCCAGACGCGTTCGAGCGCGGCCAGCCGGTCCGCCTTTCCGGAATCGACCGGGCTCTCGGAAGCGCGCAACAGGGACGAGCCGTTCGTCATACCGTCACTTCGAGCCGAGTGTCTTGATCGCGTCCTCGGTGGAGGAATCGGTCTGCCGCATCAGCGCCGCCGTGTTCTCGAAAGCGCGCTGCACCTGGATAAGCCGGGTCATCTCCAGCACCGGGTTGACGTTCGACTCTTCCAGAAATCCTTGCGCGATGCCGACGTCGGAACGATCGGTGACGGGTTCGGGCGTGCGCGCCGGAACGACGCCCGAATTGCCGTAGCGGACGAAATTTTCGCCAGGGTCGAAATTGTAGAGGCCGATGGCGCCGACCAGCTGGTCGTTCTGCCTGAGCGAGCCGTCGGCGCCTGCCTTGGGCGGGCCGTTGCGTGGATCGAGCTGGATCGGAGCGCCGCCGCCGTCCAGCACCGGATAGCCTTCGATCGACATCAATTCGCCGTTCTCGTTCATCGAGAAACGGCCGTCGCGCGTCATCACCGTGCCGGCGGGCGTCTCGATGGCGAACCAGGCGTCGCCCTGAACGGCGAAGTCGAACGGGTTGCCGGTTTCGGTCAGCGCGCCATGCGCGCCGGAAAGATAGGTGTTGCCGGAGGAGGCGAAGGAAACCGACCTCGGCCCCGTGCCCGAGACCACGTCCTCGAACTTCACGCCGGTGGCGCGAAAGCCGATGGTCGAGGCATTGGCGACGTTGTCGGCGATGGTGTCGAGACGGCGCTCAAGCGCGATCTGAGAGGAAAGGGCGACGTAAAGACTGTCCTGCATGATCTCAGAACTTCAATTGCTGCATGGCCATCATCAGATCGGTGGAGATGCCGACAGTGGTCGGCTGCGCAAAAAGCACGCTGACCGATGTCACGGCCGTCGAGGTCGGGTGGGCGATCTCGTACATGCTGGTGAAGCGGGTCAGGAACTTGCTGAGCTTTTCGGGGTCGGTGAAATCCTTGATGTCGAGCTTCTGCCCGAACAGCTGCGCCTGCTTGTCGATGTCGGCCGTTGCAAAGGAATCGGGCAGGCCGAGCGCGGTGCGCACCACGCTGGCCAAAGCGGTGTCGGCAAGCACGTCGTACCAGCTGGTGATGTCGGGGGCCTTGCGCTGGAAATAAAGCGCCAGCCGCACGCCCTCGTTGGTCTTGCCGGCATCCTCCTCCAGCGTCTGGCGCATGTACATGTCGACGGTCGGCTGCTGCGCCTGAACGTAGGTGGTGGCGTTTTCGCCGTATTGCTCGAAGTTGAAGGCCGAGGCCAGTCCGGCATAGGCCTTGTTGGTCTGCTGGTTGGCGACACTTTCGGGATCGCGCACGCCGCCTTGCAGGACCGACTTGATCAGGTCCTTGTCCTCGGTTGCCGAATCCAGGCCATACGCGGCAAGCGCATAGGTGTAGAGCCGGTTGTTCGACATCAGATCGTCGACCGATTTCACCTTGGTGATGTTGGCGAGATAATAGGTCGTCTCGCTCTTCACATAGTCCGAATTCGGGTCAAGGCCGGCGATCTGGGCCTGGATGGCGTAGTTCTTCGTCACCAGCTGCTGCGCCGGGTTGTAGATGGTCGCATCGGCGCCGTCCGCCGCGAAATTGAAAGCTCTGACGAACTGGGCGTAGCGCTTGTCGGTCAGCTTGTTGGCGAAGCTGTCGGGATCGGAAACGCCTTCCTTCAGCGCCTTGACCATGAAGGCCTTGGCATAGTCCATGTTCTCCAGCCCGTAGGCCTTCATGGCATATTTGAACAGGCGATCATTGTTGACGAAATCGTCGATCGATTTCACCTTGGTGATGTTGGCCAGATAGTACTGGGTGTCGCGATCGACCGTCGGCTGTTGCTCAATGCGGTCGATCGACTTGCCGATATCTTTGGCAATCAACTGATAGCTGGTGTAGGTACTGAGCAAGGACACGCCTCCGGCCGAAGCTATCCCCGGACAATAACGTCACTTCCTTGCGCGAAGCTGAATCGTGTCCGCTGCCCTCGATTCAAGCCTCACACAAGGCACGGGGACTATCCCTGATCCACGACGTGACATGCGGAAGGACCTGCCGTGGGCATTCTGATCGGACTTGTGGTGACGCTCGGCTGCGTTCTCGGCGGCTTCATGGCCATGGGCGGCCATCTGCATGTGCTGCTGCAGCCCTGGGAAGCGGTGGTCATCTGCGGCGCGGCGCTCGGCACCTTCCTGGTCGCCAATCCGATGAAGACGGTCAAGGACACCGGCAAGGGCATTCTCGAGGCCTTCAAGCAGGCGGTGCCGAAGGAGCGCGACTATCTCGAGACGCTGGGCGTCCTGCACAGCCTGATGCGCGAACTGCGCTCGAAATCGCGCAGCGAGGTCGAGGCGCATATCGACAATCCGGAGGAGTCCGCCATCTTCCAGGCCTTCCCGACCGTGCTCAAGAACCATGACCTGACGAATTTCATCTGCGACTATTGCCGCATCATCATCATCGGCAATGCCCGCTCGCACGAGATCGAGGCGCTGATGGATGAAGAGATCCAGACGATCCGCAGCGACAAGCTGAAGGCCTATCACGCGATGGTGGCGGTCGGCGACGGCCTGCCGGCGCTGGGCATCGTGGCCGCCGTGCTCGGCGTGGTGAAGGCGATGGGCGCGCTGGACCAGTCGCCGGAGATCCTCGGCGGCCTGATCGGCGCCGCGCTCGTCGGAACCTTCCTCGGCATCTTCCTGTCTTATGCGGTGGTCGGTCCGGTCGCCACCAAGATCAAGACGGTGCGCGAGAAAAAGAACCGCCTCTACATCATCGTCAAGCAGACGCTGCTTGCCTATATGAACGGCGCCCTGCCGCAGGTGGCGATCGAATTCGGCCGCAAGACGATCTCCTCCTATGAGCGTCCGACGATCGATGCCGTTGAGCAGAGCACCATGAACGCCGGCTCCGCCGAGAAGAAGGCGGCCTGAGCATGCTCGATCCGAGACAGGACCGCCTGCCGCCATGACCAGTCCGGCCAGTCCGTCAGAAACGCGGGCCTTGATCATCGAGCGTCTCGTCGGCGACAGTGGCGAGGCGGCGCAGGTGATCGGCGTCGGCCGCGGCATGGCCGAGCGGGCGCTGCCGGTGCTGCAAAAGGCGCTTGCAAGCGAGCTCGGGGCGCCGGTGACCGTCGACCTGCAGGCGGTGGAGGTCGGCCGCGTTCCCGAGGCGCGCTCGCGCGCCGGCGATGCCTTTGCGCTGACAATCGTTTCGTCGCCGACCTCGGCCGACGCCATGACGCTGGTGATGGATGCACATGCGGTCGCCGTCATGGTGAGCGCGCTGTTCGGCGGCGATCCCGACCAGCCGGTGGCGCCGATCGAGCGCGACCTGTCGCAGATCGAGGCCGATGTCGCGACCACCGTGTTCCAGGAGGTCGCGACGGCGCTCAACGGATCGGGCCGGCGCTCATTGGATTTGCGTCTGCCGGTGCCTCGCGCAACGTCTGGCGGCGAAGCGAGGCGGCGCATCCTGCGCGACGGCGCCGCAGTCCGCATCGTGTTTGGCGTCTCCACGCCGACCGATACCGGCATGATCACGGTCATGATCCCACAGCGCATCCTTCTCTCGACGCGTGGCGCAAACGCCAAAGTCGAGGAAGGCGAGAGCAGCGAATTCGACTGGCGAGCCCGTTTCTCGGAAGAGGTAATGCGCTCGACCGTCCGGCTCGAGGCGACCATGCCGCTCGCCCGGCTGACGCTCGGCGACCTCGCCGCGTTCGAGCCCGGCCAGGTGATCGAATTCGAGGAGAAAGCGCAGCTCAATGCCAGGCTCAGCGCCCGCGACAAGACACTGTTTGTCTGCGAGTTCGGCAAGCTGGGGCAGAACTACACCGTCCGCATCAGTCATCCGCATGATGCCGGGCAGGATTTCATAGACGGACTGATGCCGGGCTGACGCCAGGCGCGGGATTCATGGAGACAAAGCATGGCAGCGACAAATGTGGAAGCCGAGGCCGAAGCGGAAATCGGCCAACCCAACGAGCAGCTGGATCGCGCCATCGAAGAACTGCGTGGCGTGCTCCGTGAAGAGGAGGGCCGTCCAGATGCTGCGCTTCGGTCGGGCGCCAATTCTTCGATCATCATGACCATTCCGGTCGACGTGCAGATCATCCTCGGCAGCACGGAGATGCCGGTCTCGGAGCTGATGGCGCTGCAGAAGGGCTCCACGGTCGCGCTCAACCGCCGTATCGGCGAGCCGGTCGACGTGGTCGTCAACGGCCGCAGAATAGCGCGCGGCGAGATCACGGTGCTGGAAAGCGATCCGACGCGCTTCGGCATCAGGCTCACCGAGATCATCGCCGCGACGAAGAGCGCCTGAGAATGGTCGGCGGGCGGACCAATCGGCAGCGAGGGCAACACGCATGACGACGGCATTGGCGCTGACACGTCCGCAAAAGGCGGCAGCCATACTGGTGGCCATGGGCAAGCCCGCGGCCAGCCGGCTGCTCAAATTCTTCAAGCAGGATGAGCTGAAGGCGCTGATCGAGGGCGCGCGTCTATTGCGTACCATCCCGCAGGCCGATCTGGAGCGCATCGTCGCCGAGTTCGAGGCCGAGTTCACCGAGGGTGCGGGCCTGCTCGATTCCGCCGACCGGATGGACACGATCCTCAACGAATCGCTGTCGCCCGAAGAGATGAGCGCCATCATGGGCGAGAAGAAGTTCGAGCCGGTCGAGGAAGGGCCCGCGCCGATCTGGCCGGACCTCGAGAAGCTCGAACCGGCAAGGCTCGGCGCCTTCCTTGCGGGCGAGCATCCGCAGACGTCCGCGATGGTGCTTTCGAAGCTGGCGCCGCAGGCCGCCGCCAATGTTCTGCTCACCATGGAAAAGCCGATGCGCAGCCAGATCATCAAGCGCATGGTGACGATGGCCAACATCCCGGACGCGGCATCCAGGATCGTCGAGAACCAGCTGCGCGTGAGCGTGCTGTCGCAGAAGGCCAGCAGGGACACCACGGCCGGGCAGGAACGCGTCGCCAGCATGCTCAACGAGATGGCGAAGCCGGAACTGGACGACCTGATGCAGGACCTGGAGGAAGCCGGCACGCCCGATCTCGCCGGCGTCAAGTCGCGGCTGTTCGCCTTCGACGATCTGCCGCTGCTGCCGCAGAAAGCCCGGGTTCTGCTCTTCGACGGGCTGTCGACCGAGCTCGTCACGCTGGCGCTTCGCGGCGCGTCGCCGGAACTGGCCGAATCGGCCTTGTCGGCCATCGGCGCGCGCTCTCGCCGCATGATCGAATCCGAGCTTGGACAGGGATCGGAAGGCATTGCGCTTGCCGACATCATGGCGGCCCGCAAGAGCATATCGAGCGCCGCCATCCGGCTGTCGCGCGAAGGGGCCTTCGAGCTGCCTTCGACGCAGGCAGCCACCGCCGAAGCCGCCTGACGATAGCCGCACGGTCAGAGCGTCATGGCTGAAGCGGTCGACAAGGATTCCAAAACCGAGGAAGCCACAGAAAAGAAGATCCGCGACACGATCGAACAGGGCAAGCTGCCCCATTCGCGCGAGACCGCGATCTTTGCGTCCTTCCTCGCCATCCTGGTTTTCGCGGTCTTCTACGCCAAGGACGCGATCGTCGACCTCGGCATGTTCCTGTCGACCTTCCTGGAAAAGCCGGAAGCCTGGCCGATGGACACCGAGACCGACGTCATCTCGCTCTACAGACAGGTGATGAGCGAGATCGGCCGCGCCGTCGTCAGCCTGCTGGTGCTCCTGACGGTTGCCGGCATCGGCGCCTCGGTCTTCCAGAACCTGCCGCAGATCGTCGGTGAACGGATCAGGCCGCAGCTGTCGCGCATCTCGATCGCCAAGGGCTGGAGCCGGATGTTCGGCGTGCAGGGCTGGGTCGAATTCCTGAAGTCGCTGGCCAAGCTTGGCTTCGCGATCGCGGTGCTCAGCTTCACGCTCTCGCAAGATCATCGCAAGCTGCTCGCCGGCATGATCACCAACCCGATGTCCTTCGGCATGGTTATCCGCGGCATCTTCGTCGACATATTGGTGGCGATCGTTTTCGTCATGGGTCTGATCGCGGTGGTCGACATCGTCTGGTCGCGTTTCCACTGGCGGCGCGACCTGCGCATGACCAAGCAGGAAGTCAAGGACGAGCTGAAGCAGTCGGAAGGCGACCCGATCGTCAAGTCACGACTGCGTTCGCTGGCGCGCGACCGGGCGCGCAAACGCATGATGACGGCGGTGCCGCGCGCGACGCTGGTGATCGCCAACCCGACTCACTTTTCAATCGCGCTGAAATATGTGCGCGGGGAGGATACCGCTCCCATCGTGCTCGCCAAGGGGCAGGATCTGGTAGCCCTCAAGATCCGCGAGATCGCCAGGGAGAACAATATCCCGATCTTCGAGGACGTGGCGCTCGCGCGCTCCATGTACAAGCAAGTTTCGGTTGATAGCGTGATCCCGTCGCAATTCTACCAGGCGGTCGCCGAGTTGGTGCGGATCGTCTACTCGAAGAAGGCCTCGCGCAAAGCAACCCAATGAACGGACGCCGCTAATCCATGGACCGGCAACCACACGCCAATTCCCGCGAGCTGATCGTCGCGAGCGCCATCGAGCCTGTTGTGGGCGAGTTGAGGCTGATCGACGTTGCCGACTATATCGCCTTCATCCGGCTCGAGCATTTCGCCTGCCTGTCGGACCTGGTGGATTCGGCCGCCGAGCTCTACTTCCGGCCGGGCACGCTGCGGCTCGGCCATGGCGGCGAGGCGCATGTCGACTGGAGCGGCAGTCCGCGCATCGTGCTCGATCTCGAGCTGCGGCCGCGCGGCGTGACGGTCTATTTCCAATTGACGCTGACCGAGCGCGGGCCTTCCGTGGTGGTCAACTACGTGTCGTTCGAGAAGCCCGGCGAGACGCCTGAGCACAACACTGCCTTGCTCGAGGACGCCGTGGAGGAGGCCCGCATCCGCAGGACCGAGCCGCTGGCATTTCCGTAACGATCTGATTGCAGCCGCACCAATCCCGCTGCGGCATGTTTAGAGCAATTCCAGGAAAAGTGTGAGCGGTTAGGCTCGGCGACTTCGCCGTAGCCTTCCGTCCGCAATTGCGTCAAACAAAGAGACAGCACGTTTCGCCGTTTTCGTGAAACGGTGAAACGCACCAGCGCCGCATGCGTGACGTCACTCGATCAGGCCGAGCCGGAGGGCCTTGGCGACCGCCTGGTTGCGGTTGACCGCGTTGAGCTTCTGCGTCGACTGGGTGAGGTACTGGTTGGCGGTGTGCACCGAGAGCTTGAGAAGCTTGGCGATCTCCTCGCTGGTGTTGCCGTTGGCGGTCAGCTTCAAGCATTCGAGCTCGCGCTTGGAGATCGAGCGCATCCGGCCGCTGTCGCTGGGGCGGATCCGGGCGACGGCCGCGAAGAGCGCGAAGGAGCGGGCGTGGATCTCGCACAACGTGTCGTCGGACAACGCCATCTCAGAGCCGAGGAAGACGACCAGGCCGCATTGACCGCGGTCGGCATGCACGGGAAGGGCGATGCCATTGGTGCCTGGCGCCAGCGGAGCAGTCGGCTCGGCCCAGGCGAGCGACTGGAAAATCTGCCGCGATCCGGCGATGCCGTCATCGGCCCACCAGCGCGGCGCCGTCGAGACGCGGCTGTGGCGCACCACGTCCTCGCCATTGGCGCCGGAGATGAATTTGGTCGCGACCGCGGTGCTCGGATAGTCGGAATCGAAGCACGCTACGAGACGCGCGCGCTCAGGCGAGGGGCTAACGAAATAAAGGCCAAAGGCCGAGGCGTTGATGTCGACCGCGATCCAACGGCAACGGCGCACGGCATCCGGAATGGTGGCCGCATGATGTGTCTCCGAGCCCAGCGAGAAGGCGCCGAAGGGATTGCGCTGATCGTTGAAAAGGGCGGCGGCCGCCTCTTTGACCTGTGCGTGCTTCAAATGATGCCGCTCCTGATCGCCGTCGCGATCGCCATCGCGCGGTTCGAGGCCGCGAATTTCTGGATGGCGTGCGTGATGTAGCTGTTGACGGTGTTGGACGAGACGCCGAGGATGAGAGCGACCTCGTCGGTGGTCTTGCCTTCCGAGACCCAGAACAGGCATTCGCGCTCGCGGTCCGACAGCGGATCCTGCATGGATGCCGCCGCGATCAGCTGCGGAATGCTGGAAAGCGCATAGCAGCATTTGAGCTGCGCCTTCATCAGGGCGGTCAGATCGATCTTGCCTGCCTCGGCGGCCGAGAACAGCACGAACAGGCGCTGGCGGCCGACATTGAGCCGCAACGAGTAGATTTCGGCATGGCCGAGCACGTCGAGCAGGCGGGCCTCTTCGCCGGTCAGCAATGCGCCGGCGTCGGGCGCGTGCGCCGCCACCAATGGCTTCGGACGCACCCCGGGCGCCACGGTCAAAGGGCCGAGCGCCAAGTTGGCGATCAGCCTTTTGCCGATCAGCTCGATGGCATCGAAGATCCAGTTCGAGGAGACGATGCGCGCGTCGTTGCGGTCCTGGTCATGCACAATGGCGACCAGCATGTAGCTGTCTGCGCCGATGTCGGCTGCAAGCTGCATGAAAAAACCGGTGAGATCGCCGCGGGACGTCAGGTGCGGGCCTGAAGCATCGGGTTGGAGAAGCGCGGCGGGACTGCTCATTTCCAATTCTTGGATTCTTGCCGGAATCGATCCTTGTGCCCGGTGCTGGCGAAGCCGGCGGCCGGACCCGAAACACATCACGTTTACGAAGACACACTCACGGACGCGAACGGCGCCCCAACCGCGCCGAATCCCTCCAGGGAACGCGAAACCGTCCGCGTCTGGTGCCGGCCTGGCGCCGGAACTTGAGACTTTGGGTGGTCGCCGCGCCCCCCGTGGACCGGCTGATTCGGGTCTAATCTACCCGCAGATGAATCCGACATCAAATGCGATTTGACAAAATCGAATCCGATGGACTCGCGTTGCGACTCAGCGACCGATCTTCGAGTTGCTTGGCGGTGATCTCAAAGTCGAATTGATCTGATGATTTGCCGGCCGCGTCGCAAAAAAACGCCCCCGGTTGAATCCGGGGGCGTAGGTCTATTCGGGTGGGGATCAGCGATCCTCGAAGCCGGTCAGCACGCCGACGGCATTGATGCCGATCTCTTCCACGGCGTAGCCGCCTTCCATGACGAACAGCGTCGGCAGGCCGAGCTTGGCGATGCGGCGGCCGATCTTGGGGTAGTCGACGCTCTTCAGCTTGAACTGGCTGATCGGGTCCTTCTCGAAGGTGTCGACGCCGAGCGAGACGATGACGACATCGGGGGCGTAGGCGGTGAGCTTGCCGCAGGCATCCTCCAGCGACGCGCTCCAGCCGTCCCAGTCGGTGCCGAAGGGCATGGGGTAGTTGACGTTGAAACCTTCGCCTTCGCCTTCGCCGCGCTCGTCGGCGTGGCCGAGGAAGAAGGGATACTCGACCATCGGGTCGCCATGCAGGTTGAGCACCTGGATATCGCCGCGGCGATAGAAGATCTCCTGCGTGCCGTTGCCGTGGTGGTAGTCGACATCGAGGATCGACACGCGCCTGGCGCCCTGGTCGCGGAACCATTGCGCGACGACGGCGGCGTTGTTGATGAAGCAATAGCCGCCCATGAACGCAGCGCCCGCATGATGGCCGGGCGGGCGGCAAAGCGCGAAGGCGGTGCGCTCGCCGCCCTTGACCAGGGCGGCGGCGGTCAGCGCGACGTCATAGGATGACTTGATCGCCGCCCAGGTGCCTTCGACGAAGGTGGCGCCGGCATCGAAGGAATAATAGCCGAGCAAGGCGTCGACGCGCTTCGGCGGAACGTCGCCGCGCAGGCCGCGCGTCGGCCAGGTGAAGCCCATGGCCGAGCCCGTGAAACCGGCGGCGACCCATTCCGGCCAGACCGTCGGCAGGAAATCGATGTAGTGGGCATCATGCACGCGCTTGGCGGCGGAGAGGTCGTGCTCGACCGGTCCGATGATCGGCCCGAGCTTCTCGCTCTCCACCCGCGCCTTGATGAATTCGGCTCGCGACGGTTTCTCGAAGCCGGGCACGATGGCCGATGTGACCAGTTCCATCTGGCCTGAATGACCGGCGTGAAGCGGCGAAAAGACAGTCTTCATGGAATTCCCCTGGAAGTGCGAAAACAGTTGGAGGTGCGAAATCAGTCGAGGTTGAGATAGGGGGTCACGAGAGCCAGCCACATGGCTTCCACATCGTCCTCGATGAGGTCGAATGTCTTGCGGTCCCGCTTCAGTCCGACGAGCCTGCAGGCGTGCCCGACCTCCATCATCACCAGGCCCAGCCGCTTGGCGGTCTTTTCCTCGAGCGCCGGGTTCACATGCTGCAGCCAGGCTGCGTAGAGGGCGATGATCTCCTTGTCGTATCCGTCCTGGATCGGCCGGAGGTCGGCGTTGCCGGAGATAGCCTCGATCACCGGCATCAGGGTCGCGTTGTCGAGATAGATCCGGGATGTGTCGATAAAGAGCTTGCGCACTTCGCGGCGAAACTCTTCGCGGTTGGTGGGTGGGGCGACTTTGATGCGCTTGGCAATCACCTCGGGAAAGGACGACAGCCAGCGCCTGCCGAGCTCGAGAAGAATGGCTTCCTTGTTGGGGAAATATTGGTAGACCGAACCGACCGACAGGCCCGCGCGCTGCGCGATGGCGAGCGTCGTCGGGGTCTTGGTTCCCTGCTCACGCGTCAGGATGAGCGCCGCGTCGAGAATCCTGTCGACCACCTTGCTCGACCGTTGCTGCCGCGGCTGCTTGCGCGGCTCCAGCGCTATTTTGGTCTTGCGATCGAGACTGCGCTTCACTGCTCGTTGCCCCCGTTCCCCGCTCGGCCCCACCATCGGCGCGCGGTGCAGTCCACTATACATGCCAAATTCCAGCTGTTGACAAACGCGAATAAACAGTCGCATTCTTTATCCACGCTGTCTTCAACGATAACAAGGGGAATTTGGAAGACGGCGCATCGGCATCGACTTTTCGTCCATGGCGTCGCCCCGGTGGCGGCCGCTTTTGGGGCGGCGTGGCGTTGTCGGTCCCTCAGCAAAATGTGGAGTCGCGATGTCGGTTGCGGATGGTGGTGCGGATCTGGTGATCGTCAACGGCCGTGTGCTGACCATGGACGATGACAATCCCGCCGCCGAGGCTGTTGCCGTCAAGGACGGCGTCATCATCGCCATCGGCAGCCGCGCTTCCATCGAAGAACTCAAGGGACCAGCGACCAAGGTTGTCGACGCCCAGGGCGGCTCCGTCCTGCCGGGCTTCATCGAGGCGCATATGCATCTCTTCGGCGGCGCGGCCGAGCTCGACAACCTGCATCTGGCGGGCGTGCATGGCTTCGACGCGCTGCGCGACGCGATCCAGGATTTCGCCGCGAAGCGGCCGGACGCTAGGCTCCTGATCGGTGCCGGCGTCGACTACGCCATCTTGCCGGAGCCGGTGACGCGCCACGACCTCGACCGCATCATTCCCGACCGGCCTTTCGTCATGTCGGCGTCCGACCACCATACGATGTGGGCGAACACCAAGGCGCTGGAAGAGGCCGGCCTGCTGCATGGCAAGGAGGTCGGCCAGGGCAACGAGATCGTCATGGGCGCGGACGGGCTTGCCGCCGGCGAGCTGCGCGAGGGCGAGGCGTTCGGGCCGGTCCTCGACCACTACGGAGCGAACCGGACACGGCTTGGCCTCGAGGGCGCCGAACCGGATCCTTATCCTTCCGCGGAGGAGCTGGCGGCCGATCGCGATCTGATGCACCGTGGCCTTGAATGGTGCGCCAGGCACGGCATCACCTCGATCCAGAACATGGACGGCAACCTCTACCAGCTCGAGCTGCTGGCTGGTCTGGAGAAAGAGGGAAGGTTGCTTTGCCGCACCAAAATCCCGTTCCACTTCAAGAACTTCATGAAGCTGGACATGCTGGAAAAAGCCTCGCGGATGGCCGCGACCTATAATTCCGAGTGGCTTACGTCCGGCATGGTCAAGGTCTTCTATGACGGCGTGCTGGATTCCTGGACGGCGGTGATGGTCGACGACTATGCCGACCGTCCGGGTTGGCGCGGCGAGCCGCTGTTTTCGCCTGAGCATTTCGCCGAAGTGGCGGTCGAGGCCGACAGGCGCGGCCTGCAGATCGCCGTTCATTCGATCGGCGACGGCGCGGTTCGCGCGGTGCTCGACGGCTATCAGGCGGCGGCGAAGAAGAACGGCCGGCGCGACAGCCGCCACCGCGTCGAGCATATCGAGGTGATCACGGCTGCCGACGTGCCGCGCTTCGCCGAGCTTGGCGTTCTGGCGTCGATGCAGCCGGCGCATCCGCCGGGCGCGCTGAACTTCCCGATGGAGCCGACGATCTCGCGCATCGGCCGCGACAAGTGGCCGCTGAGCTATGCCTGGCGCACGCTGAAAAATGCCGGCGCACGCGTGGTGTTCGCGTCCGACTGGCCGGTTTCTCCGGTCGATCCGATCCTGTCCATCCAGGCGGCAGTCATGCGCAAGCCTTGGGCGGAAGGCATGCCCGATCAGAGCTTCTCGTTGCGGGAAGCGATCCAGGCTTACACCGTCGAGGGCGCCTATGCGGAGTTCATGGAAGACCGCAAAGGTCGGCTGAAAACCGGCTATCTCGGCGATATCGTCGTCTTGTCGGCCGATATCGAGGCGACCGCGCCGGAAGCGCTGCACTCGGTGCGCCCGGTCACCACCATCTGTGGCGGCAAGATTACCTACCAGGCCTGAGGTGCGGCATGGGAATTGCGTTTGAAAATCAGCTAGCAGCTCCGCAGTTGCCAAGCCGCCCGGCTTATGGTGACAATCAAACAGGAACACACCTGCCGGAAAGAGCAGGCTCTCTCAATGGGGTAATTGTGCCGGAACAACCGGGTAAGAACGCGATCGAAGTTCGCGGTGTTCGCAAGGTCTTCGGAACCGGCGAAAACCAGGTAGCCGCCCTTGACACGGTTTCGGTGTCGATCCGCGAGAACGAGTTTTTCACACTGCTCGGCCCGTCGGGATGCGGAAAGACGACGCTGCTGAGACTGATTGCCGGCTTCGATTTCCCGACCGCCGGCGAGATCCTGCTGCACGGCCAGGACATTGCGCCGCTGCCACCGTTCAAACGCCCGGTCAACACAGTCTTCCAGAGCTATGCGCTGTTCCCGCACATGACGGTGGCGCAGAATATCGGCTTCGGGCTGGAAATGCTCGGCAAGGCGAGAGCGGAGATCGAGGCGCGCGTCGCGCAGATGCTGAAGCTGGTCAAGATGGAGGCGCTGAAGGCGCGCCGAACCAGCGAGATTTCCGGCGGCCAGCAGCAGCGCGTCGCACTCGCCCGCGCGCTGGCGCCGCAGCCGAAGGTGCTTCTGCTCGACGAGCCGCTGTCGGCGCTCGACTACAAGCTGCGCAAGGAAATGCAGATCGAATTGAAGCGGCTGCAGCACGAGACCGGCATCACCTTCATCTTCGTCACTCACGACCAGGAAGAAGCGCTGACCATGTCCGACCGCATCGCCGTGATGTCGGCCGGCAAGATCCTGCAGGTCGGCACGCCGCGCGACATCTATGACCGGCCGGCCGAACGCTTCGTCGCCGACTTCATCGGCGAGACGAACTTCCTGCCGGGCACGGTGGTGTCGAAGCAGGCCGGCGTGGCGACGGTCAAATTCGCCAGCAGCGCCACGATCAGTGCCGGCTATCCGGAAGGCTTCGATCCGACGGGCGAAGTGACGCTGGTGGTGCGACCCGAGCATGCCGATCTTGTGCCCGATCCGGCCAAGGGAACGATCGCCGGTACGCTCGCCAACATCGTCTATTTCGGCACCGATACGCATTACCACGTCAAGCTCGACGGCGGCGGCGAGAACTTCATCGTGCGCCATCAGAACAGCCGCTCGTCGCCGGTGACCTACGCGACCGGTGCGAAGGTCGGCATCCAGTTCGAGGAGGACGCGGCGCGCGTCCTGAAAGACTGATGACGACAGCCGCTCTTTCCTCAGTCCCACTGTCCAAGGCCGCGCTGTTCGAAGCCCAGGCGGTGAAGATCAGTGCGCGACGCAACCGGCTCTTGTCGCTGCCGGCGCTTCTCATCATTGGTATTTTCGGTGTGCTGCCGCTGATCATCATCTGCGTCTACTCGTTCCTTGTCGCCGCGCCCTATGGCGGGGTGCAGTGGCAGTTCTCGACCGACGCCTATCTGAATTTCCTGTTCCAGCGCGACATTTTCGACGACACGCTGCAATTCACGCCGGACTTCCTGATCATCTACCTGCGTTCGTTCCTGTTCGCGGTGGTGACGACTGTCATCTGCCTGCTGCTCGGTTTTCCGACCGCCTACTTCATGGCGACGCGGCCGCCGGCGCAGCGCAACTGGTGGGTGCTTCTGATCACCATCCCGTTCTGGTCGAACCTTCTGGTCCGTACGCTGGCGATCATGTTCATCATCCGTGACGAGGGCCTGATCAATAACGCGCTGATCGGGCTCGGCGTGATCGATAAGCCGATCACCATGCTCTACACCAACTTTGCCATCCAGCTCGGCCTGCTTTACGCTTTCCTGCCGTTCATGGTGCTGCCGCTCTATTCGAGCCTGGAGAAACTCGACTTTCGGCTGATCGAAGCAGCGTATGATCTCTATGCGACGCGGCGGCAGGTGCTGTGGCGGGTGATCATCCCGCTGTCCAAGCCCGGCATCATCGCCGGATGCCTGCTCGTCTTCATCCCGGCGCTCGGCGCCTATGTGACGCCGCTCATCCTCGGGGGCGGCATCCACCTGATGATCGGCGACCTGATCGCGCAGCAATTCGGCTCGGGGCGCAACTGGCCGCTGGGCTGCGCGCAGGCGCTGATCCTGATGACTGCCGTGCTGGTCGCCCTTTACTTCTATGTCCGCAACACGTCGGGCAAGGTGCAGCATGGCTGAGCCTCGCGTCATGGATATCAAGGACCAGCCGGGGTTCCGCACGATCGCCATCATCTGTCTGCTGGTGCTCTATGTGCCGGTGCTGATCCTGATGATCTTCTCGCTCAACAGCGGCTCACTGGTGACCCATTGGGAAGGCGTCACGCTCGGCTGGTACGGCACCGCGTTCCTTAACGAGGAGTTCCATGCCGCTGCGCGCAACACGCTGATCATCTCGGTGACCGCGACGATCGTCTCGACGATCTGCGCGACGCTGGCGGCGATCGGCATGACCCGGGTAAAACCCTGGCGTGGGCTGGCGGCGGCATTCATGGTCATCAACCTGCCGCTGATGGTGCCCGAGATCATCACGGCGGTGGCGACGCTCTCCTTCTTCGCGCTGATCGCCGGTGTGTTCGGGCTGAATTTCGGCATTGGCAATCTGATCCTCGCCCACACCGTGTTCTGCATCCCCTTCGCCTATATGCCGATCCGGGCGAGGCTTGAGGACATGGACCTGACGCTGGAATATGCAGCAGCCGATCTTTACGCGACGCCGTGGAGCGCCTTCAGGCGCATCACGCTGCCGCTCTTGGTTCCCGGCATCATGTCGGGCGCAGCACTCGCCTTCATCGTCTCCTTCGACGATTTCACCATCACCCAGCTCGTCGCCGGACCCGGCCAGACAACGCTGCCCCTCTATATCTGGAACCAGATCCGGCGCCCGATGACACCCGAGATCAACGCGATCTCCACCATCCTGCTCATGGTGTCGATCCTGTTCGTCTCGGTCTCGTTCCTGATTGCGCGCCGACGCGCCAAATGAGCTCCAACACACAACAATGGGAAGGCAAGGAGAACATAAAATGTCTGCAAAACTGATGGCGGCCGTTTCCGCGGCCGTGCTTTTATGGGCAGTTCCGGCGTTGGCCGACGGCGAACTGCACATCTACAACTGGGGTGACTACACCAATCCCAAGCTGATCGACAAGTTCCAGAAGCAGTACAACATCAAGGTGACGCTGGACGATTACGATTCTAACGAGACCATGCTCTCCAAGGTGCGCGCCGGCAATTCCGGCTACGACATCGTGGTGCCGTCGGACTACACCGTGAAGATCATGGTCGAGGAAGGCCTGCTCGAGAAAACCGAGCCCAACGCGATGCCGAACGGCAAGAACATCGATCCGCGCTTCCTCAACGTCTATTGGGACGATGGCCGCCACTACACGGCGCCGTGGCAGTTCGGCACGACGACGTTCTCTGTCAACATGGATAAGTTCAAGGGTGACATCGATACGCTGGCCATCCTGTTCAACCCGCCGGACGCGCTGAAGGGCCAGATCAACGTGCTCGACGACGTCAACACCGTCATGCATGCGGCCGAGCGCTATGCCGGTGTGCCGCGCTGCGGCGCCGACAAGGCCAATCTGAAAAAGGTCAACGACATACTGACGGCCGCCAAACCATCCTGGAAGACTTTCAGCTACGACACCATCACCAAGATCACTTCCGGCGACGTGATCGTGACCGAGCAGTGGAATGGTGCTGCCTACCGCTCGCGCCAGAAGATACCGGCGATCAAATATGCCTATCCGAAGGAAGGCGTCGAAGGCTGGATGGACAATGTCGCGGTGCTGAAGGGGGCCAAGAACCTCGAGAACGCGAAGCTGTTCCAGGACTTCGTCATGGCGCCGGAGAACGCGGCCTTGATCTCGGAGTTCGCGGGCTACGACAACGGCATAGCCGGCAGCCACAAATTCCTGCCGCCGGAATTCGCCAACTCGCCGGAAATCAGCCCGCCCGCCGGCTCGCCGACGCCGGAATTCGTGCCGCCGTGCCCGCCGGACGTGGTGGAGATCTACAACAAGATCTGGACCAACCTGCGCAAATAAATCAGCGCAACGCATGAAAGGAGGGGAGGCTCCGGCCTCCCCTTCGTATGACTGTTTCCGTGCATGTCGTTCCCCCAAGCCGCCGCGCGCTTTGGGGCGACATGCATTAGGAGGGACCATGACCTCGTCCTATCGCAACTCCGATCCGCGGCCGCCAATCATGCAGGGCTCGCCGCCCAGGCTGGTGCCGCCGAAGCTCGACTGGGACAGGCCGCCCTGGAACCGTTGGGCCTTCCAGCACATCCGCGAATTTCTGCCGACGGTCGAGGTGTGGCGCGGCAGCGGCCACCGCCGTCGCCTGGAGCGCGCGGAGGTCGACCTCGACGAATTGCCGGTGGTCGATAGCAACGGAGCGCCGACGACGCTCGCCGGCCTGCTCGATGAGACCTATGCCGACGGCTTCCTGGTGCTGAAGGACGGCAAGGTCGCCTACGAGCGCTATTTCAACGGCATGGACGAGCACACGCTGCACCTGTCGCAGTCGATGGCGAAGTCGGTCACCGGGTCGGTGTGCGGTATTCTCGTCGGGCGCGGTTTGATCGATCCGGCAAAGCTCGTCACCGACTATCTTCCGGAACTCGGTGAGACCGGCTGGGCCGGCGCCACCGTGCAGCATGTGCTCGACATGACGACGGGCGTGCGCTTTTCCGAGGAATACACCGATCGCTATTCCGAGATCGGCCAGGTCGATGTCGCGACCGGCTGGAAGCCGATCCCGCCGGGCAGCGATCCGGACTTTTCGTGGCCCTCGCACATGTACGAGCTGATCCTGCGGCTGAAGGACCGAGTGCGCCCGCATGGCGAGGCGTTCGAGTACCGCTCGATCGAGACCGACGTGCTCGCCTTCATCATGGAGCGGGTGAGCGGCAAGCGCCTGGCGCAGCTCGTCTCGGAAGAACTCTGGCAAAAGCTCGGCGCCGACGAAAGCGCCTGCTTCACCGTCGACAGCGCCGGCTATGCGCTGGCGGATGGCGGCTTCAACGCGACGCTGCGCGACTATGGCCGCTTCGGGCAATTGATCCTCGACAACGGGGGCGGCGTGATTCCGGCCGACTGGATCGAAGCGACGCGCAGCGGCAGGCATGGGCCGAATTTCAATCCGAGCCTGCCGGAGGGCAGCTATCATAACCAGTTCTGGATCGAGAATCCGCATTCGCGCGCGCTGATGTGCCGGGGCGTGTTCGGCCAGCTGATCCATATCGACTGGGTCAATAGGATGGTCGTGGTGAAGCTTTCGACCTATCCGGATTTCACCAACATCGCCTATTCGGTGGCGACGCTAAAGGCGGTGCACGTCATCGCCGCCGCATTGGCCTGAACTCCTCAAGATAGCAACCGCGAGAGCATCATGACCGGCAAAACCGCGTTCGAGACCCAATATGGCTTTGCCCGCAAGGATGTGCGGCTTGAGACCTGGCGGCTTTCGCCGTTCAACCGATGGTCGTTCCAGAATGTCGGCGAACTGGTGCCGAGCGTGCATGTCGCGGCGGCGCCCGGCGGCGAGGAGCAGGCAAAATCGCTCGGGGCGCTGCTCGAGGAGAACATCTCGTTCGCCGGCGGCAGCGAAACCGTTGAGAGCTTCCTGAAGCGCTCCGATACGGACGGGCTGACGATCCTGAAGGGCGGCAAGCTGGTCGGCGACTGGTCGGCACCGCATATGCCGTTCGGCTCCCGCCACATCATCTTTTCGATCAGCAAGTCGGTGACCGCGATTCTTGCGGGCATATTGGAAGGCGAGGGGGTGTTCGATTCCAACGCGCCGGTTATTGAGTACATTCCCGAGGCCAAGGGCTCGGCCTATGGCGATGCGAGCGTGCGCAACGTGCTCGACATGACGGTCAGCCTCGATTTCGAGGAAGCCTATCTCGATCCGGAAAGCGCGTTTGCCCGTTACCGCCGTTCGACCTTGTGGAATCCGGGCGGCGGGTCGGAAAGCCTCGCGGCATTCCTGCTGACGCTGCAGCGTCTCGCTGAGCCGCACGGGCAGACTTATCGCTACCGCTCGCCCAATTCGGACATGCTGGGCATCCTGGTGGAGCGGGCATCGGGCAAGCGTGTCAGCCAATTGCTCAGCGAAAAGCTTTGGCTGCCGCTGGGCGCCGCAAGCGAAATGTCGGTGACGGTCGACATGGAAGGCACGGCGCGCACCGCCGGGGGCATGTCGATGACGCCGCGCGATCTTGCCCGTATCGGCGAGATGATGCGGCAGGGCGGCGCGGCCAACGGCCGCTGCATCGTCCCGGAAGCCTGGGTGCGCGACACGGTCGCCACCGGCGGCAGCCATGAGGCCTGGCAGCGCGGCACGATGGCGTTCCTGTTCCCGAAGGGACGCTATCGCAACAAATGGTACCAGACCGGCCATGACAGCGGCGCTTTCTGCGGCATCGGCATCCACGGCCAGTGGCTTTACGTCAACCCAAGGACGGAAGTGGTCATCGCCAAGATGTCGTCGCAGCCGGAGCCGGTGGATGATCGGCTCGACCTCGACCTCGTCAGCTTCTTCGAGGCGCTGAGCACGATGGTCTGAGCCGTTCGGCGGGTCGCATTCACAGCTGTTTCCTGTGGACCTCTAGGGTCGGTTGAAAACGGCGTGGTTGGCGCGGCCGGCGTCCCGGCCTATGGTCGCCGCTCTTTTCGACAGGGACCAACATGGCATCGGACATCAAGCGCATTGCAGCAATCATCGCGGCCGAGATCGGCGCAAGGCCGGAACAGGCCGCGGCGGCGATCGGGCTGCTCGACGAGGGCGCCACGGTGCCTTTCGTGGCGCGTTACCGCAAGGAAGTCACCGGCGGGCTCGACGACACGCAGTTGCGCGACCTTTCCGAGCGGCTCGCCTATCTGCGCGAGCTCGATGCGCGGCGCGAGACGATCGTCAGCTCCATCCGCGAGCAGGGCAAGCTGACCGAGGAGTTGGAGGCCAAGATCGCCGCGGCCGCCACCAAGGCGGAACTGGAAGACATCTACCTGCCCTACAAGCCTAAGCGGCGCACCAAGGCCGAGATCGCCAGGGAGCGCGGGCTCGGGCCGCTCGCGGAAGCGATCTTGGCCGACCGCTCCAAAATTCCGGCCGAGCTCGCGCTCGCCTATGTCACGGAAGAGGTGGCCGACGCCAAGGCGGCGCTGGAAGGCGCGCGCGACATCCTGTCGGAGCAGTTCGCCGAGAATGCCGACCTAGTCGGCAAGCTGCGCGCCTATATGAAGGAACGCGCCTTCCTGCGCGCAAAAGTCGTCGACGGAAAGCAGGAGGCCGGCGCGAAATTCTCTGACTATTTCGACCATGTCGAGCGCTGGTCCGGCGTGCCCAGCCACCGCGCGCTCGCCATGCTGCGTGGCCGCAACGAAGAAGTGCTGTCGCTCGACATCGAGGTCGATGCCGATGATCAATCGCCGGTGAAACCGGTCGAGCGCATGATCGCCAACGCCTATGCCATCGGCGGCAGCCTGCCCGGCGACAAATGGCTGATGGAGGTGGCCGGCTGGACGTGGCGGATCAAACTGTCACTGCATCTGACGCTCGACCTGATGCGCGATCTGCGCGAGCGCGCCGAGGAAGAGGCGATCCATGTCTTCGCCCGCAATCTCAAGGACCTGCTGCTCGCCGCTCCCGCCGGCTCGCGGCCGACGATGGGGCTCGACCCCGGCATCCGCACCGGCGTCAAGGTGGCGGTGGTCGACGGCACCGGCAAGCTGGTGGCGACGACGACGGTCTATCCTTTCCCGCCGAAGAACGATGCGCGCGGTACGCAGGCCGAGCTCGCGGCGCTCATTCGCCAGCATAAGGTCGAGCTGATCTCGATCGGCAACGGTACAGGCAGCCGCGAAACCGAGAAGCTGGTTGCCGACATGCTGTCGGACCTGCCCGCCAGCGCCGGGCCGAAGCCGCTCAAGGTAATCGTCAGCGAGGCCGGCGCTTCTGTGTATTCGGCTTCAGCGACGGCAGCGGCGGAGTTCCCGGGCCTCGATGTCTCGCTGCGCGGCGCGGTGTCGATCGCCCGGCGCCTGCAGGATCCGTTGGCCGAACTGGTCAAGATCGAGCCGAAATCGATCGGCGTCGGCCAGTACCAGCATGATGTCGACCAGTACCGGCTTGGTCGTTCGCTGGAGGCGGTGGTCGAGGATGCGGTCAACGCCGTCGGCGTCGATCTCAACACGGCCTCGGCGCCGTTGTTGGCGCGCGTGTCGGGACTGGGGCCGTCGCTGGCCGAAGCGATCGTCGCGCATCGCGATGCGGCCGGGCCGTTTGCCAGTCGCAAGGACCTGCTCAAGGTGGCGCGGCTCGGGCCGCGCGCCTTCGAGCAAAGCGCGGGCTTCCTGCGCATCCCGAACGGCTCGGAGCCGTTGGATGCTTCGTCGGTGCACCCGGAAGCCTATGGCGTGGCGAAGAAGATCGTCGCCGCCTGCGGCCGCGACGTGCGCGCGCTGCTGGGTGACAGTGCCGCGCTCAAGGCGCTGGATCCACGCGTCTTCGTCGATGAGCGCTTCGGCCTGCCGACGGTGCGTGACATCATCGCCGAGCTGGAAAAGCCCGGACGCGATCCGCGCCCCGGCTTCAAGACCGCGACCTTCGCGGAAGGGGTCGATGACATCAAGGATTTAAAGCCAGGCATGCTGCTCGAAGGCACCGTCACCAATGTCGCGGCCTTCGGCGCCTTCGTCGACATCGGCGTGCACCAGGATGGGCTGGTGCATGTCTCGCAACTCGCCGACCGCTTCATCAAGGACGCGCATGAGGTGGTGAAGGCCGGCGACGTGGTGAAGGTGCGGGTCGTCGATGTCGACATCAAGCGCAAGCGCATCGGGCTATCGATGCGCAAGGACGGCAGCGAAGGTAGCGCGCCGCGTGGCGGCCAGCGCGATCACGGCGGCGGCAAGCCGGCGCCGCGCTCGCCAGCGCCGCAGCGCCAGCCGGAAAAGCCTTCGCAGGGCGCGTTCGGCGCAGCGCTCGCCGAGGCGATGAAGCGCAAGTAGCTACTAGGATCGACTGCGTTCCTTGCAATCAGTAGAGCGTTCTATACCGTCCGTGTGTGGAGAGACGCGCGATATGGCAAGTTTCGGTGAAGTGAGTGTGCGTGAGCTGGCGCGTCTTTGGGACGAGGGCATGGCGAGTGGCAGGTCGGTCGATGCAAACCAGGCTTTCGCCCGGATCAAAAGCAAGCTCGATGCAAAAATTGCCGAAACGCGAGCCGCAATGACACCACGCTTACAGCCGGAAGCCGAGGCGATGAAGCGCAAGTAGCTACCACGCGAGCACTATCGGCTCCTTGCCGATCTGGGCCAGCAGCCAGTCGCGAAAGCTGGCAACCGGCGGATGTCCTCGCTTGTCATTCGGTACGACGAGATAATAGGCGCTGCGGCTCTGCATTGGTTGGCCGGGCGCCGGCACCAGCTGGCGGCGCTGCAATTCACCTGTGATCAGGATTTCCGGCAGCAGCGCCACGCCAAGGCCGGCCAGGCAGGCCTGGGCGACCGTTCCGAACTGCTCGAACTGCATGCCGGGCCCGGTCGGCGCCTGGAGCCCCTGGTGCTCGAACCATTCGCTCCAGGCGCCGGGGCGGGTCGCCATATGCAGCAGCGGCAGGTGGCTGATGTCAGCCGGCGTGGCGATCTCGCGGCTGGCCAGGAATTCCGGCGAAACCACCGGCATCACGGTCTCACGCATCAGAAGCGTGCAGTCGGCGTCCGGCCAATCAGGCATGCCGTGATGAATGGCGGCGTCCAGCCGTTCGCGGGCGAAGTCGAACCGTCCGATGCGGGTGGCGAAGTTGATGGTGATATCGGGGTGGCGCGTTACGAAATCCGGGATCAGCGGCATCAGCCAGCGCGTGCCAAAGGTCGGCAGGATGGCAAGGTTCAAGGCGCCACTATGCCGATTGCTCATCAATCCGAGCGCGGCGTCGCGCAACTGGCCGAGCGCCGAGCGCACCGCTTCCGCATAGATTTCGCCCGCCGCGGATAAGCGGACATTGCGGCTGTCGCGCTCGAACAGCCGGCGACCAAACTGTTCTTCCAGCAGATTGACCTGGCGGCTAACGGCGCCCTGAGTCAAATCGAGCTCGCGCGCGGCGGCGGTGAAGGAGCCAAGCCGCGCAACCGCCTCGAAGGCAGCAAGCGCGGCGGTGTTCGGCAAGAGGCGGCGCTGAACGTTCATGATCCATTACTAACGCTCATTGATCCGCGATGCAATTTCGTTTGATTTTTCGCGTGCGCAGGCGGATAAGCCGGGCACATCAAAATACTGGGAGCCCGAGGCCATGGCCGCCGATAAGAACGCTTTCGTGTGGAACGACCCCTTCCTGATCGAGGACCAGCTTTCCGAGGATGAGCGCATGGTGCGCGACGGCGCGGCGGCATTTGCCGCCGACAAGCTGGCGCCGCGCATCGAGGAAGCCTATGGCGACGAGAAGACCGATCCCTCGATTTTCCGCGAGATGGGCGAGGCGGGCCTGCTCGGCATCACCATTCCGGAAGAATATGGCGGGCTCGGCGCCGGATACGTGACCTACGGGCTAGTCGCGCGCGAGGTCGAGCGCATCGATTCCGGCTACCGCTCGATGATGAGCGTGCAGTCGTCGCTGGTCATGTATCCGATCCATGCCTATGGCTCGGAAGCGCAGCGCAAGAAATACCTGCCGAAACTGGCCTCCGGAGAATGGATCGGCTGCTTCGGCCTGACCGAGCCGGATGCCGGCTCCGATCCGGGCGGCATGAAGACGCGCGCCGAGAAGACGGCCAACGGCTATAGGCTCTCCGGCTCCAAGATGTGGATCTCCAACGCGCCGATCGCCGATGTGTTCGTCGTCTGGGCGAAGCTGAAGGGTGAGAACGGCAAGGACGAAATCCGCGGCTTCGTGCTGGAAAAGGGCATGAAGGGGCTTTCGGCGCCGAAGATCGGCGGCAAGCTGTCGCTGCGCGCGTCGATCACTGGCGAGGTGGTGCTGGAAGGTGTCGATGTCGGCGAGGAAGCGCTGCTGCCCAACGCCAGGGGTCTTGGCGGCCCGTTCGGCTGCCTCAACCGCGCGCGCTACGGCATTTCCTGGGGCGCGATGGGCGCGGCGGAGGATTGCTGGCACCGGGCGCGGCAATACGGCCTCGACCGCAAACAGTTCGGCAAGCCGCTTGCCGGCACCCAGCTCTTCCAGAAGAAGCTCGCCGACATGCAGACCGAGATTGCGCTTGGCCTGCAGGGCTCATTGCGCGTCGGCCGGCTGATGGACGAGGGCAAGATGGCGCCGGAGATGATCTCGATCGTCAAGCGCAACAATTGCGGCAAGGCGCTCGACATCGCCCGCCAGGCCCGCGACATGCATGGCGGCAACGGCATCCAGATCGGCTACCACGTGATGCGCCACGCGCAGAACCTGGAGACGGTGAACACCTATGAAGGCACGCATGACGTGCATGCGCTGATCCTCGGAAGGGCGCAAACGGGCATTCAGGCGTTTTTCTGAGGTGTGCCGATATTCAGGTGAGGCCGGCCTGCAAACAGCGGTTTCCAGCGCTTCCGGTGCTCACGTACTGAAATGTACGCGCCGCTCCGGTTCTCGCAACCCCTGTTTTCGGCTCGGCCTGACCTGAATTTCGACACACCTTAGCCGGCAAGGCTGCTTAAATTAGGTGCAGCGCAACATCTCTGCTTGGAAAACGTCCAGCATCTATGTCAGGGTTCGGCGGATTGAAACGCCGAACTCCGGGGTACCATGGCAATTCTGGCAGCCGTTCATCACCTGACCCATTACAAATATGATCGGCCGGTGGTGCTTGGTCCCCAGGTGATCAGGCTGCAGCCGGCGCCGCATTCGCGCACCAAGGTGCTCAGCCATTCGCTGAAGGTCGAGCCGAAGAACCATTTCGTCAACCTGCAGCAGGACCCCTACGGCAACTTCCTCGCCCGCTTCGTCTTCCCGGAGCCGGTGACCGAACTCAAGATCGAAGTCGACCTCGTCGCCGACATGACTGTCTACAATCCGTTCGATTTCTTCGTTGAGGAGAGCGCCGAGACCTTTCCGTTCGATTACCCGGAAGAGATCAGGGAAGACCTCGCCATCTACCGGAAACCGGAGCCGGCCGGGCCGCTGTTGTCCAAATTCCTCGAAAGCATCGATCGCAGCCCGACAAACACCGTCAATTTCCTGGTCGATCTCAATGCCAGGCTGCAGCGCGAGATCGCTTATATCGTGCGCATGGAGACCGGCGTCTTCTCGCCGGAAGAGACGCTTGCCGCTGCGAAGGGCTCGTGCCGGGATTCGAGCTGGCTGCTGGTGCAGATCCTGCGCAATCTCGGTATCGCCGCACGCTTCGTCTCCGGCTATCTGATCCAGCTCAAGCCCGATCTGGTGTCGCTCGACGGTCCGCCCGGAACCGCCGTCGACTTCACCGACCTGCACGCCTGGTGCGAGGTCTATATCCCCGGCGCCGGCTGGATCGGTTTCGACCCGACCTCCGGCCTGCTCACCGGCGAGAGCCATGTGCCGCTGGCGGCGACGCCGCATTGTCGCAATGCAGCACCGATTTCCGGCATGGCGAGCTTCGCCAATGTCGATTTCGGCTTCGACATGCGGGTCGACCGCATCGCCGAGCATCCGCGCATCACCAAGCCGTTCTCCGACGAGAGCTGGGAAGCGCTCGATGCTCTCGGCAACCAGGTCGACGCCGTTCTGCGCGAGGAGGACGTGCGGCTCACCATGGGCGGCGAGCCGACCTTCGTGTCGATCGACGATTTCGAGTCCGCCGAATGGAACACGGCGGCCGTCGGCCCGACCAAGCGCGACAAGGCGGACCAGCTCATCCGCCGGCTGCGTGAGCGCTTCGCGCCGGGCGGTTTTCTCCATTATGGCCAGGGCAAGTGGTATCCGGGCGAGAGCCTGCCGCGCTGGACCTTCTCGCTCTACTGGCGCACCGACGGCGAGCCGGTGTGGCGTGACCCGTCGCTGATCGCGCGCGAGAATGGCAATGCCGCGATCGGTCCCGAACAGGCCGAAAGCCTGCTCACGGCGATTGCCGGCGAGCTCGGCATCGACAAGGCGATGGTCAGCGAGGCCTATGAGGATCCGGCCGAATGGCTGCTCAAGGAAGGCAAGCTGCCGGATAATGTCGATCCGTCCAATTCGAAGCTGGAAGACCCGGAAGAGCGCAGCCGCATGGCGCGCGTCTTCGAGCGCGGGTTGACCAAGCCATCGGGCTATGTGCTGCCGGTGCAGCGCTGGAACAGCCAGGCCGCTGGCCAGCGCTGGCGCTCGGAGAAATGGAAGACGAGGCGCGGCCGTCTGTTCCTGGTGCCGGGCGACTCCCCGGTCGGCTATCGCCTGCCGCTGGGCACACTGCCTTATGTGCCGCCGGCGCAGTTCCCTTACATCGTGCCGGTCGATCCCTCCGTGCCGCGCGGCGCGCTGCCGGCGCGCGAGGCAATCCTGCCGGAAGCCGCTCCGGCAGAGCTTGAAGGCGCCGATGAAATGGCGCGTCGCCAGCAGGCGGTGTCCTTCACCGCCGCGACCGGCCAGCAGGACCGTGTCGAGCAGGAGATCACGGAGATTGGCGGCGCGGTGCGCACGGCGCTCAGCGTCGAGCCGCGCGACGGCCGGCTCTGCGTGTTCATGCCGCCGGTCGAGGCGTTGGAGGACTATCTCGAACTGGTGGCGGCGGCGGAGAACGCGGCAAAGGCGATCGGCCTACCGGTGCATATCGAAGGTTACGCCCCGCCGCACGACCCGCGCCTCAACGTCATCCGCGTGGCGCCGGATCCCGGCGTCATCGAGGTCAACATCCACCCGGCCGCCAACTGGAACGAATGCGTCGCCACCACCACGGCGATCTACGAAGAAGCACGGCAGTCGCGGCTCGGCACCGACAAGTTCATGATCGATGGCCGCCATACCGGAACCGGCGGCGGCAACCATGTCGTCGTTGGTGGCGCGACGCCCAATGACAGCCCGTTCCTGCGCCGGCCCGACCTGTTGAAGAGCCTGGTGCTGCAATGGCAGCGGCATCCGTCGCTGTCCTACATGTTTTCCGGCCTGTTCATCGGTCCGACCAGCCAGGCGCCGCGCTTCGACGAGGCGCGGCACGATTCCCTATACGAGCTGGAGATCGCGCTGGCGCAGGTGCCGCATCCAGACAAGGGCAATGCACCGTTGCCATGGCTGGTCGACCGGCTTTTCCGCAACCTCCTGACCGACGTGACCGGCAACACGCACCGTTCGGAAATCTGCATCGACAAATTGTTCTCGCCGGACGGCCCGACCGGCCGGCTGGGACTGGTCGAGTTCCGCGGCTTCGAGATGCCGCCCAATGCGCGCATGAGCCTCGCCCAGCAGTTGCTGGTCCGTGCGATCATCGCCCGCGCCTGGAAGAACCCGCTCGACGGACGCTTCGTGCGCTGGGGTACGTCGCTGCACGACCGCTTCATGCTGCCGCATTACGTCTGGGCGGATTTCCTCGACGTGCTGGAGGATCTGAAGCTCAACGGCTTCGATTTCCGCCCCGAATGGTTCGCGGCCCAGCTCGAGTTCCGCTTCCCGTTCTGCGGCGAGGTTCAGCATGCCGGCGTCAAGCTGGAGCTCAGGCAGGCGCTGGAGCCTTGGCATGTGATGGGCGAGCAGGGCGCGATCGGCGGCACGGTCCGCTTCGTCGATTCCTCGGTCGAGCGGCTGCAGGTGCGGACGGAAGGCCTCAATCCGGAGCGTCACGCCATCGTTTGCAACGGCCGTATCGTGCCGATGAAGGTCACCGACACCAGAGAGGTCGCGGTGGCCGGCGTGCGCTTCAAGGCCTGGCAGCCGGCCTCCGGCCTGCATCCGGCCCTGCCGGTCAACACGCCGCTGGTCTTTGACATCTATGATCGCTGGTCGGGTCGCTCGGTCGGCGGCTGCGTCTACCATGTCGCGCATCCGGGCGGCCGCAACTACGACACCTTCCCAGTCAATGGCAACGAGGCCGAGGCCCGACGCCTCGCCCGCTTCGAGCCACGCGGCCACACGCCGGGCGGCTATGTGCTGCGCGACGAAGAAGCCTCTGAAGAGTTCCCGATGACCCTTGACCTGAGGCGGCCGGCGAGACTCTGATCGACAATGGCCAAGGGGAATCAGAAACGGGCGGGCGGCAGGCCGCGGGCGCAGGGCCTGCTGGAACGCTACCGGCCGATCGAAGGCGTCGTCGACGAAATGGTCGACGCGTCGGGCAGCCCGCGTCCGGCCTGGCGCTCCTTCATCGACGCGCTCGACGGTTTGGGGGCGGAGCGGCTTGGGCAGCGTTTTGCCCGGGCCGACCAGTATCTGCGCGATGCAGGCGTCTATTACCGCGTCTATGACAAGGCGGGCGCCAATGAGCGGGAATGGCCGCTCGCCTATGTTCCGCTGCTGATCGACGAGAAGGAATGGGCCGAGATCAGCGCCGGACTGGTCCAGCGCGCGGACCTGTTCGAGGCGATCCTGGCCGATATATACGGGCCGAATCGGCTGATCGAGAAGGGCATCCTGCCGGCCGGGCTGATCGCGGCGAGTCCGGAATATCTGCGCCCCATCGCCGGCGTCAGGCCGGCCAGCGGGCATTTCCTCCACATGGTCGCGTTCGAGCTCGGCCGCGGACCGGATGGCCGCTGGTGGGTGCTGGGCGACCGCACCCAGGCGCCGTCGGGCGCCGGCTTCGCGCTGGAGAACCGTGTCGCCACGACGCGGGCGCTTTCGGACATCTATGGCGAGATGCATGTGCACCGCCTTGCCGGCTTCTTCCGCCGCTTCCGCGACGCGCTGAACGGCATGGCCAAGGATTCCAGCGGTCGTGTCGCCATCCTGACGCCGGGCCCGCTCAACGAAACCTATTACGAGCATGCCTATATCGCCCGCTATCTCGGCATCATGCTGCTCGAGGGCGAGGACCTGACCGTGTCCGGTGGCAGGCTGATGGTGCGCACCGTTGCTGGCCTGATGCCGATCGGCGTCTTGTGGCGGCGGCTCGATGCCGCTTTTGCCGACCCGCTGGAGCTCAAGCCGGACTCGCAGATCGGCACGCCGGGGCTTGTCGAGGCGATCCGGCGCGGCACGGTGTCGGCCGTCAATGCGCTGGGCTCGGGCCTGATGGAGACGCGGGCGCTGCTGTCCTTCCTGCCCAGGATCGCGCGGGAACTGCAGGCCGACGACCTCAAGCTGCCGAACATCGCCACCTGGTGGTGCGGGCAGGAGAGCGAGCGAGCCCATGTGCTTGCCAACATCGACCGCATGGTGGTCGGCCCGGCGCTGTCGACCCGGCTCGCCTTCGAGGACGACGGCGCGACCCGGCTCGGTTCATCCCTGTCGGCCGGCGAGCGGGCCGAGCTTGTCGCGCGGATCGAAGCGGATGGCGCCGGTTTCGTCGGCCAGGAAGCGGTGACGCTGTCGACCACGCCGGTGTTTGTCGGTGGTTTGCTGGAACCGCGGCCCGCCAGCCTGCGCGTCTATCTGGCGCGCACGCCGGAAGGCTGGACGGTGATGCCCGGTGGCTTCGCCCGCGTCGGCTTCTCGCTCGACCCGACGGCGATCGCCATGCAGCGCGGCGGCCAGGCCGCGGATGTCTGGGTGGTCAGCGACAGGCCGGTCGACCGTGAGACGCTGCTGCCGCAGGAGCATGAGAGCTTCACCCGCACCATGCCGGGCAGCCTGCCCAGCCGCGCGGCGGAGAACCTGACCTGGCTCGGGCGCTATATCGAGCGTTCGGAAGATACGGTGCGCGTGCTGCGCGCCTATCACGTGCGGCTCGCCGAGACGTCCGATCCGGACATGCCGCTGCTGGCCGATATCAGGGACTATCTCGAGCCGTTCGGCATCGACGTCGAAACGGCGATACCACCGGGGCTCATCGGGACCCTGGACAGCGCCGTCTACAGCGCCGGGCAGATTCGTGACCGCTTCTCGCCCGATGGCTGGCTGGCGCTGAAGGACCTCTCGAAGACCGTTCACAAGTTCGCGGAGACGGTCGCGCCCGGAGATGATGCGACGCGGGCGATGACTGTGCTTTTGCGCAAGCTCGCTGGTTTTTCGGGCCTGCTGCACGAGAACATGTACCGCTTCACCGGCTGGCGCTTCCTGGAGATCGGCCGCAGGCTCGAACGCGGCATCCAGATCGCCCGCACCCTCAGCCGGCTGACAAGGAAAGGAGCGCCGGAGGGCGCGCTCGACATGATGCTGGAGATCGGCGACAGCGTCATGACCCACCGCCGCCAATATCCGGTGCAGGCCGGGCGGCGCACGGTCATCGACCTGCTCGCGCTCGACCCGCTCAATCCGCGCTCGGTCCTGTTCCAGCTAGAGCGGCTGAAGGCCGAGATCGGCATGCTGCCATCCGTCGGCGGCGAGGGGCATATGTCGCCGGCCGCCAAGGAGATCCTGCAGCTCAATACGGCAATCGCGGTGAGGGAACCATCGGACATGACGGCGGATGTGCTTGATGATCTCGCGACCGAGATCGGCAATCTCTACAACGGTCTCGCCAAAGCCTATTTTGGTTAGCATGCTATACGATATCAGGCTTCACCTCAGCTACGACTATGACGCAGCGGCCGGTGGCAGCCGGCATCAGGTGCGGGTGCTGCCGCCGACGATCGCGGGCGTGCAGCGCGTCGTCGTCGCCTCGCTGTCTTTCGTGCCAAGCCCATCTGAGCGCACGGATTTTTCCGATTTCTTCGGCAACAACGTCACCGCGATCGCCTTTCGCGATGTCCACGACGGGCTCGACATCAGGATGAGCGCGCGTGTGTCGGTGTCGCGTCCGGAGCCCGGGCTTGACGTTTCGCCGGATCTACAGCGGCTCAAAGAGGAACTCGGCTCGGTCCGCTCGCTGTCGCCATCGGCGCCGCATCATTTCCTCGCCGCCAGCGATCATGTCGGCATTGACCCGGCGATCACCGCCTATGCGCGCGAAAGCCTGGCCGGCTCGACGGTGGCGACCGCGGTTAATCTCTGCAACCGCATCCATCGCGATTTCACCTATGACGGCAAGGCGACGACCGTCCAGACGCGGGCGGGCGACGCCTTCGCGCTGAAGCGCGGCGTCTGCCAGGATTTTTCGCATATCATGATCGCCGGACTGCGCGGGCTGGGCATCCCCGCCGGCTATGTCAGCGGCTTCCTGCGCACGATCCCGCCCAAGGGCAAGCCGCGGCTCGAAGGCGCCGATGCCATGCATGCCTGGGTCAAGGTCTGGTGCGGCCGCGATGCCGGGTGGCAGGAATTCGATCCGACCAACGGCATGCGGGCGAGCAACGACCATATCACCGTCGGCTATGGCCGCGACTATTCCGACGTGGCACCGATCGTCGGCGTGCTGAAGACGACGGGCGGCCAGGTCGGCGAGCAGGCGGTCGACGTCATTCCGGTCGCCATGGAAAAGGTGTGATGGCGATCCCGATTGCCCGATAGACGCTTCTCAAGCCCGGGCGCGGCCGATATCGTGAGCATCGGATGGAAGGGGATCGCGGCCGCTTGCGGATCGGTTGCGGCGCGGAGACAGGTTTGGAAGCAGTCAGCGTCATCATTCCGGCACACGATGCGGCCCGGACGATTGCCCGGACGCTCGCCTCGCTGGCATCGGAAAAGGCGATTATCGGCGAGGTGCTTCTGGTCGACGATTCATCGTCCGACGCCACCGCCGCCGTCGCGATGGAAGCGGCGTTGCGGCTTGCCTTGCCGCTGCGCGTGATCAAGTCGAGCTGCCGCGACGCCGGCGGCTCGAGGAACCTGGCGCTGGAGCAAGCCCGCTTTCCCTGGATTTACATGATCGACGCCGACGACCTTCATCTGGAAGGCGGTTTGCGGGCCTTGTTGGCCGAGACCGGTATCCAGCCAACGCCCGATATGGTGGTTGGCGCCTATCGCCGGCGAACCGATGGCGTGGATCGGCACGTCAAAATGCCGAACGGCTACACCACCGCGGGGCTCGCCAACGCTTCCGCCTATCTGGAAGGGCGGATCCGGTCGATCGCGGTCGGTAGCGCGCTGGTTGCGCGGCGCGCCATTGGTCAGACGCGCTTTCAGACAGGGCTGCCCTATGACGAGGATACGCTGTTCTGGGCCCGCGTGATGAGCAAAGCGTCGCTCGCGGTGACAATCCGGCCCATCATGGTCTACCTCGTTTCATCGGAGCGCTCCGACGATCGGTTCTTGGTCAAGCCGGCTTCACGGTTTCTCCAGTGGCGGCTGGCCCTGCGGGAACTGGGCGACTGCGGCATTCCGAAATCGTCACTGAAGGCGCGACAAGGGCTGGTTGCGCTCAAGATCGCGCGCGTTCACTACGCACGAGGCGACTTGGAGACGGCCGCAAGATTCCTGACAGTTGCCGAAGCAGCCCCCAAGGCTTTCTTAGACATCTGGCGCTGTATGCGCTACCGGTTGAAAATCGCCGCGAGGCGCCGGTTCCCGGTCCATAGAATCCAGTTGCAAGGCGCCTGATGGCCGACGGGCCGGAACTCGCAGTCGTTGTGATTAGCTTCCGGGCGCCGAGTGGACTGGTCGCGGCGGTAAGATCGGTGCTCGGCCAGGACATCCAGCTTGAAATAGTGGTCGTGAATTCCGGCGGGGGAAATGCACAAGCGCTTCTCGCCGACGCCGGACTCGACGTGTCTGTCATCGAATTCGAACAGAGGCTGTTGGTCGGCGCCGCAAGAAACCGGGGCATAGCGGCGACGAAGGCTCCTTTTATCGCCTTTCTCGCGGACGACTGTCTGGCGTGTCCCGGATGGGCTGCGGCCAGACTGCGGCGTCATCGTGAGGGTGCCCCGACCGTGGCGAGCGCGATTGTAAATAGCCATCCGCGCAATCTGGTAGCATGCGCAGCGCATCTCGTCATGTATATGCGACGCCTGCCGGGCCTCCCTGCCGATAAGGCGCTTCGCTACGGCGTTTCCTTCAACCGAGTGCTGTTCGATCGCTATGGGCCGTTCGATGAGCAAATGGGGTCGGGGGAAGACACCGAGTTCCTGGTGAGATTGCCGAAGGCGATGGAGCCACTGTGGGAACCCACGGTGCTCACCGTCCACCGCAACGAGACACGGCTGGTCAGGCTGATTGCCGACCAGTATCGGCGCGGGCGACGATACGGTGCCTATCTCAGATCCGTTGAAGGCAAAAAACCACGGCGAATTTTCGCAGGGGTATTTCGGGATCGACACAATGTCGGCAAGCTCGCAATGGAAGGCTTGGCTGAAAAGGATAGAAGTTTCGCCATGCTGTCGCTGCCGATCGTCTGGCTGGTATTGTTCGCCAAGTCGCTGGGGGCTGCCGTTGGTGCGTGGCATGCCGACAAGGAGGGTCGGCGCCCATGATGACGGTCGAGATGAAGCCGCCGCGCCGGCGCCGCGGCCGATGGTTTTGGTCCCGGCAAAGGATCGTCGCTGTCTTCAGCTATCGTTATGATGCGCATCTTGTGCCCGACCTTCTCGCTAACCTCGACGCAATCGTCGACGGCTGGATCGCTTATGACGATCGAGCCGCGAATGAGATTTTCAGCAGCGAGACGCAGAGGCGGGGCGCGCTTGTTGCCGCAGCCTATGAGGCGGGCGCCGATTGGATCCTGGCCATGGACCCCGACGAAAGGCTGGAGATCGCGGTCGCTGATCGCATAGGCCAACTGACCGGGGGATCCAGGCGCATCGCCTGGGGATTCCGCTGCCGGGAGATGTATACCCCGGCCAGCTACCGGATCGACGGCCCCTGGGGCCGGAAGATGCAGCACAGGCTTTTTGGCGCCTATCATTCCGACCGCTACCGCGCGCAGGATCTGCACGGCGCTTGGTTTCCCGACGATATCGGCTTAAGCCTCAAGGACAGCGGTCTCAATCTTTATCATCTGAAGATGATCGAACCAAAGCGGCGCATGGCGCGCCGAGACCTTTACAATCGTCTCGATCCGGACCGCCGCCTGCAGCAGATCGGCTACGACTATCTGGCGGACGAGGCGGGAATGATCCTCGAAGCCGTACCGGCCGGACGAGGCTACTTTCCCGCCCATGCCGACGACGGCGGGCTCTGGATGGCGGATTTATCGCTCGACCGCCAGGGCTGACGCCCTTCTGGAACAAGTCACCGGCGCGCGGCTTTATCTACGGATCATTTCGCGGAGCCGGCATGTTACAGCATTTACAAGCGTCCTCGGACCGTTTGGCGCGGGCCGAGGAAACCCGTAGGAACGGCAATCCCAGCTTGGCCGGGAGCACGTCGCTCAACTATGTAACCGATGCCGATCCCGGCATCCGCAGATTGAGGAAAGGCGCTGGATTCTCCTATCTAGGACCCGATGGCAGAGCCGTCGACGAAACGACGCTTGCCCGCATCAAGGCGATCGTCATTCCACCGGCCTGGACGGATGTGTGGATCTCGCCCGATCCGGACGGCCATATCCAGGCGACGGGCAGGGATCAGCGCGGTCGCAAGCAGTACCGTTACCATTCGCAATGGACCGAGGAACGCGACGGCGTCAAATATTCCAGCCTCGTCGCCTTCGCGGAAAGCCTGCCCGCCCTGAGGCGCCAGATCGATGCCGATCTGCGCCGGCGGGGACTGCCCCTGGAGCGGGTTGTTGCCTCGGTGGTCTGGCTGCTTGACAACACCATGATCCGCATTGGCAACGCGGCCTATGCGCGCGACAACAAGAGTTTCGGGCTGACCACGCTGCGCGACCGCCATGTCGAGATCAACGGCTCCAGCCTGCGCTTCGCCTTCAAGGGCAAGTCGGGCAAGGAATGGAAGCTGAAGCTGGTCGATCGCCGCATCGCCAAGGTCGTGCGCGGCGCGCAGGATCTGCCTGGGCAGAAGCTATTCCAGTATCTGGGTGAGGATGGCGACCGGCGGCCGGTGCGCTCGGAGGACGTCAACCGGTATATCCGCGAGGCTTCCGGCGCCGAATTCAGCTCAAAGCATTTCCGCACCTGGGGCGGCACGATCCATGCCGCGTCGCTGTTTGCCGGGACCGAGCTGCCGGAAAGCAAGACGCAACAAAACCGGGTGATCAACAGCGTTGTCGACAAGGTCGCTGAGCGATTGGGCAATACTCGTGCCGTCTGCCGCAAATGCTACATCCATCCGCTGGTGTTCGAGGCATGGACCGAGGGACGCCTGCTTGACGAGATGGCCGAAGCCAACAAGCGCAAACGCCTGATACAAGGCCTCGACGAGGAAGAAACGCTGGTGCTCAGATGGCTGCAGGCGCATGGCGCCTGACGGCCAGGCGCGAGGGACAGCCAAGTCCGTGATTGGCCGCCGAATTTTTTTATCGACCTTGTGTCGGGAAGGGTCCTAGTGTCGCGTCCTTTGATACGGAAAGGACCTGCCATGCTATACGCCATCCTCTGCTACGCCTCCGAAGACGTCGTCTGCTCCTGGAGCAAGGAACAGGATGACGAGGTCATGGCGAAGATCCTCGACGTGCAGGACAAATACGCCAAGGCCGGCCGGCTCGGGCCCGTGGCGCGCCTTTTGCCGACGACAGCCGCGACGACGCTCAGAAAGGTCAAGGGCGAGGCGGTCGTGCTTGATGGCCCGTTTGCAGAGACCAAGGAACAGTTCCTCGGCTTCTACACGCTCGAATGCCGCGACCTCGACGAGGCGGTCGAATTCGCCCGCGAGCTTTCCGAGGTCAATCCGAGCGGCGGCTCCTACGAGATCCGGCCGGTTTCGGTCTTCAATCCGACAAAGGTCGCGGTATGACGGACCTTGCCTGGATAAGCACGGCGATCAGCAACGCCCGTCCGCAGGCGATGGGCGCGCTGCTGCGCTACTTCCGCGATCTCGACGCCGCGGAAGAGGCTTTCCAGGACGCATGCCTGAGGGCGCTGAAGAACTGGCCGAAGAACGGGCCGCCGCGCGATCCGGCCGCCTGGCTGATCTTCGTCGGCCGCAACAGCGGCATCGACGCGGTGCGCAAGCGCGCCAAGCAGGCGCCGATGCCGGAAGAGGACCAGATTTCCGATCTGGAGGATGCCGAGGGCGACATGGCCGAGCGGCTCGACGGCGCGCATTACCGCGACGACATCCTGCGGCTTCTGTTCATCTGCTGCCACCCGGATCTGCCGGCGACGCAGCAGATCGCGGTGGCGCTGCGCATCGTCTCCGGCCTCACTGTCAAGCAGATCGCGCGCGCCTTCCTGGTCGGCGAGAGCGCCATGGAACAGCGCATCACCCGCGCCAAGGCGCGCATCGCGGACGCCGGCGTGCCGTTCGAGACGCCGGGCGCCGTCGAACGCTCGGAGCGGCTCGCCGCGGTCGCCGCGATGGTCTATCTGATCTTCAACGAAGGCTATTCGAGCAATGGCGGCGAAGCGCCGGCCCGCGCGCCGCTGTGCGAAGAGGCGATCCGGCTTGCGCGCCTGCTGCTCAGGCTGTTCCAGGCCGAACCGGAGATCATGGGGCTGACCGCGCTGCTTTTGCTGCAGCACGCAAGGGCGCCGGCGCGGTTTGATGAGCATGGCGAGATCGTCCTGCTCGAGGATCAGGACCGCTCGCTGTGGAGCCGCAAGATGATCGACGAGGGCCTGGCGCTGGTCGACAAGGCGCTGCGCCATCGCAAGCCCGGCCCCTACCAAGTGCAGGCGGCGATCGCGGCGCTGCATGCGCGGGCGGCGACGGCCGAGGATACCGACTGGACCGAGATCGACCTGCTCTACGGCCTGCTGGAGCAGATGCAGCCGTCGCCGGTGGTGACGCTGAACCGCGCCGTCGCGGTCAGCAAGGTACGCGGCCCGGAAGCCGCGCTGGCCATGATCGAGCCGCTGCAAGAGCGTTTGTCGGGCTATTTCCACTTCTTCGGCTTGAGGGGCGGGCTGCTGATGCAGCTTGGCCGCAACGAAGAGGCGCGCATCGCCTTCGATCGCGCCATCGCCTTGGCCAACACCGCAGCCGAGGCTGCGCATATCCGTATGCATATCGATCGGCTGATCAAGGAAAGCAGCGAGCGGACTCCCGCCAAAAAAGCGCATTGATCCTCCGGCTTCACCCTCTGGCCCAATTTTGCAGCCGGGCCTTGGACCATGCCGGGGTGGCGGTTTTTCCCCGAAACGAGTAATGCCACGCCATCAAAGCGCCCGGGCGTCTCCTGTCGGAACGTCAAGGACATGGCGCATGGCTTCTACGCCCGTCCCATGAGAGACGGGATCTGAAAGGAACAAAAATGACATTGGCGAAGGAAACGGCTGCACTCCTTGAGAAACTCGGCGTCGCGAAGGAGGCGCTTGGCGGAGGCGACCTCATCGTGCACAGCCCGGTGACGGGCGAAGAGATCGCGGCGCTGAAGCAGATTTCGGCGGCGGACGCCGGCAAGGCTATCGATGCCGCGCACAAGGCTTTCCAGGCCTGGCGCCTGGTGCCGGGCCCGAAGCGCGGCGAACTGGTGCGACTGCTGGGCGAAGAACTGCGCGCGCACAAGGACGAGCTCGGCCGGCTGGTGTCGATCGAGGTGGGCAAGATCCCGTCCGAGGGTCTCGGCGAAGTCCAGGAGATGATCGACATCTGCGATTTCGCCGTCGGTCTTTCCCGCCAGCTCTATGGCCTCACCATCGCCACCGAACGCCCCGGACACCGCATGATGGAGACCTGGCATCCGCTCGGCGTCGTCGGCGTGATCTCGGCCTTCAATTTCCCGGTCGCCGTGTGGTCGTGGAATGCAGCGCTCGCCTTCGTCTGCGGCGACGCGGTGGTGTGGAAGCCGTCGGAAAAGACGCCGCTGACTGCGCTTGCCTGCGAGGCGATCTTCAAGCGCGCGGCACGGCGCTTCGGCGCCGATGCGCCGGCGGGTTTGCTGCAGGTGCTGATCGGTGACCGCGTCGCCGGCGAGGTGCTGGTCGACCACCCGAAGGTGCCGCTGGTCTCGGCCACCGGCTCGACCCGCATGGGCCGCGAGGTCGGTCCTCGGCTCGCCAAGCGCTTTGCCCGCGCGGTGCTGGAGTTGGGCGGCAACAATGCCGGCATCGTGACGCCCACCGCTGATCTCGACATGGCGCTGCGCGCGATCGCCTTCGGCGCCATGGGCACCGCCGGCCAACGCTGCACGACCCTGAGGCGCCTCTTTGTGCATGACAGCGTCTATGACGCTTTGCTGCCGCGGCTGAAGAAGGCCTATCAGAGCGTCTCGGTCGGCAATCCGCTGGAAGGCAAGGCGCTGGTCGGTCCGTTGATCGACAAAGCGGCCTTCGACAACATGCAGAAGGCGCTGAAGGAGGCCGAGGCGCATGGCGGCAAGGTGACGGGCGGCGCGCGCGTCGAAAACGGTCATCCGGACGCCTATTATGTGCATCCGGCGCTGGTCGAGATGCCCAGCCAAGTCTCGCCGGTGACGGAAGAGACCTTCGCCCCGATCCTCTACGTGATGAAATATTCCGATTTCGACGAAGCGCTCGAATTGCACAATGCCGTGGGCGCCGGCCTGTCGTCGTCGATCTTCACCCGCGACCTGCAGGAATCGGAGCGCTTCCTCGGTGTCGACGGATCGGACTGCGGCATTGCCAACGTCAATATCGGCACCTCGGGCGCCGAGATCGGCGGGGCATTCGGCGGCGAGAAGGAGACCGGCGGCGGCCGCGAGAGCGGCTCGGACGCCTGGAAGGCCTATATGCGTCGCGCCACCAACACGGTGAATTTTTCCAAGGCGCTGCCGCTCGCGCAGGGCGTCTCGTTCGACATCGATTGAAGGCGCGGTCCTTAGCGGCTCAGCGGTTCACCGTTTTACGAAAACGGCGAACCGCTCCTGTCGCTCGGGCAGTCAGTCCACGCAAGTGGAAGGCGTGCACGCGGCGGTGACGCCAGACAGCCTCTGACGCTTGCACAGTGTCGGCTTCTCATAAGTTTTCTTCATGTAATCCCCCATTGCCCGATACGCGCAGCATGACGTCTCCACGCCCGTAGCGTCAAGATGGCGTTCTTCTGCACGGAAGCGCCGCCTCTCAGAACGCCTGTCCCGTCGCCGGGTCGAACAGGCGCAGCGCGTCCGGGTCGAACACAAAAGCGCATGACTGGCCCTTGGCAAGGCGGGCCTGGGGCGGCAGGGTTGCCGTCAATTTCTGCGACCCGACCCGGGCGGTGGTGACCTGCTCGGGCCCGGTCAGTTCGACGACCTCGATCTCGACCGGAAGCGACAAGTCGGCGCTGCTGCCTGGCCCGAGGCCGAGCGCTTCGGGCCTGATGCCGACGACAACCGAAGCACCTTTGCGGACCGCTCCCGCATAGCGTGCCGGCAGCGCCAGCGGCGCATCCGTGCCGACGATGGCGAGCTTGCCGTCCTCGACCGTCGCTTCCAGCATGTTCATCGAAGGCGCGCCGACGAAGCCGGCCACATAGAGCGTCGCCGGCTGGTTGTAGATCTCTTCCGGGGTGCCCAACTGTTCGATGCGGCCGTCGCGCATGACCGCGATCCGCGTCGCCAGCGTCATCGCCTCGATCTGGTCGTGGGTGACGTAGACGACGGTGGTCTTGAGCATCTCATGCAGGCGCTTCAGTTCGGTGCGCATTTCCAGGCGCAGCTTGGCGTCGAGATTGGAGAGCGGTTCGTCGAACAGGAAGACCTGCGGCTTGCGCACCAGCGCCCTGCCTATGGCGACGCGCTGGCGCTGGCCGCCGGACAACTGGCCGGGCTTGCGGTCGAGCAGGGTCTCGATCTGCAGGAGCTTCGCGGTTTCGCGCACCGCCTTGTCGCGCTCGGTGGCGGGAACCTTGCGCATCTCCAGGCCGAAGCCGATGTTGCGACTCACCGTCAGGTTCGGATAAAGCGCGTAGGACTGGAAGACCATAGCGATGTCGCGGTTCTTCGGATGCACGCCAAGCACTGAACGGCCGCCGATCAGCACGTCGCCACTGGTTGCCTCGGCAAGACCGGCGATGATGTTGAGCAAAGTGGATTTGCCGCAGCCCGAGGAGCCGAGCAGCACCAGGAACTCACCGTTCTCTAGCGCGATGTCGATGCCTTTCAGCGTCTCGACGCTGCCGTAATTCTTACGGACATCGCGGATCTCAAGCGCGCTCATGGACGGCATCCTCGAATTGGGTCGGCCCGCCATAGTCGCGGGGCAAGGTTGAGATGGCGCGCGAGGCCACCCGGATGGCGGCGGACAGGCACATTTCAAGGGAGTGTCCGTGTGCCAGGGCGGCCAGGAAAGCGGCGTTGAAGACGTCTCCGGCGCCGATCGTGTCGACGACAGCGACGCGCGGTGCCGGCACCTCGATGAGGTTGCCGTCGGTGCCGATGGCGATCGCGCCGTCCGGTCCACGTTTGACCACGACGATCCCCCTGTCCTTCATGCCGTCGCGGATCTTGCGCGCGGCCGCTACGGGACTTGCCAGGCCGGCCAATGTCGTCGTCTCGACCTCGTTGAAGAGCGCCAGCTCGCAGCGCGACAGCCAGCCGCGCGCCGCCGCGCAGTTCGCCTCGGTCCAGCCGTCGATCGGCCATCCCGCGTCGAGCGCGACGGCGATGCGGTTCGCTTCGGCCCAGTCGAAGAGCGCGCCATAGTCGCGCGTAAGATCGTCGGTGAGAAAGGAACCGCTGAGCAGCGCATAGCCGCCGGCGAGGCGGTTGCCGTCGAGCACCGAAAGCACATCGTCCAGGCTGAAACGGGGCAGGTGGCCGCGCGTGGTGAAGAAGGTGCGCTCGCCATCGGGATGGGTCATGCCGACCGACAATGTGGTGCCTTCGGGACGAACCGGCCATTTCTGCGCGCGGTGCCCGAACGCTTCGCGCAGCCAGCGGCCGAACTGGTCGTCGCCAACATTGGCGGCGATCTCAAAGTCGATGCCCAGCGCCTGCCAGGCAAGCGCGGTGTTGCCGGCCTGGCCGCCGACGCGCAAATCGTCGTGGTCGACGACGGTCTCGGTGCCGGCCTTCGGCCAGGGCGCGACCGGGCCGACGATCAGGTCGACATTGACGTTGCCGATCACCGCGAGCGGCCGCATCATTCGCTCCGAGTGATCTTGGTGGTGCGCACCGGCGTCCCGGCATTGTCGACGCGGCTGTCGGCGAAGGCGATCATCAGGCGCTGCGCAACCGGCAGCATGGCGAAGATCGCGGCCAGTCCGGAGGCGGGTTTGAAGGCCAGGGTCACGGAGCCTGCGACCGGCGGCTTGCCCGAAGCGTCGAAGACGATCAGCGGCGCGCCGGTCTCGACGACGGACAGGGCCATCGCGGTGACGAGGTCGGCGGTCGGATCGTTGCCTCGGAAAAGGACGACACCGATCTTCGGCCCGAGCATTTCCATCGGCCCGTGGCGAAGCTGGCCGCCCTCGAGGGAAAAGCAGGGCAGGCGCGACAGCTCGGTGAAGCCGAGCGCAAGCGCTTCAGCCACGCCTTGCAGCTTGCGGCCGGAGGTGACGATGGTCGCGACCTTGCTCAGCGCCGCCAAGGCTGCATCGATCTCGACTGTTTCAGGCGCCTTGAGCGCTGCGAGCGCGGCGGCGGGGTCTTCGCCAAGCGCCGCGAGGATCGCCAGATGTAGCGCGAAGGTCACTGTCAGGCTGCGGGTCGCGGCAAAGGCAAGCTCGGTGCCGCCGGCGCCGACAAGGCAAGGCACCGTGCGGCCAAGGAACGAGCCGGCCTCCAGCGTCAGCCCGAAGGTGTCAGCCTGCGGAACCGCTTCGGAGAACCAGCGCAGCACCTCGGCGCTTTCGCCGGACTGCGAGGTCACGATCACCGTCTTGCCGGCAAGCGGCAATGGCTGCCCGAGCTGCTCCGACAGCGGCAGCGCGATGGCGTCGATGCCATGCGCGCGATAGAGCGGCTCGACGGCGCGGGCGACGGAATGCGAGGCGCCCATGCCGAACAGGACGAGCCTGCCGGTCTTGCTGATGGAGGCGGCGACCTTGGCGGCTGCCTCTCGATTGCTCTCGAACGAGGCGAGCGCATCCTCATGCTGGCGCGCCATCTCGCGGTCGATCGCAAGCAGGCCGGATGGACGTGGTTTTTGAGCAGTCATCATTATCCTTTCACGCCGCCGCTGGTGAGGCCCGAGATCAGCGCGCGCTGCATGACGAGGCCGATCAGCACGGGCGGCAAAGCCGCAAGCACGCCGGCGGTGGCGATCAGTCCGTAATCGGAGACGCGGCCGCCGGCGAGATCGGCGATGGCGACGGTCAGTGTCTTTGCCCGCTGATCGGAGGTGAAGAGCAGGGCATAGAAGAACTCGTCCCAGGCGAGCAGCACGGCAAACAGCGCCGATGTCGCGACCACGGGCGCCGCCAGCGGCAAGGTTATGATGCGCCAGGTCTGGAGCAGCCCCGCTCCGTCGATCATCGCCGCGGCCTCGATCTCGCGCGGGATGGAATCGAAACCCGATTTCATCAGCCAGGTGGTGAAGGGCGCGAGGATGGTCAGATAGATCAGCGCCAAGCCGAAGACGTTGTTGAGCAGGCCGAGCCAGGACAGACCCATGTAAAGCGGCACGGAGAGCGCCACCGGCGGCAGCATATAGGTGGCGATCACCATCGACAGCGACCAGCCGACCGAAGGCGTGCGCGAGACGGCCCAGCCGGCCGGCACGGCAAGGACGATCGCAGCGAGGGTCGCCATGCCGGCGACCTCCAGGCTGTTGCGCAAAGACGACGTGAAGGCCGCGCCGGCGCTGTTTTCGGCCGTCGACAGGAGTTGCGCGTAGCGCGAGAAGTCGGCCGCCTGCGGCCACCAGCGCAGCGGCTTGGCGGCGAGGTCGGCCGCCGGCGATATGCTCATGACGAAGAGCCAGGCGAGCGGGGCCAGGATCACGGCGGCAAGCAGGAGGGCGCAAACGTAGACGAAGGCGGTGAAAACTGGGGTCTTGCGTTCCATCACGTAGCGCTCCCCGCGGTCTTCCTCACCAGCGTCGCATAGGCAACGGCGAGAACGGTGACGAGCAAGGTGACGATCAGCGCCAGCGATGCGCCTGAGCCGGCGCGCTGGAAGGAGAAGGCCTCCTGATAGACGAGGATCGATAGCGAGCGCGTGCTGTTGGCCGGACCGCCGCGGGTCATCACCCAGATGATGTCGAAGACCTTGAAGGCCTCGATGGTGCGCAGCACCAATGCCACCATCAGCGGGCCGGCGAGATAGGGCAGGATGACGAAGCGGAAGCGGTTGAACGGTCCGGCGCCGTCGACAAGTGCTGCGGCGGTGATGTCGCGCGGCACGGCCTGCAGGGCGGCCAGCGCAATCAGCGCCACAAGCGGAAAATTCTTCCAGCAGTCGGCGACGATCAGCGCCGCGAGCGCCGTGCCCGGCTCGCCCAGCCAGGAGCGATAGTTATCGATCAGGTGGAGTTGCGTCAGCGCCGCGTTCAGCGCGCCATATTCCGGATTGTAGATCAGCCGCCAGAGCGTGGCGTTGACGACGGTGGGCAGCGCCCAGGGCAGGATCATCAGCCCGCGCAACACGGCGCGGCCACGGAATTCCTGGTTGAGCAGAAGGGCCGCCAGCACGCCAAGCACCATCTCGGCGGCGACCGAGACGACGGCGAACCAGGTGGTGGTCGAGAGCGTGCGCGTGAAGTTCGAGCTCGTCAGCATCTTGGTGTAGTTGTCGAAGCCGACGTAATTGCCCGCGGTGCCGACCAGCTGGGCGTCGGTGAAGGAAAGCCTGACCGTATCGACCAATGGCCAGCCGATGACGGCGACCATGATCACCAGCAGCGGCAGCATCAACAGCCACGCGCGAGTCGTCATCCAGGTGCCTGACATCAGAGGCGCCTCTTTCCCTTCATCCGGCCAGACCGGTTTGCCGTTTCACGGAAACGGCGAACCGCTCTATCTTTTTGTTTTATCGCAATTCCGGACGGAAAACCGCCTCACACTTTTCCTGGAATTGCTCTCGAAATAGCACGGGCGGCGCTCGTGGATGAGGCCGCCCGCGTCGAGGAACGCCAGATCAGAGGCCGCTGTTTTCTGCGGCGGTCTTGAGCGCGTCTTCCGGCGTCGTCTGGCCAAGCAGCGATTCCTGGATCGCCTGCTGCAGGGCCGTCGACAACTGCTGGTATTTCGGCGTGGTCGGGCGCGGATACATCGCGGCGAGACCGAGCTTGGCGGTGGCGATCAGCTCTTCCTGGCCCTTGGTGACGGCCGGGTCGTCATAGGACGAGGCCCAGATTGGCAGAGAGAGCTTGGCATACTGGTTCTGCGTGGCCTGCGAGGTCATGAACTCGATGTATTTCCAGGCTTCGTCCGGGTGCTTCGACACCGCCGTGATGCCAAGACCCATCGAGCCGTTGACGGCCGAGACCTCGCTGGTGCCGGCAACGCCCGGCGCCGGCACGACGCCGACCTTGCCGGCGACCTTGGAGTCCTTCGGATCGTTGGCCATGTTGTACATGTAGGTCCAGTTCAGCGCGAAGGCCGCATCGCCGTTCTCGAACACCTTGCGGACGTCCTCTTCCAGGAATTCCTTGGAGTTCGGATTGGTGAGGCCCGACTTGTAGCTGTCGACCATGTATTTCAGCGCTGATAAGCCACCGCCATTCTGGAAGTCGGGCTTGCCGTCCTTGAGGAAGTCGCCACCATAGGCGCTGACCAGCGTGGTGTAGTCGCAGACAGCGGCTTCAGCTTGTGACCAGCTCCAGGCGATCGGCGTCTTCAGCAGCCCCTTGTCCTGGATGATCTTGGCCTGCTCGCCGAGCTCTTCCCAGGTCTTCGGCGGCGCCTTGATGCCGGCCTTCTCCAGGATTTCCTTGTTGTAGAAGAGGTATTTGGTGTCGAGGATCCACGGCATGCCGTAGTACTTGCCGTCATACTGCACCGTGGTCCAGGCGCCGGGCAGCACCCCCTTCTTCATGTCGTCGGTGATCTTCGACGAGACGTCGACCAGCACCTTGTTGGTCGCGTATTCGGCCGGCCAGATGACGTCGAACAGAACCACGTCGTAACCGCCGCCCGATCCTTGGGCGAGCACGGTCTTGTCGTGCAGGCCTTCATAGGGGACGAATTCGAGGTTCACCTTGATGTCGGGATTGGCCTTGGTGAAGGCCTCCGTCATCGAGCGCACGTCGGCCTCGCTATAGGCGGCCTGCGCCATGAACAGGGCGTTCAAAGTGGTCTCGGCGAAGGCGTGGGGGACGAACAGCCCGCCGACGAACACCGCGCCCACAAGTGTCTTACCGATCGATTTCAGCATTTGTCTTTCTCCCATTTCAACAACTGCAAGTGGGCGGCGAAGCTTATGCCGCCGCTTTCTCGAATTGCATCGCGTGTGACCGGATCTGTCCTGACGGCGCGCGGCGGGAGCTTGAGGCTTTGCCGTCTTCTTGTGGAGCCGCCCGGGTTTCACCTATTAAGTCAATTCGCTTGACTTAATTAGTCGATCAATCCTTTAATCGAGTCAAGAGGGGAAAAGACGGTGCACGATATCAGCCCGATCCGCGCCAAGAGCGGCACCAACCAGGAAGGCACCAGCGCGCACAACCGCCGTGTCATGATCGAGGCGCTGCGGCTCAACGGCGCGCTGTCGCGTGCTGACCTGGCGCGGGCGACGCAGCTTACCAAGCAGGCGGTTTCCAACATCATCGAGGATCTCGAGCGCGATGGGCTGGTTGTCGCGCTGGACGCGGTGCGCAAGGGCAGGGGACAGCCCTTCACACCCTACCGGCTGGTGCCCGAGGGCGCCTTCGCCATCGGGCTGCAGATCGACCGACATTTGACGCGCGTGGTGGTGGTCGACCTCGTCGGCAAGGTCATCGCACGCGCCGAGGCAGGTCTGCCGCTCGACGAGCCATCAGCCGGCGTCAAGACCATCCTCAGCCTGGTCGACCGCGTCAGGCGCGAGCTGGCTTCCTTGTTCGCCCAGTCCGAGCGGCGGCTGGTCGGATTGGGCGTTGCCATGCCGGGGCCGTTCGGGCTGAAGGAATCCGACGACACATGGATGATGCCTGCCTGGCAGCAATTCCCGCTGCTCGAGACGCTTGCCGCCGGCACCGGACTGGATGTCGGGCTGCAGAATGACGCGGCGGCCTGTGCAACGGCGGAGCGCATCGTCGGCGCCGCGCATGGTGTCGATCACGCGGTCTGTCTATATGTCGGCTACGGCATCGCCGCCGGGCTGATCCTCAATGGCGAGCTCTACAATGGCGGCAACGGCAACGCCGGCGAGATCGGCAGGGCGCTGCTGTCGCCGGGCGGTCCAGGCTCGACTCCATTGGAACATCGCGCCTCGCTCGCCTCGCTCTACCAGCATCTCGGCCTCGACCCCGCCGAGAGGGGGCTTTACGAGACGCTCGGAGCGCTGGCGCTCGCGCAGGACGCAAGGGTCATGAGCTGGGTCGAAAGAGCCGCGTCCGACCTGCGATGGAGCGTGCATCTGATCGAAACGATCTTCGATCCGCAAACCGTCATCCTCACCAGCACCGCGCCCGCGGCGCTGGCCCGGCTTCTGCACCAGGCCATGCATCCGCTTCTGCCGTCGATCGCGGACCGGCCCGCCCGCCGCCTGCCGCGGCTGCAACTGGGCACCACCGATCCCTGGGCGATCGCGGTGGGCGCCGCGGCTGAACCGATCAGCCGGGCCTTCGACCCGCGTTTTTCCGCTATCCTGAAGGCCGGATAGAAAGCGGAAGACGGCTCAGCTGGTCGTCACGCTGGCGGCGAAGGCAGCGTCGATGATAGCGAGCTTGACCGCCTGCGCCGTGAGGTACTCGCTGTAGAATTCGTTCGAAATCCACATCACGGAATGGCCGCGCCGCCCAAGCCAGCCGACGCTGCCGAGTGCCTCGGCGTCGCGCAGCTTGCGCGCAAGGTGGGTACGCGACAGCTTCAGCCACCTGGAGAAGTCGCCGATCGACAGCACGCCGGTCGGGATGCGCTCCTGGCCGGCATCCTGTGGGTCGACGCCGGCGATCAGCCAATCCATGACGACGCCGCCATTGTTGAGCCATGTGAATAGCGAAAAAGTCTGTTGCGGCTCCCGCACCGGCACCGAGGAGATCAGCCCATCCGCGATCAGCGGCTGCAACCGCGCCAACATTTGCGGCCGTGCCTGGAACGTTTCCAGCCGGCTCCCGCCGTCAAGAGCATCAAGCGTGCTCAGATGCATATGAATCCAGCCGATCAATGGCTCCAGGGTTATGGCGGGCAGGTGCAAGGGGCGAATGCGGCCGTCGTCGGCCATTGGACCGACTTCGATGAAATTATAGTGCTGCATTTCCTTGATGAAGGCATGGGCCGTGTTTCGACTTGCAACTGCATGCTGAACGGTGACGTCGACAAAACGCGCCGCCGTCAGTTCCTTCCGGTAGTCGCTGGGATCCCTGCGGAAATGCAGGGCAAGACCGATATGCGCCATCAGCCAGCGCTGCTGGGTGGCAAAGACCGAGGACGCGCGCGGGTTTCCCTCATAGGCCTGCTGCATCGCCCGGGCCTGTGCCTGGACGGCGGCATTCAGCGCCGGATGACCGGCAATATCTTCGAAGTTCAGCGCCATCCCCCCAGACTCCGCCAAATATCGCAGTGTGGGGATGCGGATAGCAGTTTTGGCCGGCACCTGCCAGCGCAACCAGCGGTATTTGTCGGCTGGTCCGAGAAGCGACCGTTGCGCCCGGTCAGCTCTCGTCCGCCTGTGACAAACTGTCGTCGAAAGCCAGGTCGACTACGGCGAGCTTGGACGTCTGCATGACCATGTATTCGTCGAAGAACTGGCGTGAAACCCACATGACGGAATGACCGCGCTGGCCGACCCAGCCGATGCTGCCAAGCGCCTCGGCATCATTGAGTTTCCGCGCCAGGTGGGTGCGTGACAGCTTCAGCCAGTGCGCGAACTCGCTGACCGAGATGACGCTGGTCGGTATCCTGTCGAGATGAACGTCCTCCGGATCGATACCGGACATCAGCCAGTCCATGACGATGCCGCCATTGTTCAGCCAGATAAACAAGGAGAAAGTCCGCCCAGGCTCGCGCACGCCCTCGCTGGCCAGCAATCCGTCGGCGATGAGCGGCTGCAGCCTGGACAGCATCCCGGGTCTATCGAGGAAAGTCGTCAGCCGGTTTCCGCCATCTATGCGGTCGAGCGTCCTCAGATGTGCGTGGATCCAGCCGGTGAAGGTTTCGATGGTGCCTTCGGTGACCCGCATGGGGTGGGCGCGGCCGTCACCGCTGGCCGAAATATACTCGGCGATGTTGTAGCGAAGCATCTCCTTGACAAAGGCCTCGGCCGTGTTGCGGCTGGCCAGCGAATAGCGGCGTACGACCTCGATGAACCGCGCCATCGTCATGTCGGTGCGGCGGTCATTGGGGTCGCGCCGGAAATGCAAGGCCAGACCGGCGTGACCGAGCAGCCAGCGCTGCTGGGTAGCGAACACGGCAGCCAGCCGCGGGCTTGTTTCATATATGTGGATGAGCGCGCGCGCCTGCTCCTGGATACAGCGAAGCGCTGCCGGATGACGGGCGATCTCTGCGGCACTCAGCGGCATTTCCTGCGGTACTCCAGGCGATTTTCGAAGAACGGCAAATGAAGATTCCCAGTGTTCACCGGTTGTGTCCAGTTGCCCATTGGAACAACGAACGATCAAGCGGCGCGTTTGTTGCTAACTCGTTGCGTCGGTTCGGGAAACCCGTCCCGGCCCGCAGCCCTGCGTTGAATAGGCGGCGTTCTGCCGAGCCATGGGCATGGTTTCCGCCGTGTGTCTCCTGGCTTCGGCCGAGCAGGGCGCCGGCAGGTGATGGGCGCCAGCGGGTAGTCGAAGGTGAACTGAAGTTCTCGTGTGGACTTTGCAGCATGGAAGCGGCTAGCTATCCTGATGCTTCGACGCCGGTTGCTGACGCCGCCCGGGTGAAATGATGCCGAGAACAATCCGGACACTGACCGCCAGCGAAGTGGAAACGCTCGTCGACTGGGCGGCTGGAGAGGGCTGGAACCCAGGCATCGACGACGCCGCAGCGTTCCGGACAGCCGATCCCGACGGGTTCATCGGCGCTTTCGTCGATCAAGAGATGGTGGCCGGCATTTCGGCCGTCGCATACGGCACGGGCTTCGGATTCATCGGCCTTTATATCTGCCGGCCCGACCGGCGTGGCGAAGGCCATGGCAAGGCGGTCTGGGATGCCGGCATGGCACGCCTCGGCGACCGCATCATCGGTCTCGACGGGGTGGCCGAGCAACGGGCCAACTACCAGCGCATGGGGTTCGCGCCCGTCTATGAGACCGTCCGCTACAGCGGTCGCCCTGCCGGATTGCCGGAGGGAAGCGACATACGGCCAGTGATGGCCGGCGACATGGCCGGGGTACTCGCCTATGATCGCCAGCGTTTCCCGGCGCCGCGGGAAGCCTTCCTCTGGGAGTGGCTGCGGCAGCCCCGGATTGCGCTGCTCTGTGGAGGGTCGGCCGGCATTGCCGGCTACGGCGTGGCCCGCCGATGCCGGGAAGGCTTCAAGGTCGGACCGCTGTTTGCCGACAGGACGGACCTTGCCCTGGCATTGCTGGCGGACCTTGCGGGCAGGATCGGCAACGACACATTGCATATCGACGTGCCGGCCAGCCAGGTTCAATTCACCGCCATGCTTCAGGCCGCCGGCATGGTCCCGGGCTTTGCGACGACACGCATGTACAAGGGCGGCAAGCCCGGCAACGCCCCCTCGACAGTTTTCGGCATCACGACGCTCGAGCTGGGATGATCGGGGCCGGCGAAGCCGCTGAGGTGATTGTTTTGCCTGGCTGGTCCATGCGGCAGGGCCCCATGACGTGATCTAGGGACATTGGTTTGCCCTTGCCGGGCGCTGCGTGGCGTGGAGGTTGTCGAATGGCTGGCAGGACGGTTCTGATCGCCGGAGGCGCCGGGGGCATGGGGCTTGCGACCGGACTGCGCCTCGCGGCCGACGGCGAGCGGATTGCGCTCGCCGACCTTCCCGGTCCCAAGCTCGACGCAGCCGTGGCCAAGATTGTCGCGACCGGGGCGGATGCGGTGGGTTTGCCGCTCGACATCCGCTCCGTCGCTGCCTGCCGCGACGTGGTGGCCAAGGCCAGGGACTGGGGCGGCGGCATAGATATCCTGGTCAACGCCGCCGGCGTCTGGCTGGAGGGGCCGGCGAGCGGGGTCGAGGAAGATCAGTGGGATCTTGTGCTGGACGTCAATCTAAAGGGCGCATTCTTCCTGATCTCGGCGGCTGTCCCGCATCTGGCGGCGGCGCAAGGCGTGATCGTCAACATCGCGTCCGACGCCGGGCTCGTCGGCAACAATGGGGCGGCCGTCTATTGCGCCTCGAAGGGCGGACTGGTTCTGCTGACCAAGGCACTCGCGCTCGAACTCGCCCCGCAAGGCATCAGGGTCAACGCCGTTTGCCCCGGCGATACGGCGACGCCGATGATCGAATATCAGGCCAGGACCTATGGCGGGGACGATCCCGACGGCTACAAGCGCCGGCTTCTCGGGCACTATCCGCAAGGGGACAAAGCAAGGTTCATTCAGGTGGAAGAGATTGCATCCTTTATCCACTACCTCTGCCAGCCGGGCGCGGCGCCGATCACCGGGGCCGCGCTTTCGATCGATTTCGGCGTCAGCGCCGGCTATTAAAAAAGCCTGGGCGGTTTCGTCGCGGTATGATTGCCCGCGTCGGCATGCCGGCATTCCAATCGTGGAGGGAAATGATCGTCTTCCGCAAATCCCGCAGGGCGCTGGTGACCGGCGCGGGCGCCGCCGATGGCATCGGCGTAGCGGTCGCGCGGGCGCTGGGCGAGGCCGGCCTTTCGGTCGTCATCACCGCTTCGTCCGCGCGCGTCGAGCAGCGGGCCGGGGAACTGCGGGCGGAGGGGCTCGACATAAGCGCCGTTGTGGCCGACCTGACGGTTTCGGGCGATGTCGAGCGCTTGTGCTCGCAGGCCGGCGAAATCGACGTGCTCGTCAACAATGCCGGGATGGGTACGGTCGCGCAGCCGGCGTTGCAGCGGCGGTTTGTCGATCTCAGCGAAAGCGATTGGGACCGCGGCATCGATGTCAGCCTCAAAACCGCGTTCCTGAGCACGCGCGGATTCCTGGCCGGCATGACGCAGCGCGGCCATGGGCGCGTGGTCAACATGGCCTCGGTGACCGGACCTTACGTCTCCAATGAAGGAGAGGCCGCCTATTCCGCGGCCAAGGCCGGCATGATCGGGCTGACGCACGCGCTCGCCCTGGAGGTTGGCCGCAGCGGTGTCACGGTCAATGCCGTGGCGCCGGGCTGGATCGCGACCGGCGCATCGACGCCGGAGGAACTCGCCGCTGCGCGCAACACGCCGCTCGGGCGCGCGGGCAGTCCCGAGGAAGTCGCCGCCGCCGTGCTGTTTCTGGCGTCTGACGGAGCCAGCTATGTCAACGGCGCCGTTCTCGTCGTCGACGGCGGCAATATCCTGCAGGAACGCAAGGGGTAACTTGCGGAGGAGCAGGGGGCGCAGGAGCGAGGGGCGTCGCCTGGCCACATCGTTGCCGCTTTGAATGGACACAGGTGTACATTCGCGCTAGACATGAGCTTCGCTCTGCCCGTTCGCGGTTCGGCGATCCAGGGGGCGAGTGTCCAGGGGGCGATTGATGCACAAGCTCGGGCTGCAGACAGGGCGGTCAAGCCTTTACGATGAAGCGACATGTCCGACCGGTGACGGCGGCTTCAGCGCATGACGAGACATTATTCGGCGCTGTCGCTCTTCAAGGAGGGCATTGCTGGTCAGACTGGCTGGGTGAAGGCCTGGCGCTCACCCGATCCGAAGCCGCGCTATGACGCCATCATCATCGGGGGCGGCGGCCACGGCCTCGCTACGGCCTATTATCTCGCAAAGAACCATGGGGTCACCAATGTGGCCCTGCTGGAAAAGGGCTGGATCGGCGGCGGCAATACCGGCCGCAACACCACCGTGGTGCGTTCGAACTACTTCTATCCCGAAAGCGCGGCGATCTACGGGCTGGCGCACAGCCTCTATAAGACGCTCTCGAAGGATCTGAACTACAATGTGATGTTTTCCGCGCGCGGCATCCTGACCCTCGCGCACAGCGAAGCGGCAATGGAAACCGCGGCGCGGTCCGTAAACGCCATCCAAGTCAATGGCATCGACTGCGAACTGTTCTCGGTCGAGGACGTGCGCCGTGTCGTGCCGATCTACAATTTCAGCCCGAACGCCCGCTTCCCGGTCTATGGCGGCACCTGGCAGCCAAGCGGCGGCACCGCCCGCCATGACGCCGTCGCCTGGGGCTATGCGCGCGCCGCGAGCCGCCTTGGTGTCGACATCATCCAGAATTGCGAGATTACCGACTTCATCATCGAAGGCGGTCGGTGCCGAGGCGTCGTCACCTCGCGCGGCGCGATCCGGGCGGAGCGTACGGGCATGGCGGTGGCCGGCCATTCGTCGGTGCTTGCGGCGAAGGCGGGGTTCCGTTTGCCGGTCAATTCCTACGCCCTGCAGGCCTGCGTGTCCGAGCCGGTCAAGCCGATCATCGACACGGTGGTCATCTCGCCGGACACGGGCGTCTATGTCAGCCAGTCGGACAAGGGCGAACTGGTGATCGGCGGCGCGCTCGACCGCATCCCGTCCTACGGCCAGCGCGGCAACCTGCCGGTGCTGGAAGGCGTGATCGCCGGCATGCTGGAAATGTTCCCGATCTTCGGTCAGTTGAAGATGATGCGGCAATGGGCCGGCATCGTCGATGTTGTCCCGGATTCCTCGCCTATCATCGGCGAGTCGCCGCTGCCCGGCCTGTTCCTCAACTGCGGTTGGGGCACGGGCGGCTTCAAGGCGATCCCCGCCGGCGGCACGCTGCTTGCCCATCTGCTTGCCACCGGCCGGCACCACGACATCAGCCGGCCCTTCGATCTCGACCGCTTCGCCCGCGGCCGGCTGATCGACGAGGCCGCCGGCTCCGGCATTGCCCATTGAAGGTGTAGACAAGATGCAGCTCTTTCCCTGCCCGTTCTGCGGGCCGCGCGAAGAAAGCGAATTCCACTACGGCGGCGAGGCCGGCAATCTGAGGCCCGATGGGGACGTGACGGCCGAGCGCTGGGCCGGCTATCTCCATATGCGCGACAATCCGAAGGGACCGACCCGCGAGATCTGGGTGCATATGACCTGCGGCGAGTTCTTCGCCATGAGCCGCGACAGCGTCAATCACAAGGTGTCCGGCTCTTCCGCGCTTGGCGAAGCGGAGCACGGCGCATGAGCGCTTCCCGTCTTACCACCGGCGGCAGCGATATCGACCGCGACCGTCCGCTGAGCTTCACCTTCGACGGCAGGCGCGTCGAGGGTTTTGCCGGCGACACGATCGCCTCCGCCTTGCTCGCGAGCGGCCAGGCCGTGATCGGCCGCAGCTTCAAATACCATCGGCCGCGCGGCATCTGGGGCTCCGGCTTCGAGGAGCCCAACGCGCTGGTCGATGTCGAGAGCCCGGTCGGCCGGGTGCCGAATGCGCGCGCCACGACCGTGCAAGCCGCGGAGGGCATCAGGGTCAGGAGCGTCAACGCTTCGCCCACGGCCGAGACCGACCGCAACGCGGTTCTCGACCGCTTCGCCCGCTTCCTGCCGGCCGCCTTCTACTACAAGACCTTCATGTGGCCGGACTGGCACCTGTTCGAACCGCGCATCCGCGCCATGGCCGGACTTGGCGTCGTCGATCCGGACTGGCGGCCACGCCAGGTCTCGGACCAGATCAACCATCATTGCGACGTCCTGGTAGTCGGCGCCGGGCCGGCCGGTCTTGCCGCGGCGGCCAGCGCGGCGGCGGCCGGGCACTCGGTCGTCCTGGTCGACGACAGGACCCATCCCGGCGGGTCGCTGCGCCATCGCACCGGCGAAGTCGATGGCGTCGAGGGCAAGGCGTGGGTCGAAGCGACTGTCGCCAGGCTGAAGGGCGGTGGCCAGTTGGTGCTGAGCGATACGACCGCCCTCGGCCTTTACGACCACAATCTGGTGGCGCTCAACCAGCGCCACGCTGACGGCAGGCCGGACACGCTGTGGCGCGTGCGGCCCCGCCGCATCGTGCTGGCGACGGGCGCGATCGAGCGGCCCGTCCCCTTCGCCAACAACGACCTGCCCGGAATCCTCTCCGCCGATGCGGCGCTCAGCCATCTGCGCCGGCATGGCGTGCTTGTCGGCCGCGATATCGTGGTCGCGACCAACAATGACAGCGCCTATGAGCCGGCCTTGGCATTGGCCGCGGCCGGCGCTTCGGTGACGATGGTCGATTGCCGGCGTGAGGGCGGTGCGCTGGCGAAATCTGGCATTCGCTTCTTGGCTGGGCGCACGATCGCGGCGGCGCGTGGGCGCAACGTCGTCCAGGGCGTCCTGCTGGACGACGGCACGACGCTCGCCGCCGATTGCGTTCTCGTCTCCGGCGGCTGGACGCCCACCGTGCACCTGTTCTCGCAGGCGAAAGGCAAGCTCGCCTGGAGTGACCAGCTGGCGGCCTTCATTCCCGGCGAAGCCATCGACGGGATCGGCGTCGCCGGCGCCGTCGCTGGCACGGTCTCGCTTTCGGAGGCATTGGCCAGCGGCGCCGCGGCCTCCGGCGACTTCGGCTCATCGTCTCCGGCACCTCGCGGCACGGGAGTGGAAGCAACACTCGGCGTCGTCAGCCTCTGGCCAAAACCCAAGGCCAGCGGTCGCGTCTGGATCGACTACCAGAGCGACGTCACCGCAAAAGATATCGAGCTCGCGGCGCGGGAGAATTTCATCTCGGTCGAACACCTGAAGCGCTATACCACGCTTGGCATGGCGACCGACCAGGGCAAGACCTCGAACCTCAACGGCCTGGCGCTGCTGGCCGACATTACCGGACGCGGCATTCCGGAGGTCGGCACCACGACCTACCGGCCGCCCTTCACGCCTGTCCCCTTCGCCAGCCTGGCCGGATCACGCCGGGGCAGCATGCACAATCCGGTCCGCCGCCTGCCGCTGGAGGCAAACCATCGCGCCGCCGCCGGCGTGTTCCAGGAATATGGCGGCTGGCTGAGGCCGGCCTATTATGGCGGCGGCGAAGCCGGCGCCTCGATCCAGGAGGAGGCGCGGCGCGCCCGGCAATCCGTGGCGCTGTTCGACGGCTCGACGCTGGGCAAGATCGAGGTGATCGGCCCGCGCGCGGCCGAGTTTGTCGACTTCATCTACTACAACACCATGTCGACCCTGAAGCCGGGCCATTGCCGCTACGGCTTTATGCTGTCCGAAAACGGCGTCGTCTTCGATGACGGCGTCCTGGTCCGCCTGGACGAGCATCGCTTCATCGTCTCCTGCTCGTCGTCGCATGTCGCCGCGGTTCATGCGCGCCTCGAGGAATGGCGGCAGGACCGCTTCGGCCGCGATGCGGTCTATATCCACAATGCCACCGCGCAATACGCCACCTTGACCGTTTCGGGTCCCAATGCGCGGCAGCTCGTGGAAGCGCTCGATCTGGGCGCAGCATTGGACGATGCCAGCCTGCCGCATATGGCCGTCGCCGCCGGCCGCTTTGCCGGTGATGAGGTGCGTATCGCCAGGGTCTCCTTCACCGGCGACCGCAGCTACGAGATCTCCATCCGCGCCGACCGGGCGGAGGCGCTCTGGGCAAGGATGCAGCACGAGGGTCGCGCTTTTGACGCCGTGCTGCTCGGGCTTGAATCACTGATGATCCTGCGCGCTGAGAAGGGCTATATCGTCATCGGCAAGGACACCGACGGCACCACTATGCCGCACGATCTGGGCGTCGCCGGCCCCAGGGCCAAACGCGCCAGCGAGTTCGTCGGCCGGCGCTCGCTTTTCACCGAAGCGGCAAACGACGCGGGCCGCAACCAGCTCGTCGGCCTTGCGCTGCGCGAAGGCGAGGCGCCGCTGGCGACCGGCGCGCATGGCGTGGAGAAGCGCGACGGCAGCCTCAGAAGCATCGGCTTCGTCACCTCCAGCTATCAGAGCCCGACCCTGGGACGCCCGGTTGCCTTGGCGCTTATCGAACGGGGCGCGGCGCGGCACGGCGAAACCATCGACGTTCAACATCTGGGTGTCGTGCGGCAGGCGACGATGGTCGCGCCTTGCGCCTTCGATCCGGAGGGGAGACGGCTCCATGCGTAACCTTGCCGAAAAATGGCCGGCGGCGCCCGACTTCACCAAAGCGACGCTGAACAAGGATGGCGTGACCGTGCGGACGGTTAGCGGGCTGAACCAGCTTCTGGTCAGCGGCGACCTCGCGGCTTGGTCGAAGGGCTCCGGGCTTGCCGGCGAAGGCGTGGGCGCCGGAGCGGTTGCCAGCGGCGACACATACATGGTGCGGATCGCGCGCGACCGACTTCTTGCGGTCGCCGAACAGCCGTTCCCCATCGCGGCCGGCTGGCACACGGCCGGTTTCGCCGTCACGGTCATGGATGCGGGACTGCATGTGTTCGAGATCGAGGGGCCCGACCTGGACCGCCTGATCGCCAGGGGCACGGCGCTCGATCCGGGAGCGGCAAGCCCCTCGGCGTCGATCCTCTTTGCCGGCATAGGCGTTCTGTTCTACCGGTTCGGCAACCCTGAGCGGGCGCGTCTCCACGTCGACCGGGGCCTTGCTCCGTATCTGTGGGAATGGCTCGAACAGGCGCAAGTGTTGTAGCGGGAATGGTTTCGGGTCTATCTAGCCGGCGTTCAAATTGGCTCGTCCGCTATGCTTTCCGATTCCAATGCTGATGACGTCGTGCGGCGGTCCGGTCTGACCGGCAACACCAAGGTGACGCGCGAGGACTGGATGAACCTCGCGCTGGAGACGTTGATCTCCGAGGGTGTAGAGGCGGTGCGCGTGCTGGCGCTCGGGCAGAAGCTGAACGTCTCCCGTTCCAGTTTCTACTGGTATTTCAAGAGCCGCCAGGACCTACTCGACCAGCTGCTGGACCATTGGCGCAACAACAACACGCGTTTCATCGTCGAACAGGCCGGCAGGCCGGCCGCGTCGATCACGCAGGCCGTGCTCAATATCTTCGAGTGCTGGCTGGACGAGAAGCTGTTCAACCCGTGGCTGGATTTCGCCGTGCGCGCCTGGTCGCGCCAGTCGGCAAAGGTGCATCGGATCGTCAACGAGGAAGACGACAAGCGCGTCGATGCGATCCGCGCCATGTTCTCGCGGCACGGTTATGCGGACACGGAAGCCTTTGTGCGGGCGCGCGTCCTCTACTTCACGCAGATCGGCTATTACTCCCTCGAGATCATCGAGCCGGTCAGCAACCGTCTGTTCCTGACGCCGGCCTATTTGCTCACGCACACCGGCAAGGAACCTCGCGCAGGCGAGGTCGAGGCTTTCGCCGAAAAGATGCTGCTGAAAGCCCCGGCTGACAGCCTCGCCACGCGCGAACAATGGCCAGGAGCGGCTCCGTCGCCTATATAGGCGTTTTTTCAGCCTGATCGCCGTGCCGTGACCCCTGCCGCCCGCCTGCAAGCCACAATCGAACTTATGCATGAAGTCGATAGTGTTCCGCGTCCCGCGGATGCTATCGTCTCGGCCTGGTTCCGCGCCCGGCGCTTTATAGGCGACACGGACCGTGGCCAGATTTTGGAATTGCTCTATGCGCTTCTGCGGCACCATGCACGACTTGGCTGGTGGCTGGCCAGGCATGGGCGCGAGGATACGGCCCGCAACCGGCTGCTCGCATGGCTGACGCTGAAGGAAGGCAAGACGCTCGATCAGGTCAAACACCTGTTCAATGGCGCGAAATTCGGGCCTGCCATGCTGACGGATCACGAGCACGCGCTGCTGGTCAAATTGCGGGGAGGCACGATCGACCATCCCGGCATGCCGGAAGAGGTGCGCCTTGAATGCCCGTCCTGGGCGGCCGATCCCCTGAGGCGCCGTTTCAAGAAAGCGTTCGGGCAAGAGATGGCCGCGCTTCTGACGCCGGCGCCGCTTGACCTGCGCGTCAATCCGATCAAGTCGACGCGGGAGGCTATGCTCAACGCGCTGAAGGACCTCGGCTTGCAGGCGCAGCCGTCAGCCGTCGCTCCTTTCGGCATTCGTGTGCATGAGCGCCCCTCGCTGGCCGGCCTGCCGATGCTGAAGAAAGGCGAGGTCGAGATCCAGGACGAGGGCTCCCAGCTCGTCGCCATGCTGGTCGATGCCCGGCCGGGCGAACGCGTGGTCGATTTCTGCGCCGGAGCCGGCGGCAAGACGCTGGCCATCGCCGCACAGATGAACAACAAGGGCCATGTCGTCGCCTGCGACGTCATGGAAGGCCGTTTGAAGCGCGGCGCCGAGCGCTTCCGGCAGGCAGGATTGCACAATATCGAGACCAGGCTTCTGGCCGGCGAAACGGATCGCTGGATCAAGCGCCACAAGGGTGGTTTCGATCGCGTGCTGGTGGACGCGCCCTGCAGCGGCACCGGCACGTGGCGACGCAATCCCGATGCACGCTGGCGCGCGCCGGAGGAACAGGGCTTGGATAAGCTCGTGTCGTTACAGGCCCGGATCCTGGCGAGCGCGGCGCGCCTGGTGAAGCCCGGCGGACGGCTGGTCTACGCGACATGCTCCTTGATGCCCGAGGAGAATGAGGACCAGGTGGCCGCTTTCCTTGCGGCTCATCCCGGCTTTCGTACCGTGCCGCTGAGCGAGGCCGCGCCGCAGCTGACGAATTCAGCCCATCCCGACTATCTGTCGCTGACGCCCGCGCGCAACGACACCGACGGCTTCTTTGCCGCCGTCATGCAGCGGGAAGGCGCGCTCCCAGTCGGGGCCGCCGATATCCATTCGCGATCCATTTCTTGAATGACCCGAAGGGGGCCGGAAGCGGACGGTCCGGTTCTGGGACGACCTAGCGAGAAAGGTGCCATTCCGCTGGCGCCCCCATCTTGGCCGCAACGACGTCGCTTGCCGTGGCCGGAAAACAATGCGGCGCCGCGTCGGCCGCCTTGCGCCAGCACCTGCCTCTTGACGCCTTCAGCCGTGATACGCTCCTACCAATCGGTCATCAGCGGTGTGTGGCTGAAGGCGGGTGACGAGCGTGGCGAGTTTGGCCTGACGGTGTGTGTCAAACGAATCCTGATTCCTTTAGATTGCGACTAGGCCTAGCCCGGTGGCGAGGCAGCCACAGGATGGACATTTCAGCCCATATGGAAAATGATCATGTGCCGTGCACAACATTGACGTGCTCGGGTCTCGACGAAAAAGGCTGAGCGTAAAGGCGGATCAACCGACCTCCGGGTCCAGCGAGGGGGGACGCAAATGGACACCACAGGCAATGGGCAATTGCGTTGCGACGTGGGCGGGCGACCCCGTCGATCGGCCGGCTGGCTTGCCTGCGCCACCGCGTCGGCGGCATTCCTGCTCGGCATGGCTTTCAGCAGCACTGGGTTTGCGCAGGACCAGCAGCTGCCCGTGGTGACGGCGGCCAAGCCGGTGGTGCGTGACATCATCGAGGACGACGAGTTCGTCGGGCGTTTCGAAGCCGTCGACCAGGTTGCCATCCGTTCGCGCGTCAGCGGCTATCTGGACAAGGTCAGCTTCCAGGACGGCGCACTGGTCAACAAGGGCGATCTGCTCTTCACCATCGACCAGCGTCCGTACCAGGCCGCTTATGATGCCGCCAAATCGCAAGTGGACGTCGCCAAGAGCCTGCTCGAATTCACCAAGATGCAGCTGGATCGCGCCAACGAACTCGCCAAGACCGGCAACATCTCGCCCGCCACGGTCGACGACCGCCGACGGGAATACCTTGCGGCGCAGGCGCAGATGCAGGGCGCGACGGCTGCGCTGACGACGGCCAGCCTGAACATGGAATTCACTGAGATCAAGGCGCCGTTGTCCGGCCGCATCGACCGCCGGCTGGTGTCGGTCGGCAACCTCGTGCAGCCGGATTCCACCTTGCTGACGACCATCGTCACACGCGATCCGATCGACTTCTATTTCGACGTCGATGAGCGGCTGTATTTCAGCTACGCCCGCGACGCGAAGGCGCGTGGCGGCAGCATGCAGGAAGGCGCCGGCGGGCTCGATGTGCAGGTTCAGGTCGCCGACCGCGCGGAGGCGGTGTTCAAGGGCAAGCTTGATTTTGCCGAGAACCGGATCGACAACGCGACCGGCACAATGCGGGTGCGTGCGAGGTTTGCCAACCCCGACGGCGTTCTCCAGCCAGGCATGTTCGGGCGCATCAACGTGCCGGGGTCGCTGCCGCATAGCGGCGTGCTGGTGCCCGACGAGGCGATCGGCGCCGATCAGGATCGCCGTATCGTGTTGCTGGTGGACGAGGCCGGAATGGTGTCGGCGAAGCCCGTGCGCACCGGACCGCTTCTCGACGGCTACCGGGTGATCCGCTCGGGCCTGACCGGCGCCGAGACGATCATCGTCAACGGGCTGATGCACGCAAGGCCCGGCACCAAGGTGAAGGTCGAGATGGTGACGTTGCCGCCCAAGGTCGAAACCGCCGGGCTGCAGCAATGAGGTTCGCGCATTTCTTCGTCGACCGTCCAATCTTCGCATCGGTCGTTTCGATCGTCCTGCTGATCCTCGGCGGGATTGCCTATACCCAGCTGCCGGTCGCGCAATATCCCGAGATCGCGCCGCCGACCATCGTCGTTCGCGCGCAGTATCCGGGCGCCGACGCCCAGACGGTCGCAGCGACGGTGGCAACGCCGATCGAGCAGGAGATCAACGGCGTCGAGGGCATGCTCTACATGTCATCCTATTCGTCGGGCGACGGGTCGATGGCGCTGACCATCACCTTCAAGCTGGGCACCGATCTCGACAAGGCGCAGGTGCTTGTGCAGAACCGCGTGTCTGTCGCCGAGCCGCGCCTGCCCGAAGAGGTCCGCCGCCTCGGCATCACCACCACCAAGAGCTCGCCCGACCTGATGATGGTCGTGCATATGCTGTCGCCCGACAATACCTACGACCAGCTCTACGTCTCGAACTACGCCCGCTCGCGGGTTCGCGACATACTGCTCAGATTAGACGGCGTCGGCGACCTCATCATCTTCGGCGAACGCGAATATTCGCTGCGCATCTGGCTTGATCCGGAAAAACTGTCCGCCCTGGGAATGACCTCGGGCGATGTGGTGCAGGCACTGCGCGATCAGAACGTCCAAGTGTCGGGCGGCTCGATCGGCGCGCCGCCGACCGGCACCGGCACGGCGTTCCAGTACACGGTCACCACGCAAGGCCGCTTCAACGACGCCCGCGACTTCCGATACGTGATCGTCAAATCGACTGACGACGGGCGCCTGATCGCACTGCAGGACGTGGCGCGCATCGAGCTCGGAGCCAAGGATTACGTCACCAACTCCTATCTCAACGGCAAACCGGCGGTGGCGCTCGCCATCTTCCAGCGGCCGGGCACCAATGCGCTCGCCGCGGCCGCGGAGATCCAGGACAAGATGAAGGAGCTTTCCCGCGACTTCCCGAAAGGGTTGAGCTACGACATCGTCTACAATCCGACCGAGTTCGTCGCCGAGTCGATCCAGGAGGTCTACAAGACGATCCTCGAGGCGATGTTGCTGGTCATCATCGTCATCATCGTCTTCCTGCAGTCGTGGCGCATGGCGATCGTGCCGATAGTGGCGATCCCCGTGTCGCTGATCGGCACGCTGGCTGTGCTTTACGCCGCCGGCTTCTCGCTCAACATGCTGACGCTGTTCGGCCTCGTTCTGGCGATCGGCATCGTCGTCGACGATGCGATCGTCGTGGTCGAGAACGTCGAGCGCAATATCGCCAGCGGGCTGGCGCCCAATCCGGCGTCGCACGTGACCATGAACGAAGTCGGAACGGCCATCATCGCGATCTCGCTGGTGCTCATAGCCGTGTTCGTACCGACAGCCTTCATCCCCGGCATTTCTGGGCAGTTCTACCTGCAGTTCGCGATCACCATCGCGGTTTCGACGGCGATCTCGGCATTCAATTCGCTGACGCTTTCGCCGGCGTTGGCCGCACTGCTGTTCAAGTCGCACCACGCCGCGGCGGCGCCGCCGCGCTTTTTCCTGGCGCGGTTCGGACGGGCGCTCGCCGACGGGTTCAATCGCGGTTTCGACAGGGTCGCCCATTGGTATTCGAGCATCATCCGGGTGCTGGTCGGCTCGTGGATAACGATGGCCGCCATGCTGGTCGTTTTCGCGGCCCTGATCTCCGCCACGGTCTACATGGCGCAGGTGGTGCCGCGCGGCTTCATTCCGTCGCTCGACCAGGGCTATGCGATCGTCGTCGTCCAGTTGCCCGACGGCGCCTCGCTGTCGAGGACCGATGCGGTCATCCAGCAGGCGTCGCAAATCATCCAGAAAACCCCAGGCGTCGACTACGCAGTCGCCTTCGCCGGCTTCTCCGGCGCGACCTTCACCAACGCCAGCAACCAGGGCGTCATCTTCGCCAGGTTCAAGCCGTTTGACGAGCGGCTGAAAGCCGGACAATCGGCGATCAAGGTCATCGGCAATCTGTTCGGCAGCCTGCAAAGCATCAAGGAAGCCTTCATCATAGCACTGCCGCCGCCGCCGATCCGCGGCGTCGGCAATGCCGGCGGCTTCAAGCTGCAGATCCAGGAGCGCAACAGCGCCGACATGCGGCAGATCCTGGCGCTTGCCTACGAAATCGCCGGCAAGGCCAACAAGACGCCGGGGCTGACGGGCGTGTTCACCACGTTCTCCGCGTCGAGCCCGCAATTCTTCCTTGCGATCGATCGCGACAAGGCGCGCATTCTGAACGTGCCGATCCCCAACATCTTCGAGACGCTGTCGATCAATCTGGGCACTGCGTATGTCAACGACTTCAACGCTTTCGGGCGCGTCTACCAGGTGCGGGCGCAGGCCGACCAGGCGTTCCGCCTCGATCGCGCCGACATCTTGAAACTGAAGGTTCGCTCGGCGACCGGCGCGCTGGTTCCGCTCGGCACGTTGATCGAGATCCGCGACGTCACCGGCCCGGCGCTGGTCCAGCGCTACAACATGTATGTCTCGGTGCCGCTGCAGGGCAACGCCGCGCCCGGCGTTTCCACGGGCGACGCGCTGGCATTGATGGAAGGGATCACCGCAAAGACGCTGCCGGCCGGTACCTCCTATGAATGGACCGAGCTCGCCTATCAGGAGCGCAACACCGGCAATGCCGCCGTCTATATCTTCGGACTGTCGGTGCTGTTCGTGTTCCTGGCGCTGGCGGCGCAATATGAAAGCTGGGTGCTGCCATTCGCCATTGTGCTGGTGGTGCCGCTCGGCGTGCTCGCGGCGTTGCTCGGCGTGACTTTCCGAGGGCTGGACAACAACATCCTCGTGCAGATCGGCCTCATCGTGCTGATCGGGCTTGCCGCCAAGAACGCGATCCTGATCGTCGAATTCGCGCGGCAGGCGCAGGAACGCGGCCTGACGGCCGCCGAGGCTGCCGTTGAAGCCTGCCGGCTCAGGCTGCGGCCGATCCTGATGACTGCCTTCGCGTTCATCCTCGGCGTCGTGCCGCTGATGATCGCAACGGGCCCGGGCGCAGAAATGCGCCAATCGCTCGGCACCGCGGTGTTCTCCGGCATGCTCGGCGTCACCTTCGTCGGCCTGTTCCTGACGCCGGTGTTCTACGTCACGCTCAGGTCGCTGTTTTCAGGGCGCAAGCCCCGTGCCGAAGCCGGGCTTTCGGGGCCGGCCGAGGCGCCATCGGAGACGCCCGCCGAGTAGGGTTACGAATTCGCCGCGACCGCCGAACGGCGACGTTTCTTCCTTCCTGTCGAAGGCGAGGTTGGCGATTGTCCGATCTAATGTCGGCCCAACCTCGACGGCTGGTGTCGCTGCCGTTACGACTCGACGCGCGAACCCCCATAACGGTCATTCGCCGAGTCGTTCTCAAACGACTGCATTGGGGCTGCCGGCGAAATCGGATCTGCTTGTGGGTCGGATCGCCTCCCGGCAGGTCGCCTATGCTGACGGAGCGTTACAGCTCACTTCTTTGGAAAGAGCACGCCCTTGGTGGTGAATCTCTGACCTCTGCCGATCGGGCGCACGGGGCGCTTCGTGGCGGCGGCCTTGCCGGTGCCGGGCGGCTGGTGAGCGGGCACGAGCTGGTCGGGGCGGGGACCGATCAGCTCGGCACGACCCATCTCCTTCAGGGCATCGCGCAGCAGCGGCCAATTGTCGGGGTCGTGGTAGCGCAGGAACGCCTTGTGCAGCCGGCGCTGCCGCCCGCCGCGAACGGTCTCGACCTTGTCGGTCGCGCCGCGCCGCACGCCCTTCAGCGTATTGACGCCGGTATGGTACATGGCCGTTGCGGTCGCCATGGGCGAAGGCAGGAAGGTCTGCACCTGGTCGGCACGGTAGCGGTTCTTCTTCAGCCAGAGCGCCAAATGCAGCATGTCCTCGTCGGTCGTGCCGGGATGGGCGGCGATGAAATACGGAATGAGATAGTATTTCTTGCCGGCTTCCTTGGCGGCTGCGTCGAACATCTCCTTGAAGCGGTCATAGGTGCCGATGCCGGGCTTCATCATCTTGTCGAGCGGCCCGCGCTCGGTGTGCTCTGGCGCGATCTTGAGATAGCCGCCGACATGGTGGGTCACCAGTTCCTTGACATATTCCGGGCTCTTGACAGCCAGGTCGTAACGCACGCCGGAGGCGACCATCACCTTCTTGACGCCCTTGACCTCGCGCACCTTGCGATAGAGCCGGATCAGGTCGTCATGCGAGGTGTTGAGGTTGGGGCAGATATCGGGAAACACGCAGGACGGCAGGCGGCAGGCCGCCTCGATCTTGGGGTCCTTGCAGGCCATCCGGTACATGTTGGCGGTCGGCCCGCCGATATCGGAGATCACGCCGGTGAAGCCTGGTGTCTTGTCCCGGATCTTCTCGATCTCGCGCAGGATCGAGCCCTCGGAGCGGTTCTGGATGATGCGGCCCTCATGCTCGGTGATCGAGCAGAAGGTGCAGCCGCCGAAGCAGCCGCGCATCACCGTCACCGAGAACTTGATCATGTCCCAGGCGGGGATTTTTGCATCGCCATAGGACGGGTGTGGGGCGCGCGCATAGGGCAGGTCGTAGACGGCGTCCATCTCCTCGGAGGTCAGCGGGATGGGCGGCGGATTGAGCCACAGGTCGCGGTCGCCATGGCGCTGGACGAGCGGGCGGGCATTGCCGGGATTGGCCTCGCGGTGCAGCACGCGCGAGGCGCGGGCATAGGCATCGCGATCGCCCTCGACTTGCTCGAAGGACGGCAGCCGGATCACGATGTCGCCGGGCTTGCGGCTCGCACCCTCGTCGGCGGAATCGAGATCGTCGGCATGGAGTTCCGTAAAATGCTCGGGCACGCGGCGGAACAGGGCGACGCCCCTGATTGAGTCGAGCTGGCGCGGCGTGTCGCCGGCGGCGAGCCGGTTCGCCACCTCGACGACGGCGCGCTCGGCATTGCCGTAGATCAAGAGGTCGGCCTTGGCATCGGCCAGGATCGAGCGGCGCACCTTGTCGGACCAATAATCATAGTGGGCGATGCGGCGCAGCGAGGCTTCGATGCCGCCCAGCACGATAGGCACGTCCTTGTAGGCCTCGCGGCAGCGCTGCGTATAGACGATCGTGCAGCGGTCCGGCCGCTTGCCGCCCTCGCCGCCGGCCGTATAGGCGTCGTCATGGCGCAGCTTGCGGTCCGACGTATAGCGATTGACCATGGAATCGAGGTTGCCGCCGGTGACGCCGAAGAACAGTCTCGGCTTGCCCAGCGCCTTGAACGGCTCGGCCGATTGCCAGTCGGGCTGCGAGATGATGCCGACCCGAAAACCCTGGGATTCGAGCAGACGGCCGATGATCGCCATGCCGAAGCTCGGATGATCGACATAGGCATCGCCCGTGACCAACACGATGTCGCATTCATCCCAGCCGAGCGCCGCCATCTCGGCGCGGCTCATCGGCAGGAACGGCGCAGTCCGCCCCGCGGGAGACCCGCGGACCGACAGCGGAGTGATTTCTTTCTGGGCGCTGGCTATGGTTTCCATCGCTTCGACGTATAGGCCGCTGCCCGAGCGAATTCAATTAAGCTCGATCTTGAACCCTGCGGGCGCCTTGGCACGACAAAGGAGTTCGACGGTGTGTCTCAACCCGGCATCATGATGCAGCTATCAACCCAACTCCCGTATGAAGGACCCGTCGACCTTGAGGCCGCCGGCGTTATGGAAATCGACATTCAGGCGCCAACCCGATGGGTGATGGGCAGCCGTTAGCAGCGCAAAGCCATCGCCCGGTGCAAAACTTGTCTGGACTTCGCAGCGATACGGCCCGCTCGCCAAATCGGGAAAGAAGAAGGTCTCATCAGCCTGGAAATCGTCGGCAACGCCATTCGCGAACGGATAAGGCGAGTACAGACCGGAACTATGGACCGAATGCAGGATGCACTGCTTGCCGGTAATGCGGTTTGTCACGCGGGCGGTAACAAGGCTGCTGAGGTGCTCGTCACCGGACAGGAAGACAATTCGTGTGATTTCCTCGTCGCAGACAAACTTGAGCAATGCGTGCGCGGAGCGCGGGTATCCGTCCCATGCGTCGGAATGCAAGGCGCAGCTGGGGTCTTCGGCCACTTCTCGCCGACGTGGCAGGATGGCTGAAGGTGTAAGAACAAACTTGGGCAGCTCGGCATATTTGGGCCTGGTCAGCCATTCGCATAGTTTGTCGAACTGTTTGGGACCCATGATCCTCGCCTTGTGCCAGTTCGAAGCTGTCCGCCCCTCCCGCTCCGTGCGTGTGTCACTGACGAAAAAAGGTATGCCATCGTGGGTGAAATTGCGCCAAAGATCAGCCGGGAGGCGCCCGGTCTTGCCACGTTGATATTTAAGGTACGCCTGTTTGCCTGACACGATATCGGTGTCTTTGGCGCGCATTTTGGGATCGGGATCGTTGGCCCAGTTGTCCCGGATTTCGTGATCGTCCAACATGGTTTCGACCGCCAGATCCAAGCGCTGCATCACCGCCATGACACCTCGACTCTGACCGCGACGTTCATATGCCATTCGGAAGCGGTCATCGGTTACCTTGGGGTCGAAGAGGCCGGCGGTTGCATCGATGTACACCTGATCACCGGCCAGAAGCAGCAAGGTTGGCGCGCCGCTCTCGCCCAGCAGATCGGCAAGCGCGAGCAGGGAGGCATCGGCGGGCCCTCGTGTGGCATGCTCGCAGTCGGGCATATGGTCGAGGAAGTCACTGGGATATTGGCAACTGGCGAGGGCGAAGCGAATATGCGTTGGCCGGCCGCCTGTCCGGCGGTCGTAGCTTCGGCGCAATTTCTTAGGATTGCCTACGATCAGGCCACCACGCAAGTCGTCAAACGTGTCAGCCTCCAGCGCGTCACGAGCCGCCTGGAGGGCCTCGTTCGTGGCCCTCAGCGTGTGTGGAAGGGTATCGAAGGCATCCGGCGTCGGACCTGACAAATCGGGCAGTCGCGGCAACCGCGCGAGGCCGCCGATACCCTCGGCCTGTACGTACAGCAGCAGCACCAGGACCTGCTCCGCGGGAGGCCATTCTTGGAGCGGAACATCGAACACGTAGGGGGATGCACTTTGCGATATGTAAAGACCAATCAAACTCTCGCCTTGTTCCATCTGGTCGGGACCACGCGCAGGCGCTGTCTCGACCATGCAAAGCCGATTTCCTGCTCTGCGAACGGGGACAAGGAGGGCGGCATGAGGGAACCCGCGCCCCCCGCTGTCTGCCGCCTGAACTCGGATCTTGCCAGCCTCGACCCCAATGCGGACGCCGAAAGCCGGCGCCCTGGCCTCGAACGGAAGAGAACGCGTCATAGCTTAACACTCCAACGCTTGCGTGGTGCGACCTCTGATTGGGTATCTGGAATTCCAAGGTATTTCGCTATGACACCGCAAATCGACGCGGCGTCTTTGCCGATCAGGCAATCCTGATGACCGTGACCAGGTACGCACCAGGTCATATAGGAGGGCTGGCCAAGACCCAGACGTGCCTGGTTTTCATCGACAACCCGCCTGATCGCTTCCTTTGACTGTGGCTTTTCGACGGCTTCCGAGGATGGATTCAAGTGCGGCACGCCGGCCCCGCTGAGCATGTTTCGCATCAGCCTCAGGGTCGCAGGGTCAACCAGACCGTTCTCCGCTCCATGGATCGACATCATTGGGAACCGCAGTCGATCCCTGATCCTGTCAGGCAGCACGTAGCGATTTACGCCATCCCTATCGGTAACGGTATTGAGACTGGCGAAGTGAATAACCTGCGAGACCGTCTCGACGCTGAGCGGGCCGAAGAAGTCGTCGATCTGGTCGAGCACGACGTCCGAGAGGTTCCTGAGCGAAAAGGTGCGGGAATAGAGCGCGTCCATCCTATGCCTCGTCCCGACCCAAGGCGTTACCTTACCTGGAGGCCAAAGCGGATTCTCGCGCCGAAACTCCTCAAGCGGCATTCTCGTTGCCGCGAGGGCTCGGTCAAGCAATTGACCGGCCAACGATATTTCGCTACGCGGGCTAAATACATAATCCTGAACTTGAAGAAAATATTGAACGTATCGCATTATATAAGCGGCGAGTACATTGGATGAGCTTAAAAGCATCGCGGGCCCGACCTGTGAGAAAACCACCCGCCCAATTTTCTGATGTATGTTTTGCTGATCAGACTCACCGAGCAATGCCATGCTGAACATTGCCGCGCCCATGCAATGGCAAACGACGTCGAGCTTTTCCTGCTTGGTGACGGCCAGCACGTGACGGATGGCGATCGGGATGTCCTGCTCCGCCATCGCCTCGAATGGCCAGTCGCCAGTGGCCGTGGTCAAGCCCGAACTCGAGCGCATGTCGAGCACCCACACGTCGCGGCCAGCTTCGCATAGCGTCTGGGCAAGATTGCCGGGCACGGCAGCGTGGGCAAAGGTGGTGCCGCTTGCGCTGTAGCCATGGATAAGCAGTACCGGGCGTTTCGGGACGCTGCTGTTAGTCGGTGCGTCGGGAGTACCGTCATAGCGCGCCAGGCGGATGCGAATCGACGGCATTGCCGTGCCCAAGGTCAGCCATTCGATTTGCGGGTTCGGCAAACCCGCTACTACTCCGGGCAGTCTTTGCGGCACGCGCTCCGATGGAGGGTCGGGACGGCGAAAACTCAGCGCATGTATCTGAAGGACGACGCGCAAGCCGTAAAGCAGGAAGGACATCAAATCCGCCAGCGCGGCGACCCTGTTTTCCTGATCGACTATTCGCAGCAGGGGCACCTGCTGCCGGGCCAGGTAGCGCTTGTTGAGCTCCAGCATCGGCTTCCTGCCGAGAGCAGTCTTGCGCATGCGCGGGAAAGCCACGACCGACATCTGTATCAGCTGCGTCCAGGGACTGGCGCCGCGTCCATATGTGAGCCGTTTGACCGCTCTGATCTTGCCATGTTGAAACATCGAGCTGACGCCCCCCGTGTCCGCAGCGGCTTTCTCGGACGCCAGGTCATCTGCCTTGACGATCTTTTCGATGTGCAGATCGTATTCAATCAACCGTACCCCACCGGCACGGGAGCACAGATACAGAATGTCGGACGGCCCTATACCTGATGGCCCTCCGCTGTCCGGAGGCTTGAGACGCAGCCATTTCTGGCCATGCTGGATGCAGGTGTAGGCGAGATCGCGAAATCCACGGTTGATCGCCCAAGCCAGGAAAGCACGTGCCGTTCGACGGACAGGACCAGACTCCTCACGATCGAAAAGACGCAGCGTGCCCGAAATCTCGGCTTCGACGGCGACATCGCTTTCATAGGCTTGGTCGGCGACTGGGTCGAACTGCTTTCCCGCTCGCAGAATGCGCAACCGGCCGTCGGCGATCGGCAGAGAGCGGCCGCCTGGTGCCTGTAAAGAAAAGAGATCGGATAGGACCACGGGCTTGGTGGTGAGGGTCACTTCGACGGTATGCAGTCTTGCCTTGCCAATGCTGCCTGTCACCAGGGGAACCTGGCCTCGCACCTGTTCAGTCAGCTCGATCCTGGTTGGAGTGGGTGCGGGGTTGGTTCGCGGCGTGGAATAAACCGGTCTCGGCGTGCCGGCGGAATGTCGCGGCGCAGGGAAGTTGACCAAGCGGCCGCCGCTAAGGTGCCATTTTACCTTGAGTGCGCTGACCGCTCGCAACGCAAGAACGGCGATGGTCAGAGCCGGGTTAATGCCCAAAGACGTGGGAATGATCGAGCCATCGAGCACGACCAGTCCCTCGTGGAAAGGGCTGGGGGCAGTCTCGGCGGCGTTGAACACGCGTCCGCAATGGTCCGTAACGCCCTGTCGGACATCATCACCCATCGCGCATCCACCAAGCGGGTGCACCGTCACCAGGGGACCGCGTTGGCGGCCGAATACGGCTTCGAGGCGGTCGGACAATGGCCGCCATAGCAGATTGTTGACCACGCGCCCCCCCAAACCCGATTTTTGAAGCAGGTCGGCAAGATGCCTGTGATGTCTCTCGAACCGCGGATCCAATCGCAACTCCGGCCATCGCACGGTGAGCATGCCGTCGCTGTTATCTTGAATGGCGCCACCAGGGGCTAATTCGCCCTCGGCGTCGTCGCGGCCAATCATCGCCAGCACCAGGGAGTTCGCGATGGCGTCAGGGTCGACGGCAGCGTCGTCGGCCCAGGAGGGATTCGGCTTGTGCTTCCCCCAATCGCGCTCGGCCACACGATTGAGCACATCGAACGTGGTGGTGCTCTCCTCGAAAAGGCGACGCAACGGTCCCGGCACCGCCAGATCCTGAATCACCAGGTCGGTATCTGCGTTGCCTTGGCGCAGATCGATCATCGCGGTTATTGTCGGACCGATTGCGCGGCCACCGTCGTGGGCAGAGCCGGTAGCCGGGTCCTGCGTTTCATCGGCCACGCCATTGACCCGCGTCGTCAAGGCGTGGGCAACCACGAGCATATCCCCGTTAGCGGAGAACTTGCGGCCCAACTGGTCGGAGAATCTGGTGCGGCCATCTTGCGAGCGCATCAAGATTTCCGTCGAGCCGAACGTCCCGGCAGCGAGAATCACCCGCCTTGCCCGCAGCGCAAACGGTTTCCGTTGGCGATCTCTCAACTGCCCGTCGGTGTGGTTGACGTCCACCTGCCATCCGTCCGTCAACGGCGAGACGCGCAGGACGGTGGCGCCGGTGACGATGCGAACTCCGCTTTGTTGGGCAAGGCGCAACAGATTCAGGTCGAGGGATTCTTTGGCGTTGTGGTTGCAGCCTGTGGCGCAGTCGCCGCACCGGCGGCACGAACCCATGGCTACCCCCGCGGAATTCGTGCGGCAATCGGATGCAACCGTTACCTGGGTCGGTTGCATCTTGCCGTCGCCCAGCTTCCTGAGTGCTTCGGTCTTGGCCAATGAAGCGACGCCGATGGCATTGGCCCCCAGCCAAGCGCGCAGTTGTTCAGCCGTCTCGTCAAGCTTGGTTTCCTCACGAATCTCGGCAGGCCAGCGCGCCTCCTTGAAAACCTTGTGGTGGGGCATCTCCATAACACCGGCGTTGATCAATGAGCCCCCACCCAGGCCGGAGGCAACGAGCGCTGCTGCATCATCGCTCCAGCGCATGTCATACAGGCCATCGAACACGCCACGCTGGCGCTCCGCGAAGGGCGTCGTGAAGCGGGTGTGCCCCGCCAAATCGGCCATGCGGGTTGGGAACATTCCCGCCAGGTACTCCTTGCCGCGTTCGAGCAAGCAGATCCTCAACGGGTTTCCTTGAGCATCCTTGCAGTTGCTAAGTTCCGCGGCAGCCACAGAGCCGCCATAGCCGCTACCGACTATGACAATGTCGAAATCATACTTGTCCTTGGCGCGTCTCTTCCGTGGATCGGCGATCTGGGGCAGATCGCCGACCAATGCTTCGAGCCCTCGCGAGAGCCAAACTGTTGCACGTGCCTTTTCGGCCCCCCCGAGATCGATGGACACTGGCCCCTCCCTGAAATAAGCCTGAAATATACGCGAAATTTAATGTAACGTCAGGAAGCCGCGTCCGGCAGATTGTGGTGGTATTCTTCAAGGCGTTTGCGACCTTCTGCTCCTTGGGTGCTGTTGTCGCGACTGCGGGGGAGGACCATGAGGGAAACTCACGAGCTACTGGGGAGTTTCCTCCCCCTTAGGTTACTTGGGAGAATCCATGCGGTTCGCTCAGACGGCCCTGCAGCCGTCGAGTTTCCGGCTGCTGTGATGTTTGTCGATGTGTCCAGGTATACTGCCCTGGTCGAGCAACTGGCACGCCGAGGACAGGAAGGACTCGAACGAATTCCAAGCCTGCTCAGCCGCTCGTATTCACGCTGTGTGGAGCAGGTTCACGAGCGTGGAGGAGAGGTTCTGTACCTCGCTGGCGACGAGTTGCTGGCCTATTGGGCGGCGGACGGCGGCGGACTTGCAAGCGCTGTCCGGGCGGCGGTTGCCTGCGCTGAGGCTATCTGCGGCAGCCAGAACGACCGCCCGGACAACGGCGAAGGCGACATCGCGCCAGCACTGCATGTTGGTATCGGGGCGGGGCCCCTTTGGGCCGCGGCTCTGGGCAGTCAGCGCATCTGGACGCTCTTTGCCGGAGGAAGCGCGGTCATGCAAGCCGCCCGCTCCCAGACTGTTGCGCGCAGATGGGAGTATGTGGTTTCGGAAAAGGCCAGCCTGGCCCTTGCGGGGCCATCTAGATCGCGACCCAACTTGGATGCCGGAGCCACGAACCCTCCTCCAGCCGATTGGCTGGCGCGGTTTCTGCCATTGCAGCTCAGAAATCTGATCACTGACGTTGAATCAGGCCCGGCGGCCGAAGGCAGCGCGATTCCGGTGCGCCCCACAGGACATCGCCGGACAGCCGTCCACCTGGATACGCTTGCCGAAATAAGGCCGATCACCGCTCTGTTTGCGCGAATAGCCGGGCTCGACTACAGCCAACCTCAGGACCTTGCTCGTTATCAATCGCTATACACGGCCCTGCAGGAAGATTTGCGCTCGCGAGGCGGGCCAGCCGGCGAGCTGCTCTTGGACGACAAGGGTTTGGTTTTCTTTGCGGCGTTCGGAGCGCGAGGCAGCTTTCATCGCGATGACCCTATCCGCGCTCTCGATGCTGCCCGCGCGATCAGTCTGACAACTCAACATCTGGGACTGTCGACGTGCGTGGGGGTCGCCACCGGCGACGCGCATTTTAGTGTCGTCGGCAGCGCCCGCCGGCGGCAGCTCATGGTGTTCGGAGCTCCGGTGAATCGTGCGGCTCGGCTTATGACCGCATCAACAAGCATTCTATGCGATGCACCGACCGAGAGAGCCAGCCGGAGGTCATTTCGCTTCGAGGAACGCGGCACACTGCAACTCGAAGGGCTGGGGGAAATGGCGGCCGTCTTTTGTCCGGCAGACCAACGCGCCCCCGAACAAAACACGGCCTCGCTCATCGGTCGGGAAAACGAGCTGGGAGCCCTGGAACGCACATTTCACGAAGCCCGGGAAGGAAGCAGGCGTCTGGCGGTGATATTGGGCGAGTCAGGGATCGGCAAGACAGCGTTGATCAAGGGTTTCACGGACGAGCTGCGTTTGGCTGGGACAGCCGTGTTCGTGGCTGGCGCCGAACGTGACGACCGCCGTACATCACTCTTGCCTTGGCGACGGCTACTTGCGGCCGTTCTAGGGCTCTCCTCAGGAAGCGATGGCGTTACGGTTCTTCAACGTGTCACCGAGCGTGTCCAAGGCCACCCGTCGGTCGCCGCGCGACTGCCGTTGCTCGGCGACGTGCTGGGCGTCGAAATCCCGCAGAACGACGCGACAAGGCACTTGGAAGGAGCCAATCGCGCTGATGCGACCATGCGACTTCTGGGCGATCTGATGGATAGGTTGTCACCACGTCCGCTGGTACTGGTATTGGAGGACAGCCAGTGGCTGGATTCGGCATCCTGGCGTCTCGTGGAATGGATCCTCTCCTCGTTATCGTCGCTGCTCTTGATCTTGTGCGTGCGCTCGGACGAGGTACCGGAGGAGCTGAAGAACCTGCGCAGGCGGGCCGAGGCACCGGGGATGAATACAGGCGGAACCGATGCCGACGATCCGGCGCGGTTTTGCCGGATCGTGGATCTCGAAGAGCTCAACGACGCATCGATTTGCGAACTGGTCGCCCGCACGCTGGGGGAAGCGCCGCCACATGACGAACTTTTGCGCCGGGTTTGTGCACTGGCGGGCGGCAACCCGTTCTTTGCGGAGGAGATAGCCCTCACTCTGAAGAGCCAGGGACTCATCGCCGTGCGCGACGGCTTCTGGTGCCCAATTCGGCCGTTGGATCATCTTAGACACTTCGAGGGGGTCGAACGGGTCATTCGCGAGCGCGTCGATCGGCTCGAAGCCGCCGCACAAGAAGCGATCAAGGCGGCGGCGGTGATCGGCCGCACCTTTAGCCGCGAGGCGCTTGCGACCTTACTCAAGGGCGTGTTGCATGGCGGCGCCGTCGCCGCGGCCGTCGAGTCGCTTGCGGCCGCGCATCTCGTGCGTCAAGTAACCAGTTCAGGGAATTACGAATTCCGCCATGATCAAATCCGGGACGTTGTCTATGGCGCAATCCCCGGTGAAGTCCGCCAGAGGCTTCATGGAGCATTGGCCGCATGGATGGAGTCAAGCCAGTCGGCTGCTACCGGCGCTGACACCGCGGCGCTTGTCCAGCACTTTGAAGCTGCTGGGGACAGAATCAAAGCAGTAAGATACGCAAATCTCGCCGCAACCAAGGCCCTGCAGATCGGTGCATTTCGCGAGGTTGAGTCATTTCTGGGAATCTGCCTGAACTACGAGTCCGAGCAGCCTTGGAGTGCCGTTCAAAGGCTGCAGGCAGTGCGCTGGCGCAGGCAACTCGGCGAGGCTCACTATAGCCGCGGCGACCTTCATGCTCAGGGCGTTTCAGTGAGACGGGCGCTGGTATTGGCAGGCGAGCCAGTTCCACGCTCACCAGTGGCCCTTCTGACCCGGCTGCTCGGAAGCGGACTGCGCCTCGCATTTCAACAGATATTTCCACCTTCGGCCCGATCAGGCCAGGACAGCGCCTTAGGCTCTTGGGAGCAGGAACTGACTCGCTGCCTGAACCAGGCTGCCGTTGTCGATTATTTCGAACTTCGCTTCTCGCGGGCATTCTCACACACTGTCGCGGCCGTCACCTATGCCGAGCGAACTGGGGTCACAACCGAGATGGCGGTGGCGTCCGCCCAACTCGCTTGCGGTTTGGGAATTCTCGGGTGGCGGCGCGCCTGCCACTACTTCATGGCACGGGCGGAACGGGTCGCGATCACGCTGGCGGACCCATCGATCCACTCGCACCTCTGCAACCTCGACGCGTTATGGCGTATCGGGCATTGCGATTGGATGATGGTGGATCGTCGTCTCGATCAGTCGCAAGAACTTTGTCTCCAGGCAGGAGATCAACTGAGTTGGTGCAACGCCCAGGCCATTCGTTTCTGGTCTCTGTACTACCGAGGCCACTCGGGCGAACTGGAGCACACTGCCCAAGCATTGCTTTCAAGGGCGCAGAACAGCGGAAACCTCCAGCAGGAAATCTGGGCGCTGCGATGCAAGTCCTTGTGCGTCCTTCAGGCGGATAGCCCCCGGGAAGCGGTCGACATTCTCAGGCTAACCACGTCCGCCATGGTCGGGTCTTCCGATCTTGCCGACATGGTTTCGGCAAAGGGTTCCCTGGCGCTAGCACTTGCACGAGTTGGGCAACATGGAGAGAGCGTCCGGGCGGTTGTCGATGCGCTACGCCTCCTGCGCGGGATGGGTCGACCGACTGTGCACAGCACACTGCCCGGCATCACCGGAGTGATCGAAGTGCTCCTGCGCGGCCGCGAGGCGGGCTTGTCGAGGGAATACGACCAATGGCGGCACTGGGAGAGGCAAGCACTGCATGAGCTCAAGCGCTATAGCCGTGTGTTTTCTGTAGGCGCCCCGCAATATGCGTTGTGGGTCGGCGTGGCGCACTGGCTGGATGGACGCAATGCACTGGCTATCTCAACCTGGCAACGTGGGCTCGCGGCCGCTCAGCGTCTCGAGTTGCATCGGGACGCGTCGATGATCGCGGCCGAGATAAGACGCCGACAGGATCGGATCTAACAGCTCGCTCGTGGTTCGTCGCGATCATCCAGACGCTCATTTCGGGGTCAGATCGGATCGATGCCGAGGGGCTGGGGGGTTCGCTTTGGAAATCCGTGCCGCGAAGCCGCCGTTCGCTGCCGGCCCGGCCAAGACATCGTCATGCCGTCACCAGGCTTCAGCGCCACGCTGCTTAGCGCCACATTGCCAGCAGGCACGGCGATGGGCGAAGCGCTACCATAGGTCCGCATTTTAGCTAAGATTTCAATAATTTAGAAGGAGATGGTAGCGGGAGAGGGACTTGAACCCCCGACCCCAGGATTATGATTCCCGTGCTCTAACCAACTGAGCTACCCCGCCAGGGTGGCAAATGGCCCGGAAAACCGTCCTGAATGGACGGGCGTCGCGAGGCGTTCGCCAAGGTCGCGCGGATATAAGGTTGGGAGGGTGAGCCTGTCAAGCTTGGATGATGCCGACATGCCGGCATAATCCAGCCCGTATAATCTCGTCCCAGAAAAGCTTTGCCGGACAGACACTCAGGGCATGTGCCGGGGTTGAGTTCGGCGGGGCACGTCGCTATGTCTCGGCGATGAAATTCTAGAGTTTGAACGAATGAAGCCGCGCATCGCCGTCCTCGGTTGCGGATACTGGGGCAGCAACCATATCCGCACCCTGAAGGCGCTTGGCGCGCTCTATGCCGTTTCCGACGTCAACCGCGCCCGCGCCGAAGGTTTCGCCAGCGAGCAGGACTGCCTGGCGATCGAGCCGGACAGCCTGTTCGAGAGAAACGATATCGACGCCATCGTCATGGCGCTGCCGCCGCAATTCCATGCCGACACCGCCGTGCGGGCAGTCGAAAGCGGCAAGGACGTGCTGGTGGAAAAGCCGATCGCGCTGACGGTCGCGGACGCCGAGCGCGCGGTGAAGGCGGCCAAGGACAAGGCCCGTGTCTTCATGGTGGGCCATGTGCTGCGCTTCCATCCGGCTTTCGAGACGCTGAAGGGGCTTATCGACAATGGCGAGCTCGGCGAGGTGCGCTACATCCATTCGCACCGGCTCGGCCTCGGCAAGTTCCACACCGAGAACGACGCGCTCTGGGACCTTGCGCCGCACGACTTGTCGATGATCCTCGCCATCACCGGCACCGAGCCAATCGAGGTGAGGGGCGAGGGCGCGGCGCTGCTCGACAATCTCAGCGACTTTGCGCATCTGCATATGCGCTTTCCGAACGGCCTGCGCAGCCATCTCTTCGCCTCGCGCCTCAATCCCTATCGGGAGCGGCGGCTGACGGTCGTCGGCACCAAGGCGATGGCCGTGTTCGACGACGTCGAGCCCTGGGAGCGCAAGCTTGCCGTCTATCGCCACGCAGTCTGGCAGGACAGCGGCCAGTGGGCGTTCACGGCCAACGAGCCTTCCTACGTGCCGGTCGGCGAGGGCATGCCGCTGACGCGCGAACTTGCCCATTTCATGCAATGCATCGAGACGCGTGCCGAGCCGCGCACCGATGGCGAGGAAGCGATCCGGGTGCTGCGCATTCTGACCGCCGGCACGGTCATACACACCGGGTCGTCGGTCTGAGCCGTCCTGAAGCAGCGACGATAAGACTAAGAACTCACTCGGCGGGAATCTGCGCCGGCCTTGCCGCAAGCCTGGACAGCATGGCCTCGGCCTCGGCTCCACGCTCGGAACGCTCGATGAAACCGCCGCCGAACACCCGCGCCTCGCTGCCGTCGTCGGAATAGAGCACGCAGGCCTGTCCGGGCGCGATGCCGGACTCGCCGTCGGCCAGCTCGACCGACGTCACGCCGTTGCGATGATGCAGCACGGCCGGACGCGGCGGCCTGGTCGAGCGGACTTTTGCGAAGAGCTCGATCCCGCCTGCCGGAACGTCCGACAGCGGCCCGTCGCCAAGCCAGTTCATAGCGCGCAGATAGATCTTGTGCGTCTCCAGCGCCTCGCGCGGGCCGACGATGACGCGCGCCCGGTCGGCATCCAGATGGACGACATAGAGCGGCTCGCCGGAGGCGATGCCGATGCCGCGGCGCTGGCCGATCGTGTAGCGCAGGATGCCTTCGTGGCGGCCGAGCACGCGGCCATCGATATGGACGATGTCGCCTGGGTTGGCGGCCGCGGGCTTCAGCTTGGCGATGATGTCGGAATATCTGCCCTGCGGCACGAAGCAGATATCCTGGCTGTCCTGCTTGGCGGCGACGGTCAGCCCCATCTCCTCGGCAATGGCGCGGACCTGCGGCTTGGACAGACCGCCGAGCGGAAATCGCAGATAATCGATCTGCGCCTGCGTTGTGGCGAACAGGAAATAGCTCTGGTCGCGGTCGGCGTCGACCGGCCGGTAGAGCGCGCGATGCGCGCCATTGGCGCGGGAGCGGATGTAGTGGCCCGTGGCCAAGGCGTCGGCGCCGAGATCCTGCGCGGTGGCCAGGAGGTCGGCGAACTTCACCGTCTGATTGCACGATACACAAGGGATCGGCGTCTCGCCGGCGACGTAGCTCTCGGCAAAGGGATCGATGACCGCCTTGCGGAAACGCTCCTCATAGTCGAGCACATAATGCGGGATGCCGAGCGTTTCGGAAACGCGGCGGGCGTCGTCTATGTCCTGGCCGGCGCAGCACGAACCGGCGCGATGGGTGGCGGCGCCGTGATCGTAGAGCTGCAGCGTCACTCCGACGACGTCATAGCCTTCACGCTTCAGGATGCCCGCGACCACGGACGAATCGACACCGCCCGACATCGCGACGACGACACGGGTTTCTTCTGGGCGGCGAGGGAGGTCGAGGCTGTTCATGGTGCTTTCACTGTGCGGCGCTCAATGCCAATGGCCGGAATATAGGTCAAGCGCCACGTCTGCGCCAGCTTGCGGCCCAGGACGAAATTGCCCGCAACTTCAGGGCCCGGAGGCCGATGTTTCAAATTCTAAACGATATCCTAACCGGGCGTTCACGATCCTTACCTAGTGACTAGGGTTCGCTTAGGCAATTTTTAAAGCTGTGGCGGTACTGTGGCGGGGATTGGGTCTTTGAGTTTTTAGTAGAGAGTACGATGACCGATCTGGTTAGACCTAGAGTCAAGTATGTTATTGGGCCCGACGGCAGCCCTCTTACCATCGCCGATCTGCCGCCGACGAACACGCGGCGCTGGGTTATCCGGCGCAAGGCGGAAGTTGTCGCAGCGGTACGTGGCGGCCTGCTCAGCCTCGAGGAAGCCTGCCAGCGCTACAAGCTCACCACCGAAGAATTTCTATCCTGGCAGGCATCGATCGACGAATACGGCCTTGCCGGGCTGCGCACCACGCGGATCCAGCAATACCGGCACTAGGCTGGATAGACATTAAGGAAAAGGGCGCGATGTTCCGCGCCCTTTTCGCTTTTCTAAACCTCAGACCGTCAGTACGACCTTGCCAATTGGCCGGGTGGCCAAAAAAGCATGGGCTGCTCCCGCCTCTTCGAGCGGGAAAGTCTTCGCCACATGGGGCGAGAGCCTGCTTGCATCCACCAGCCTGGCAAGCTCGACCAGGCCATCGCGGTCGGGCACCACGGACATTCGCTCCACTCGGATACCGCGCGCGCTGGCCTTCGCCCTGGTGGCATCGTGAACGTTGAGCAGCGAGACCAGAACGCCGCCGTCGCGCAGGACTGCCATCGATTGGTCGGCATGGTCGCCGCCGATCGGATCCAGAACCAGATCGACATTGCCGACTTTCCCCGTGAAATCATCCTTGGTGTAGTCGATCACCTCGTCGGCGCCGAGCGCGCGGACGAAATCCGTTTTGCCCGGGCTGGCCGTGGCAATGACATAGGCGCCGCGCGGCTTGGCGATCTGCACCGCCAGATGGCCGACGCCACCGGCACCGGCATGGATCAGCGCGCGTTGGCCTACCTGCAGGTGGCCGTGGCGGATGAGGCCTTGCCAGGCCGTCAAGCCGGCGAGCGGCAAGGCCGCGGCATGCGCGTGGTCGATGGCCGCAGGCTTCGCAGCCATCTCGTCCGCCGGCGCCGCGGCAAGCTCGGCATAGGCTCCGGCCTGCTTGGGAAAGCGCGGCATGCCGAACACCTCATCGCCGACCTTGAAGGCGGTCACGCCGGCGCCGAGCGCGGCTACGGTTCCTGAAATATCCCAGCCGAGAATGAAGGGCGGCTCGCCGAGCAGCGGGTAGGAACCGCTGCGCACGGCGCCGTCGACCGGGTTGATGCCCGCCGCCTTGACGCGCACGAGTACCTCGCCGGGCTTGGGCACGGGGTCAGGCTGCTCGGCGACGAAAAGGACCTCGGGGCCCCCGACGGAAGTCTGGACAACGGCACGCATGAACGCCTCCTGTTCGAGTGATGTGCCGCTATCTTTTGGATAGTAATAGCTGATTGTCGAGTATGCACTTTTTGATATATAGGTACCCTATGGATAGTGAAGACGCTTCGCCGCTCGGCTACGATGCGTTCCGGCGCACCTGTCCGTCGCACACCGTGCTCGAGATGCTGGCCAGCAAGTGGGTCTATCTTACCGTCTGCGCGCTGCGGCGCGGCAGGCTGCGCAATGGCGAGCTGGCACGCAAGATGGAAGGCATCACGCCCAAGATGCTGACCCAGACGCTGCGTGTGCTGGAGCGCGACGGTCTTGTGCGGCGCCAGGTGTTTCCCGTCATTCCGCCGCGCGTGGAGTATGAGCTGACGGAGCTTGGCCAGAACCTGGCGGGGCTGCTCAGCCAGATACGCTCATGGGCCGAAGAGCATGCGCCGGAAATCAAGGAAGCCCGAGCCCGGGCATCGGCTGATCATGACGAGATGGCCGTGTCCTGAAGCAGGCGGCGAGGCTGATTCGACCGGTTGGCGGTGCTGAAGGTGCCAGCGGCATGCCTCCGGCTCGACATGTTTGCCGCAATGACTGCAATATGCCGGCGATCAGCCGATCATGGCGCTGCGGCCGCCCATTTCCGCATCGCGGACCTTGGTGTCTCGCGATTCCAGCATCTCCGCTTTGGAAAGCTCCGCTTCAGCTTCGCCGAGTAATGATTCGGCAGTGCTTCGCTGCTGGGCGAGGTCGCTTTGCGAATTCCTGAGGTTGTCGCGGCGAAGGCGGGCCGCTTTGGCGAAGGTCGGATAGGCGAAATGGTTGATGTCGGTGATGCCGGCTTTTTTCTCCTCGGCGATGATCTGCGCTTCCAGCTCGACGGCCATGCGTTCGAACTCGGCGATCATCATGTCCAGCTGCAAGAGCTGCCGCCGCTTCTCATTCACCTGAAATTGCTTCAGCCGAACGAGGTTTTCACGTGACTTCATGACTCGATACTCCGCAAACGCACACCTGCAATACCGTCCGATCCGCCCGGAACGACCCAAGCGCCGCCCGTTTCCCCCGGCTTTCCCTAGGCTATAGGAAACAAAGCCCTAAAGATTTTCGCCGGCGGTAACCATTCGTTTACGGGCATTGTTAATCATACGGGCGAGGACTTAAGGCCGGGTAAAAATTCCGGCTCTCGGCGAAAGCCCGGGCCAGCGAGTCTCTGGAGTCACTTAGGCTGACTTTTTGATGTGGTGCATTAGCGGTTTGCGTCTGTGATTCGTTATTAGATTCAAGTGGGTGTAGAAAGGGGTTAAAAAATCTGGTATCGTGGATGACACGAAATTAGGATTTGTTAACCAGTCGGTGGCACCTTCTGTTCAGGCAATCACTGCTCCGGGTCCCGGACGGGTCGTGACACGGCCCGGCAGCAGAAAAGGGGAATGAAATGCGTGTTCTGCTGATTGAAGATGACAGTGCAACCGCACAGAGCATCGAATTGATGCTGAAATCGGAGAGCTTCAACGTCTATACGACCGATCTCGGCGAAGAAGGTGTCGACCTCGGCAAGCTCTACGATTACGACATCATCCTTCTGGATCTCAATCTTCCCGACATGTCGGGATACGAAGTCCTGCGCACGCTGCGCCTCTCCAAGGTCAAGACGCCGATCCTGATCCTGTCCGGCATGGCCGGTATCGAGGACAAAGTGCGCGGCCTCGGCTTCGGCGCCGACGATTATATGACTAAGCCCTTCCACAAGGACGAGCTGGTGGCGCGCATCCACGCCATCGTCCGACGCTCCAAGGGCCACGCCCAGTCGGTCATCACCACGGGCGACCTGGTGGTCAATCTCGACGCCAAGACGGTCGAGGTCGGCGGTCAGCGCGTGCACCTGACCGGCAAGGAATATCAGATGCTGGAGCTGCTCTCGCTGCGCAAGGGCACCACGCTCACCAAGGAAATGTTCCTCAACCATCTCTACGGCGGTATGGACGAGCCGGAGCTGAAGATCATCGACGTCTTCATCTGCAAGCTGCGCAAGAAGCTCGACGCGGCGTCCGGCGGCCAGAACTACATCGAGACGGTGTGGGGCCGCGGCTATGTGCTGCGCGAACCGGAAGATATCCGCGTCAGCGCCTGAGCGATCCAAACGGTTTCAAGCAAAAACCCGGCTGAGCCGGGTTTTTTGTTGGACCGCTCCCTGCGAATCAGGCGGCGATCTTGAGGAAGCGGAAGCTTTCGAGCAGTTGCGCGCGGTTGAAGGGCTTCAGGAGATAACCTTGAGCGCCGGCGCGCTTGGCACGCATGATCGCGGCCACATCTACCTCGACCAGCGAGACCAGGATCTGCGGCTTGATGGGAGCTTCCATAGCGCGGATGCGGCGAATAAGGTCCACCGCCTGGACGTCGGTCAGCCCGCCGTCGATGACAATGACGTCCGGCATGTCGTCGGCGCAGATTTCGGTAGCCTCGACCCCGGTCGACGCCTCGACGACGATGATGTCCGAGCCGCCAAGAATACGTTTTGCGACCTTCCTGATGACGCTCGAATCATCGACGAAAAGGCAGCGCTTCATGTCCGGATCCTCTTTGCCATCTGCCGAACCGGCAGCCTCCGGGTAACCGGTGAACACCATAGGCCAATCTGGTAAAGAAGCTGAAAAGCCGTTAGGTAAAGTTTTTCCAAACAGGGGCATCGCGCGGTTTTTGGCCACGACGCTGTTACACGGATCGCGGCCGGCATTGCTCGATCTGCACTGCCAACACAAATATTAGCAATAAAAGATACTTGTAGTTTTCTTAAATCGCGTCGCGATCCTTCGGATTCGCTCCATGCGCTTTGGGTCTTTGATTTTACGCATGTCTTTATCCCGAAACCGGTCCCCACTTTCGGGAGACATGCGTTAGGCAGCCGTCAGCACGATCTCTTCGGGGGTCGCGTGGATCGAGATCGTCATGTTGGCCTCGCGCGCCAGGAGCAGCGTGTAGTAAGGCTGGACCGAGTGAGCGTCAATCGGCTCCTCGGGCTTATGCCCGGAATGCAGTTCGAGGAATTTCGGCGGCACGCGGAGCATCGGGCCACTGGCCGACAGCGAAAAGCGCGGTTCGGTTTCAAGATTTTCCAGCGTGATCACCAGCTTGCCGCCGCGCGGGATCGCCGCATGGGCGACAAGAATGAGGTTGAGCAGCAGCTTGACCTTGTTCTTGGGCAGCAGCGCTCGCGAGCCGTTCCATACAAGTTCCGGTTTTTCGTTCTTCAAGAAGGCGATGGCCACGGCCTCGGCATCACCGGTGTCGATCATCATCCCGGCGGAACCCGCGGCGCCGAAGGCGATGCGGGCAAACTGCAGCCGCGCCGAGGCGTTTTTGGCGCTCTGGCGAATGAGCTTCATGGCGTCTTCGTCGGCGCCGCCTTCATCGAGCAGTTCCAGGCCATTGTTGATTGCGCCGACCGGCGAAATGATGTCGTGGCAGACGCGGCTGCAAAGCAGCGCCGCGAGATCGGGCGCGGAAAGAGTGAAGAGCTCGGCCATCGATGAAATCCCTGCTTCAAGTCACTTGTTAATGGCCGAGCGACCGTATTCGCGCCCGCCTACACGAATCACGCGCCTTTCCAAGGCTTTCTGAATACACAGCGCCTGAGCGCGCAGCAACAAATCCAAATTGCTGAGCCTGAAAATGGTGCGTTCACGGGGGGGAAACCGGTGGTCGGGGCCAAAGCTCAGCCTTCGATCCGCCATCTTCGTGTGAGAGCTTAATGGTTGAAAAAGGATTACGGCATAGTTTGCCCGTGATAGCCACCCTGAACGGCCGCCAAGAGCCGCAGGGGTGCGGGGCGTCGGCGAAAGTGCTCCCTGACGGAGATTGGAAGCATGTTTTCCCGATACTACGACCGGACATTCGTCCGTGTCCTCACCATGACCATAGCACTCCTGGGGGCTTTGATCCTCTCGACCGCGGCGTCGCAGGCCCAACAGTACACAGCTCAGGAAATCATCGATTCCGGTCACAAATTCTTCGGCGAGACGTCGGGCGGCCTCGCCACCGTCGTCGAGAAGATCTTTGCCTCCTACGGTCTGCCGAACGGCTACCTGCTGGGCGAGGAGGGATCCGGGGCCCTCATCGGCGGCCTGACCTATGGCGAGGGCACGCTCTACACCAAGAACGCCGGCGACCATAAGGTATTCTGGCAAGGGCCGTCGCTCGGCTGGGATTTCGGCGGCGAGGGCTCCCGGGTGATGATGCTTGTCTACAACCTCGACGACATCAGCAGCCTCTACAACCGCTTCGGCGGCGTTGCGGGCTCCGCCTATGTCATTGCTGGCGTCGGCTTCAACGTGCTGCAGAGCAATCGGGTGCTGCTGGTGCCGATCCGCACCGGCGTCGGCGCCCGCCTCGGCGTCAATCTCGGCTATCTGAAGCTCACCGAAAGGCCGACCTGGAACCCGTTCTGACCGGGTTCTGGCCGTTACAATCGCTCGGACCGTGCTGATCACGCCGCGGCAAGCTCTTGCCGCGGCGTTGAATTTCGGCCATGCCAAGATGGCACAATCCAGCGATTGGCGCTCCGCAAAGTGGATAGCTCGCCTTGGTCCAGTCGGTTCTGTTCTTCGCACTCGGTTTCCTGAGCGCCGTTTTCCTGGTGTCGTTGATCGCGCCGGCGGTCTGGCGGCGGGCCGTCGTGCTGACGCGCAGACGCCTGGAGGCGTCGCTGCCGCTGACGCAAGCCGAGATCCAGGCGGACAAGGACCGGGTCCGGGCGGAATATGCAATGACGACGCGCCGGCTGGAGATAACCGTCAAGAACCTGCAGGAGAAGGTGGCCGAGCAACTGGTGGAGATCGCTCGCGGACACGAGGCCTTGAAGGCGCTCGCGGTCGAGAAGAAGGACAAGAACCAGGCGCTTTCCGATTTGCAGGCCAAAAATGCGGAGCTCAGGCAGCGCGAGGAGGATTTGCACCGCCTCTCGGAAAAGCTTACGCAGGCCGAGCGGGCGTTGGAGAAGCGCGCTCTGGAGCTGCAGAAGCTCGAGCAGATGTATGATGACGCCAGCTTCTCGTCCTCGAACCGACAGATCGAGCTGGTTGCGCGCGAATCCGAGCTGGAAAAGCTCGCCAGCGACATCGCGTTGCTCAAGGGCCAGCGCAAGGAGGCGGACCGCCACAGCCAGGAAATCGCCTCGGAAAGCAAGGCTGCGCGCGAAGCGTTGAAGGTCGAGAAGAAGAAAACGGCCGAGCTCGAGAAGAAGGTGGAGCGGCTGCTCGCCACGCTCGCCGACCGTGAGGAGAAGCTCGACCGGCGCGAGAAGGACCTTGCCCGAATGCGCGAACGTTCGAAGGAAACCGCCGTGGCAAACGGCGTCGCGCGGCTGACTGCTGGCCCGGATGCGAAAAGCGACGATCTCGACAAGGCGATCGCCAAGCTCGAGGCCGACCGGGAGCGGCTGGAGGCAAGGCTGACGGCGCTGGCGCGTGAGAACAAGCGGCTGAAAACCGATCTCGCCGCCTCGGGGACGGCAATGCCGGAATTGGCGGGCGACGCACGCTCCGGTGCCGGCCTTCGCGAACAGATGAACGAGCTGGCGGCCGAGGTCGTCAATCTGACGATGAAGCTCGAAGGGCCGGATTCCCCTATCGCCAAGGCCCTGGCGAGTGACGGGCAGCAGAATGGGCGCGGCATCAGCCTTGCCGACCGCGTGAGGGCGTTGCAGAAGGCCGGCTCCTCCAGCTGAGGAGACGATCGCGGGCGCCCTCGGATCGTTTCGGGGGCTGCTACCGGTTTGAAAAGTGATGTAAGGCGACGGCCGAAGCTGCCGCGACGTTCAGGCTGTCGAAGTCTTCCGCCATGGCGATCCGTACCGTGTGCAGTCTGGCAAGCAGCTCTTGTGGCAGGCCTTCGCCTTCAGTGCCGAGATAGAGCGCCAGCCTCGGTGGCCGCTCCGCGTCGCGTATGTCGGTTGACCCGCTCGGCGAGAGGGCGAACTGGCTGAAGCCAAGCCGGTCGAGCGTCGCGGTGAAGGCTGCGGTATCGTTGAAGGACGCGAAGGGAACCTTCAGCGCCGCGCCGACGGAAACGCGGATCGCCTTGCGGTAAAGCGGATCGCAGCAGGTCCGGTCTAGCAGCACTGCGTCTGCGCCGAAGGCCGCGGCATTGCGGAAGATCGCCCCCATATTGTCGTGATTGGAGATGCCGACCAGGACGACGGCCAAGGCTTGCCGAGGCAAGTCTTGCACCAAAAGCTCGGCGGGCGCCGGATCGCCGCGCATGCCGATCGCCAGGACGCCGCGATGCATGTGGAAGCCGGCGATCCGGTCCATGACCTTGCCGGCCGCGACATAGACCGGGAAATCCGAAGGCGCCTTGCGCAGGATTTCCTGCAGGCCCGCCAGCCGGTTTTCGAGGATAAGAGCCGACTCGGCAGCGAAGCGCCCTGTCGACAGCAAGAGGTCCAGCACCACCTTGCCTTCGGCGACGAAGCGGCCCTGCCTACCGACGAGGTCGCGCTCGCGAATGTGGAGATAGGCGGCGACGCGCGGGTCTCCAGGATCGTCGATCGGGATGATGTTCATACAGGCCTCGCCGAGGATGGTCAGCGAGGTAATGAGCCACTGCGCCGCGGGTCAAGCCCCGGCGCGACGCAACCGATAGGCCATCTGCGAAAGATCGCCGTCGCCGAAAATGCCTTCCAGCATACGCAGCAATTCGCGCACCGCTTCGGATTTGCAGGAATAGTAGATCATCTGGCGGTCGCGCCGGGTCTCGACGATATCGAGCGCCCTCAGCTTGGCGAGATGCTGCGACAGCGCGGACTGGCTGAGTTGCACCTTTTCGGCGATGGCGCCGACCGACATTTCGTCGTCGATCAGATGGGCCACGATCAGCAAACGCTTTTCGTTACCCATGAGAGTGAGAAAGGCGGCGGCCGATTCCGCATTGGCCATTAGTTTGTTTGAGATCATAGATCCCCCAAGGGTCCTGGCTCATCCTGGCGCCAGGGGGCAATGGCGCCTGATTCCACAATGTTCAGATGTCGATAGGCGCTGAATCAGCGCCACAACAAAGGTAGATCATTTCGTTTAAATCTCAAGCGTTGCTTTCGCTGGCGCGCGATCAACTATCGCTCTTGCTCTGCCGCGCGTCCCGTCTTCGCCATCTCGACGAGCACCGAACGCAATTCGCGCGCGGCTTGCAAAGGCTGGGGAAAGAAGATCCTGCAGGTCGCGTCCGGGGCGGCGAGATCCATGCCGTCGGCATCGAAGCCGGTGACGGTCCAGCCGTCGCCCGTGGCGCCGCCGAAGTGACGGGCATAAAGGGCAATCGCGTCGCGATGGTCGGCATTCATGTGATCGAGTGCTGCCTGCTCGCTGCCGCCCAGTTCCTCCGCAAGGGCGCTGCCGGTGATGAAATCATCGCGCTCGAGAAGATAGGCCTTGCCGAAGCCGCCATTCAGGCTGGCGCGGCCAGGCTCGAGCCGGAAGAACGAGAAATCGCCGAGCCCGGCATAAAGCTTGGCCTTCGGATTGCGATTGAGGTAGCGGCGTTCGGCTCGGACCTGGTCGGCCGATCCCCGCTCCAGCCGCACGGCCCGGCACGCCAGGCTGATGCGCGGATGCGCCAGCGGATCGCCCTTGCCGGGCTCGCCAAGCAGCAGCGAGCAGCGCGGATCGGCGACAAGCGCACCTGTGTGCGCGGACAGCATCGAGACCAGGATCAGCGGCGCGCCGTCGATGTCGGTGGCGACGCCGACCCGGCTCGCCAGCGGCGAGCCGGTGCCGGGCTCGATAACCGCGAGCGCGCCGAAACGCGCCGAGCGGATCAGGGTTTTCGCCAGCCTGATCGCTTCGGCGTCGGTCTCGCGAATGACATCTTTCTTCCGTTCGGTCACAAGCTCACCCGAGATAAGTTGATCTCCATTCTCCGGTTATCGGCCGAGCACACCGGCCTTTGCAAGGGCCGCGATTTCCTCCTGGCTCAAGCCAAGACGGGCCAATATGCTTGCGCTCTCGCGATCGGCGGCGGCCGGTGCTCCCGCGGCCGCTGCCGGGTCCTGCGAGAAACGCGGCGCCGGCGCGGGGCGCTCGAACCCGCCAGGCGTCACAAAGCTTTGCCTGGCGCGATTGTGCGGGTGGGTCCTGGCTTCGACCAGCGACAGCACGGGCGCGACACAGGCATCGGACGCAGAGAAAAGCTCGGCCCACTCGTCGCGCGTTTTCTCCCTGACCCGCTCGGCAATGGCGGCGCGCATCTCGGGCCACGACGATCTGTCATATTGGTTGCCGACAAAATGCCCGGCGAGCGGCAGCAGCCTGGCGAATTCGCCGAAGAAACGCGGTTCGAGGCAGCCGACGGCAATGTGCCGCGCGTCCGCCGTCTCATAGGTGTCGTAAAACGGCGCGCCGGAATCGAGTAGGTTCTCGCCGCGCCTGTCGCTCCACAGGCCCGCCGCCATGTAAGCGTGGATGGGCGCCGCGAGCATTGAGGCCCCCTCGATCATCGAGGCGTCGACCACCTGGCCCTTTCCGGTCAGCGAACGCTGGAAAAGGGCGGCGAGCGCGCCGGCAATCAGCATCATGGCGCCGCCGCCTTGATCCGCGACGAGATTGAGCGGCGGCACCGGCGGCGTGTCCTTCCTGCCGATCGCGTGCAGCAGGCCTGCATAAGCGAGATAGGTGATGTCGTGCCCGGCTCGCCCGGACAGCGGTCCATTCTGGCCGAACCCGGTCAGGCGGCCATAGATCAGCGCCGGATTGTGTTGGAGCAGGATATCGGGCCCTAGGCCGAGACGCTCCATCACACCGGGGCGGAACCCTTCGACAAGCAAGTCGGCCCATGCCGCGAGCCGAAGCAACAGCTCCGCGCCCGCCGGACGCTTGAGGTCGAGCTTGAGGATGGAACGGCCGTGGCGGTCGAGGTCGTATTCTTCCGGCAGGTTCAGAAGCGGCTGGCCGGCATCGGCGCGTTCGATGCGCAACACATCGGCACCCATCTCGGCCAGCATCAGGGCGGCAAGCGGCACCGGGCCGAGCCCGGCCATCTCGATGACTTTCAGGCCGGCGAGCGGGCCTGTCCTTTCGGTGGAAACACCGGCACCTGTCGGCGATCCGGTCATCCCGCTATTTCGGCGCCATGCGGATTGCGCCGTCGAGGCGGATGGTCTCGCCGTTCAGCATCTGGTTCTCGATGATGTGGAGGGCAAGGGAGGCATATTCCGCCGGCTCGCCGAGCCGCGGCGGAAAGGGCACGGCGGCGCCGAGCGAATCCTGCACGTCCTGCGGCATGCCGGCCATCATCGGCGTCTTGAAGATGCCGGGCGCGATGGTGCAGACGCGAATGCCGGAGCGCGCCAGATCGCGCGCGACCGGCAGCGTCATGCCGACGACGCCGCCCTTGGAAGCGGAATAGGCCGCCTGCCCGATCTGTCCGTCAAAAGCGGCAACGGAGGCGGTGTTGACGATGACGCCGCGCTCGCCCCCGGCAAGGGGATCGAGCTTCGCCGCCCGATCGGCAACGAGGCGGATCATGTTGAACGTGCCGATCAGGTTGATCTCGATAACCTTGCGGTACTGGTCGAGCGGATGCGGTCCGTCCTTGCCGATCGTCTTCACACCGATGGCGATGCCGGCGCAATTGACCAGGATGCGCGGCGGCCCAAGCCTTTCGGCCGCCTCGGCGATCGCGGCCGTGGCGCTCTCGCCGCTGCTAACGTCGCATTGGACCGCGATGCCGCCGATGTCGGCCGCGACCTTCGCCGCGCGCTCGATGCCCACATCGAGGATGGCGACGCGGGCGCCCTTTGCGGCAAGCGCGCGCGCCGTCGCCTCGCCAAGGCCCGACCCGCCGCCGGTGACGATCGCGATCTGGCCGTTCGGGTTCATGCAAGCCTCCCAGGATTCCGGATTATGCTACGAGGCGCGCAGGGGAGGCGCAACCGCAATGGCCGGCTCGATCGATAGCTGCGCATTGCTGGTCGGCCGCGCCAGAGCCGGGGCAAATTCCGCGACCCTTGCCATGCTGGCGTGGCAAACCTCACCGGCAAAGCGGGCAACGGCGCCCAGCTTGATCTCGTAATGCAGCAGCCGGTCGAGATCGACCGGGCGCGGCATGGTGATCTGCCCGCGCGGGAAGCGCTTGAAGCCGAGCGGCCCATAATACGGCTCGTCGCCGACCAGGATGACGGCAGGCGCGCCGGCCTTCCTGGCCGCTTCCAGCGCGATCGCGACCAGCTTGCGGCCGATGCCGAGATTCTTGAAGGCGGGGCGCACCGCAAGCGGGCCGAGCATCATGGCGCGTCCCGCGCCCGCGGCCACGCGCGTCATGCGCACCGACGCGATGACCGCGTCGTCCTTGACTGCGACATAGGACATCGTGCGGTCATGGCCGCCCGACTCGCGGATCTTGTAGGCGGCAAGCACGAAGCGGCCCGGGCCGAAGGCCTCGTCGTTGATGGCTTCGATTTCAGCATCATGGGCCGGGGTTTCCGGCAGGTATTTCACGTCGGCAAGGCTCATGGTCTTTGCGTTCCGGTATGCGAGGAAGGTTTGCTGCAAAGCGGCAGCGTTCGCCAGTCAGCGCTTGTTAAGCGCGGGCGCCCTTTCGTCGTCGGTCGAACCGGATCGAGGCAAAGTCGAACATGGGCGCCTCCGCTAGCACCAATTTGGTGCCGCTGCAATCGGCGCTTTTTTTCTTTCTTCGTGTCATTTGACGAACTGTTCAGTGCCGAAGGGCTTCGCCAACCCGGCTATCGGCCTAGATTGTTGCGAACCGCAGGGAGATTTCCGCATGGGATTGCTGATCGAAGGCAAATGGCAGGACCGCCCGTTCGAGACCGACAGCGGCGGACGGTTCATACGCAGAGAGTCGCAATGGCGAGACTGGATCACGCGCGACGGCAGGCCGGCGGAAGGGCGCACTCGCGGCTTCAAGGCGGCACCCGGCCGTTATCACCTCTATGTCTCGCTCGCCTGCCCTTGGGCACACCGCACCTTGATCTTCCGTGCCCTGAAGAAGCTCGACGGCATCATCTCGGTATCGGTGGTGCACCACTTCATGGGCGAAAACGGCTGGACCTTCAAAGCCGAGGACGGCGCCACCGGCGACACGCTCTACGGCCTCGATTTCCTGCACCAGATCTACACCAAGGCCGATCCGGCCTATTCCGGCCGCGTGACGGTGCCGGTGCTGTGGGACAAGCAGGAACAGACGATCGTCAACAACGAGTCCTCCGAAATCATCCGGATGCTCAACACCGCCTTCGACGAATGGGGAGATGCGGGTCTCGACTTCTATCCTGCGGCGCTGCGCGCGGAGATCGACAGGATCAATGCGCAGATCTACCCGGCAATCAACAACGGCGTTTATCGCGCCGGCTTCGCCACCACGCAGGAAGCCTATGAGGAAGCTTTCGGCGAATTGTTCCAGGCGCTCGACACGATCGAGGAGAGGCTGTCGCGACAGCGCTATCTGGCCGGCGAACACATCACCGAGGCCGATTGGCGGCTGTTCACGACGCTGGTTCGTTTCGATCCGGTCTATGTCGGCCACTTCAAATGCAATCTGCGCCGCATCGCGGATTACCCGAACCTGTCGAATTATTTGCGCGATCTCTATCAGGTGCCCGGCGTGTCGGGCACCGTCAACCTTCACCACATCAAGTCGCATTATTACGGCAGCCACAGGTCGATCAATCCGACGGGAGTTGTCCCGGTGGGACCGGAGCTCGATTATGCGGCCGCGCATGACCGGGGCAGGTTCAGGAAAGCGGCGTGATTACCAGTAGGGTGAGATGCGCTCCCCGCCAAATATCTCGGCCATCCTTCGGAGCGTCGCCGGGGTCGTGTCCTCCGGCAAGCGGTCGAGCGGGAAGAAGCCGGCCTCGGCGATCTCATGGTCGGGCAGTTTCGGCGCGGTCTGGCTGAAAGCTTCGATCAGATAAAGGCCGACATGGTCGCGCTTGCTGGAGCGGCGGTTGAAATGCATCGACCTCAGCACCGGCGGCGCGGTGAGCGCGATGTTGCCTTCCTCGGCCAGCTCGCGCGTCAACGCTTCCTCGAGCGTCTCGCCGGACTCGACGCCGCCGCCGGGCAACTGCCAGCCGGGAACATAGGTGTGGCGGATCAGGAAGACGGCGTTGGAGGCACGTTCGTAGACCAGACCGCGCACGCCGAGCGTCATCGGGCGGCGCAACAGGAAGTAAAAATGGAAGAACCTGGCCCGCAGCCCCGGCCAGCCGGTCTGGCGGAAGGCCTCCTCAATGTCTGCCCGGTCGTTCATCCACCGATCCCCCAGCAGATGTTTGTGGGTTGCCCCACGAACATCCGCCGGGTCTTCTTCATTTTTCGCAGGGTCTGGCCGGAAAACCGTGGGACGCCTTTGCGAAGCCTGCTTGGGCGAACAGCAAAGGGTGAGTGGAAAGCCTCGCCGGCGTCGCTTAAGAAGGGGTCATGTTCAGGCTCGCGCATATTTCCGATGCTCATCTGGGACCGCTGCCCGATGTAACCTATCGCGACCTCGCGTCCAAGCGCGTGCTGGGCTATGTCAACTGGCAGCGCAACCGACGCCGCCATATGCATGATGCCGTCATCGACACAATCGTCGCCGACATCAAGGCGAACGCGCCGGACCATCTCGCCGTCACCGGAGACCTCGTCAACCTGGCGCTCGACGGCGAGATCGAGATGGCCAAGCACTGGCTGGAGACGCTCGGATCGCCGCACGACGTTTCCGTGGTCCCCGGCAATCACGATGCCTATGTGCCGGGCGCGTTCGACAAGGTCTGCCGGGCCTGGGCTCCCTGGATGACGGGCGACGGCGTCAACAGTCCGGTCGACCGCAATTCCTTTCCTTATCTGCGCGTGCGCGGCAATGTCGCGCTGATCGGCGTCACCACGGCGCGCGCCACCGCACCCTTCATGGCCAACGGCTTCTTCATGGAAGGGCAGGCCGAACGGCTCGGCAAGGTCCTTGATGATACCGCGAAACAGGGACTCTTCCGGATCATCATGATCCACCACCCTCCGGTGCGCGGCGCGGTCCCGCAGCACAAGCGGCTGTTCGGCATTGCCCGGTTCCACAAGGTCGTCCGCCGGCATGGCGCGGAACTCGTCCTGCACGGCCACTCGCACCTGCCGTCCTTGTTCGCCATCGGCGCACGCGGCGCCAAGGTGCCGGTGGTGGGGGTCGCCGCCGCTGGCCAGGCGCCGGGTGGCAAACATCCGGCGGCGCAGTACAACATGTTCGAAATCGGTGGTGAAAGGGGCAACTGGCGCCTGCGCCTGACGCGGCGCGGACTGACCGGACCGGCCATGCCGCCGTCGGACCTCCAAAACATGGACCTCGATGTGCCGGCAGACGGGCACCAGCTCGTCAGAAGCTGATCTTCATCTGCATGATGCGGTCCCAGAACAAGACCAGCGAAACCGCCAGGCCGACAAGGGCGCCGGCGGCGATCAGGCCGAGGCCGGCGAAGAAGGTCGTCCAGCCGTTGCGGCCGGTTTCGGATCGGATGGGCGGCTCCGCTTCCTGGACCATGTGACGATGCAGGCCGGGAACGGCGCTTTCCATGCCGCCCTCCATCATGCGCTGCCGCTCGACGACACGTTCGGCCACGTAGCGCGTGACAGCGTCGGCGACGGCTTTCATCTCGGTCGATTCAGCCAGCACCACGCGACCGACGCGCGTGTCCTTGAGGAAGCGGTAGGTTCGGCGGTCGCGTCCCATGGCGACGTGGCTCACCGCGTCGATCCATAGCCGCGGCTGCAGGCCCGACGAGACGGCGAAGTCGAAGCTGTCCATATCGGCCGGCACATCGGCAAAGACGGGGGCAAGCTCGGCTGCCAGCAGATCGAGCCGCATGCGGTGCGCCTCGCGCATGTCGACAACCACGTCATCGCGGTCGGCGAAGGCGTTCTTGACGTCCCGTATGGCATCCGAAAGCTTTCGCGATGGCTCGATCGGGGTGATTATGTCGCCTGCATCCTTCATGGCGGCTGTCTCGCTGTTGGTTAACAGCGAGTTAACACAATCGCCAGCAAAATGCACTGAATGATAGCGCCGGTCAGCTCGCCGCCGCCCCGTACACCGGTCGTTGCCGCCTGGCCCGCCGTCGCGTGTTGCGACGCACGATCTCGGCAACCAGGTCCGGAGCCTCCTCGACCAGCATGTGACCCGCGTCAAGGACATGGTGCAGATGGAAATGCGGCGGCAGGGCCTCGGCCTGCCCGACAGGCAGGAGCGGATCCTCCGCTCCCCAAACAACCATCACCGGCATGTCGAGCGCATCGAGCTGCGCTCGAGGGATGACCCCTTGCCGCTCATCCCTGGTCATCGCGGCCGCCATATCGGTCAAGGTCTGCAACTGGCCGGGCTGTTCGCGCATGAGGCAGAGCGCATCCACCACATGGTCAGGCGGCACGCTGCGCGGAGCCGACATGGCCGCAAGGCTTGCACGGATCTGCTTTCTGCCGGAAGCCGCCGCATAGCGGCGCAGCAGGGCTGCGTTGATCTCCGGGCCGAAGCCGCCGGGCGCCAACAGCGTGAGCGAAGCCACGCGACCAGGATCGGCTAGCGCGATCAATGTCGCGATCGCGCCGCCCAAGGAATGACCCACAAGATGGACCCTGCTCAACCGGCGCTCGACAAGATCGGCGAGGATGGCTCTCGCGGCCACCTTGGCCCCGCCCGTGCCTTCGCATTGCAGCGAATGACCATGGCCCGGCAGATCGTAGGCCAACACTTTCGCCTCCGCCGCCAGCGACGCCATGACGTCACGCCAAATCTCACGGCAGGCACCGAAGCCATGCAGAAAGACGATCGTCTTCGGACCAGTGCCGCCCTCGACGGCATGCGGGAATGGAAGCATGAAAAAAGGAACGGTGAGCAGGCAGCAATCAGAAATTGTGGCTGGATTGCTCCCGATCCAGACCCGTGGCCAGTAAAATTTTCGCGACCGAAGCGGTCCGCCAGGCGCTCGACACGCAAGCGCGTCCTAATAGGTGTCGGATCACAGCGTGATACTTCCGCCTGCGGTGATCAGGTGGCCCAAGCACGGGCGTAAGGTGTGCCTATTTCCATCTCTTGATGCGATCCCAACGCGAAGGCACAGCGTGGCCGCCGAACCCAACCGCCCACACTTTTTCTGAAATTGCTCTAGCTCGGATTGCCGATCCCGGCGGCACGCAAGGATTGCACCAGCCGATCGGTGAGATCCGCGGGATATTTGCGGTCGACGAATGTCGCGCGCGGGTCGGCGGCGAATTTCGGGAATTCGGCGATGAGCTCGTTGGCAAGCTCGCCCGCCAGCTTGTCTCGGCCCGAAAGCCTGGCGCCGATCAGGCGCGCGGCCAGATAATGCGACTTGGATGCGGTCGTGCGCAGCGACTCGCTGGCGATGGCGGCCTTCTTCATATCGCCCTGCATGAAGGCGCCGACGAACAGGCCATAATCCCACCAGGTCGGATGGCCGCTGAAGGCCTCGACCGCGTGGCCCAGGATCGGCGTTCCCTCATCATACTTGCCGGCGAAGATCAGCCCATAGCCATAGGCAGCGGCCATGCCGAGATCATACGGGTTGAGTTCGTAGGCCTTGCGCGTCAAGCGGATGGCTTCGTCCCCGTTGCCGAGGCGCGAGTTGAGGTAGCCGAGGGCGCGATGCGCGTGCGGGTTCATGGGCCCCATCTGAACAGCACGGTGCGCAAGCAACATGGCTTTTTCGAGCGTCGCATCGGGCGGATAGGGATAGTGGGCGGTGGCGGCCTCCCCGTGAAGCGCGGCCAGTTCCGCATAGACGAGCGACGACTTGGTGCCCGCGGCGGCAAGCTTCTCCAGGCAGCGATACGCAACCTCCTGCGTCTGGGCGTTCATGTCGAGAAAGTAGCGGTCGTCGAGCACCAGGCACCCGATCTGGCTGGTTCTGATGTCGCTCTGATCGATGTAGCTGTAGATCGCACCGGAAGCGGGGATGGTCGATGTCAGAAGGCTGGCGATGTTGCTTTCAACCACGCCAGGGGCGGTTTCGGCCGATGTCAGGTTGCGCGACAGCAGAACCCGACCCGTCGCGACGCTCTGCAGCTCGACCGTGACGTCGCCGGCGTCGGGGCCGGGAACAATATGGAAGACGAAACTGATCGGGTCGGCCGATTGATCGCGCGTCGAATCCGGAGCGCGTCCGATGAAGTCGATGGTGTCGAAACCGGCAAGACCGGCGCGCAACGACGATGCGACGCGAGCTGCCTCTGCTCCATCGGCGTTCACGGCGATGTAGATGAGCGGCAAGGAGTCGAATACCGGCTGGGCGGCGGTTCCGGCAGCGCCCGCCGTTTCGGTCGTTGCCGCCGTGTCGCCGCCGCCGAGGAAGGCATCGCCCTGGCGAAGGATGAGCACGCCGAGCATGGCAATGACCAGAACCATGGCAGCCCAGAAGAATCGCAGTTGCCGCGTCAGTGATTGTCCAGGCGCGGCCGGCGCCATGAGCGGCACGGGTTCGTCCGATGTCGGGCTGTCGAGATGGTCGGCCGCCGGAGCGGCTTCGGCCGATGCCTGGGGTTGGCGCGCGATGTTGCCGGTGGCGGATTTTGCGTCGCCGGGCAGGCGGATTGCGTTCAGCTCATAGGAGGGGACATAGCCGCCGCGCGGGATCGCGATACGCACCGGTTCGGCGATGCCTTCATTGGCGAAGTACTGATCCAGGAGCTCGCGCAGGCGACCGGCCTGAACCCTGACCACGGCGTCGGTGGAGGCGTCGAAATCGCCGTCCTTGCCGAAGACGTCCATGGCGATGGAAACGCCCTTCAGCCTGTCCGCCTCGCCAGCCTGCTCGCGCTCTACCAGGTAGCGTAAAAGCCTGCGGGCACGCTCGGATCGTCCGAACGTCTCGCTGGCAAGCAGTCGCTCCAATGTCTCGCGCACTGCGGGGGCGGCAGGCGGGGCATGCTCCAAGTGTCGATCCTTCCGAACTCGGCACAGGTTAGGGCGCGATAATATAGCGCTCGCGCCTGCGCACAAGGATGCTTCTGTTATGTGATCGCGTAAGCCACCGGAAATTCCCCCGCCGGTTAACGAACGACAAGGAAGTTGCGTCTGCTTGCAACGCGGCGCGCCTTGCGGACGCGCCGTGTTCGGGAGCTTGGCTGGTCAGCCGGCCTTCCCACCGATGATGCGGTTGGCGGCCGAAACGACGGCCTCCAGCGAGGCGGCGACGATGTTGGTGTTGATGCCGGCGCCGAACAGCTTGCCGCCCGGATACTCCATCTCGACATAGGAGATGGCCGAGGCGTTGGAGCCGCGCTGCAAGGAATGCTCCGAATAGTCGAGCACCGACATGTCGACGCCGACATGGCGCGAGAGCGCATCGACGAAGCCGTCGATCGGGCCGGTGCCCGAGCCGGTGATCGTCACTTCCTTGCCGTTGTCGATTATATCCGCCTCCACGATGCGCCGGCCCTTCACCTCGGTATCGGGGAAGGTGCGGTGGTCGAGGAACTTCAGCCGCGCGCCGGGCTGGTCGATATAGGTTTCGAGGAAGCGTTCATGGATGCGCTTGGCCGGCACTTCCTTGCCTTCCGCATCGGTGATCGCCTGGATCGCCTGGCTGAACTCGATCTGCAGATTGCGCGGCAGATTGAGGCCGTAATCCGCCTGCAGCACATAGGCGATGCCGCCCTTGCCGGACTGCGAGTTGATGCGGATGATCGCCTCATAGGTGCGGCCGACATCGGCCGGATCGATCGGCAGATAAGGCACTTCCCAGATCGGCGTGTTGGCCTTCTTCAGCGCCTTCATGCCCTTGTTGATGGCGTCCTGATGCGAGCCCGAGAAAGCCGTGTAGACCAGTTCGCCGACATAAGGATGGCGCTCCGGGATCTTCAGCTGGTTCGAATATTCGTAGACATCCTTCATCCGGTTGATGTCGGAGCAGTCGAGCTCCGGATCGACGCCCTGGGTGAACATGTTGAGCGCCAGCGTCACGATATCGACATTGCCGGTGCGCTCGCCATTGCCGAACAGCGTGCCTTCGACGCGGTCGGCCCCGGCCATCAGGCCAAGCTCGGTGGTGGCGACGCCTGTGCCGCGGTCGTTGTGCGGATGCAGCGAGATGATCAGGTTCTCGCGGTTGTCGAGATTGCGGCACATCCATTCGATGCGGTCGGCGTAGACGTTGGGCGTCGACATTTCGACCGTCGAGGGCAGGTTGATGATCAGCTTGTTGTCGGCCGTCGGCTTCACGATCTCCGTGACGGCGTTGCAGATCTCCAGCGCGACGTCGAGCTCGGTGCCGGTGAAGCTTTCCGGCGAGTATTCGAAGCGGTAGCCACCGCCGGCCTTGGCCGCCATGTCGGTGATCATCCTGGCGGCGTCGGTGGCGATGCGCTTGATGCCGGCGACGTCCTTTTCGAAGACGACGCGGCGCTGCAATTCACTGGTCGAATTGTAGAAATGCACGATCGGGCGGTGCGCGCCCTTGAGCGCCTCGAAGGTCCGCGTGATCAGTTCCGGCCGGCACTGCACCAGCACCTGGAGCGATACATCGTGCGGCACGCCGCCTTCCTCGATGCACCAGCGGGCAAAGTCGAAATCGGTCTGCGAGGCCGAGGGGAAGCCGATCTCGATTTCCTTGAAGCCCATGTCGAGGAGCAGCGCGAACATGCGCGCCTTGCGCTCATGGCCCATCGGATCGATCAGCGCCTGGTTGCCGTCGCGCAGGTCTACCGAGCACCAGATCGGCGCCTTGTCGATCACCTTGTTCGGCCAGGTGCGATCGGTCAGGCCGACGGTGGGGTAGGACTGGTACTTGCGGGCTGCATCCGGCATGTGGCCGGCCGCGCGCTTGGCGGCTTCAGCCTCGCCGGCGCGGATTTCTTCTCGTGCGTTCATCGTCTCTTCTCCGGGCGGCTCGCATGTTCGCCTTGGGCGGATTGATGGCGAGCGTCGCCTCTACCAGAATTTCATTCGCTTGATTATGACTTTGCCAAGGAGCATGCGCCTGAGGCGGCGGGTATCGACCGCCGGGCGCTCCTTCAGCGAACCCGGCGATCGCCGATAAGGCCGAGAAGAAGCAGGGTGGAAGCGAGCGCGCGCGCGGTCTCGCCGGCAAAGCCGGGGCGAGAAGAAGCGGCGGGGCGAACGCGCGTGATCATGGCGGCTCTCTTACAGGAGCGGCCCGGCGGAGGCAAGCGGGACGCAGAGGTGAATGCGTTGCGCTCAAAATCATCACCGACGCGGATGGTCTTTCCCGCGCCTCGCAAATGCGCCAGACTTGGTTTGGAAGGCTTGGCTACGAGCGAGGCTCCGGGGAGGGGTGGTCCATGAATTTCGTGTTCTTCTCGCCGCATTTTCCGGCCAATGGCGCCGAGTTCTGCGACCGGCTGAAGAAGGCCGGCGCCACGGTGCTGGGCATTGGCGACGCGCCTTACGAGACCCTGAACGGCAAGCTGAAGGCGGCACTTTCGGAATATTACCGCGTCGCCGACATGGAGGATTACGATGCCGTGTTCCGGGCGATGGGGCACTTCATCCACAAATGGGGCCGCATCGACCGCTTCGAATCCTTGAATGAGCATTGGCTGGAGCTCGAGGCCAATATCCGCACCGACTTCAACATCTACGGCACCAAGCTCGACTTCGTGAAGAATCTGAAGCGCAAGAGCCGCATGCGCGCCTTCTTCCGCAAGAGCGGCGTCGAGACCATCCCGCAGCGCAAATGCTCCGACCGCGCCGGCGCCATGACATTCATCCGCCGGGTCGGCTACCCGGTGGTGGTCAAGCCGGATTCCGGCTCGGGCGCCTCCAACACCTTCAAGATCTCCAATGGCAGGGAGCTCGACCAGTTCTTCCGGGACAAGCCGGAGGGCGTCACCTTCGTCATGGAGCAGTTCATCGAGGGGCTGGTGGTGACCTTCGACGGGCTGGTCAACCGCGACGGCGAGGTTGTGCTGGCAGCCAGCCACCGCTACGATCAGAGCATCATGGACGCGGTCAACAAGGACCGCCATATGAGCTACACCTGCTTTCCCGAGATCACGCCTGCGGTGGAGGAGGCGGGCCGCAAGATCCTCAAAGCGTTCGACGTGCGCGAGCGCTTCTTCCACATCGAGCTGTTCGAGACCAAGGACAAGCGCATCATCGCGCTCGAGGTCAATATGCGCCCGCCCGGCGCCTGGATGACCGACGCCATTAACTACACATTCGACATCGACGTCTATGCCGCGTGGGCCGACATGGTGGTCAAGGACGCCGCAGGTGGTCCCTACAAGGGCAAGTATTTCACCGCCTATGCCAGCCGCAAACGCCATATCGACTATTTGCACAGCCATGCGGACGTGCTAGCCGCCCATGGCGACAAGATCGTCCATCACCAGGCCATCGAAGAGGTCTTCAGCCGCGCAATGGGCAATTACGCCTACCAGATGCGTTCGAAGGATCAGAAGGCGTTGCGCCAGGCGGTCGAGTATATCCACGCGGAAAAGGCCTGAGCCGATGGACGTCTCCTATCACAAGGGCCAAGCCCGCAATCTCGGCCGCGACATGGAATACAAGCGCTACGGCCATGCCGGGCGCCCGGTGGTGGTGTTCCCGACCTCGCAAGGACGCTTCTACCAGTTCGAGGATTCCGGCGGGGTTGGCGCGCTTGCCGAGTTCATCGACACCGGCCGCATCCAGCTCTTCACGCTGGACGGCATCGATTCGGAATCCTTCTTCAACAAGCATGCCGATCCGGCGCATCGGATCGCGCGGCACGAGGCTTATTTTCGCTATGTGCGGGAAGAGGCGCTGCCAGAATTGCAAGCGGTCGCCGCTAAATCCAACGGCGGCCGCCCCTTGAAGCCATTGTTCTGCGGCTGCTCGATGGGAGGCTATCACTCGTCGAATTTCGTGTTCCGTTTCCCGGAACTGGCAAGCGGCGTGATCTCGCTGTCCGGCGTCTATTCGGCCCGGGACTTTTTCGGCCGGGCTCTGGAAGGCAACATCTATTTCAACTCGCCACTCGACTATCTGCCCGGCATTGTCGACCAGAAGCTGCTCGGGCGGCTGAGGGCGCTCAGGCTGATCTTCTGCTGCGGCCAGGGCGCCTGGGAAGAGCGCATGCTGGTCGAGACGCGCGAGCTGGAACAGGTGCTGCGCGACAAATCCATTCCCGCCTGGGTCGACTACTGGGGCGGCGACGTCAGTCACGACTGGCCGTGGTGGCACAAGCAGCTGGTCTATTTCTTCGGCCGCTGGCTGGATGACGATCTTATGCATAGGCTGGATTGATGACCACGCCCGACCCGATCCGCCGCTTTGTCGAAGCCACCAACGCCGGCGATAGCGAGGCCTTTCTCGGCACATTCACTGACGACGCTTTCCTGAGCGACTGGGGTCGCGATTTCCATGGGCGCGACGGGGTCGCGCGGTGGAACCGATCGGACAATATCGGCGTGCAGTCCAATCTTCGCATCGTCCGCGTCGCAGAGCGCGACGGCGTCTACCACGCCCGCGTCGCCGTGACGGGCAACGGCTTCAACGGCGAGGGCGACATGGCCTTCACGCTGGACGGCGACCGGATCGCAAGCCTGGTCATCAGCTGAAGCCGGACAGAGGCTGGGTCTTTCCGCAAGTCGACAAAAATATGACTTTAATGATCATGTTTTAGTGGCAAAGCCGCCGACGCTGTGGCATGCCGGTGCCCATGACGACATCGAAAGGCCCGGCGATGAAGCTCTTGAGCGCCCAAACCCGTATCCAAAACGATGACATTCGCGCGGTGATGGACAGGCTGCGCGCCGAGCATAGCGACCATCAGATCGACACCGGCGATGCCGGCCGATGGGAATTCCGTATGCACTACGGCTCGTTGAACGCATCGTTCGACGATCACGGCGTGCTGGTCCGTGTCGCGGCGGAGGACGCGACCTGCCTTTCCTATATGAAGATGATCTTTGCCGGCCATATCGCCGCGCATCTCGGCACGACCGAAGGATTGGGCTGGCATGGCGACGGCACGGACGCTGGGACGCCGGTGTTCTTCCGCGAAATAACGTTGCTGTCCTCGACGAAATTGTCGCCGCATATGCAGCGCCTGCGCTTCTTTGGCCGCGACCTCGGCCGCTTCGCCCATGGCGGATTTCATGTCCGCCTTCTGCTGCCGCCAGCCGGGCGGCAGGCGGTCTGGCCGACCATGGGCGCCGACGGCCTTATCGTCTGGCCGTCGGGCGAGGATGCGCTGACCGTGCGGGTCTATACGATCCGCACGCTGGACGTGGCCGAGGGCTGGCTCGACATCGACTTCGTGCTGCATCCGGGCACCGAGTCGCCGGCAGCGACTTTCGCGCAGAATGCGCGGGTCGGCGACATCATCGGCATGATCGGCCCCGGCGGTGGCGGTCTGCCCGAGGCGTCCAACCTGCTTCTTCTGGGCGACGATACCGCGCTTCCGGCGATCGGCCGGATGCTGGAAGAGCTGGCGCCGTCCGCCCGCGCCGAGGCCTTCATCGAGGTCGATGGTCCGCAAGACCGAGTGACGTTGGCGGCGGGCGAGAACATCGCCGTCCGTTGGCTGTACCGGCATGGGCGCGAAGCAGGCCGGGCCGGCCTGCTTCCGCAGGCATTGCGCGAGCGCAGCCGCGGGGCCGACAATCTCTATGTCTGGGCGGGATGCGAGTTCGCTGACTTCCGCGAGATCCGCCGGATAGCACGCAACGAATGGGGCTTGCCGCGCGACCGGCATCTGGTCACCGCCTATTGGCGCCGCGGCGTGCAAGGCGAGGACGGAGCCGGCGAAGAATAGCGCCGTCTCGTCTCAGTCGCGGCCGCTGACCATGGCGATCGCCGGCGCTGCCAGCAGCGCGACCACGCCCGCTCCGGCAAACAGCGCACCATAGCCGAGATGCTGCGCCGCATAGCCGGCCAGGATGCCGCCCGCCATGCTGACCAATGCGTCCATGCACTGGAAAAGCGTGAAATCGACGCCCGCTTGCCTCGGGTCCGACCAGCGCATGAACTGCGCATAAAGCGCGACGAAGCCGAGCGCCATGATGCCGGAGGAACTCAGCATTGCGACGGCTGCCAGCGGGACTGCCGGGAAAACGCCCGAAAGCGCGAAGGCGGCGAGGACGAACAGCGATCCAGCCTGCAAGACGAGCGCGAGCACAAGCACGCTGCGCGTGCCCAACCATCGGACGAGCGCGCCGCCGGCAAGGGCGGCCGCGATGCCGAGGATCATGCTGCCGGCGCCGTTGACCAGGCTAATGGTGGAAAGGCTGAGCCCGGCATCGACGAGAAACGGGCCGAGCATCGCCAGCGCCGCCTTCTGCGCCAGAACGTAGATCGCCGACGCCACCAGGCCGCGTTGTATCTGCGGACGCCACAACGCCATGCCGAGCGAGGGCACGTGGTCGCGAACTTCCTCGTGCGACCGGCCAGCGACGCCGAGCAGGAAGGGCAGGCCGAGCAGCACCAGCAGCGAGGCCAAGGCCGACACCGCCGGACGCCAGCCCTGGAGATCGACAAGGAAGAGGTACAGGCCGCCGCCGATCGCCGAGCCAAGATAGGCGCCGCCGACCTGGGCCGCATTACCCCAGCCGAGATTCTTGCCGGCAAGGTTCTGCACCGCAAAACCGTCGCAGGCGATGTCGACCGTCGAGGCTGCAAAGGCGACCACCGTCAGGCAGGCGACCACGGGCCAGAAAGCGGCCGGGCCGAGTTGCGCGACAGCCAGCAGTCCGGCGATGGAGACCAGGCCACCGATGAGGACGATCGCGCCGGTTCGGTCCCGTCCCGACAGCGGAAGCCGGTAGCGCTCCAATGCCGGCGACCACAGGAATTTCAGCGCCCACGGCAGGGCGATCAGGGTAAGCAGGCCGATGCGGTCGAGCGGCAGGCCCTGGTCGCGCATCACGGCCGGGAGACCCGTCCAGGTGATGCCGCCGATCACGCTCTGGGCCACATAGAGGCCGCCGATCGCCGCGACGATGGCAGCCGGCGACGAGGCGGCCCGGTTCGAGGCGGAGACTGACATCAGAAACGATAGCGCAGACTGCCGAACAGCGAGCGGCCCTCGTCGCGGTAGCAATAGCCGGCCGAGCAGATCGTCTGCTGGTTGTCGAACAGGTTCTTGGCGTTGATCTGCAGCTTCACGCCTTCGAGCTTCGGATTGCGGAAGCCGAAATCGTAGGACAGCGAGGCATCGACGAAGGCGCGCGCGTCGTTCTTGAACGTGTTGATGTCGTCGCCGTAGCTGGCGCCGGCGAAGCGCACGCCGGCGCCGAGTCCAAGCCCTTCCAGCGTGCCGTTCTCGAATTGATAATGGCCCCAGAGCGACAGGATGTGGTTCGGCGTCGCCGACAGTTCCTTGCCGTCGGTGCCTTCGGCGCCGCGTTCGATCTTCACGCGGAGATAGATGTAGGAGGCGATGACGCTGAAGCCATTGTCAAGCGAGGCATTGGCCTCCAGCTCGACGCCGCGGGAGTTTAGGTCGAGCTGGCGCTGCTTGTTGATGCCGGTCGAGGCGTCGAAGACGACGCCGTCCTTCTGGTCGATGTCGAACAGCGCGGCGCTGACGGTCGCGTTGTGGTCGGGGATCTCGTATTTGACGCCGATCTCCTTCTGCGTGGCGACGGTGGGGCGGGCGACGCGGCCGACGGAACTCGTAATGTCGTCATAGACGAAGCCGATGTTGGGCGAGAACGAGGTCGAATAGTTGACGTAGGGAACGATGCCCCATTCGGTCCGGTAGGACAGGCCGACGCGGCCGGAGAAGGCGCTGTCCTTCTGCTTCGACTGGCTGAAATCCGCCGCGGTGGAGGTGGTGTCGACCCAGTCGTAGCGGCCGCTGGTGAACAGGGTGAAATCGTTCCACTCCATTTGGTCGTGCAGGTAGACGCCGAGCTGGTTCATCTCCTGCCCGCCGGAATGCGGGACGGGGGCGGCCTTGATGTCCTCGACCGAGACGTAGGAGAGCCCGCTGCCGGCGTCATAATCCGACCAGGCGTAGTCGATGCCGGCAATCGCGGTGTGCTTGACCGGACCGGTGTCGAATTCAAGCTGGGCCATGTTGTCGACGACGAAGTTCTTCATCGCTTCCATGTAATGGCCCCAGTAGCGCTCAAGCGGCTGATCGGCGCCGATCGCGTAATGGCCGCTATATTCGATGTCCGAATCGACGGCGTTGTAACGCAGGTTCTGGCGTACGGTCAGCCAGTCGTTGAAGCGGTGCTCGAACTCGTAGCCGATGCGTCCCTGGTCCTGGGTGAAATCGTTCCAGGCCGGATCGCCTTCACAGACGTCCGACAGCGCGCCATAGGCGGAGTTGTAGAAAGCCGCGGTGCCGCCGGTGACGGACTTCGAATATTCGCCGAGGATGGTGAGCCTGGTGTCCTCGTCCGGCTTGAAGGTGACGGCCGGCGCCAGATAGAGCTTGTCGTCGGGATAATCGGGCAGCCCGGTCTCGCTCAGGCGGCCGAGGCTGGTGAAACGGTAGAGAATGCTGCCGTCGTCATGGACCGGCCCGGAAGCATCGAGCGCGGCCTGGAAGCGCTTGTGCTCGCCGGCCAGCAACTCGATCTCATGGAACGGCTCGTCCTTGGGCCGCTTGGTGACGACGTTGACAATGCCACCCGGACCGCTGACGCCGTAAAGCGAGGAGGCCGGTCCCTTCAGGATGGTGACGCCCTCGATGCCGTAAGGTTCTGTCTTGAACCATCCGGAAGGGCCGTTGTACTGGCGCAGCCCGTCACGGAACATGCCATTGTAGAAGGCCTGGAAGCCGCGCAGAAAGAAGGCGTCGTAGCGCGTGTCGAAACCGAAGCTGTTCGGATTGGCGCTGGCCGAATAGCCCAGCGCGTCGTTCAGCGTACGCGGTTTCTGGTCCTCGATCTGCTTTTGCGTCACGACCGAGACCGCCTGCGGGATCCTGGCGATCGGCGTGTCGGTCTTGGTGCCGATGCGGTCCTTCTTGGCGACATAGCCGTCCTGCTTCAGGATCTCGTTGCTCTCGGCGGTCACCTCAATCCTGTCGAGAACGGTGGCGTCGCCGCCGTCCTGGGCAAGTGCCGGCCAGACATGGCCGAGGATGGCGCTGCCCGCCAGCAATGATAATCCCCGGCGCCACATCCTCGACCGCTTCGGCATTAACCTGTCTCCAATACTCATGTTTGATCACGCCTCCGCGCTCTCAAATAAGAGAATTTGAGTCAAGTATTTTTTGACGCCTCCTCGAACTTGATGGCGTCACGCCGCGTCAGACTTCCTGGCAAGCCGGGAGAGGAGCGATGTCTTGCTCCGACGCCGATCCGCGACGCAGGCCGAGGAAGACGATGATGGCAGTAAGCACGGTGATCGTCGCCAGCACGATGAGCAGCCGGTCGAAAGCAGTCTCATAGGCCTGGATGAGAGCCGTGGCGCCAGCCATCGGCAGGTGTTGGATCGTTGCGGCGATGTTGCCGGTTGCCAGCAGCTGTGCGGCCGCGGCCGCTTCGGCAGGCGAGACCAGCCCTTGAGCGCCGAGCTGCCTGGCCGTGAAGCCGGACAAAACCGCCATGACGATCGCCAGCGCCACGCCCTCGCTGGCGACGCGGGTGGTGTTGAAGATGCCGACCGCCATGCCGGCGCGCTCCTTCGGCACGACGCTGACCGCCAGTCCGTCCATGAGCCCCCAGGGCAGGGCGATGCCGATGCCGATCAGGATCAGCGGGGCCACCAGCGCGCTGTCCGCCGCGGACACACGGCTGAGCCAGACAAGGCCGGCCGCTGCGACGAGGAGGCCAACGCCGCAGATCGTGGCGGGCGCGATCCAGCGCGCCGCCTGGCCGGCCAGCAACGGCAGGACCAGCAGCGGGCCGGAGAGGCAGATCATCAACTGCCCCGCCTTGATCTCGCTCATCCCCTCGATGCCGATGAAGCGGATCGGCAAGAGCACGAGCAGGACGACGAAGGCATAGGCGGGGGCCGCGGCCAAACACCGACGAAACGCGGGAAGCGGAACAGCGTCAGGTCCAGCATCGGCCGGCGCACGCGCCGCTCGACAATGACGAAGGCGGCAAAGCCGACGGCAGCCACGCCAAGGAGCGCGAGAACGAAGGGGGCAGCCCAGCCGCTTTGAGGCGCCTGCAGCACGCCATAAGTCAGCGCGGCAAGCGCGATGGTGAAGGTGCCGGCGCCAGCCCAATCGAGCCCGGTTGCGTCAGGATCGCGCGATTCGGTGACGGTGCGCAGGCCTAGCGCGGCCGCGGCAATGCCAAGCGCCGCCACCAGAAGGAAGATCGCGCGCCAGCCGAATGTATCGATGAGCAGGCCGGAGGCGACAGGGCCGAAGGCGAGCCCGATGCCGGAGCTGGTGCCGAGAAAGCTGAAGGCGCGCAGCCGCGATTGCTCGTCGAATTCCTGGGCAAGTGCTGAGGCACCGCCGGCGAAGGCGGCGGCACCGCCTATGCCTTGCAAGGCACGGAACATGTCGAACCAGATGATGTCCGGCGCCAGCATGCAGCCCAGTGCGGCAAGGAGGTAGGCAGCGAGGCCGGCGAGGAAGATGCGCTTGCGGCCATGGTTGTCGGCCAATGCCCCGGCCGCCATCAGACCGGCGCCAAACGTCAGCATGAAGGCATTGGTCACCCAATTGAGCGCGAGCGGACTGCCGCCGAGATCGGCCGCGATGCGAGAGAGCGCCACGGCGGGGCCGGTAAAGCTCAACGGCATCGTCATGGCGGCAAGGCAGACCGACAGCAGCACAAGCCATCTGCCGGCGGGGCCGGTTCTGGTCATCAAAGTCATGGATTTTCCTATCCGAGGAGGAATTGCCGGCTTGCGCTGACTCGCGTCGCCGATCGCAACCAAAGATAGGGCAGGGACATTTCCGGCAAAATAGTATTAAATCTCCATTCATACCGGAATGAAACGCTCGAATGGATTCAAGCGATGGATCGTCGCAACGGCCTTCTTGCCTTTGCCCGCACCGCCGAGTTCGGCAGTTTCGTCAGCGCGGGGCGAGCGCTCGGCATCTCCGCTTCCGCCGTCGGCAAGAGCGTCGCCCGGCTCGAGCAGGAGCTCGGCGTGCGGCTCCTGCAGCGCAGCACCCGGCGCATCGGCCTGACCGAGGAGGGCAAGCTGTTCAATGAGCGGGTGCGCCGCATCCTCGACGACATCGACGACGCCGAGGCGATGCTGTCACGGACACGCGAGACGCCGCACGGGCGCCTGCGTATCTCCACCCCGATCGTCACCTATCACCTGCTCTTGCCGGTGCTGTCGGAATTCATGGCGCGATACCCGGAAATCGAGCTCGATATCGATTTCAACGATCGCATCGTCGACGTCATCGAAGAGGGCATCGACGTCGCGATCCGCAGCGGCGAGCTGCCAGATTCGCGGTTGGTGTCGAGGCCGGTCGCGCCCTTTCGCATGATCCTGTGCGCGGCCTCGTCCTATCTCGATCGGCATGGCACGCCCGGCACGCCGGCGGATTTGGCAGCGCATTTCGGCATCCATTTCCGTTTCCTCAACAGCGGCAGGCTGCTGCAATGGCCGTTCATCACCGGAAGCGCCGCGCCGCAGATACGCTCGATGCTGACCTGCAACAACATGGAGGCATTGAAGGGCGCGACGTTTGCTGGTCTCGGCATCGCCTGCATGCCCGATTTCCTGGTGCGGGAGGCGCTGTATGACGGAAAGCTGCGGACCGTGCTCGACGAACATGTCGACGGCCGCGGCCAGTTCCGCATGCTGTGGCCATCCAATCGCCACCTTTCGCCGAAGGTCCGCGTCTTCGTCGATTTCCTGCCCGAGCGCCTTGCTGTCGGGCGATAGGTCCCCCGCGGGGTGGTTAGTAGGTGGTACGACCGCCCGAGAGGTCGAAGGTGGCGCCGGTGGTGAAGGAGTTCTCGTCCGACAGCATGAAGGCGATCATGGCGGCCGCTTCCTCGACCTCGACGAAACGGCCGCGCGGCACCTTGCCGAGCATGTAGGCGACCTGGGCCTCGGTGAGCTGCTCCAGAATGCGGGTGCGGGCAGGCGAGGGCGTCAGCGCGTTGACGGCTATGTCGTATCCGGCGAGCTCCTTGCCGAGCGATTTGGTCAGCGCCAGCACGCCGGCCTTGGCGGCCGAATAGGCGGCGGCGTTGGGATTGCCCTCCTTGCCGGCCACCGAGGAGATGTTGACGATGCGGCCGTAATTGCGCGCGACCATGCCGGGCACCAGGCGCTTGCAGCAATAGAAGACGCCGTTGAGGTCGATATCGACGATTTGGCGCCAGGCGGCGGGATCGTAGTCGACCACGGTGGCCGCCGGCCCGGCAATGCCGGCATTGTTGACGAGAAGATCGACGGGGCCAAGCGTCCGCTCGGTCTCCGCGGCGGCGCGATCGACGGATTCGATCTGCGACTGGTCGCAAAGGATGGCCTCGAGCCGGCCGAGCGAAGCGAGTTCGGCTACGGCCTTGGCCATTGCGGCCTGGTCGATGTCCCAGATGGCCACGCCGGCGCCCGACGACAACAAGCGTCGCGCGACCGCAAGGCCGATGCCTTGCGCGCCGCCGGTCACCACCGCGACGCGGCCGGAAAGATCGACGGCATTCACACGACGTTCCATGGGCATTTTCCTCGCTCCCACCTTGCAATAGCGCGGATCAGGCCCTCACGTTTCGCGCCACCAGCCTGGCTACGCTTGGCCCAATGAGCAGCACGACCAGGAAGCGTGCCGACTGCAAGGCCATGACGAAGGAGATATCGACGTTGCGCGCCGCGGCGGCGATGATGGCGACGCTGTCCATGCCGCCGGGGCTGGTCGCCAGATAGGCGATCAGCGGATCGATGCCGAGCAGGCGGCTGATGACGAAGGCCATGCCGCCGCAAAAGGCGATCAGCGCAACGATCGAGCCGATGATCTGCGGCAGGGCGCGCGCCGCGTGGCGCAGGATCGGCCGGGTGAAATTCAGCCCGATCGACCAGCCGACCATGGCGTAGCTGATCGCCAGCAGCCAAGGCGGCAACTGCATCGGCACGCCGAGGCCGAGATGGATCACCGCGCCGAAAATGAAGGTGCCGAGAAAGAACGGCGAGGGCAGCCGGACCAGCTTACCGGCCAGGCCGCCCACGATCGCAATGCCGATGGTGGCGGCGAAGGCTAAGGCATCGATCGGCGGAAACCAGACGATCGGCGGCGCCTCGACGCCGGATGTGTCGACCCACATCCTGGCAACGAGCGCGGCCGTCATCGAGACGAAGATGACGCGCAGATACTGCATGAACGCTACGAGACGCTGGTCGGCGCCAAAGGCGCCGGCCATCAATACCATGGCGGTTGCGGCGCCGGGCGAGGAGCCCCAGATCGCCGTGGTGCCGGGCAGGATGCGCCAGCGGCTGATCAGCCAGCCAAGCAGGCTGGAGGCGGCGACGGTCGCGACCACCACGCCGAGGAAGAGCGGCCATTCCTTGTAAAAGGCAGGAAAGATGTCGGCGGAGATCGAATTCGCCACCAGGCAGCCGACGATCGCCTGGGCCGAGGCGAAAGGCGGACGGGGCACGCGCACCGTGGCGCCGTTGGTGCCGGCGAGGATGGCGGCTAGCATAGGGCCGATCAGCAGCGCCGCCGGCAGGGCGGCGAGTTCCAGCGCGCCGGCGAAGAGCAGCGAAAACACCAAAAGCGCCAGCCATTGCCGCGGCGGGCGCAGCCGCGCCATGCGCTCGATCGGCGTCTGGTTCTGGTATGGTTGCTCTGGCGAGGAGTCCATGTTCGGCTCTTAAACCGGACGCAGACAAATGCGAACCCGCTTTTCGCGAACAATCCGTGTCGAGGTGGTTAGTCGGCCTTTTCCGGCGCAGGAAGGCCAAAGCCGCCGACCGGATGCGTCTCGATCTGGAATTCGAAGCCGGCGATGAAGGGACGCGCCTTGGCGATCGCGGCCTGGACTTCCGGCAATTGCAGCGAGGCCTTGTGGCTCGCCTGGTCGGTCCACACCTCGGTGACCCAGATGGCATCGGCGTCGGCCGGATCGGTGGCGATGATGTAGCTCAGGCAGCCGGGGAGCGCGGCAGTGCTTTCGCGCAGCACGTCCATGACCGCGTCGCGCTGGCCGCGCGCCGCCCGCATCTTGCCGATCAGTCCGTACATGCCTTGATCTCCCTCCAGGTTGCACGCTCAATCAAGTATGCAATCGCTAGGTCACGGCATCAACTGGCCGCCATTCACCTCGATCACCTGGCCGATGATGTAGCCGCTCAACAGATCGGACGACAGGAACAGGTAGGCGCCGACGCAATCTTCGGCCGTTCCGGCGCGTCCCTGCGGAATGGTCGCGACCATCGCCTTGATCTGCTCGGCGCTCGAATAGCGTTCGTGGAAGGGCGTCAGGATCGTGCCTGGCGCCACCGCGTTGACGCGGATGCCGAAGCCGATGAGTTCCTTCGCCATGCCGCGCGTCACGTTGGAAACGAAGGCTTTCGACGAACCATAGAGGCCGGCGCCGCCGCCGGCGCCATTGCGCGCGGCGATCGAGGTGGTGTTGATGATGAAGCCGCCCTGGCGCTTCAGCCACGGTATCGCCTTGCGCGAGGCGGTCAGGACAGAGCGGGCGTTGAGGTCCATCACGGCGTCGTAATGCGCTTCGTCCTGATCGGCATAGGCGACACGGCCGAGCATGCCGCCGGCATTGTTGACCAGGCCGTCGAGCCGGCCGAAATGCTGGGCGCTTTCCTCGACCACACGCTCGACGTCGGCGGGTATCGAAAAATCACCCTGAACCAGAAACACCTCGCCGCCGTCATCGCGGATGGCTTCGGCCACGGCTTCGGCGGGTGCGCGGCTCGCATTGTAATGCAGCGCGACGCGGCATTTCTGCGCCGCGTAAGCGCGGGCAAGGGCGGCACCGATGCCGGTCGAGGCGCCGGTGACCAGCACCGCCTTGCCGGCAAGATCGGGAATGGCAAGTGTGGTCATGTCGGCTGGCCTCCAGGTTGGCATATTTCGTAGGCCATTGCCGGCCTCCCGTTCAAGCTTTGGCGTTCAAGTGTGGCCGCGTTCAGGGCCTGAGATAGACATAGCCCTGCCGCTGCAGTTCGGCGAGTTTAACGACGCCGCCTTTCTCCGCGACCTGGAAGCCCGACAGCAGGTCGGCAAGCGTGATGTCCATGCCGCTCAGGGTGTTGCCGCAGGCCTGCGGGACGAGCCCCTGCTGGACGAGGCCGGCAAAGCGGCTGGAAACAGCGCCGGAAGCGCCCTGGGCTTTGAAGGCCGCCAATGCCGGACCATGCACCACAAGGACAATATCGACATTGCCGCCGGTGCCCTCATAGTGGTTCTTGATGTTGCCGAGGACGAAATTGACCTTGTCGGCGTCGCTGAGGTGATAAGCGACCTTCAGCTTCTCCTCAGCCGTTGCCGCGTTGGCCCGGCTCAGGCCGAAAAGGCCCGCGGCGCCGGCAAGGCCGGCACGAAAAATGTCACGGCGCAGCATCCTATCCTCCGTTTGCCGGCCTGCTCGCGCGATTTTTGCATGGTCCAGGCGGGTCTCCTAGACTACCATAAAGCAGTCGTGTCGGTGGGAGGAGGATCGCATGGCATCGAAGGCCGTTGTGGGGAGGACCATGGCGGGCGTAGCGCTTTGCGCCGCCCTTGCCGCTTTTGCCGGCGCGGCGCGCGGCGAACAGCCGCCCAAACTTCCCGAGCTCAGCCCGACCGGTGCCGATGTCTGCTTCGGCCGCATCTACGACGCCGCCCATCTCAAGGCGCATCCGCATCAGAAAGTGGCGCGCATCTTCTTTTTCTATGGCCATGATCCGGTCAGCCGGCCGAACGAAGAACCCCCCGCCAACCAGGATACTTCCTATAACGGCTTCCTCACCACCACCGTGCGCGGCGCCAAGAAGCCCGACTGGGCGGCCGGCTGGTGCAACAAGGAGGATCCGAGCGACAAGGCGAGTGGCATCCGTTGCGGCATGGATTGCGACCGCACGCTCGCCTCGCTGAAAGTCGACGACAAGGGCCGGCTGATGCTCTCCAACGTACAGCCTGACGTGTATCTCGACGCCGGCGCGGAGGAGGACCTCGGCAAAGCCGAGTACAACAGGCAGGCGCTGGGCAGCGAGGACGACAATTTCAAGCTGGATCCGATGCCGGCCGAGACCTGCAAGGCGGAGTTCGCACGCATCGACCCCATCGACCCGGCGCTGGGTGATCCGCTGCGCGTACGGCTGAAGCCCGATCAGCCCTTCTGCTTCGGGCGCGACTATGACGATGCGCATCTGAAAACACATCCCAACCAGCTGACGCAATCGATCCGCGTCTTCCGCGGGCCGGTCGAGCTCGCTTCCTTCGCGGCCGGCGGCGATGCCGCGACCTGGCCCGACAGCGCCGATATCGCCGTTTCGGTGACAACCAGGCAGAAAGGGAAAAAGGTCACGCAGACCTATTCCTGCCAGGGCGAGGCCGACCAGTGGCGCTGCTCGGCAAGCTCCAAGATGAGCGATTTTTCCTGCGACATCTCGCAGAAGGAGATTTTTCTCAAGCGCGGGCCCAACGGCACGATGATGCTGGCCAACCCCAACAATGCGGTCGCGGTGGTCGATCTCTGCTCGACGGCGGCGGGTGGCAAGACGAAGTCCGACGACAAGGTCTATCGGTTGACGCCGCTGCCGCAGTCGGCGTGTGCGCCGTAACCAGCGCCTCGTCATTCTATGGCGGAGCAAGGAGCGAAGCGACGCGGCGCAGACCATAGAATCCATGCCGCTACTTTGAAGCGCCGCCACGGTGCAGAATTCTGCTACGTTGCACGCTTTGGCAAAGGTAACGGCATGGATTCCAGGGTCTTCGCGACGGAGCTTCGCTCCTGCTCCGCCCTGGAATGACGAAGTTGGAAGGCTTCGACGAAATTTCCATCGCTGCGATGTGAATTGCCTTACGCGAAAGGCACCGCGGTGGTGCCCTTCGGTAGCTTCGCCTCGTCGTCCGGCTCGACATGGATGGTGACGCGCACCGAGGGGATCTCGGCCTTCAACGCGTCCTCGATGCGATCGCAGATGACATGGCTGGCGCCGACGGTCATGTCGGCGTCGACGACAAGGTGGAACTCGATGAAGGTGGCGCGTCCAGCGATGCGCGTCTTCAGGTCATGCACCTCGAGCGCGCCTTTCGAATTGGCCGAGATGATGTCGCGGATCTGCATGTGTTCGTGGTTGTCGACGGCGCGGTCCATCAGGCCGTTCATCGACGAGCCGATGACATGCCAGCCTTGCCACAGGATGTTGAGCGCGACGATCACGGCCAATGCCGGATCGAGGATCTGCCAACCGGTGAGTACCGCGCCGACAAGGCCGCCAAGCACGCCAACGGACGTCACCACGTCGGTCATGATGTGCTGGCCATCGGCGACCAACGCTGGCGACTTCGCGTTGCGGCCGACCTGGATCAGAGTCCAGGCCCAGATCGCGTTGACGATGGTTGCCAAGCTGTTGACGGCGAGACCCTTCCAGGGCTGCTCGAGCGGGGCCGGATGCTGCCACGACTGCCAGACCTCGTTGAGGATCAGGAGCGCCGCGACGACGATCAGCACGCCCTCGAGCACGGCGGAGAAGTATTCAGCCTTGTGGTGGCCGAAGGGATGGTCCTGGTCGGCCGGCTTGTAGCTGACCTGGATCGCCCAGAAGGCGGCGGCCGAGGCGATGACGTTGACGATCGATTCCGCCGCATCCGAATAAAGCGCGACGGAGCCCGTGATGTACCAGGCGGCCACCTTGAGGGCGAGCACGGCGAACGCGACGACGATCGACCAGAAGGCGAGCCTGGCGACTTTCTGCCTGGTCGCAGCTTTCGCCGCGGCCGTCGTCGTGTCCCGCGCCTCGGTCATCCTCCCTACGCGGCCTTTTCCTTGGCCTTGCGCGGCAGATGCGCGACGATGTTCTCGATGATGCGCATGCCCGCATTGTGGCCGAGCGTCATGATCGATTCCGGATGGAACTGCACCGCCGCGATCGGCTCCTTGCGATGCTCGAAGGCCATGATGATGCCGTCCTCGGTCTCGGCAGTGACAACGAAACCATCAGGCAGCCGCACCGGATCTGCGAAGATCGAGTGATAGCGGCCGACGGTCACTTCCTTGGGCAGGCCTGAGAAGATGATGCCGGGCTTCGAGACGCGGATGCGCGAGGGCTTGCCGTGCATGGGGATGTGCAACTGCCGCAATTCGCCGCCATAGGCTTCGGCCAGCGCCTGCAGGCCGAGGCAGACACCGAAGATCGGCAGGTCGCGGCTGCGCGCCCTTTTAATGGTGGCGGCGCAGTCGAAATCCGTCGGCGTGCCCGGTCCGGGCGACAGCACGACGAGATCGGGCTTCAGCCGCTCGAAGACTTCCTCCGGCACCGGGGTGCGCACAGTGGAGACATTGGCGCCGGTCTGGCGGAAGTAGTTGGCCAGCGTGTGGACGAAGGAGTCCTCGTGGTCGACCAGCAGGATGTTGACGCCGTCGCCGACGCGCGCGGTGGCGCGCTCGGCGCCTGCGGCGTTGCCGGTCTTGGCGTCGCGGATGGCGGAGAGCATGGCGGATGCCTTCAGTTCGGTTTCGGCTTCTTCTTCCTCGGGCACGCTGTCGAAAAGCAGCGTGGCGCCGGCGCGCACCTCGGCGATGCCGTCCTTGATGCGGATGGTGCGCAAGGTGAGCCCGGTGTTCATGTCGCCGTTGAAATTGACCATGCCGATCGCCCCGCCATACCAGGCGCGCGGGCTCTTCTCGTTCTGCTCGATGAAGCGCATGGCCCAAAGCTTCGGCGCGCCGGTGACGGTGACCGCCCAGGCGTGCGAGAGGAAGGCGTCGAAGGCGTCCATGCCTTCGCGCAGCCGGCCTTCGATGTGGTCGACGGTGTGGATCAGGCGCGAATACATCTCGATCTGGCGGCGGCCGATGACGCGCACCGAGCCTGGCTCGCAGACGCGCGACTTGTCGTTGCGGTCGACATCCGAGCACATGGTGAGCTCGGATTCGTCCTTCTTGGAGTTGAGCAGCTTCAGGATCTGCTCGCTATCGGAAATGGCGTCATCGCCACGCTTGATGGTGCCCGAGATCGGGCAGGTTTCGACGCGGCGGCCGTTGACACGCACGAACATCTCCGGCGAGGCGCCGATCAGATATTCGTTCTCGCCGAGATTGATGAAGAAGGAATAGGGCGAGGGATTGATCGATTTCAGCTTGCGCGAGATGTCGGAGGGCTGGGTCTCGCAGCGCTCGTAGAACATCTGTCCAGGCACGACCTCGAACAGGTCGCCGCGCTTGAAGCTTTCCATGGCGCGCCGCACCAGGTTGGCGTATTCGCCCGGTTCGTGGTCGCCGCGCAGCGGGATGCGGTCGGCGGTCCTGAACGGCTCGACATGGGCATCGCGCGCCAGGCCTTCGGTCGAAAAGCCCTCGCCGGAATAGTCGTAGCGGTCGGTCCAGGCCTTGGTCGAATAATGGTCGACGACGAGAATCTCGTCGGGCAGGAACAGCACCAGGTCGCGCTGGCTTTCCTTGCGCTCGAGCTTGTAGTCGACCGGATCGAACTGGAAGGCGAGATCGTAGCCGAAGGCGCCGTAAAGGCCGAGATTGGCATCCTCGGCGGTCTTGAACAAAGCGGTGATGGCGCGCAGCACGGTGAAGACGGACGGAACGCGGCTGCGCTCCTCTTCGGTAAAGACGCGGCCGGGTTTTGCCACATCGAGGCGGATCAGCGTCTTCGAGGTCTCCGCGATCGTCACTTCGCTCAGCGCGTCAAGCGCCTTTCCGATCACGGGCAAGAGCACTTCGCCGCGCTTGTTCAGCGCTTCGATGCGCATGGCGCGGCCGCGCGCGGAGATCACCAGCGGCGGATCGATGATGGCGGTATCCCAGCGTGTGTAGCGGCCCGGATACTCGTAGTTCGAGGAAAACACCGCGCCGCGGCGTGAATTCAGGCCATCGACATAGGCGTCGATCGCGCCTTCATAGGGCCTGTCGTGCCGTTCGCGGGTGATCGTCACGCCGCCGGCGGTGACGAAGCGCTCGGCCCCGTTGTCCAGAACTTTAGTCGTCATTGCCGTCTCCATCAGCGTTTTGGGCAACGGACCCGGGAATGGCTCTAAAAAACAAATGGCCGCCCGGACATTCCGCTGCGGCCACCCTCATTTTCACGCGCACACGCACGAACCGGCCGCTGTCAGCGAGCCCACCACCAAACGGTCTTGTTCGAACGCATGTTCATGCCGACTCCCATAGCGGCGAATGGAGGTCGGTGCAACTGGATTTCACCTGGATGGTGAAGACCGCCCGACCTCAATCCTCCAGCGTGCCCGACCGCGCGTCGCTGCTCCTGCCGTCGCCGGCGAGCTTCAGAAGGTCCTCGCCGGCGCGGATGATGCGCCGCGCGCGGCGGGTCAGGATGAAGCCCGACTGCGGTGCAAACACTTCCGTGCGGCCGCCGGCCTCGCCGGGCGCGTGCACGATCGTCGCCAGCCTGTCGCCCTTGTTGACGCGGTCGCCGGGCTTGACGTCGTAGAGGATCGCGCCGGCTCTGGGCGAGGGCATCATGTCGATGTTCTCGAGCGGCACGACCGGTCCGGAAAATGTCTCGAATTTCGGCACGGACGAGTCCTGCACGCCGCCGCGTGTCACCAGCAGGCGGTAGAGGCCTTCCGCGTCGGACGCGGCCAGCGCGCCATCAACGTCGAGCATGCCGCGATATTCGACCGTGGTGACGACGCGACGCTCGAAGCGCGCGACGCTCGCGGGCACGTTCTGGTAGGGCATGATCGAGGCGCCCTCGAAGGTGCCGGTGCTGTCCTCGCTCCACAAAAGGACAGCCTCGGCGCCCATGGCGGCGGCGCAGTCGGCCATATGCGGCCACAGGCTGGTGTGGATGTAGAGATAGGCGAGGCCTTCGTCGTCGCAGTGGAGATCGAGCACGATGTCGCTGCCGAGCGAGAGCTGGACGAGCCGGTTCTTCAGCCGGCGGTCGGCGCCGCCGAGGCTGACATCCGGCAAAAGCCTGGCGTCGGGCGCCGCAACCAACGGGAAGGAGCGGTTGAAGTTAGTGCGGGTGCCAAGGTTGAAGCGGCCCTGATGCTCGCCGAAATGATATTGCGCGCGGCCGATCGGGTTGGCCCAGGGCACGACCGTGATCGGACCCCTGATGCGGCCCTCGGTTTCGGCCTTGGCGAGTATCGGCATCAGCGCGTCGATGGCGACGACGCCCGGCAGTTCGCCGGCATGAAGAGCGGCCTGCAGATAGGCGGAAGGGGCCGCCTTGTCCTTGCCTTCGAAGCGGAAGACCGGGAATTCGTAAATCGTGCCTTCGGCGTCGCCGGCAATGCGTTCGATCGTCTTCTGCATGGGGGCCTCCGAATGAAGAGGCCACCCAAATGCCTGCTCGCGGCTGGGATGTCGAGTGGTCCAGCCCGGCTACGCCGTAGGGCAACAGCCGGCTAGGGCGAGGCGTCGAGCCTGCTACGGCGCAACGCCGAGCTTTATTCAGCGGGCTGCGGCTCCAGGATCGCGCGGCGGTCGAGCGACAGCGACAGCACGGCCACCGCGACGGCCAGAAGCGCGAGCGCGGCGCCTACCAGCGGCAGGTTGCCGTAGGACACGCCCCAGGAGATGGCGAGACCGCCGATCCACGCGCCGCCGGCATTGCCGACATTGAAGGCGCCCTGGTTCAGCGTGGCCGCAAGGTTCGGCCCTTCGGCGGCCGCCTCGACGACTCGGATCTGCAGCGGCGGCACGACGATGAAGATCAGCATGCCCCACAGGAAGACGATGGCCACGGCCACGCTTGCGATGGCGCCGAGTCCGGTGAAGACGGCGAACAGCAGGGCCATGGCGAGCAGTGTGGCGATTACCGTTGGCATCAGCTTCCAGTCGGCCAGCCTGCCGCCGATGATGTTGCCGATGGTCATGCCGGCGCCGAAGAGCAGCAGCACCCAGGTCACGGCCGCCGTCGACAGGCCGGAGACGTCGGTCAGATACGGCTTGATGTAGGTGAAGACGGCGAACAGGCTGGCCGAGGCGAGCGAGGCGATCAGCATCGCCAGCCAGACCTGCAGCTTGCCGAGCACGCGCAATTCGCCGACCAGCCCGCCGCCGCTGGGTTCGGCGACGTCGGACGGCACCAGCCAGGCGATGGCCGCGACCGAGACGAGGCCGATGCCGACGACGGCGAGGAAAGTGGCGCGCCAGCCGAAGGCTTCACCCAGCGCCGTGCCGGCGGGAACGCCCAGGATGTTGGACAGCGTCAGGCCGGCGAACATCAGCGCGATGGCGCTCGCCCGCTTGTTGCGCGGCACGAGGCTTGCCGCAACCACCGAGCCGATGCCGAAAAAGGCGCCGTGGCCGAAAGCGGTGAAGACGCGTGCCGCCATCAACAGCCAGTAGTTCGGGGCGATGGCGCAGAAGAGGTTGCCGATGACGAAGAGGGTGGCGAGGCCGACAAGCACGGGCTTGCGCGGCAGGCGCGCCGTTGCCATGGCCAAGATCGGCGCTCCGAAGACGACGCCCAGCGCATAACCGGTAACCAGAAGGCCAGCCGAAGGGATCGAGACGCCAAGGTCGGCCGCGACCTCCGGCAGCAGGCCCATGATGACGAATTCGGTGGTGCCGATGCAGAAGGAGGCGATGGCAAGCGCTAGAATCGGCAGCGGCATGGGATGTCCGGACTGAATCGGTTCAAAATCGAGACTGACTTTGGACCTGGCCGGCGCACAAGCGTCATTGTTGCAACGCAGCAATGCAGAAAGACGAGATCGGGCTCTGCGGAGAGTTTTCGCTCTAAGCCAGTGGCTTCAGCTCCTGGGCGATGGTCGGCAGCAGCTCCGAGACATTGGGATGGATGTGCATGGCGCGCGCCAGCGTCGAGATCGGCGCCTTGGCGTACATGAGGTCGAGCACGCAGTGGATCGCTTCGTCGCCGCCCGGCCCGAGCACGGCGCAGCCGAGGATCTCGCCGGTGTCGGCATCGGCCAGGATCTTCATGAAGCCCTGGGTCTCGCCTTTTTCGACCGCGCGGCCGACACGCGTCATCGGCCGTTGGCCGACCAGCGCGCGGCGGCCGGATTTCTTCACCGCGGCTTCCGTCATGCCGCAGCGCCCAAGCGGCGGATCAATGTAGAGCGCATAGGCCTCGATGCGGTCGGTGACCTTGCGCGGATCATTGTCGAGCAGGTTGGCGGCGACGATCTCGAAGTCATTGTAGGAGGTGTGGGTGAAGGCGCCCTTGCCGTTGCAGTCGCCCATCGCCCAGATGCCGGGCACGCTGGTGCGCAGCTGGTCGTCGACGACGATGAAGCCGCGCTGGTCGACCTCGACGCCGGCGTTTTCGAGGCCGAGATCGTCGGTGTTGGGGACGCGGCCGAGCGCCAGCAGCACATGCGAGCCCACCGCCGGTGGCTTGCCGGTGGAGAAAGTCACGGCGATCTCGTTGCCCTTCCTGGCGAAGCTGATGTCGCCGGCGCCGACATGGACAGTAATGCCTTCGTTTTCGAGGATCGACAGGATGGCGGCGGACGTGTCCTCGTCCTCGCGGCCGGTCAGTCGCGGCGCCTTCTCGATCACCGTGACCTCGGAGCCGAAGCGGCGGAACATCTGTGCGAATTCGAGCGAGATGTAGCTGCCGCCGACGACGATCAGATGGCTGGGCAGGACATCGAGATCCATCATCGAGGAATTGGTGAGATAGGGGATGTCGTGGACGCCGGGCAGGTCGGGCACGGAGGCGCGGCCGCCGGTGTTGAGGAAGATCTTTGGCGCGGTCAGCAACTCGTCGCCGACACGCACGGTGTCGGCGGATTCAAAGCGCGCGTGGCCGCGATAGAGCGTGCACTTCTCCATGCCCGCGATCCAGGTCTCAAGCCCCGTGCGGGAAGCGCCCGACACCTTGTCCTTGCGCGCCTTGATGGCCTTGTAGTCGACGCCGACGGGACCGGAAACCGTCACGCCATAGTCGGCGGCGCGGCGGGCGAGGTGCGCGGCATAGGCGCTCGCCACCATCGTCTTGGTCGGGATGCAGCCAGTGTTGACGCAGGTGCCGCCGATGAGCTTGCGCTCGATCAGCGCCACGCTCATGCCGGCCGCGTTGAGCCGGCCGGCGAGTGGCGTGCCGGCCTGGCCGGCGCCGATGACGATGGCGTCGAAAGCTTTGGCGCTCATGCGACCGCCGCCACGATCAGCAGGCCGCCAATGATTGCTATGGCGTCCTCGATGAAGGCTGCGGGCGAATCCTTGCCGAAGGCGGCGGCCAGCCGGCCACGCACCTCGGCGCCGCCCAGCGTGCCGATCACCGCGCCGATGGCGCCGGCGATAAGCCCGCCGATGGTGGCGCCGCCGGTGGCGCCGATCACCGCGCCGGTAAAGGCGCCTAGGACGATACGGGCGCCGAACTGCTGCGGCACCTTCCGGCTCGGCGTCGACGGCAGCTGGTCGGTGACCAGCTCGACGATCGCCAGGATGGTGAAGATGCCGACCGCGATCCAATGGCCCATGAAGCTGGCCCAGGTGCCGGCGACCGGCAGCCAGCCGAGATAAGAACCCCAGGCGACGGCGGCGGGCGCTGTCATGGCGCGCAGACCGGCGACGACACCTATCAGCAGTGCAAGCAGGTAAAGCATGATCGACCCCCTCAAAATCGGAACCTCGCACGGTTCCGGTAAGGCAGGCTAGCATAGGCCGGGCGTTTGGCCACGGGCCTTTGTCCGACAATCGGTGTGCTTGGCAGCAGACGAAATCGGGAGGTGTCGCCATGACGGCAAGTGAGCGCATGAAGATGGCGGCGGGCGAATGGTACACCTGCATAGACGATGAGCTCGAGGCGCTGCGCTTCGCCGCGCGCGATGCGGTGTTCGAGCACAATAGTTTGCCGCCCCGGCAGCGGGGCAATATGGGGCGTGCCTTGCGGGCGCTGCTCGGCGGCGCAGGCGAGGGCGCGCGCATCGAGGCGCCGTTCCACTGCGCCTATGGCTTCAATTTGTTTCTCGGCGACGGCGTCTTCCTCAATGCCGGCTGCACCATCCTCGACACCGCGCCGGTGCGCATCGGCAAGGGCACGCTGCTCGGCCCCAATGTACAGATCTACTGCGCCGAGCATCATCGCGAGGCCACTGGACGGTTGGCCGGGCTGGAGATCGCAAAACCGGTGACGATCGGTGACAACGCCTGGATCGGAGGCAACGCGGTGATCCTCGCCGGCGTCAGAATAGGCGAGGGCGCCATTGTCGGCGCCGGCGCGGTGGTGACTCGCGACGTCGCGGCCAACACGACCGTGGTCGGCAACCCGGCGCGGGTGGTCACGCCGCGCTGAGCGTCCCCGCGGTCTTGGAGAACTCCCGCCTGTATTGCATCGGCGAGGTTTTCAGCCGCGCGGCAAAATGCTGGCGGAGCGAGGTGGCACTGCCGAAGCCGGCTTCGAAGGCCACCATGTCCATCGACTTGTGCGTCTGCTCCAAAAGCCGCTGCGCCAGCGCGACGCGCTGGTCGGCAAGCCAGTCGCCGAAACTGGTGCCGATGGTTTTCTGGAAACGGCGCGTGAAAGTGCGGCGGGTAAGGCCGGCCGCGTCGGCGACGCTGTCGAGACTGTGCGCCTCGCCAAGCGTTGCCCGCACGTCATCGAGGGCCTTGGCGAATCGGTCGGCGTTCGGCGTCGGCGCAAGCGGGCGCTCGATGAACTGTGCCTGGCCGCCCTGCCGGTGCGGCGAGAGCACGACATGGCGGGCAAGCCGCAGCGCCGCCTCCGCGCCATAGCGGGCGCGCACGATGTGCAGGCAGCAGTCGAGCCCGGCGGCGACGCCGGCGGAAGTGATGATGTCGCCATCGTCGACATAGAGCACGTCGGCGTCGATCGCGATGTCTGGATGAAGCGCCTGGAGTTGATCGGTATAGGCCCAGTGGGTCGTGGCCTTGCGTCCGGCCAGCAATCCGGCGCCGGCAATGGCGAAGGTGCCGAGGCACAGACCCACGATCAGCGCGCCGCGCCGATGTGCGCCTTGCAACGCCTCCTTGAACGGCGCGGCCAGAGGGGCATCGAGGTCCTTCCAGCTTGGGATGATGACGATGTCGGCCTCGTCGAGCGCGGAAAGCCCATGCGGCACGACGATGCTCAACCCCGCATCGGTATGAACGGGTCCCTCCTTCATCGCGCAGACGCGGAAGTCGAAGCGTGGCAGTCCAAGCCTGGTTCGATCGGCGCCGAACACCAGACAAGGCACGGAGAGGTGGAACGGGCTGATGCCGTCGAAGGCGACAGCGGCAATGATCGGGTTCTTCATGGCTGACATCGTTTGCGTTGATTAGCGAATGTCCCAATTCTTTCGAATGATGTCAATCGGGCCACTTTCTCGCCCGAGAACACCCGCCTAGCTTTGCGCCATCAACCCGGTCGAAAGGAAAATGCCATGTCAGCACCAGCCACCCAGCCGCGCCGCGCGCTTGTCATCGTCGATGTCCAGAACGACTACAATGGCGGCAATCTAGCCATCCAGCATCCGCCCTTCGCCGAGACCGTCGCCAATGTGGCGCGCGCCATGGACGCGGCCGCGGCGTCCGGCATCAAAATCGTCGTCGTCAAGCAGATGGCGCCCGAGACTTCGCCGATCTTCGCCAAGGCCAGCCATGGCGGCGAACTGCATCCCGAGATCGCCGGGCGCGCACGCCACCATTATGTCGAGAAGACGCTGCCATCGGCCTTCACCGGCACCGATCTCGAAGCCTGGCTGCGCGCCAATGCCATCGATACGATCGCGGTCGTCGGCTACATGACCCACAATTGCGATCTGTCGACCATCATCCACGCAACGCATATGGGCTTCGCCGTCGAGTTCCTGTCGGATGCCAGCGGCTCGGTGCCCTATGCCAACAGCGCGGGCTATGCCTCGGCCGAGGACATCCACCGGGTGGTAAGCGTCGTCCTGCAGTCGCGCTTCGCCGCGGTGCTGAAGACCGCCGAATGGATCGATTGCCTGAAAACCGGGAAGCTGCCCGAGCGCGACACGATTTATGCATCGAACCAGCGGGCACTGAAGCGGAACGCGGCATAGTCCGGCTAGCAAAAAGGGCGCCGCAATAGCGACGCCCCTGATCATTCCCGGCCTGAAGGGTGCTTAGAACAGGCCTTCGATCTGACCCTGCTCGTTGAGGAAGATCTTTTCCGAGGACGGCGCCTTGGGCAGGCCGGGCATGGTCATGACCTCGCCGCAGATGATGACGACGAAGCCGGCGCCAGCCGAGAGCCTGACCTCGCGCACCGGCACGGTGTGGCCTGTCGGCGCGCCGCGCAGGTTCGGGTCGGTTGAGAAGGAGTACTGGGTCTTGGCCATGCAGACCGGCAAATTGCCGTAGCCGGCCTGTTCCCAGGCATGCAGCTGGTCGCGGATCGACTTGTCGGCGATCGCCTCGTCACCGCGATAGATGCGCTTGACGATGGTGTTGACCTTCTCGAACAGCGGCATCTCGTCGGGATAGAGCGGCGAGAACTGCGAGGCGCCGGACTCGGCAATTTCGACGACCTTGCGGGCGAGGTCCTCGATGCCGGCCGAGCCCTGCGCCCAGTGCTTGCACAGGATCGCCTCGGCGCCCTGCGCCTTGACGAAGTCCTTCATCGCCTGGATTTCGCCTTCGGTGTCGGTGGTGAAGTGGTTGATCGCCACCACCGCCGGCACGCCGAACTGCTTCACGTTCTCGATGTGGCGGCCGAGATTGAGGCAGCCCTTCTTGACCGCCTCGATGTTCTCCTTGCCGAGGTCTTCCTTTTTGATGCCGCCATTCATCTTCATCGCGCGCACGGTGGCGACAATGACAGCCGCCGAGGGCTTCAGCCCCGCCTTGCGGCACTTGATGTCGAAGAACTTCTCCGCGCCAAGGTCGGCGCCGAAGCCGGCTTCGGTGACGACATAGTCGGCGAGCTTCAGCGCGGTCGTGGTGGCGACGACCGAGTTGCAGCCATGCGCGATGTTGGCGAACGGGCCGCCATGGACGAAGGCCGGGTTGTTCTCCAGCGTCTGCACCAGGTTGGGCTGCATGGCGTCCTTGAGCAGAACCGCCATGGCGCCGTCGGCCTTGAGGTCGCGGGCATAGACCGGTGACTTGTCGCGGCGATAGGCGACAATGATGTCGCCAAGTCGCTTCTCGAGGTCCTTGAGGTCGGTGGCAAGGCACAGGATCGCCATCACTTCCGAGGCGACGGTGATGTCGAAGCCGGCTTGACGCGGGTAGCCGTTGGCGACGCCGCCCAGTGAGCAGATGATCTCGCGCAGCGCCCGGTCGTTCATATCCATGACGCGGCGCCAGGCGACGCGGCGGGTGTCGATGCCGAGCTCGTTGCCCCAGTAGATGTGGTTGTCGATCAGCGCCGACAGCAAATTATGCGCGGTGGTGATGGCGTGGAAGTCGCCGGTGAAGTGGAGGTTCATGTCCTCCATCGGCACCACCTGGGCAAGGCCGCCACCCGCGGCACCGCCCTTGACGCCGAAATTCGGGCCGAGCGAGGCCTCTCGGATGCAGATGATTGCCTTCTTGCCGATGCGGTTGAGGCCGTCGCCGAGGCCGACCGTGGTGGTCGTCTTGCCTTCGCCGGCGGGCGTCGGGTTGATGGCGGTGACCAGGATCAGCTTGCCATCCTTGTTGCCCTTCACCGACTTGATGAACTCGGCCGAGACTTTGGCCTTGTCGTGGCCATAGGGCAGCAGGTGCTCGGTCGGGATGCCGATTTTGGCGCCGATCTCCTGGATCGGTTTCTTCTTGGCGGCGCGCGCGATCTCGATGTCGGACTTCACTTCGGCCATGACGGCTTTCCTCTGGAGTAGGCGGTGGAGGGGAGGGGTTCGATCATTCGTGCATGGTCGAAACGCCGCCCGGACGAAAGGTCATGTTCTAACCCTGTCGCTGGCGCGGCGTCAACTTCCATGCAACTATGTTTCCTGTTAAGAAAGAGTGTTCCTGCCGCCGGGCCTCTTCCAAGGCGGTCGTCTCGGGCCCGGTCGTTGCGCCGTATAGAAGCCAGAGCGAGGGCGGTTTCGCCGTCTCAAAACAGCCGCCTAATGCGCGAAAAGCGACAGGGGCGACGGCGCAAATCCGCCATCGCCCTGTCGCCCCGAGACGGTGCTATTGGCTCAGAACGTTGCTGATCTCGACCATGTTGGAGCGCACGCGCAGGATGTAGAAGCCCATCGTCGTCAAATGCGTCGGCAACAGCCAGCCATCCTCGCGGCCATTGGCGATGATGAAGGGTTGGATGCGCAGCGCCGAGACGAACTGCGAATCCATCGTGTCCCACAGGCTCTGCAGGTGCTTTTCCTTGAGCACATCCTCGAAGTCGGCCTGGGCGCCCTTCATGAGGCCGTAATAGGCATAGAGCTGGCCATAGGCGAACCAGAAGCGGTCGTCGGCTCGGGTATCGAACCAGCCGTTGTTGTGGTTTTCGGCGCGCTCCTTGAGGATCGCCGAAGTCGAGCCGATATCCGAAGCGATGCGGTCGATATATTGCTTGAGATTGTCGGCACGCGCGTCGAACGTCGCCTGGCAGGTGGCGAGCCGGGCGTTGAAGGAACGCAGCTTGCGCACCGCGTCGCGATAATAGCTCGGCGTCGGCGTCTTGGGGCCGAAGGGGTTCAGGCCGAAATACCAGGTGTACTCGTCGAACTGCAGATTGCCGCGCGCATCCTGCAGGTCGGCATCGATCTGCGAGGTGGTGCGCACGCGGCCGAGATTGTCGGCAAGCTCGGTCGCGGTGCGCCGCACCGCCTGGTTGATGCCGCGCTGGAAGGACGCCTTGTTGTCCATCCAGGGCGTGTTGTCCCAGTCGATGCCGAACAGGCCGAGCTTGTAGAGGATCATCGACGAGATCCAGGCATTCTGGTTGACGTTGAAGTCCGTCAGATCGGCGGCGACCTGGGCGATCGCCGAGTTGCCGCAGGTCTTGGCCGTGTCGGTGCCGGCGCCGGCGGAAACCTGCTCGCCGGCCGACACGTTGCGCTTCTCGAATGTGTAGGTGTCGGGATAGTGCGGGTTGAAATTGTTCCACCACTGCGTGGCGTAGAAGAAATTGGCGTAGAGGCCGATCAGCACCAGGAGGGCGAGACCGACCACCGCCTTCAGGATCCAGCCGCGCTGTCCGTACCAGCGGCCGACCCTCATGAAGGGCCACAGAATGACGCCGATGACGAAGCCGATGCCGCGGCCGATCCACTGGAAGATCTGGGAGAAGAAGTTCACGATTGGGTCGAGCATGGCTGTGGCACCCCCTTAGAGTATTTCACCGTTTCAAGGGAAACGGCGATCTGCCCTAACCCTCTGTTTTGGCGCAATTCTGGGCGGAAAACCACCCAGACTTTTCTAGTCGATCAGGCCGTAAAGACGCGCGCGGAAGGCCGCCTTGTCCTTCAAATATGTGGTTTTCAGAACGTCCACAACATGGCTTCGCCAGGCGTCGCTGTAGCTCTCATAGTCCTTGTAGAAGCCGGGCTTGTTGAAGACGTAACGCGAGACGAAGTCCTGCGGCACGAAATCCGAGATCAGCTGGTTGGTCAGCCAGGCATCGGGGTGTTCGGGCTTGGCGCGCACGACCAGGAAGCGCTGGCGCGGCGGCACGTCCTCGATCTTGAGATGACCGAGTTGGGCGATCTCGCGCTTGGCGGCGTTGAGGAAGGGAAAGTTCCCGTCCTGGGCGATCAGGTCGGCATGGCCGTGGATCCAGGTCTGCAGCCAGACCTTGTCGACGTCGGTCAGGTTGCGGTTGGGCTCGGCGTCGCGGATCAGCGCGCGCACAACCATCTCGGCGCGATGCTCGAGATAGCCGGAGGACTCTATCCACGAGGCGCGCGGCAGGTCGAGGCGGCCGGTGGCGGCGAGGAAGCGAAACACCTTGTCGGCGTCGTTGATCGACAGGTAGCTGACCTGCCAGGGGCGTGAGCGGCGGAAGCCGGGAGCGGCCGGATCGCAGATCACCGTCGTCATGTCGGGATCGACGAAGACATAGAGGCCGCCGAAATGGCTGGTCCAGTAGGCATTGTGGCGGAAGATCACCTGGTCGGGGACCAGCGCGTTCTCGCGGATGTCGCCGCAGACCTTGGCGAGATCGACCATGCGCTGCAGCATGGCATTGTCGCGCCAGGCATCCGGTTCCTGCTTCAGCCGGTCGACCAGTTTGCCGAGCTCGGCCGCCTTGCCCAGCACATCCTCGGCCGACAGCACCTTGAACTCGACCTGGTTTATCGAAAGCAGGTCCTCGATGTCGTTGACCTTGGGGACCGAGTCCTCGATCTCGCCGTAGATCACGTCCTTGATGGTCAGCGCGTCGATGGCGCGCTGGTTCTTCGACATGAACTCGAACATCAGCTGCGAGGTGTTGGAGAAGGCGGTGTGCACCACCGGCAGGTCGATCTGCGACGGCGTCAGGATGATGAAGCGGCGGTTGACCTCGTTGGGATCGAGATAGTCGAAGTCGCCGCACTCGTCGGCGATCTGGGGCGAGAAGCCGGTGCGGTCGATCTGGAAGCTCTTCAACCTGGTCGGCTCGAGGCCGAAGGCGACAAGTGCCTTGTTGTAGCGCTGGATGAGATGCGGCTCGTCCACGGCGAGCAGGCGGCCGTAGATCAGCTCGTTGTCGCGCAGGAGGTCGGGTTTCTTGGCGGCTTTCATCTTTCCTTCTCCCCGTTCACGGGGAGAAGGTGCCCGAAGGGCGGATGAGGGGCGGCGCAGCCTCTCCTTCTCCCCGTGTGGGAGAAGGTGGATCGGCGCGACAGCGCCGAGACGGATGAGGGGTGTTCCAGGGAATGCCAGCGTATCACTCCGCTGGAACACCCCTCATCCGTCGCCTTCGGCGACACCTTCTCCCACAAGGGGAGAAGGGGGCGTCGGCGCGCTTCACGCATTCCATGCACCCTTCTTCTTCAATTCCTCCATCTCGCGCGCTGCCCTCTCACGCAGCCTTGCGTCGCGCAGGAGCTTCTCCACCGCGGCATCATCCGACTTGTCGGAATAGCGGAACTCGGAATCGGCGTAGCGGTTGATCTCCTGCATGACCATGTCCATCGAAAACGGCCCGCGCAGTTCCTCGATCATTGCCTTCTTGTCGTCGTAGCTCTTGTGCATGAAGGCTTCGGGTTTCTCGAACCAGTCGTCCGGCAGCTCGATATCCATGGCGCGCATCTTGATCGCGTCGGTGACGTTCTTGATCGCGCGGCCGGTGAAGCGCGGTTCAGCGTCCTTGATCATGTGCAGATAGGTGCCGATATCGGCCATGGTCTTGGGCGCGCCGTTTTCCTTCATGTAGCGCTCATAGACCTTCATCAGCCCGTCTTCCTGCGGCTTCTCGTGCTCTTCATAGGCTTCGGCCACGGCGCGCTGGATCTCCTGCGCGGCATAGAGCTCGTGGTCCCCAAGCGGGATCTTGTGGTTCTTGCCGGCGAGCAGCACGAAGATGTCGATATAGTCGTCGCGGGTCTGCGGACCGTCGACCAGCCAGCGCGCACCGGCGCGCTGGCGCAGCGCGTCGTCGACATTTTCGGGATAGTTGGAGAACATGCCGAAGGAGCAATTGCCGCGCACCACCGTCGAGGCGCCGGCGAAGGCGTCCATCAATACGCCGGTGATCTCCTGCTGACCGGCGGAGGCACGATCGTCAGAGCGGCGCGCGGCCACCTGGTCGATATCGTCGATGGTGCCGAAGCCGATGACGCGCGGATTGAGCACGTTGTTGATGAATTGCCGGCAGTTCTGGCCGGACTTGCCCTGATAGGACGAGATCTGGTCGACGCCGAAATTCTCATAGGCGAAGGGATAGCCGGCCACCTGGCAATAGCCGTTGACGAGCCCGGCGATCATCTGGATCAGCGTCGTCTTGCCGGTGCCCGGTGCGCCGTCGCCGATGAAGGTGAACAGGAAGCCGCCGAGCTCGACGAAGGGGTTGAGCTCGCGCTCGAAATCATAGGCCATCAGCATCTTGGCCAGCCTGACCGACTGGAATTTGGCGATGTGGTTGCCGACGACTTCTTCCGGCTTCTTGAAGGTCATGACCAGCGGCTTGGAACGCTTGCCGGGCGCGACGTCGAAGCCGTCGAGGGTGAAGTCGTCCACGTCGATGCGAATATGAGCGTTCTCGAATGGGCCGATGCCGTCGAAACGGCCTTTGCGCGCCAACAGCCCGTCGATGGCGACCCGGGCGAAGGCGCGAGCACGCGTCATCAGGTCCGCATCGTCCTTCGAGCCGGCGATCGCCTTGTCTAGGCCGGCAACGATCGATTTCACCGCGTCCTGCGGCGTGTCGAACAGGAAGTCGGGCTCGGGGATGTCGTTCGGCGCCTCGCCGTCGCTGTCGATCAACTGGAAAAGATAGGAGGCAAAGCTGAAAGCGGAGACGTAAGCCGAAGCCGACAGAAGCTTCTTGAAGGTCGACGCCTCGTCGCCCTCCAGTGGCGCACGGGCATTCTTGGCCTGCAGGCTTTCCAGGTCCGAGCCTTCGGCGAAGACATCGGAAATGGCGAGCGCGATAGCGAGGCCACGGCGGGCGCGGTAGAGCAGCGTGTGCTGCGGGATGCTCATCAACTGGTCGTCGGGGTGGATGGCCGCGACCGTCTTTGAGAGCTCGACCTCGCGCGTGCGGCGCACCGAGCCGACCGACACGGTCGAGACGAAGCGGCGGTTGGTGCCGGCAAGCGCGGTGCCGGATTCGCGCGACGGGTCCTCCAGCACGACGATGCGGGTGATGAAACTCTGCGCAACAGTGCGGTGCTTCTCGATTGCGGCTTCCGAGATCGTGGTCAGGCCGGTGTCCATGAAGGATGCTCCGCGGTTTGACGATCACACATCGCTGATGACCTGTCCGTTGGACAGGATGTGGACCTTGTAGCCGGAAAAGATCTTCTGCGCTTCGCCCGCGGCATAGAGCGCCTGGTAGGCCTCGTGCGGGATCAGTGCGTGGTTTTCGTAGCTCGATACGCCCTGGCGCGCGGCTTCGAGATCGTCGGTGTTGATGAAGAACTCCTGCGTCGTCTTCTCGCTGGAGAAAAGACCCCTGCGGCCGGGCTTCTCGCTCTTGGAAAAGACCTCCTGGATTGTCCAGGTGAGCAGCCAGGCATTCTCGGGCTTGCGCACTTTGGAGAGCACCTCGGCCACGGTCGAATTGTTGTCGGTGATGCCGGCCGAGTAGAAGGGCCCGAGCACCACGCGCCGCAACTGCTTGGGGTGCAACGGCTCGAAATCCTTGTCGAGATTGACGGCGATCGTCGCCGGCGAGAGCGTGTAGGCCGAGTTCTTTTCGGTGAAATCATCGAAGCGGTGCGCAAGCTCCGGGTTGAGCAGGCCATCAACGGGAAGCGGAATGTCGACGCGCTCGTTCAGCTTGCCGGTGCTGTCGTCGACAAGCTGGCGCACCATGCTTTCGGAGGAGTCCTCTACCGTCACCATGTAGATCAGCGGCAGGTTGGCGCTGCCGTCGAACGTCGCCCAGTGGACGAGGTAATAGGGCCGCATGGTCTTCGGGTTGACCGAGACCTTGGCCGTCTGCGCAAGCGTGAACGGGCCGAAGGTCGCCTCGCTCTTGACGTCCTCCAGATAGAGCCGCTCGGCCATCGACTTCTGTAGCGCCTCGGGAAATTCCTTGTGGCGGAGGATGAAGTCGGCCATCTCCTGGCGCAGCTCGTCGGCCTGCGGGATGTTGGCCAGGCGGGCGTCGGCCTGCTGGCGATCGTTTTCCAATTCGAGCAGGTTCTGGAACACGGGATAGCCGCTGTCGGCGCGCGAGATGCGGAAGGTGTCCATGAAGCCCAGCCGGTTGCGCCAGCAGGCAAAGGATTTGTCCAGCCGCGCGATATATTCCGCGACGATCCTGGCGACGATGCCGTGCCGGTAAAGCGGCGAGCGGTCGTCGCGCATGAACACTTCCAGTCCGCCCAGCGCCGCCGTGATGGCGGAGAAATAGCGGGCCGCCGCGTCGTTCTCAGGTGTCATGGGACTGCCGTGGAGATGAGATCAGCGGCGCCGCCCAAGCAGATATTCGTGGGGTGCCCCACGAATATCTGCTTGGATTCCTTTGTTTTCCGCAAGTTCTGACCTCAAAACCTTGTGACACTTTTGCGGAACCTGCTTAGGACTGCACATAGTTTGCCGAGTTGTGCTTTTTCATCACGTCGTCGAAGCGGCGCGCGAAGGCGTCGTCGGCAAGCTTCTTGCGCCGCTGGATGTCGGCTGAAGCCACCATGTTCTTCTCATGCATCTCGAGCAGGTCGCCGATATGCTTCTGCGAGGCGGCGCCGATGCCGGCCATCGTCTCCTCCGCCGTGTTGTCGACCTGGCTGCCCAGCGTGTTGATCTTGTGGGCGACGTCCTGCTGGGCGGCGGTCTTCAGCGAATCTTCCAGCGCCTTGTACAGCACGATGCGCTGCTCGGTGTCGATGGTTAGCTTGTTGATCAGCGTCGACTGCGCGGCGATCTGGTTGTTGAGCGAATCGACGAAGGTCTGGAACATCGAGGTATAGCGCTCCAGCGTCTGGCTTTCGGCGAGCAGCTCCTGCTCCTTGGCCTGCTTTTCATTGTATTCGGTCGCCATTTTCGAGCGCTCGCCCTCGAGCTCGGTACGCTCCTTCTGCGTCGTCGAGGCGGCGATCTTGTTCTCGATGTCGAGCAGCAGGGGATTCAATTCCTCGATGCGCTTCTGCACGGCCTCAAGGTTGGACATGGTCGTCTTGCGGCGTTCGATCACCTGCGACAGGCTGGTCTCGGAAGTCTTGTAGCGCTGGTCGAGGATCTGTTTCTGCGCCTTCAGGATGCCGACGATAGTATCCGACTTCGCCAAAAGCTCCTGCAAATTGCCGGCCAGCGACATGTTGCGCACGCGGTCGGTGCGCATGCGCTGCTTGCGCTGCTCGGAGAAGACACCGACGAAGTTTTCCCAACCGGTGTAGCTCTTCATGCTCTCGAATTCGGCGCCGAAAACGTTGGTGGCGTCCTCGAGCCCGATGATCAGGTCGGCGATGTTGCCTTCCATGACCTTCTGCTGCTTGAGCACGTCCTCGATGCGGGCGTTCTCGATGTCGAAATTGGCGTCGCCGATCTTCTTATCGGCCTGAGCAAGCGTGTCGAGCACCGTGCCGGACTGCTCGATCTTGGTGCGCATGTCCTGCACGACCTGCTTGGTCTTGGCAATTTCGGCATCGAAATTCTGCAATGTCGCCATTGGGGCCTCCCGCTTCGGCATCCGTTTCCGTGTCGTGGCGGCGAATATATGTGGGGCTTCAAGGGATTGAAAGAAGGAAGACAAAGCGAGGCGCCAAAACAAAAGAACGGGTCAGGTCCTTGAAAGACAAGGCAAGCATGCGCATGGCGGCCAGTAATGCGCGACGCCGTCGAACAGCTTCAGCTTATATGCCTTAAGCTATTGTTTTTACGGACGGCCAAGGCGATGACACAGCGCCGGCAAATCTCGTGCGCCGGCGGCAATACCAGTTTCTTTCCAATTCCGATCAGGGTTTTGGGTCGGCCTTGAGATAGGCGATCACGTTGGCGATGTCGTCGTCGCTGGTCAGGCCGGTAAAGGCCATTCTGTTGCCGGGAACCTTCTGCCTGGGCGCCTTGAGATATTCGGCGAGGTTGGCTTCGTCCCAGACCAGGCCGGCGGCGCCGGCATCCTTCATGGCTTGCGAATAATGGCCGGCAAAGCTCTCCGCCGAGCCGGCCTTGCGGCCGACGACGCCCAGCAGATGCGGGCCGACCTTGTCGCGGTCGCTTGCCGCCTCATGGCAGGCCATGCAGCGGTTGAAGACCTTCTTGCCCAGTGCTGCATCGCCACCGGCATGCGCGGCAAGGCCGCTGGCAAGCAGGAAAAGCGCGGCGGGCGAAATGGCTCGAAACATGGCTGACCCCGGAGAGTTCTGGCTGTCGGCCTTATAGGGCGAAGACTTGATAAAGGCCACACCCCAGGCCGCGGCCGATCTCCGCGGCTCAGGCCTGCTGCGCCAGGTCGCGGCGCAGAAAATCATGCAGACGATCGACCGCCGGCGTCGTCGACAAAGGGTTGCGCAGTATGCCGATCTCGAGGTCCGGCAACGCCGGCAGCCCCTCATTAGCGCCGATGATGCGCAGCGACGGCGGCACGCTTCGCTGGGCAAGGCCGGCGACCGCGAGCCCCGCCTGCACCACCGCGACCAGCCCGAGCAGGGAGGCGCTGGAATAGGTGCAGCGATAGGATCGGTCGGCACCGCCCAGTGCCTGCAGCACATTCATCCGCGCCGCGCAGCCAGGTTCGAACAGGGCGACAGGGAGCGGATCGGTCTGCCAGGCGACGTGATTGGGCGAGGCGACCCAGACAAAGCGCTCCAGCCTGATCACCTCGAGCGGCTGATCCGGCAGGCGGGTGACGATCGCCAGGTCGAGCCGTCCCTCCGCCAGGGTCTTCACCAGCGCGGTCGACTGCTCGCAGACGAGTTCGACGGTGACCAGCGGGTGATCCTCGGCAAAGCGCGACAGCACGGGCGGCAGCAGGAAGGCCGCGTAGTCGTCCGGCACGCCGAGGCGCACGCTGCCTGTTTCCTTCGGCCGGGTGACGCTCGCCCATGCCTCGTCGGACAATTTCAGCAGCCGGCGCGCATAGATGAGGAAATCCTCGCCGGCCGCATTGGGGGTGACCGTTCTAGGGCCCCGCACCAGAAGCTGGTTGCCCACCATGTCTTCCAGTCTTTGCATCTGCATGCTGACCGCCGACTGGCTGCGGCCGACGCGCGGCGCCGCATTGGACAGGCTGCCGCTTTCGACGACGGCAACGAAGGTCTTCAGCAGGTTGAGGTCGAGCGGAGCGGCCATGGCGCTATCAGCATATCGAATAGATACTGACAAATCTATTCGCTTGATTGAAATCGTTTCGGCTGGCCAAATGAGCTTCGACCCGTTTGGAGAGCCGATGATGAGGGACATATCGATCGCCCGCTTTCCCGCCGCGAGCCTCGCTCTGGCGATGGTGATTGCCGGCACGGTTGGCGCCTTCGTCACGGAGTCGGGACAACATCCCGTCACCGTCGTCTTCTGGCGATGCGTGTTCGGCGCGCTGTTCCTGGCCGCCTGGTGCCTGCTGCGCGGCTACCTGCCGGACCGGACGCTGTCCCCATCCCGGCTTGCGCTCGCGGCGCTCGGCGGCGTTTGCATGGTGCTGAGCTGGACGGCCTTCTTCGCCGGCTTCGGCATGACATCGATCGCGACGACGACGATCGTCTACCATGTCCAGCCGTTCTTCGCGGTGCTGATCGGCGTCATCTTCCTCAAGGAACGCATTTCGCCCGACCAGATCCTATGGATGCTTGGCGCGTTTCTTGGCGTGGTGCTGGCCAGCGGCCTGGTCGTCACACACGGCCATGCCGACGCCAAATGGGCATTGGGCATCGCGCTGACGCTGGGCGCTGCCCTGCTTTATGCGGTGGCGACGATCCTTGCCAAGGGCCTCGGACAACAGCGCGCGGAGATCACCGTGCTTTGCCAGACGCTGGTCGGGGTCGTGTTGCTCGCCCCGTTCGCCGACATCGGCCATCCCATCCCGCCTGCGTCTTGGGGCTGGCTGGCCGGGATCGGAGTCCTGCATACCGGCATCGCCTATGTGCTGATGAATTCCGCCTTTCCGCGCCTGACGACGCCGGTGATCGGCATCCTCACTTTCATCTATCCTGTCGTCGCGATCATCATCGACTGGGCCTTGTACGGCCATCCGCTCGGAACGGCGCAGGCTGCCGGCATGGCGCTGATTGCCCTGGCAACACTCGGCGTGCGGCTTGGCTGGCCGTTTCCGACGCGGCGTGTCTCGGCCGCCTAGATATCTGCTTAGTGTCAGTTGCTGGTGAAACCAATGAAATCGTCGGGGGCAGCCCTGCCCATTTCCTCTTCCCAATGGCGGCGGCAGAGCGAGACATAGACATCCTTGCCTATAGCGACCTGCTGGCCCTGTTTCGCCACCTTGCCGTCGGAGCCGAGCCTGACCACCATCGTGGCCTTGCGGCCGCAGCGGCAGATGGTGCGCACCTCGCGCAGGTCGTCGGCGATGGCGAGCAGCGCGCGCGAACCGGAGAACAGCTTACCCTGGAAATCGGTGCGCAGGCCGTAGCACATGACCGGGATGTTCAGCCGGTCGGCGATGCGGGCGAGCTGCCAGACCTGCTCCTCCTCGAGGAACTGAGCCTCGTCGACGAACACACAATGCACGGTCGTATGTTCGTGATGCTCGGCGACTCTGGCAAAGAGATCGTCGCCGTCGCGGAACATGTCGGCCTCAGATTCGAGGCCGATGCGCGACGAGATCAAGCCGCTGTCGCCCTTGCGATAATGTCCGGCGACGAACAGCATCGTCGACATGCCGCGTTCGCGATAGTTGTAGGACGCCTGCAAGAGCATGGTCGTCTTGCCGGCATTCATCGTCGCGTAGTGGAAGTAAAGCTTGGCCATGCGTCCTTCTAAGCTCACATGTCGGCGCCCGGGGAGGGGGGCCGAGGCTCCGTCCACCAAAAACTCCCTGCCGTCGAAAATCCGATGTCGTTCAAAAGCCTGTCATGTCGCGTAAAGGCCAGCGCGCGCCGTTCGTCGTGATGTTGAAGCGCTTGAAACGGCTTCAAAATGGTGTTTGGCTGACGAAACAAGGCGGGCGCAAGAACCGTGACTTCGCACCGCCTGGTAATTGCAATGGGAGAAAGTTCATGTCGCGTATGAAATCTATCGCCGCGGGCATCGGCCTTGCGGCGCTTCTGACCACGACCGCCGCTTATGCCGGCGATCCGGCGAGCTGCAAGGCGGTTCGCCTGTCCGATGTCGGCTGGACCGACATCCAGGCCACGACGGGGCTGGCCTCGGTGCTGCTCACCGCGCTCGGCTACGAGCCGCAGACGATCCAGCTTTCGGTGCCGGTGACCTATGCGTCGCTGAAGAACAAGGACCTCGATGTCTTCCTCGGCAACTGGATGCCGTCGATGACCAACGACATCAAGGACTATACCGCCGACGGCTCGGTCGAGACGATCAGTACCAACCTGACCGGCGCCGGCTATGGCATCGTCGTGCCGACCTATGTCGCGGATGCCGGCGTCAAGACGCTGACCGATCTCGGCAAGTTCAAGGACAAATTCAACGGCAAGATCTACGGCATCGAGGCCGGCAATGACGGCAACCGCATCATCCTCGACATGATCAAGAACCCGAAGGACAATCTCGAGGGCTTCGAACTGGTCGAGTCGTCGGAAGCCGGCATGCTGACGCAGGCCGAGCAGTCGATGAAGAACAATGAGTGGATCGCCTTCCTCGGCTGGACGCCGCACCCGGTGATGGGCGCCATGAAGATCACCTATCTCGACGGCATGGGCGACAGCGGCTTCGGCGCCGCCACCGTCTACACCAACGTGCGCAAGGGCTACACCACCGAATGCCCGAACGCCGCCAAGTTCATCGCCAACCTTAAGTTCAATCTCGATATGGAAGGCGAGATGATGGACGCGATCCTGAAGGGCGGCGATGCCCAGACGGTGGCGAAAGACTGGCTGAAGAAGCATCCCGACGCCATTGCGCCGTGGATTGCCGGCGTCACCACCTTTGATGGCGGGGACGCGGCTGCCGCCGTCAAGACCGCGCTCGGGAGCTGAGCCGCTTGGGACCGGCATGATTTCCGGAAAAGGGCAGCCCTTGAAGAGGCTGCCCTTTTTCATATGCCTGGAGACGTGAGAGGATGACCGCGCGGCAAGCGCGGCGGAGCCGAGAGGGGAAAGATGGATCCGATTTCGAAATTCCTGACCGACTACAAAATCCCCATCGGGCCGTGGGGCAAGGCGTTCTTCGGCTTCCTGACCGACAATTTCGACACCATCTTCCGGGCTTTTTCAAACGGGCTGAATTTCATCCTCGACGGGGCGGTGAACCTCCTGCTGATGGTGCCGCCGGTGCTTCTGGCGCTGGTCATCGCGATCGTCGCCTGGCTCCTGCAGCGTTCGCGGCCGCTCGCCATCGGCGTCTTCCTCGGCCTGATCTTCATCATCAACCAGAACCTGTGGAAGCAGACGGTGCAGACGCTGGTGCTGGTCGTAGCCGCCGCCGCCATGGCGATGGCGATCGGTGTGCCGCTCGGCATCTGGGCCGCGCACAAGCCGAAGGTCTACCGCGTCATGCTGCCGGTGCTCGACCTGATGCAAACGCTGCCGACCTTCGTCTACCTGATCCCGGTGCTCACGCTGTTCGGCCTCGGCAACGCGCCCGGTCTCATCGTCACCATCATCTTCGTCATCCCCACGGCAGTCAGGCTCACCCATCTCGGCGTGGTCTCGGTGCCCAAGGCGATCATCGAGGCGGGCGAGGCCTTCGGCGCCACCAAGCGCCAGCTTCTGTGGAAGGTGGAGCTGCCATCGGCGCTGCCGACCATCATGGCTGGTCTGACGCAATCGATCATGCTGTCGCTGTCGATGGTGGTGTTCGCCGCCCTGATCGGCGCGGGCGGCCTCGGCACGGAAATCAACCGCGCGCTCGGCTCGCGCCGCATCGATCTTGGGCTTGAGGCGGGCCTCGCCATCGTCGTGCTCGCCATCGTTCTCGACCGCATGACCCGCATCGGCGTTGGAGGCAAGAAATGACCGTCGCGGTTGATTTCAAGAATGTGGACATCGTCTTCGGCGCCGATCAGGCCGGTTCGCTGGCGCTGATCGACCAGGGCGCCACGCGCGCCGAGATCCTGGAGAAGACCGGCAATGTGCTGGGATGCGCCGGGGCCAGCCTCACCGTGCACGAAGGCGAGATCTCGGTGCTGATGGGCCTGTCCGGCTCCGGCAAGTCGACGCTGCTTCGGGCCGTCAACCGGCTGAACGTCGTCTCGCGCGGCCAGGTGCTGGTCAAGGACGGCGACCGCATCGTCGACGTCGTCACCTGCGACGAGGCGACCTTGCGCCGGCTGCGGCAGAAGCAGGTGGCCATGGTGTTCCAGCAGTTCGGCCTGCTGCCCTGGCGCACCGTCGAGGAAAATGTCGGCTTCGGCCTCGAACTCGCCGGCGTGCCGGAGGCGGAACGCAAGGCGCGGGTGCAGAAGCAATTGCAGCTCGTCCATCTCGATCAGTGGTCGAAGAAATACGCGCATGAGCTTTCCGGCGGCATGCAGCAGCGCGTCGGTCTCGCCCGCGCCTTCGCCACCGAGGCGCCGATCCTGTTGATGGACGAGCCGTTCTCGGCGCTCGACCCGCTGATCCGCACCAAGCTGCAGGACGAATTGCTGCAGCTTCAGGCGGAACTCAAGAAGACCATCATCTTCGTCAGCCATGACCTCGAGGAGGCGCTGAAGATCGGCAGCCACATCACGATCATGGAAGGCGGCCGCATCGTCCAGACCGGCGCGCCGGAAGACATCGTTCTGCGGCCCGCCAACGACTATGTCCGCGACTTCATCGCCAATGTGAATCCATTGTCGGTGCTGACGGCGTGGAACGTGATGCGGGATCGCCGCGACCTGGAGCAGGGCGACGACGGCTGGGTGTGGCTCGACCGGCGCAAGACGACGCGCTTCAAGATCGACGACCATGGCTTGGTGGCCGCGGCCGAGCGCGACGGCAAGCCGGCGGTGTGGGTCTCCTGCGCCGATGTCGAGAGGCAGCCGGAGGAGGGTTCCCAGGTGTTCTGGGCCAATCCCGGCACGCCGCTGAAGACGGTGATGCTCGCCATGCACCGCTCGCAGACGGCGCCGGTGGCGCTGTTCGACGAAGGCTCGCGCTTCGTCGGCGCGATCGGCATCCGCGACGTGCTGAGCGCGGTGCTGCGGCGATAGGCTTCTTCGCAGGCGTACAGCGCCCTGGCTGGGCGTTTTGCCTGCGGCTTGTCTTTCGCTTCCTTCGGGCGCAGAATCCGCCTGTTGCGTGGCCATGCGCCAGAGGGGTGATGCCGACGTCGCGCACAGGGGTTCCAGGCGCGATAGCGCTGTCGATTGTCGCCGGGGTCTCGCTTGGAAGCGGCGCGGCGCTCGCCGAAGATTTTGTTATCGGCAATGGCGTCATTGCCGGCCAGCAGACGATGAGCAATGCCGGTGATGCTGGCCTCGTGCAGGCAAACGGAGCGATCGAAACATTTGGCGCCGGCGTCGATGCCGTGCGGATGTTCAATTCTGGTCAGCGGCTGACCAATTACGGGCTGATCGCAACATTGGGCGGCGCCGCCGCCAATGTGCATTCGCAAGGGCCCGACGCGACCATCCTCAACAACGGAGGCATCCTGGCGATAGGCGACGGCTCGATAGGCGTTTTGTCGGTGGGCGGCAATGCGCACATTGTGAACAACGGGGTTATCGAAGCGCTTGGCATCGCCACATACGGCATCATCAGCGATGCAGCCGGCGGGCATGTGGATAACCATGGCTTTATCGGCGTTTCCGGCACGGCTGCCGCAGGCATAATCGGCGACGGGCCGGACCTGACGGTGAACAACAGCGGATCCATCGAGGCCTATGGGACCGCGGCCGGAGGGATTCTGTGGCAGAGCAACGGGCTGCGACTTGATAATTCCGGGTCGATCGTTGTGTCGGGCCTGGCTTCGGTCGGCATCGGCGCGAGCGGCAATGACATCACCATCGCAAACAGCGGCATGGTCGATGTCTTCGGGACAGCTTCGGCGGGTATCAGCACGCTGTTCGGCAACGCCACGATCACCAATTCCGGTTCGGTGATCGTAGAGGGTCTGGGCGGTGTCGGCATTGCGGCCCAAGGCGGCAACTCCGTCATCACCAATTCCGGTCGCGTCTTCAGCGACCAGAGCGTGGCGATCTATTTCGGCGCGTCTGGCGCCACGCTGAACCTGTTGGGCGGGACGGCCATCCAGGGGCCGATCGTCTTTTCCGGTGGCGGCAACACCCTTACCTTCGGCCCTGGGCTCAACGCCGTCATGAGTTTCTCAGGAAGCGGCCTGCCGCAAACCGTCCTCACCGGCGGCAGGCCGTTCGTGACCAGCGGCGACAGCGTGGCGGTGGTCGACATCACCGGGTTTGCGAGCGGCCAGCCGCTGATCGAGGACCTTGTCGACGGCATAGCCGGTGTCGCCGAGGCCCGTATGGCTGCCCCAGACGACGGCTTGCCTGCGCTACGGAAAGGTCCGGACGCCTGGATCTCCACTTTCGGCGGGATACGCTCCCAGGGTGGTTCCGGCGCATCGGCCGGGTTCAGCGAGGAGCTAGGCGGCGTGGTCGCCGGCGCCGAAAGGCGCTCGGGCGACGGCTTCCTCGGGGGCTTGTTCCTCGGCGGCGCCGCAGGGTCTACCGAGGTCGACGACGACGCGCAGGAGATCGTCCATCGCGGCGCGTTTGCGGGCGGCTATCTCGGCTATGACGCAGGTGCGCATTTCGCCGAAGCGGCGTTCGTCGCCGGCGTGCTGCAGGAGCGCAGCCGCCGGCATGTCGCGAACAATCTGGTGCTCGGCGGCATCGAAACGGCGCGGGCCGATTTCAACGGCGTTTTCCTGAGCCCCTCGGTCACGCTCGGCATGCGGCTGCCGGTGACGGCCGGCACGCTGATACCCAGCGTGCGGCTGCGCTACGCTGGGCTCTTCTTCGACGACTACACGGAGACCGGCTCGGACGGCGATCTTGCGGTCTCGCGACGTGACGTCAACATCTTCGAGGCGCGTGGCCAGCTCGCGCTGGCGCTCGCTCCCGTCAGCACGCCAAGCCAGGCCTGGCAAACCAGGCTTCGCGCCGGGGTCGACGCGATCGCGCAAAACAGCGATGACGTTTCGGCAACGCTGCTCGGCCAGGACGTCTCTTTTCCCGCGGGCGGCAGGAAATTCGTGTTGCGCGGCTTTGCCGGCGCGGACGTCGCGGCGGAAGTGGGCGCCGGCATGACGCTCAATGCCGGCTTCGAGGCGGGTTACGGGACCGACAACGCCTTCACTGTCCGCGGCCAGGCTCGCCTCAGCAAGGATTTTTGAGAGCTGACCGACCGGCCGGCGCTGCGTTTGAGGGCGGCATCCCGTGGCTGCAGGGAACGCCGTCTACCGACGTATATATTTTTCGAAATCCATTCTCATTCCAGAAGCCTATGCAGTAGAATATTGCTACGGCCGCGAGGGCGATGCCCGGCGGTGAAAATGCAGCGGGGTATGCGACGATGATCTTCCGCCAACTCTTCGATTCCGTCTCGGGCACCTATTCCTATCTGCTCGCCAGCCGGCGCGGCGGCGAGGCGCTGATCATCGATCCGGTGCTGGAGAAGGTGGATCGCTATCTGCAACTGGTCAACGAGCTGGATCTGAGGCTGGTCAAGGCGGTGGACACGCATCTTCATGCCGACCACATCACCGGCCTCGGCGCGCTGCGTGACAGGACGCATTGCGTGACCGTCATGGGCGAGCAGACCAAGGCCGACGTGGTGTCGATGCGGCTCGCGGACGGCGACAAGCTCGGCATCGAGGGGCTGGCGCTCGACGTCATCTACACCCCCGGCCATACCGACGATTCCTACAGCTTCGTCCTGCCGGACCGGGTCTTCACCGGCGACACGCTGCTCATCCGCGGCACCGGCCGCACCGACTTCCAGAACGGCGATCCGCGCCAGCAATATGAATCGATCTTCGGGCGGCTGCTCAAGCTGCCCGACGAGACGATGATCTTCCCGGCGCATGACTATAAGGGCGAGACCGTCTCGACGATCGGCGAGGAAAAGGCCTTCAATCCGCGCCTGCAGGTGAAGTCGGTCGACGAATATGTGAACATCATGAATAATCTGAACCTGGCCAACCCAAAGATGATGGATGTGGCCGTGCCCGCCAACATGCGGGTCGGGCTGCATCAGGACGACATCGCCAGCCGCGGCTGGGCGGTCAGCGCCGAGCAGGCGCTGGCGCTCGTCGGGCGGCCCGACGTGGCGCTGATCGACCTGCGCGAGCAGTCCGAACGCGAGCGCCACGGCGTCATCCCTGGCGCCATCCATCTGCCCTATGCGCGGCTCCAAGAGAACATCATGGCCGGCGGCATGCTGCACGAGCTGGCCAAATCAACAGCCAAGCAGCTGCTGTTCTACTGCGCCTTCGGCGAGCGTTCGGCGATGGCGGTGCAAGCTGCGCAGGATGTCGGGATTTCCAGCGCTCGCCACATCCAGGGAGGCATCGACGCCTGGCGTAAGGCGAGCGGGCCGCTAATGCACTGAGGTGTGTTGATATTCAGGTGATCCCGGCCGCAAACGGCCGGCGGCTCAATTCAGTCCGATCAGCTTGGCGCCGTTGCGGAACAGAGCCTCCCCATCCCGGTCGAAGCGGAACGTGGCGATGAAATCGTCGGCGCGATAGTTCGGCAAGGTGTTTCGGATCATAGCGGCGAAGGTCCGCGCCTCGTCCTGCCGGCCGGCCAGCGCCAGGCAATGGGCGGCGATCGCCAGGATGATGACATGGGCGTTTGGCCTCGCGGCCGCCTTCAGCGCCCATTCGGCCGCCGCTTCGAATTCGCCCAGCCTGGCATGGGCCATGGCGCGCGCGCCCATCATGCCGAACAACAGCGGATCGAAGGGGCTGAGATGGCGCGAATGATCGGACGAGCCGATCGCCGATTGTGGGTCGCCCGACTGCGAATGGACGAAGGACAGCGCGTAATGGCCGAGCGCGAAGTTCGGGCTGAGGTCGACGGCGCTCGCCAGTTCCAGCAGCGCGCCGTCCTGTTCGCCGCGCAGCCACAGCGCCCGGCCCATCGCCCAGTGGGCGGCGGGGTTGCGGTCGTCGACCAGCAGGCTCTGGCCGGCGCTTTCGAAGGCAAGCGCGGTCTCGCGATCGCGGTCGCCCCAGCGCTGGAAAGCGTTCTGCCAGTGGGTGAAGGACATGCCGGCATAGGCGCGCGCGAAAGTGGGGTCCAGCTTCAACGCTTCGCCGAAGAAATGCTGCGCCAGCTCGTTTTCCTGGCGGGTGAAGCGATACATGTGCCAGAGGCCGCGATGGTAGGCTTCCCAAGCGTTGAGCGAATTGGGCGCCTTCAGCAAGGCGCGGTTGCGCTCCACCGTCGCGATCTCGGCGGCGATGGAAGAGACGATGCTGTTGCCGATATCCTCGATGACGATGAAGATGTCGTCGGGCGAGTGCTCGAAGGTATCGGCCCAGACGATCCTTGCCGTGCGGACCTCGACAAGCTCGACCGACACGATGAATCGGCCCGGCAGAGCTCGCACCGAGCCCGTCGCGACATAGTCGACATTCAGCCGACGTCCGGCGTCTTCCGGCGCGATGTTCTTTTCGGCGAGCGCGAAGACCGAGCCGCGGGCGATGACGAAGAAATCGCGAAGCTTGGCAAGCCGCGTGATGATGTCATGCGTGAGGCCGGCGGCCAGCCCGCCACGGAAGCCGCCGGTGCCGGCGCTCTCCGCAAAGGGCATCACCGCGAGCGAAGCCCGGCGCGTCGCCGCGGGCTCGGATTCGATCGCGGCGACTGGCGATTCCGGGAACGGGAAAGCAGGCTCGGGTCTGGTGCCTGGCGTTGCGCTGGCGTTTCGGGCCCTTATCTCCTGCCAGGCTTCGCGCAACGGCGTGAAATCTAGATCTTCGGAATGAAACAGCTCCGCCGCGGTGGCAAGGTGCTCCTCGCCGGCGCCGATCTGGCCGCGCCGCGCCAGATTTTCCAGCAGCGCCACATGCGCGCGACCATCGAACGGCGCGAGCTCCAGCCATTTGTCGATATAGGCGCCGGCCTCATCGGCTCCGGGCGGGAGAAGGCCGATGATGTGCTCGAGGACGGCGACATGGCATGCGCTGAAACGGCGGCGCTGCGCCGTCAGCCAGCTGCCGAAATGCGGGCTGCGATCGAGTTCCAGCCCATCGAGGAAGTCGCCGGTGAACAGTTGCGCGAGCGTCCGCAGACGGTTGACGCCGAGCGTCTCGATCCCTTCCGCCACCGCGTCAGCGGCCTCGACGGCATCGACGCTCATATCGCCGAGGCGAAGCGCCACGGTGTCACCTTCGGTCTCGATCCGGTGCAGGCCCCGTTCGTCGAGCGCTGCGCGCAGCTTGCTCAGGCACCAGCGCAGCTCGCCGCGCGGATCGTTGGGCACGTCCCAGAGAAGCTCGCAAAGGCGGCTGCGGCTGACGGGGCGCGGCGCCAGCGCCAGATAGGCAAGCAGCGCGCGCAGTTTGCGTGACGATGGCAGCGCGACGGGAGCATCGCCACGCATGATCGCGAGCGGGCCGAGCAGCCTGATCGAAAGGCGGACTGCCTTGCCTTTCTGGGCCGACCAAACGGATTCCACGTCCGTTTCCACGCTCGCTCCCACGCTGACGAGTTGGTCCATGTTCTATCACCAAACACGACAGGGCGCATCCGGCGGCGAATTTTCGAGCCGGATGCGGCCTTTGCCGATTTGCCGGCAAGTCACCTGCAAATAACGCGGCAAGGTGTCCAAACCGCGCCGCCCAAGCCGCCGGTTTGTAACCGGCATGTGAGATTTCGAGGAGAAAGCCCCATGCTGCATCAATTGAAAATCAGGACCACGGCCGGCCGCGGCCGGCTGTTCGACAGCATTCTCGACACGGTCGGCGACACGCCGGTCATCCGCATCAACAATCTCGGGCCGGGTCACGCGACGATCTATGTGAAGGCCGAGTTCTTCAATCCGGCGGCCTCGGTCAAGGACCGGCTGGCGCTCAACATCATCGAGGAAGGCGAGCGCAGCGGCAAGCTCAAGCCCGGCCAGACGGTCGTGGAGGCGACCAGCGGCAACACCGGCATCGGCCTTGCCATGGTTTGCGCGCAGAAAGGCTATCCGCTGGTGGTTACGATGGCCGACAGCTTCTCCATCGAGCGCCGCAAGCTGATGCGCATGCTGGGCGCCAAGGTTGTGCTGACGCCGCGCGCCCAGAAGGGTTTCGGCATGTACAAGAAGGCGGTGGAGCTCGCCGAGGCCAATGGCTGGTTCCTGGCGCGCCAGTTCGAGACGGAAGCCAACGCCGCCATCCATGAGGCCACCACGGGCCGCGAGATCATCAACGATTTCGCAGGCTCAAGGCTGGACTATCTGGTCACCGGCTACGGCACGGGCGGCACGGTGACCGGCGTTGGCCGCGTGTTGCGCCAGGAACGGCCGGAAGTCAGGATCGTGCTCGCAGAGCCGGCGAACGCGCAACTGATCGGCAGCGGCAAGGCCCAGGAACGCGGCACCGGTGGGGCTCCGGCCGCCAGCCATCCGGCTTTCGAGCCGCACCCGATCCAGGGCTGGACGCCGGACTTCATCCCCAATGTGCTGCAGGAGGCGATCGACCGGCGCTACTATGACGAGGTGGTGCCGATCCCCGGCCCCGAAGGCATCAAATGGGCGAAGGCGCTGGCGCAGCAGGAAGGCATCTTCACCGGCATTTCCGGCGGCGCCACCTTCGCCGTGGCACGCCAGATCGCCGGCAAGGCTCCGGCGGGCTCAGTGATCCTGTGCATGCTGCCCGACACTGGCGAACGCTACATGTCGACGCCGCTCTTCGACGGCATCGAGGCCGAGATGGACGCCGAGGAGACGGCGCTGTCGCGCTCGACGCCCAGTTGCCAGTTCGAGGCCTGACGACGATCCGCGGCGTCGTCCGTTTTTGGGTGGCGACGCCTCGGTGCTTGGCTGCACATTGGCCGATCTGGAAAGGGCTGCGGGAGAAATCGCATGGATAGCTTGCGGGCTTTAACAGCCGCCGACGAAACGCTCGATCCGGCGGACTGGGCCGATGCGGAAGCGCTCTCGCACCGGATACTCGATGACGCCATCACCTATCTCAAGGATGTGCGTGAGCGTCCGGTGTGGCGCGAGATGCCGGCTGGGGTGCGATCGTTCTTCTCGGCACCATTGCCCCGCGAGCCGGCGCCGGTGGCCGAGGTCTATGACGATGTCGCCCGCAACGTCATGCCTTATCCGATGGGCAACGTCCATCCGCGTTTCTGGTCCTGGTATATGGGGGCCAGCAACTTCACCGGCGCGATCGGCGATTTCCTGGCCGCGATCCAGGGGTCCAATCTCGGCGGCGGCAACCATGCCGCCGGTTTGCTGGACAGCCAGGTGGTCAACTGGATGAAGGAGATGATGGGCTTCCCGGCCTCGTCCAGCGGTACGCTGGTCAGCGGCGGCTCGATGGCCAACATCATCGGCTTGACCGTGGCGCGCAACGCCAAGGCCGGCGTCGACGTGCGCGAGCGGGGCGTCGCCGCCATGCCGAAGCCGTTGCGTTACTACGCTTCGGACCAGGTACATTCCTGCCACCGCAAGGCCATGGAAGCGCTTGGCCTCGGCAACCGGGCGCTGCGGCGAATCCCGACTGACGCAGGGTTGCGCATCGATATCGGCGCGCTCAAAGCGGCCATCGCGGAGGATCGCGAGACGGGTTTCAAGCCGGCCTGCGTGATCGGCACCGCCGGCACGGTCAATACCGGCGCGGTCGACGATCTGCAGGTCCTGGCGAAAGTGGCGGGCGAAGAAGACCTCTGGTTCCATGTCGACGGCTGCATCGGCGCGCTGATCGCGATCGCGCCCGAGAACCGATCGCTTGTCGCCGGCATCGAGCAGGCGGATTCGATCGCGCTCGATCCGCACAAATGGCTGCATGCGCCTTTCGAGGCCGGCTGCGCGCTGGTGCGGGACGCATCCCAGCACCGCAACACTTTTGCCGTCACGCCTGAATATCTCGAATCGACGCCGCGCGGCCTTGCCTCCGGAGAGTGGCTGCACGACTACGGGCTTCAAACGTCGCGCGGTTTCCGCGCGCTGAAAATCTGGATGGCGCTGAAGGAGCATGGCGTCGAGAAGTTCGGCCGGCTGATCGACCAGAACATCGCCCAGGCTCGTTACCTCACCGGACTGATCGAGGCGGAGCCGGCGCTCGAACTGATGGCGCCGACCATCATCAACATCGTCAGTTTTCGACACCGGCTTGTCAACGGGTCCGAAGAGCGGCTCAAGGCGTTTAACACCGAGATCATGCTGAGACTGCAGGAAGAGGGCATCGCGGCTCTGTCCGACACGACCGTGCACGGCCAGCATTGCCTGAGAGTGGCGATCGCCAATCACCGCACGCGTCGCGACGATCTCGACCTGCTGGTGCGCGAGATGCTTCGGCTTGGGCGGGAGATCAAGGCGGCCGCGCCACGAATGTGAAACGCGCCCGAGGCGTATTCAACGAGCCGCCAGTGTGGCGCCGGGCAGATAGAGCATGATCGGCCGGATTTCGTAGACGGCGGATGGGTTGACGCGCTTGAGATCGCGCGCCGCGGCGATCGCTTCGTCCTGGTTGGCGCAGTCGAGGACATAGAGGCCGAGCAACTGTTCCTTGGTCTCGGCAAAGGGACCGTCGATCACCATGCCGTCGCCGGGACCGCGCAGCGTCACGGCCTTGGCCGTCGCGTCGAGCCTCGCTGCCGGGCCGAGCTTGCCCTCGCGCGTGAGCCTGTCGTTGACATCGAGCAGGTCCTTCATCAGCGCCGCATCCTCGTCGGGCGTCCAGGACTGGACGGTGTCTTCGACGTGGTAGGCCAGGATAGCGTAAAACATGATGCGGTTCCTCATAGCCAGGACGGGCGGCACTATCACAAGGAAGAGCCGGCCGATCCAGTGGCGGATTGGGACCAGCAAGCCGCCTGCTGACTCAAGCTGCCACCGGCAGCCGCAGCTCCGTCAGCAGGCCACCGCCGGGGTAATTGGAAAGATCGACCTCGCCGCCGGCGCCGCGGGCGATGTTGCGGGCGATGGTCAGGCCAAGGCCGAGGCCGCCGGTGGTGCGGTTGCGCGATTCCTCCAGCCGCACGAAGGAGCCGAACACCGCGTCAAGTTTTGCTTGCGGGATGCCGGGGCCCTCGTCGCGGATCGAAAGCGTGATCGTGTCGCCCGTTCGCCGCACGCCGAGATGCGCCTTCTTGCCGTAGGTCACCGCGTTCTGGATGAGATTGGTGATGCAGCGGCGTAGCGCCACCGGCCGCGCGATGCAGATCAGGCCGCGCGAAGGCGTCGCGTCCTCGTCGAAGGACGCGTCTTCGAAAGAGTCCGCCACCGATTCCACCAGCGACCAGAAATCGATCCGCTCGGCCTTTTCCTCGGTCACCTCGAATTTGGCGAAGTCGATGACGGAACTCGCGATGCTTTCGATGTCGGCGAGGTCGTGGGCGAGGGCCTCACGGGCCGGCGATTTGCGCAACAATTCGAGGCGAAGCCGCATGCGGGTCAGAGGCGTGCGCAGGTCATGCGCCAGCGCCGCCGCAAGGTGCTCGCGGTCCTCGACATAATCGCGAAGCCGCATCTGCATGGCGTTGATCGCCTTCGCCGCGGCGCGGATCTCGCGGCTGCCGCTCTCGGAGATCGGCGGGCTTTTCAGGTCGTTGCCGATCCGCCTCACCGCCGTTTCCATCATCCGGTAAGGCGCGGTCAGCCGGCGCAGCGACCAGATCGACATGATGACGATCAGACCGGCGATCAGCGAGTAGAGCGGCAGGCTGTCGAGGCTCAGAATCGGCCCCGCCGGCGTGATCGGTTCGGTGAAATTCAACCACTGCCCGTCGGAAAAACGCAATGATGCCGTCAGCTTGTCGCTCTGCGCGAAATCCGCGGCGAGGACCAGAAGGTCGCGTTCGACCTGGCCGACATCCTTGTTTACCGCCTGACCGTCCGGGACGTCGGCCTCCTGGGTGGCCGGATCGCGCCGCACGCGCGCGTCGGTGATGCCGAATTTCGACAGGCGGCCGACCAGGATGTCCTCCAGCTCGGCCAGCTCATCGTCGCCGGCGATCGAGGAGGTGACGGCGGGCGTGTCCGAAACGGTCAGCGCATAGGTCGAGTTGAACAGGCCGGATGCGGTCGCCTTGCGCTCTTCGGGCGTGGCGTCGTGCATCAACTGCACGAGCGAATAGGCACGGTCGTTCAACCGGTAGAGATCGACGACACCGTTGGCGGCGGCGCGGTCGCGCGCCACGATGTAAAGCGTCGCCACCTGGCTCAGCATGAGGCCGGCAATGACGATGAGCAGCACCCAGGCAGGCAGGGTCTGCGGCAGGAAGCGTCTCATTCGGACGTTGTCTCGGGCAGGAACTGATAGCCGCCGCTGCGCACCGTCAGGATCAGTCTCGGCGTTTTCGGATCGTCTTCCATCTTGCGGCGCAGGCGGCTCACCAGAATGTCGACGCTGCGGTCGAAGCTGTAGCCGGTGTCGCCGCCGGAGAGCTCGATCAGCTGTTCGCGGGTCAGCACGCGTCCCGCGCTCTTGACGAGGGTCTGCAACAGGTTGAACTCGGCCATAGTCAGCTCTACCCGCACGTCGTCGGGGGCCGTCAGGCGGCGGCGGGCGCAGTCCATCGTCCAGCCGGCGAAGCGGTATATCTGCTTGGCGACGGGGCGGCGCGGCTCGGCGCTGCCGTTGCGCCTCAGCACCGCGCGGATGCGGGCCAGAAGCTCGCGCGGATCGAAGGGCTTGGGCACATAGTCGTCGGCGCCCATTTCGAGGCCCACAACACGGTCGGTCGTCTCGGTGACCGCGGTCAGCATGATGATCGGCGTGGTGTAGTTGGCGCGGATCTCGCGGCAAAGCTCGAGTCCGCTCTTTCCGGGCAGCATCACGTCGAGAACGATCAGGTCCACCGGCGTGCGTCGCAGGACCGCCTCCATCTCGGTGCCGTCACCGGCCGCCGTCGTGTGCAGCCCGCGCTTCTGGAAGAACTCCTGAAGCAGGTCGCGTATGCCCTTGTCGTCGTCGACAATCAGTATGTGTGCGTCCGATTTCACTCGAAACCTATGATTCTGTTAGCCGAGCGTCCTTGGCGATCTCTCACACGATAGAATTCGGGCCACATCTTGGCCAGTGGCCGCGATCGCCGTGCCGGTCGGGTTCCCCAGAAACAATCCAGAAACAAAATTCTACAGTCGAGAAAAACTGGTGAAAAATTTCAAGGTCATAACCGGTGCCGTGGCGGTCAGGTCATCGGCTGCGACGCAAGTTTCCGGAGTAACGGACGAGACCAATGCAGAGGTTCTGGATCAGCGTGATGGGTGCTTTGCTCGGCATATCGCTCATCACAGCAGCGGCCGGCGCCTCAACCGCAAAGGTCGCGCCACCGCTCACCCGGACCGAGCGCTGCACCAATCTGAGCCGTCAGGTTGACGAAGCCCTCGAAACCCATGCCGCGGCAACGCAGGTCACCGCGGCGAAAGCACTGCAAAGAAAGGGAGACCGGTTCTGCGCCAACAAGAAACAGGCACAGGGTATCCGGATGCTCGCAAACGCTTTGAAGCTGCTTGGAGTGACACCGATCGATCCCGTTCAGTGACGCTCACCCAGATCTGCAAGAAAAAGGAAATGAAGCCATGAAGAAGTCCATCCTCTCCGCCCTCGGCCTCGGTGTTGCTCTCGCTTTCGCCATGCCGGCTCTCGGCAATGCCGCCGCCACGACGACCGCCGCCCCGGCTGCCTCGACCGCGACCACCACGGCTGCTCCGGCCGACGCCACCGCCAAGCCGGTTAAGAAAGTTTCGGCCAAGAAGCACAAGAAGGCCCCCACGAAGAAGGTCGTCAAGAAGACCGAGAAGAAGGACGCTCCGAAGACCTGATCCAGGCTTCGGCATTCCATCTTACAAAGCCGCTCCGGCTCAGGCCGGGGCGGCTTACGCGCGACGGAAGCCTTCTCGATCGGCAGTTTCGGCCGCGCACCCTTAACCTGATTGCAATGCCGGTACTGTAGGACAATCCGCATGAAGAAGCGGTTTTCGTCCCTGATGCGTTCGCTGACACTCGGCGGCCTGATCGTCACCGCGGCCGCGCGATCGTTGATCATCTTTACAGCAAGCCCCGTGCCGGATCCCGCCAGCGGCAGGACCGAGCCAGAGCTGTTCGCTCCGCTGATCTCTTCAAGCTTCGACTACATCACGCCGGCGCAGTCCTGGATTCTTCTCGTGCTGACCGGCTCGACGATGATCGGCTTTGCCGCCTGGATGCTCTTCGCGTTCCTGGAGCGCGGACCGGGCGGCCCCGACAGGTCGCGCACGGCCGGGCGGCAGGGCCGTTGACCGGCAGCCAGCGCTTCCCCACATAGGGTTGATCGCCCTGGCCTTGTCGCCGTTGCGCAGTCAAATGGACGAGCGCGTTTCCGCGTGACAAAGTGATGTGAAACCCAGTTCATCGCTGGTGGATTCCGATGCCCGAAACCGTCATCAAACCCCGTGTCAAGGCGCAGCCGAAGACCGAGCGGCCGAAGCTTTACAAAGTCATCCTGATCAATGACGATTTCACACCGCGCGAATTTGTCGTCACTGTGCTCAAAGGCGAGTTCAAGCTCAGCGAGGACCAGGCGCATCGTGTCATGATCACGGCGCACACGCGAGGCGTCTGCGTCGTTGCAGTGTTCACCAAGGATGTCGCCGAAACCAAGGCGACGCGGGCGACCGATGCCGGCAAGGCCAAGGGCTATCCGCTGCTGTTCACCGTCGAGCCGGAAGAGTAGGGCCAGGCGCTTTCCCTTCTCCCCTTGTGGGGAGAAGGTGGATCGGCGCGC
>CCNC01000067.1 GCA_000824845.1 Mesorhizobium sp. ORS 3359 | reverse complement strand
GAGATCGGGCTGGACGTGCTGGTGCATGGCGAGTTCGAACGAAACGACATGGTGCAGCATTTCGGCGAGCAACTTTCCGGCTTTGCCTTCACCGAACATGCCTGGGTGCAGAGCTATGGGTCGCGCTACGTGCGTCCCCCCATCATCTTCGGCGACGTATCGCGCTCCAATCCGATGACGGTGCGCTGGTGGCAATTCGCCCAGTCGCTTACGCAAAAGCCTGTGAAGGGAATGCTCACAGGCCCAGTGACCATTCTCAATTGGTCTTTTGTTCGCGACGACGTACCCCGCTCCGAGGTCTGCCGCCAGATCGCGCTCGCCATTCGCGATGAAGTGACGGACCTCGAAAGATCCGGCGCAAGGATGATCCAGATCGACGAGGCCGCGTTTCGCGAAGGCTTGCCACTGCGCAAGTGCGACAGGAAGGTCTATCTCGACGGAACTGCTGGACGCCTTTACGAACTCTAAATATCCCAACGAAATCGGTCCCGGAGTCTATGACATCCACTCACCGCGCGTTCCGGAAGTCGCCGAGATTTCGGCCCTCCTCATGCTTGCCCGCGAGCGCTTGTCTGATGGGCAACTTTGGGTAAACCCCGACTGTGGCCTCAAAACACGCAATTGGGAGGAGGTCCGCCCTGCCCTCGTGAACATGGTCGCTGCAGCACGCGCGCTCCGGGAGAGAGTGCAGGTCTGAGGCTCTGCCGAATTCTCACAGCTAGCCAACGGCTAGACTAATGCCGCCGCGAATTTCGCGAAAACGCCTCGGTTCGCAGAACGTGCTTGCAACATGATGCCATCGCGACGAGCAGACGACGGATCCGTGGTCTGCGCCTCCAGCTATTGTCTATTCAGTGAATCGTAGCTTTTGCGCAGGCGAGGCCCGGCGGTTTTGGGTATTGTTGGATCATGCTACTGATTCCAAAGTCCTGCCACCGCCGGAGCCGACAATGCGCCAAGAACGCACCGTCCAAGTGGTATATTCGATGTTTTCGCCACGCGCGAGATCGGGCGCGAACTGGAGGCAATGTCGCAATGGCTGGATGAGCATTGCGATCTGCTTGCTTGGTGGCGCGCGATTTGGTCCGGGTAGATATCAAGGCCACCGGACGGCAAGGCCTGCCTGCTGAAGCGGTGCTGCGTTGCGCGATTCTCAAGCAAACCGGCAGCTGAGCTATCAGGAGCTGGCGTTCCATCTTGAGGACTCTGCCTCGTTTCGCGCCTTTGCCCGCCTGCCATTGTCATGGAGCCCCCAGAAGTCAGTGCTGCAAAAGACGATCAGCGCGCTGCGGCCCGAGACCTGGAAGAGATCAATCAGGCACTGCTGTCGAGCGCTCGACAGGCGAAGCTCGAAGACGGCGCGGTGGTGCGGCTGGACAGCACCATGACCTCGGCACTCATGCACGAGCCGAGTGACAGAGCCTGCTTTGGGACGCCGTGCGGGTCATGGTGCGCTTTTTTGAAACGGGCTGATGTCTTGATTGGCGCTACCAGCATGGCATGGCGCGATCACTGCCGCGCAGCCAAGAAGCGGGCTCGCAAAATCCAGTTCACGCGCGGTCGACCCAACCGGGTCCAACTCTACCGCGAGCTGATCACGATCACCCGTGCGACCTTGGCCTATCTGGAGCAGGCGAGCGAGCGTTCGGCCGTGGCCAGCACACGGTCCATAGCCCTGTGTCAGATCCAGGTTCGTCATTATCGGCCGCTGGTGGAACGCATAATCAGACAGAGCGAGCGGCGGGTGTTGGCCGGCGAGCCGGTGCCCGCCGGCGAGAAGTTGGTCAGCCGTTCGAAGAGCATGCCGATATCATCATCAAAGGCAGCCGCGATACCGAATACGGCCACAAGCTCAACCTCACCACCGGCAGAAGCGGCATGATCCTCGATCTGTCATCGGGCGATGAATATTTCTTAATTGGAGGTGCGGACGAATTCTTGGACTACGAGGAGATAGTTCATGTATTCGTACGAAGACCGCCTGAGGGCCGTGCAGCTCTATATCAAACTTGGTAACATGGTGGGTGCCACCATTCGTCAGCTCGGCTATCCGACGAAGAATGCACTCAAGCATTGGTACCGCCAATACGAACGGCATCGCGACTTGTCAGCGAGCTATGTACGCGCCAAAACGCGGTATTCGGATGAACAGAAGCAGGTCGCTGTCGAGCACTATCTGAGCCATGGCCGCTGCTTGACATGGACCAGGAAGGCACTTGGTTATCCTTGCCGTCAACTGCTCTCGGCCTGGATTGATGAGTATGATCCTGATGCCAGGCGGCGCGTTGTTGGCAGGATCGTAACCGCCCCGCCGCGGTCGGAACGACAGAAGCGAGCGGCCGTGATCGATATGTGCTCCAGGCGTGAGAGTGCACGCGAGGTGGCTCAAAAAGTAGGCGTCAGCCGCCAGACGTTGTACGACTGGAAAGACCAGCAACTTGGTCGTGAGGTTCCCGCATCCATGCCACGCCATCGCAATTTACCCCCAACAGCCAGCCGTGAAGAGCTGGAGCGCGAACTCGAGGCCCTGCGTAGAGATGTGCAGCGCCTGCAACTCGAACACGACCTGCTGAAGAAGGCCAACGAACTCATAAAAAAAGATCTGGGCATCGACCTGCGGCTCCTGGCAAATCGGGAAAAGACGCTGCTGGTTGATGCCCTGCGACAAATCTATGCATTACCAGAACTCCTCACGCGGCTTGAGTTCGCCCGCAGCTCCTATTTTTATCATCGGTCTCTGCTTTGCCTTGATGACCGGTACGCAGAGCTTCGCCAGGCCGTTGTGGCTCTCTTCGGAGCCAATCGTCGCTGCTACGGCTACCGACGCATTCATGCGGCGCTGGTTAGAGGAGGCGAGCAGGTCTCCGAAAAGGTCATACGTCGCCTGATGAAGCAGGAGCAGCTCGTCGTGGCCACCGTGAAGCAGCGTCGCTACACGTCCTACCAGGGGGAACTGGACGCCGCGCCGGACAATCTGGTCAATCGGGACTTCCACGCTGAAGTGCCAAACGAGAAATGGCTCACCGACATCACGGAATTCCAGTTACCGGCGGGCAAGGTATATCTGTCGCCTATGATCGACTACTTCGACGGGCTCGTGGTCAGTTGGTCCGTGGGCACGCGTCCAGACGCCGAACTCGTGAATACCATGCTGGATGCCGCTATCGAAACAATCACCGATAGTTCCGATCGGCCGGTTGTGCACTCTGATGGCGGCGCCCATTATCGCTGGCCTGGATGGCTCTTACGAATGCACAATGCTCAGCTCGCACGCTCCATGTCACGCAAAGGATGCTCACCGGATAACGCAGCCTGCGAGGGCTTCTTCGGACGGCTGAAAAATGAGATGTACTACCATCGCGACTGGATCAACACGAAGCTTGAAGACTTCATGCAGCAGGTGGATTCCTACATCCGGTGGTACAATCAGCATCGCATCAAGATGTCACTCGGTGGACTGAGCCCCTCCGAATACCGCCGGAACCTGGGAATTGCAGCATAACCAGTCCAAGAATTCATCCGCACCTCCCTTCGCGGAGACTTCGGTGCCCATTGACACCTCGATCTGATAATCGAGAAAGGCAACCCGGCCGACAGCGACCGCTTGCTGCGGATGCTTTTGCGCCACATCGCCTCTATGGTCAGGCAGGCGCCAACCTGGCCACAGCGAAAGCGTGGGTGTCTCCGACATGGCCTTCCGCAAGAAAACCGGCCTCATGATCGAAGACATGGTCATAAGCAAATGGGTTTATCGCAAGCTGCGTAACTTCCGCGCCGATATCGAAGCCGGCATCTCATGCCTCAAGCGTGCTTACGGTTTGGCGCGTTGCACCTGGCGCGGCCTCGATAACTTCAAGACCTACGTCTGGTCCTCCGTCGTGGCCTACAACCTCGTCCTCTTCTTCACCCGCCTCAAGCCGACCTGAACTGACCCCGGCATCGCAGTTGACCCGCGCCGACCCATGCCGGCCGCCACCGCGCGCGCCGGTGACACTATTTTGGCGACAAACAGCACTCTTCGACCCGTCCGCGCCCGTCAAGGCGCTTTCAATCGCGCGCAACTCATTGTAAACGCTGTAAAATACGCACGTTTGTGGATGGAAACTAGACTAGCCGCAAAGCAGAATCCCGCTCTGAAATTGGCTTTGGACATCGGAATCCTACGAAATTCGCCGAGACGCTCAGTGCCACACCGCCAGTAATCGATGTTGCAACAGGTCCTTCAAACAAATTTACAGAACCTTTACGACCAAAGGTACCTACATTGGTATCTTCACCGTAAAGTCGAGGTCAAAGCTGGTGTCTGTTTACACTGGGGCCGCCGCACAGCACGCAACGTCGGAGTCACAAGCCTATGGCAAGAAAAGCGCTCATCTTGGTTGAAGGTCATAGGGGTAGTGGTCCGCTCCACGTCCAAGCGGCTCAGCGTCTTGGTCTTCATCCAATTACCCTGGCGGCTGATCCGGATCACTACGAATATCTTGCGGCGGAAAGCATTGAGGCTATTCGTGTTGATACAGACAATCTTGATGCGCTGATCCGCGAATGTTCCCGGCTCGGTGCTGGGTATGACATTGCTGGCATTACTGGCTTTGCATGCGACGATGAGTCGGTCTATGCGACAGTTGGCAAGCTTTGCCGGCACTTCGATTTACCGGGACCGAAAGCTGATTCGATTGAACGATGCTGCGATAAATTCGTTCAACGTCAGCTTCTCGCGAAGGCTGGCGTCCCAGTGCCTGCTTATCGCGTGGCAGCGAATGCGACGGAGGTGGAAAGTTTTGCCGCGGAGATCGGCCTGCCGGTCGTTGTTAAGCCAGCCTTGGGCAGCGGCAGCATCGGTGTCCAATTGTGCCGCGATGTCGATGAGTTGGCCGAACACATGGCCTATCTATTGGGCGGGAACCACATATGGCGTTCGTCGCCGAAGGTCCTGGTGGAAGAGTTCGCACAAGGCCCGCATTATAGTGTTGACATGATGGGAAATGAGGTGATGGGGATTGCCGCGCTTGACTTCGGCTGCCCGCCGCATTTCGTGTATCGTGAGCTCACCTATCCGATTGTTCTTGGTACTGCCAGTGGGTGAAGTGCATGTTTCATGCCAAAGCAAAAGTCGCCGTCAAACAGTATGACGCGTGGGGTGGATAGAACATCCGTGTTGCCCCTCTGTCGAATTCATTACATATTTGTCATCATTATACATCTCGAGTTCCCGTTCTGGACGTGTTGGCCGACCTTAAGGGAATGGACCCTGACCTGGCTCATGCCGTGGCCGATGTGCTTGGGCTCAAGGCCGCTGTTGTGATAACCAATTTGCCCCATAAAGTGCTTCGAGCCCGGCCGGACGGGCAGGTCGATCGATGTATACCAAATTTACAGCCCCTCTTTTAAAAGCCCCAATTCTGCATGGTTGTAAATTCAATCCCCTTGGGTCTGGGAGACCAGCCCGCGTAACGAAGATCTGCTACCTCGCGGCATTCCAATTCTGAACATTGCGGCCCGCCCGCGGTAGCGAATCGAGGCGCTCGATTTCGCATGCCTCAAGAACTGGCCGAGATTACGAGCCGAGCCGGTCTCTTTGGAATCGACGTTGACTGCAGCCAGTCGAGGCCAACAGAGTGGCCGACGCGCGCGTCCCTGACGAGCCCGCAAAGCCTGGTAGCCGCTTGGGGCGCGCGCGACGTCAAGGATAGGTAGCGCCAAGGTGCAGTGCACCGACCGCCAGAGGACTCTCATGTTGGTTCTCTGGCGTTCAGTAAAGAAGCCGAGTAAGCGCTATTTTCCCGCACGTTGACGCCACCCTTTCAGGCGCGGCAGGTCAGCACCAAGCTGTAGACGATGGCGCTGGCCTTGGCTCCGTCGACGGTATCGCTGAACAGCCAACTCTTCCGGCCAGTTGCAAAAATCCTGATGTCGCGCTCCAGAAGATTGTTGTCGATCGGCATGCTGCCGTCCTCAGTGTAGCGCGTCAGATAATCCCATTGGTTCAGGGTGTAGGACACGGCGTCGCCGAGCTTGCTGTCCGGCAAGACCTTCGGGGCGATGTCGTCGAGCCATGCCTTGAGGGCATTGAGGATGGAACACTATGTTGCTGGCGGAAGCGGCGGATGCAGTGATCTCGCGTTTCGCCGTCGTCGGGTTGTCTGTCGCGCGCCTGCCGTTCAACCCGGTAGAGCTGTTCGAAGAACCGGAGCGCCTGTTCCGGTGGACCGCCCCCCTTCTTCCTTGCCTTGAGTGCGTCGACGAAGCGCCGCCTCGAATGGGCCATGCATCCAAGATGCGTTGCCCCTTCCAGCGTGCGCCAGGCGGAATAACCGTCGCTCATCACGATGCCGCGGTAATCGCCGAGGAAGGCCTGCGGGTGTATCTGGCCGCGGCCCGGCTGATAATCGAGCAGCACGATCGGCTCGTCACCGTCCTCGCCGCTCCGGTATGCCCACATGTACGAGGTGCTGGTGGCCTCTCGATCCTTTTCCTTCAGCACCTGGACCGTGGTCTCGTCACCATGGATGAGGGGCTCCGATCTTGAGCCGCAGCTTCAGCGCGTCATAGATGCGGGAGAGATGTTTTTCGCTCGAGCCGATCACCCAGTGACCCAGAGCGCCTCGGCTGACAGGAACACCGGCGCGCTCGAATGCCTGCGCCAGGCGGTAGAGCGGTGTGCCGTCGACATACTTGTGAACGAGCGCCAAGGCCAGCGTCGAGGCCGTGGCGATGCTGCCCGGCAAGGGCTGCGTCGGCATCGGCGCGATCACGACCGGCGTGTTGATCCCGGTGCGCTCGCTATGGCGGCAAGCATACTTGAACCGTACATTCTGCAGGATCTTCGCCTTCACCTCGATATGAAGCTGCTCGGTAACGGTCTCGCCCATGCGATGCATCTGGCCACGACAGCATGGGCAGGCCTTCTGATCGTCGGGAAGGTCATATTCGACACGCTCGCGCGGCAGGTTTTCCGGCAAGGCCTTGCGGCCGCGCTTCTTTCCGGTCTTGCTTTCGACCACTGGCAATCCAGTATCCGGAAGGTCGGCGACATCGTCATCTTCGCCGTCGGCGTCATCCTCATCCGCGGCGTGTTCGGCTTCATTGAAGAGACGATCAATGTGCTTTTCGCTCTTCGGCGCAAAACGATGCAGCCGCGCAAGCGCCAGCTCTTCCTCGAGTTTGACCACCCGTTCAGCGAGTTGACGGTTCTCCGCCTGCAGCGCAGCAATACGCGCCATCAACTCTTCAACAGTCGGTTCGCCGGGTCGATTCATCAGATTCTTGAATCGAAAGCATGCCGCCGCGTCAACCGCTGAATTCGAGAGCCCTCAACCGGCAACCTGATATTGCCGCACCGGATGGCGGACCATCGCATCGATATCGATGCCGTCGAGAATCCAGTGCGCTTGCTCGGTCGTAAGCGTGACCACCGTTGCCTCGCGGCGCGGCCACCGGAACTTGTCCTCGGTCAACCGCTTCAGGACCAGCACGAAGCCCGACCGATCAAAGAACAGCAGCTTCATCCGGTCGCGCCGGCGATTGCAGAACGCAAAAACCGCAGAGGCAAACGGGTCCAGCGCCATCGTCTCCTGGACCAGAACGGCAAGGCTGTTGATGCCGGCTCGAAAGTCGATCGGCTCGCGGTGCAGGTAGACTTTCAGGTCAGCGCCCAGTCTGAACATGACCCAGCGCTCCGATTGTTGCTGCCAGCGTGTCTACATCGCTGCATTCCAGCGTCAGCCTTACACCGTTCGGTAGTGAAGCGCTCACCTTGGCCGGGGACGATAGCGGGCCGATCCCCGCGGGTTTTGTTTGCCGCTCTTCACGACCGGCAGCAGCCAGATCGAGCGCAAGGGCGTTGCTCTGCTGACCACAATCCGTGGTGACCTCAACGGGTATAAACGCCGTCGAAGATCGCGCCTCAGCACGGCGCTCCTTGGCCTTCCTGATCCATTTCCGAAGCAGGTTGGCGTTGACCCCATGATCAAGCGCAAGCCGCGACACCGAAACGCCTGGCTCAAGGCAGGCGGCAACAAGGCGATCCCTTGAGACAGCATCGTAGCGACGTCGTCCGTCACGACCCACAAGTCTCACACGCAGTTTCGGTGCTTCCTCGTCCATCATTTTGGTGTCCACCTATTTTTGGTGGACACCTCATGCTCCAAACCACTCAACAGCAAAAGGTGCGGGGAAATTCGCGCTTACGAAGCCGAGACGAGCAGTCCTCGTCATGGGAGCAACACACCGATGGCCGGCATCCCTCCCGAGGTAATGCTGGTTGCCGACGGCGAATACTTGGTCGAGCCAAAATTGGTGTGGCGATGAACGGTTGGGCTCAGCGAGAGCCTGGCGCAAAGAGCCGCTGTGATCGCGGCCGTCCGGGTCACAATGCCTGGCGCCGTCTGCGACCTTCGACCATCGCTCAGTCCGCTATGGCCGCCTCATCGCTCATGTAGAGGAGTTCGCGCACGGAATTGACTAGGCCGCAGGCCGCTCATTGGCGTGCTGAATGCCGCCGAAATCCGGCGTCGTAACGCAGCCTGCAAAGGCATGAGTGGCTGCGCCCGCGCCCGTTGTGTCACTTAAGCTTAGAATCGCCTCGCATTCATTTTCAACTATCAGTTGTTAACGGCGTTACGGACCAATGAATTAAGTCGATGGCATGCCGAACTATCGACCTGCTCTGTTCGAGAGTGGGTGAGGCAGCGATAACATGTCCTATACAGTCACGGTAATCACCTTTGCGAACAATCGATGTCTTGGACTTTACATAGAACTTGACCTCGGCAACGCCGGGCACATCAGCAGCCAGGTTTCCACCCTCGATCCAATCAATGATGCCGTCGCGATCAGGAACCAAGTACTGTACGGCTACAGTCTGCGAACGGCTTTTGCGTAGGTCCACGTCGCCGCCGGTAGTAAGCTTGCTATGCTCAGCTACGAGATCGATCCCCGAGGCCAATTTGACCATTTGAGGGTCGGGGGAACCGGCAAGGCGCGGATTGACTTCAATGACCACCGGCCTTGCCAACTGTCGCATAAAACGAATCTGCGGCGCTCGTGATGCCCGCTATTTCATAAATTTCCTGCAGTCGGGAACATTCGCTGATCAGCGCATCCAGATCGTCTGTATCAACTTCGATTGTCTCGACCCGTCTTGCCGCGAAATTGTCATACCGACTTGGGTCGGCCGAAAGCGTAATTGGCTGAAGGCCGAGACGCTGAGCAGCCTGAACGTAAAGCAGACCTGAGCCCATTACCGTGCCTCCAGTCAGGACTAACGCTTTTGCCATGGGCTCTGGACTCCTTCAGTGCCGGAGGTCTGGAGGGTTTTTTGCAATTTTTGAAAGCGTCACCATCTCAGAACTCGCGGCGACGCTACCATCGCGAGCGACTTTGCCACGTTAAGAGTCTACGAAATTTTATTCGGATTTTGATGCACCGTGACGGTTCGTATTTTGCGCGTCTCAGACTAGAGGGCAGAGAGGGATGGAAAGCGCTGTTGGACGCGGCTGACCTCAGAGCCGGGCCGCTCTTCAGATGATGAGCGATCCACTATAAATTGTGTGCAACAAACGGGACGAGCCATAGATCGGGGCAACGTGGGCAACAGTCGTGTGCCTCAGCGGGGTCATCATGCCAGTGGACACCACGCCAAATCGCCACACGGGCCAGCACATGCTTCGAAAGCGGAGCCAACTCGTTCCCATGAGAGCATGGCCACGGTGATCCCGACGGCATAGGGTTCCCCGCCGTACAAGTCGTGGCCGATCCGGCAGAATAACGCGCGTGAAGACTTCTCGCCCATTTCGCCTCAAGCGCCGATGCATTGCGTGCGCCTTGCCCCCAGCGGCTGTCGAGCCAGGGAAGCCATTCTTCGAGCGAGTTCTGGCGCACACGGAACACGTCGCAGCGCTGACCACGCAAGACACCTCGGACGAGCTTGCGGCTATGCCCGGTACGCTTGACGATCTGTTTGATCGGAAGGCCCTGCTTCGACAATTCCAGGATGGCTTCGTTCGTCTCCTGCTGACGTAGATATCCGTCATATTGCAGCGGTTCGGCATAGGTCAGAAGACTTAGGATCGATGATGGTGCTGCCGATAGCCCGTCGGATCTGACGCATGGATTTACTGACCGCATCGAGAAAAGCGCGGCCGGCGAGACGCGATGAGCAGGATCGTGTCGGGATAGCATCGGAATGGTCCGCGCCCAAGCACATCCGCCTCGGCTCATCGCGCTGCCTGAATGCGCGCCTCGCTCCATTGCTAAAGCCGCCGTGACGTAAAATCAAATCCAGCCACCACGGGCCACCCATAAGTCAGCGCGTCATAATCATAGCTTACGCTCAGAGACATCCGTATGACCTATTGCAACTCTCTCGCACGTCCGGCTCCATCCCCAGTCTCCCAAATGGATTTGAAGTTGCGCAACATCATTTCCGCCACACTGAAGGTATACGTACCTTCCCGCGAAGTCAGCTGGGCGTCTACGTCAGGGTAGATAAAGAATGGCAACGAAATCCGGTCAGTGCGCCCGCTGTGAACGACCTGATGCGGTGTGCTAAAGAAGCGGTCGTCGCTCAGAGCCTGAAGCATGTCGCCCAGATTGACCACAAGACTGTCGGGCAGGCTCGGCACCGGCATCCAACGCCCGTGGAGCCAAACCTGCAGAGAGCGCGTGGGGAGTTCCTCCTGCAACAGCAGAGTGAAGAAGCCGTCATCTGTGTGCTTGGCAGCCGCGCCGCCAGTAGATGGATACCGGATTACGCGTTGTAGGACCGTCGGCGCACTAAAATGGCGTTGGAACCAGCCTTGTTCCATTTCGATCAGATCGGCCAAAGCATTCCCGAGCTGCGGAACAACCCCGTTGAGCACGGTAGCCTGCAAGGCAAGCAGGCTTTGGGCAAACCCAGGCGCCAACGTAGCGTCCGGAAAGTGTGTGCGTCCGGCAAACGGACGTCGGTCGCCTTCACTCTCGATTCCGAGGTCGAACATCTCCTTTGGATCTGGGCCAGCTTCGGGGTGTAGCATCTCGCCGAGCAACGGACTGTATCCACGGGCGGTAGCGGGATACACATCTTGAAAGGCGTGACTGTAACGTTCCTTCGTCGCCGGTGGCAACGCGAAAAACCGCCGGGAGGCGTCGATTGCTTCTGCGATTTGTTCTTTCGGGATTCCGTGCTCGATAAGGTAGAAAAACCCGTACTCCTCGCAGACCACGCGTAGACGGTCACCCTCTTCTTCTCGAGTTGCATTAGCTGACAGCTTTGCCAGTGAGATTGTCGGTAGCGTACTCATAATCGTTTCTCCTTTACTGCGTCGGCTCTATGAATAAATTGGAAACTTAGTATTTACCACCTCCCGTGAGTTATCAACCGCCACATCAGCATGCCCGCTTCCTGAGGACGTCTTCACGCTCAGACATATGCGAGGCGGAGGACCTGCGCGAATTGGCTCGCGTCATGCGTCGGAAGGGGCTCAACATCTCAAGCACCCGCAGACTATTCGGAGACCGCGTCACTGGAACGCGAGGCGCGGCGCCGCAGCATTCGGATAGAAATGGGCTAGCCGACCGGCGTCGCCGTCGAGGGAGTGGGAATGATGCGCTTTCGTGCGGCGTGCTCCAGCGCCGCCTGCTCATGACGGTATTCATGTCGATTCCTCTACATAGGGACACACTAGGCGAGGCACGGTTGTTGCCATTGACCGCCCGCCCGCCTCGACTGATTCTATAAGTTGTCCCTTGCCGTATTGGTGAGCATGGCTGTCCGACAAGGCCGAGGCGCCCGCGCTCCAGCTGGTCACGTCATAGATCAGGGCATCGCTCAGGCCCATGCCGCGTCCAAGATGAAACGCCTCCTCCAGAGTCAGGCGATTGACGTGAGTGAGCTCGCCCACCAGAGACCGCAGCAACTGAATTTGAGCATCGCTGAGCGCGACGTCATCGACCGGAAACACATGCTCACGTTTCGGTTTGATCCGTCCAACGGGATCAGTCAGGAATTCTCGGTCTGGTGGATACCCAGGATCGGCACCGTATTTGGAGGGAGCACAATAGCCTGGCACCTGCAGTCGAACGCCGAATGCCGCCTGCGCTAGTTCGACGACGCGAAGATGATTGTCGTATTGGTCGAACTGTCGACCTGCTTGACCATAGCGCTTTTCGATTGCGCGCCCGATTGGCAGTCCTACTCCGAGTTCGTCGGCCAGCTGAACAGTCAAGCCCATATCTTTCACCGGGATCTCCAGAGCGCAAGAGCGATCATAGCTGCCATCCAGGAAAAACGGCGCGTAATGCTCGATTGCAACGGAGTTCGCCCGAGAACCGGTAAACCAGCGCCACGCCTGCTGCGCAGGAACGCCCCCACGCACGCTTCGGCAGAGCGCATCGCCGCTCGCTATGGCTGCAGCATAAAAGAGCAAGTTCGTCAGTAGTTTGACTGACTGGCCCTGACCGATGTCTCCGACATGGAAAGAGACGGCTCCCATGGTCTGTATCACCGCCCGGCTTCGCACATACGCCTCCGATGGCCCACCGACGAAGAAGCTAACATTGGCCAAATCGACCCCCATGTGGGACAAGTTGCTTATGGGTGCTTCCAGCGAATACACGCCATTTGCTGCTGCCCGACGGGCGATCTCGATGGCATTGTGGTACTCGGTGGTGGAGGTGTCGATCCATACGCTGCCTGGGGGCATCCCAGCCAAAGCGCCTTGCTCGCCCGTCATGCTGTCAAAGACGTCGCGCGGCAGCGGCAAGCAGGTAATGACAATCTTGCAATCGCGGGCCGCATCGCGTGGTGCGTCATGCCAGCGAGCCCCCTTTTCGACCACCTCTTTCGCGGCTTCGGACTTGATATCGTAGACCTCCACCCGATAGCCCGCCTCCAGCAGCTTGGCGATCATTGGTCGCCCCATCCTGCCGGTACCAATGAAGCCGATACGTTTGGCATTAGGAATACGAGCGATGCGCATGGTGCCTCCTCCAGCTTCGACAGCAGGCATGGGACTTCAACCAACAAGTAATCTCACGTTTACTCGAATAAATGTGCCGTAGCCTCTAAATAACATGCACATGATATGCACCAGCGCCAAGTAGGAAAATAATTAATATTTATTTATTTATTGTAAATTTTCGCGCTCTCATTTATGGAACCGCAATGACGATTTACGATTTAGGATGAAATTGGGATATGTGGGCGTCACACGGTGCCGGCCACCCGATGCCGGAGGTGATCACCCGCTCCGGTCCTCAAACAGGAAGTTGGCTGGACGCGCTCCTATCGCTGCTCGCTCCTCGATCGCCTGTCCCGGCATTAGCGAAGTCCTTGCATTGGGCGTTTCCAGTCAGAACCGTCCGCCATCCGCGGATGGTCTGTCGGATTCCCTTGGCGGCCTTGTTGCTGATAGCCAGCATAAATTTCGTGAACCGCTCGCCATTGCGACCTCCGGCTTCGCGCGGCCGGAATGTATAACCGAGGAAGTCCAACGAGACATGTTCATGTTCCTCCCTTCGATTGCTGTCTTTGCAATAAACGATCCTTGTTTTCTCCTGATGGAGTTCATGACCGCATTCAGCACGACGTCCTCGAATTGCCTCCATGACGTTCTGAGCTTCGTGTTCGGTTCTGCAGTGGACAATCGCATCGTCCGCGTATCTTTCAAAACACAGATGAGGGAATGTCCTTTGCATCCAAAGGTCGAATGCATAGTGCAGAATCAAATTGGCGCTCACCGGGGAGACCACCGAGCCCTGAGGGTTCGCTGGCGGTTCGGAAGAGGACGGTGTGACCGCAGATGAGCGCCTGGTGAGCGACATTGCGAGCAAGTGTCGATTTCCCGACGCCGTTGGGGCCGATAAAGACGATGTTGGCGGCATCGTTCATGAAGGACAGGGTCATCAGGTCCTCGACGGCGGCGCGGTCGATGCGGCGAGGCCAGTGCCAGTCATAATCGGACAGTTGCTTGAAGTGGCCGAGCCTGGCGGCACGCATGCGTCGCCGCATCGACCGGTCTGAGCGCTCCTCTTCTTCCCATTGAAGGACGGCGGCCAGCCAGTCCGCGCCAGCGATTTCGTCCCAATGGGTGATCAGGCCATTGAGACGCAACGCCTTGGCCCGGTTGAACAGGATATCGGGATTATTCATCATCTTTGCCTCCAAGGGCCAGTTGGGTCGTAGCTGTCGAGGCGATGCGGCCGTACCGTCGTATCCTTGCGCCGCACATGTTCGGGCAGGCTCGTTTCGACCGGCGGCGGAGCACCACGGGCGACCCGGCGGCGTTCCAGTACGTCGCGAACCGACCTGGAATGGGAGGCGCCGGCATGCAAAGCTTCCTCGACGGCGGCCTGCAGTTCCTGCGCGCCGTACAGGTCAAGCAGTTTCAGCATCGCGGTTGTGATCGCACCGATATTGGCGCCACGCTCGGCGGCCCGGATCATCAGCGTCTGGCAGGCCGGCACGGCGCGCGCCAGGCTGTTGAGGCCGCGATGCTGGCGCGCCTCGCGCTTGATTGCGACGAGAGCCTTGAGGTGCTGAGGGTCCTCGATCTGCTGGTCACGATCATAGCTGCGACGGTGACTGGCGATCATCTTTACGCCGTCGAAGACGCGGACCAGGCCGAGATCGGCGCTGGTTGCGGCACCAGTGTTCGGCCTGGGCATTCAGATCATCGAGATCGGTGAACTTGCGGGCGATGAAGAATGCTTCCCCTATATGCCGTATAGCGCGCTCGACGAGGCCTTTTTCGTTGCCCAGGACAACCGCGACAGGAGGTGGCTCGAACCGATAGAAGGAAGCTCGCCTGGCATCCAGGAAAACCGAGCAGGCCGCGCGCGTGTTCCGCGACTTCATGTGGTCGACGAAAGACAGCTGGTCACACCGACGGCGGATCGTCGCCAAGACCGAGTGGACGACGCGGGGCGCCAATCCGCGCTTCGTCGTGACCTCGCTCAAGCCAAAGCGTTGCGCGGCACGGGGGCTTCACGAGGATCTCTACTGTGCCCGCGGCTACATGGAGTACTGGATCAAGGAGATGAGGAGCTGCTGCCGTTTCTAGCCAGATCAACATACCCGAACACGTCGAGCGGATCGACTGGATGGGTGAAGAGTGCAATCCGGACGAATTTCATCTCGAACGCCCAAGGGACAATCTCCATATGGTCGCACTATAAGTTCAGTGGGCGAAAATTTTCTCAATTATTGCAATTTATGTTCATGATGCTTCACATATACCATAAATCTTTAACAAATAGCCACTGGTACATCAGGCAAAACAAGAGTATATTATTTTTATCGACGGCAGGACTTACTTGTGTTGGTGGCGATGCGCTTCGAAGCGGCGCCTTGAATCTCCAGAAGCCGGTTCAGCAAACGCTTGGCCGCCTTTATGTTTCGGCGAGTTTGCCCGACTTCATCGAGAGCGTCACCTTTGGGCGACGGTGCTTGCCGAGGGAATGGCTGTATTGGAAAAGGACGCCTCAACGGAAGGACGCTCACAGTGGCTGAAGTTTTTGATGCCCCTCTGCCGTGGGATGGGAAGATCGACTCCCCGCTGACCTTGTTCCGCGCGACGGTCAGAGAAGAGTGGATCGACGCGTTTGAACACGTGAATGTTGCGCACTACCTGACCTTGGGCGATCACGCGAACTGGGCTTTCTGGAACTGGATGAACGGACCGCACGGAACTATGGAGTCTCGCCAAGGCCATGAGTACGTGATCGTCGAGAACCACGTGCACTACATCAACGAATTGGTCTTGGGCACTCCGATCCATGTCACGACGCAGCTCATCGGCGCAGATAACAAGCGTTACATCCTTTTCCACCGCATATGGAAATCGGAGACCGACGAACTGGCTGCTACGAACGAGGTGAAGTGCCTCGGGTTCAACCTGTACGCGAGACGATCGGAGGGCTGGCTGCCCTCCGTCGCCGAGCGGCTCGAACAGATTCTCCAAGCACAAGCGGGGGAGGGAGTCCCGGCGATTGCTGGCCAAGGCATTGCCCTGAAAAAGAGGTAAGGCCATGTGGTGGTGCACCCTCGTTTGGGTCTTTTTCGGACGACGTGACCGTTCACGGCTTTCCATTCCGCCTGCGCCGTATGCCCCCTACACAACCTGAGTTGCACAACTCTCGGGCGAAACGCCTTCTCCAAAACCTGACGCCGTTCCGCCTCGTTGCATCGGCGCCGACATTCGAGGCCTGTGAGCGACGTGATCTGACCCGTCAATTGAGTGCATTCATAAGAGCACGCTTAAGTCGCTGTCGATGCGGTAATA
>CCNC01000066.1 GCA_000824845.1 Mesorhizobium sp. ORS 3359 | reverse complement strand
CGCCTCCCGTGCAAAGTCCTCCCTGTGGGAGAGGTCGGATTGCCCCGATTTGCCGTTCGCAAATCGGCTGGCAATCCGGGTGAGGGGTAGCTTGGCGCCAGGCTGGAGCACCCCTCATCCGTC
>CCNC01000065.1 GCA_000824845.1 Mesorhizobium sp. ORS 3359 | reverse complement strand
AGGGGAGAAGGAAAAGACGCGCCAACCAAGGAGTTTCACATGTCCTATGTCGACGGTTTCGTGATTGCCGTGCCGAAGGCAAATCTCGACGACTACAAGAAGCTGGCCAACACCGCGGGCCCGATATGGATGGAGCACGGCGCGCTTTCCTATGTCGAATGCATCGGCGACGACGTGCCCTATGGCGAGCTGACCTCGTTCCCGCGTGCCGTGCAGGCGAAGGACGACGAGATCGTCATCTTCGCCTGGGTCGTCTACGAATCCAGACAGAGCCGCGACGCGGTCATGGCCAAGGTGATGGCCGATGAGCGTCTCAAGATGGACTGGTCCGCCATGCCGTTCGACGGCAAGCGCATGATCTTCGGCGGCTTCCAGCCATTTATCGAGCTTTGAGGAACTCGGCCCCAAGCTGGGTTGAGATTGAGGCCAGGCCGAGAACCGGAGCGGAGCG
>CCNC01000064.1 GCA_000824845.1 Mesorhizobium sp. ORS 3359 | reverse complement strand
GAAGCGCAGGGAACCGCTATTCGCAGGCCGGCCTCACCTCAATATCAGCCCAGCTTGTCCAGCAGCGGCTTCAGCCGATCCCCATAACGCTTCCACAGGTCGACCGAGCCCTGATACATCGGCTGGCGCACCTGCGCGGCGGAAGCGGTGCGCACCGGCCGGTCCGTCTCGTGGAAGGACAGAACCTTGTCGTCCCAGGGCAGGCCGAGATACGCCATCAGCGCTCGCGTCTGCCCTTCCTGGTCGGCGACGAAATCCTCATAGCGCACATCGTGCACGACGCCCGGCAGCACCTTGTGCCAATGCGCCATGATGTCGGTATAGAGGTTATGGAAATCCGCGAGCTCACCGAGATCGTAGCCGTAGCGATGGCTGTCGCCGCGGAAATGCACCTTGAAGATCGACAGGCACGTCGCCGCCGCGTCGCGCGCGCAATGCACGATCTTGGCCTTCGGCAGCATCATGTGCAGGAAGCCGACCAGCATGAAGTTGCCCGGCATCTTGTCGGTGACATGGCGGTAGCCCGGATAGCGGCTATGCAGCATGTCGAGATACGCCTGGCCCGCTTCGGCGAAGGCCTTGTCTGGCATATCGGCGATCCCGGCGGGAAATCCGCCCGGCATGCTCATCGGAAACTGCTTGCCGACGGCCGTCTTCAGGATGTTCAACTCGCCGGCGCCATAGACTTGCGGGTGGCTGGCGATGATCTGCTCGACCAGCGTCGTGCCGGAACGTGGCATGCCGACGACGAAGATCGGCGTATCGTCGGAAATATCGCTCATCCGGTGCTTCTCGAAGAAGGCCGTGTCGAAGGCCGCCTTCATCGCCTCGAATTCGCCGCGCGTGCGGACCGGATCGTAGTCGATGCCCTGGCGGCGGATGGCATTGCCCTCGGCGAAATAGTCGAAAGCGCGGCCATAGTCCTTGAGGTCGTCATTGACCTTGCCGAGACCGAAGGAAAGCTGCATGCGCGCCAGGCTGCCCTGCGGTGCCTTGGCATGCTCGGCCTCCATGCCGGCAAGCTCCTTGTCGCGTTCGGTCTGACGCTTGACCTGGGTCAAGAGCAGCCAAGCCTTGGCCATGCCGGGAACAACCGCCACCGCCTGTCGGGCAAGATCGGCGGCTTCGTCGAGCTTGCCCTTCTCCATCATGGCCACGCCCAGCCCGTAGAGCAGCTCGGCGTCCTTCGGCCGGATCGACAAGGACTCGCGGAACAGCTTGATCGCCTCATCCAGCCGTCCGGCCTCCTGCAGCGTTTCCGCAAGCCCGATGCGCGCGCGGACATGGAACGGGTTGCGGCCGATCGTGCCGCGAAAGATCTCCTCGGCGGCGTCGAACTGGCCGAGCTGCTTCAGCGACGAGCCGAGATTGTCGCGCGCGGCCAGCTGGTCCGGCTTGATGTCCACCGCGCCGCGAAAGAAATCGACCGCGGCGGCGACCCGGCCGAGGTCGCGCATGACGGTGCCCATATTGTTGAGGAAGTCGGCATTCCTGGGCTGCAGCGTCACCGACTGCTCGATGAGCTCGAGCCCCTCCTCGCTGCGGCCGGTCTGGTGCAGCAGCAGTCCGAGGAAGTGCAAGGCGGCGGCATGGTTCGGCTGCTGCCCCAGGACCTGCCGATAGAGCGCCTCGGCTTCCTGACGGCGCCCGGCCTGGTGCAGCTGCAGCGCCCGCTGCACATAGGGATCGAGCGGGCTGGCCGTTCCCGGCTTGCCGCCCGCATTCGCCGCTCTTCTTTGATCTCTGTTAATGGGAAACCTACCGTGTTGTTGGTCCGCCGGACCTAAGCCATGCGGGCAAGAGATTCAAGGCTAAGCAACACCACGCGCATTGCGGTGTCCATACCCGAATGTTGAGCCGGACACCGCGTTGCTTTTCAGCACGGCCCGTCGCCGACGACGCGGTAATCCGCCGCGCGGGCCTCGCATGCGTTAGGGAAGGTGCGCACTTGCCCATGGCGCCTGGCGCAGACCGGGGCGTATTCGCGTGTGCAGAATGTCTGCTCGCCGCCCCCACCACCGCCGTCGCGGCAAGGACCGTCACGCTCGATGCGGTACCCTTCCCGTTCGGCCAGGCAGGCATTGGCGAAGGTCTGGCGATCGCCGCCGCGCCGGGCGCAGACCGGTTGGTATTGCATGGTGCAGAGCTGCGGATGCGGCCTGGGCGGGTGCGGCCGGGGCCCATCGTCGACGACCACCGTACAGGCCGCCAGCAGCGCCGCCAGAATGAAAATGACCGGGCCCTGTCGACAAATCGCCGGCAAGCGCATGTGTCCTCCTCCGTCCGGCAGCCCCATGCCAACTCGCGATATCCTCGCATTCCACGCGGCAAACGCAACCACCGTTTGTGGCGCCGCAAAGCCCTGGCCGACAGCCTCGATCTGGCCCATGCTTGGCCCCTCTCTGGCCGATGACCCGTGCGGGCACGGGGTCTATCGAGGCCCAGCGTTGGACGCGCCGCGGGCCGCCCGCGACCGTCGTCTTGCAACCATCACGTTTCCGTGTAATAAATTTCCCCGTTCGGGCATTTGCGACCCGGAGAGCGGAACGTTTTGGACGACCTTTCCCCGATAAGTGTGAATCTCTGACAGCCCCGTTTTTCGGCGGGGGGTTTGACCATGCGCGAATGCATGACCGCCGAAGCAACCACCGGGATTTGCCCAAGGCGCGAGGCAGCGGGCAAACCACAAGACTGACACGGGTGAAGGAGTTTCCCCAATGGCCCAGACCGGTACCGTAAAGTTCTTCAACGCCACCAAAGGCTTCGGCTTCATCACGCCGGATGGCGGCGCCAAGGACGTGTTCGTCCACATTTCCGCGATCGAGGCATCCGGCCTGCGCACGCTGGTCGACGGCCAGAAGGTCACCTTCGACGTCGAGCCGGACCGCATGGGCAAAGGCCCGAAGGCGGTCAACCTGCGCGCCGCCTGATCGGCGCAATCGCCTGTCCTTGCGGATGCAATGATGCGGCAGGATCCTGAACGGGCTTTTGGACAGGCTCGAAATTGCGAAGGCGCGACCGAACCGTCGCGCCTTTTTCGCGCGCAAATGCTTGGATCGGCAGGCGAAAACTTTCTCTTGCCGATGACGCTAAAATAAAGGACAAATTTCCTCTCGGGCAATTTGCCGGCCCGAGACTTGACTTGATGGGATCAAAGGAGTTTCCCATGCCGCAGACCGGCACCGTCAAATTCTTCAACCATGCCAAGGGCTTCGGCTTCATCACGCCCGACGATGGCGCAAAGGATGTCTTCGTCCACATCTCGGCCGTGCAGGCGTCGGGCCTTCCCGGTCTTGAGGATGGGCAGAAAGTCACATTCGACACCGAGCCGGACAAGCGCGGCAAGGGTCCGAAGGCCGTCAATCTGTCGATCGGCTGAGCCGGCTCACGACGGATCCGACGGAGGCTTTCAGGCGGGACCGCTCCCGCCCGGTATCGGGCTGTGCTCAATCCTCGAAACCGCCAGGCCTCGAAAATCGCCAGGTCACGAAAAATCGATTACGCCGATTTCCGTTCAGCCTCCGTTCAGCCACGGTCTTCTATTAACCTTTGCTAAAGCCGGCTCGCATCCCCTGAAAAATGCACGGGCCGGCGCGAAGGAGACCGAAGATGAACCGTTTTCTCAAGACCGCCATCCTGGGCGTTGGCATCGCCGCGACCACCCTGGCCACCTTCTCGACGGCCAATGCCGACGACTGGCGTTGGCACCATCATCGCCATCATAACGGCGACGCTCTTGCCGCCGGCGTTGTCGGCCTCGCCGCCGGCGCCCTGATCGGCAGCGCGCTCAGCAACCCCGGACCCCGCTATTACGAACCGGCCTATGGTGACGACTACTATGTCGATCGGCCGGTGCGCCGCTACTATGTGCAGCAGCCGCGTGTCGTCTATGCCGACCGCTATGCCGAGCCGTGGACCCGCGGCTGGTATGAGTATTGCTCGGACCGCTACCGCACCTTCAACTCGCGTACCGGCACGTTCACCGGCAATGATGGCGAGCAGCATTTCTGCGTCGCCAACTAGCCGGAGCTTTGGAGCATCGTTCCCTGCCCAGAAAAGCGCCGCCTCCAGCGGCGCTTTTTCTTTGCATGAGGGGGGTCAGGTGAGAAAGGGATTGGTCCGCCGCTCGTCGCCGAAACGGCTGCCCGGCCCATGGCCGCAGATGAAACCGATATCGTCGCCAAGCGGCAGAAGCTTGTCCTTGATCGAGGCGATCAGCGCGGCGTGGTCGCCGCCAGGCAGATCGGTGCGGCCGATCGAGCCGCGGAACAGCACGTCGCCGACATGCGCGAATTTAGCCGCGCGGTTGTAGTAGACGACATGGCCCGGCGCGTGCCCCGGGCAATGCAGCACTTCGAAAACGTGGTTGCCGAAGGATACCGTCTCGCCTTCGGTGAGGAAGCGGTCCGGCACGCAGTTACGCACCGGATCGGTCAGGCCGAAGCGCTTGGCCTGGTTCTCGAGATTGGCAAGCAGCGGCTTGTCGGCTTCGTGCGGGCCGATAATGTCGATGCCCAGCGCATCCTTCAACTCCATCGCGCCGCCGGCATGGTCGATATGGCCATGCGTGATCCAGATCGCGCCAGCCTTGATGGCATTGTCCTTCAGCGCCTTAAGTACCTGGTCAATATCGCCGCCGGGATCGACGACGACGCCGTTCTTGTCGTCCATGTCGAACAGGATGGTGCAGTTCTGCTGGAATGGCGTGACCGGCACGATGCCGGCATTGAGCTGACCCATGGCTTTCCTTTCTCGAGCAATTCCAGGAAAAGCCCGAACCGCTCCGGTTGTCGCCCTGATGTAGACAGGGCGGCAAACGCCGTCCACTGCCGGCCGGCATAAATATCCCGGCAACGAAAATGGGCGGCCGAAGCCGCCCATTTGAAAGCCTGAAGCGGCAGGCCTTACTTCTTCATCGCACCCATGACCGCGCCGATGATGGCGGTCAGGATCGCGCCGCCGCCGGCGCCGCCGACGATGTTCTGCACGTTGAGCGCGCTGCCAAGTCCGCCCGCCGCTGCCGCGGCCGCCGCCGGATCGACCGTGCCGCCAGAT